>NZ_JAETWA010000044.1 GCF_016774335.1 Luteimonas saliphila | reverse complement strand
AGCGTGACGCCCGTAGGAGCGCCTTCAGGCGCGACCCGGTCGTCCGGCACGGGCGAGCATCCGGACGTGGTCGCGGCTGAAGCCGCTCCTACAGGGGCGATGCGGAAGTGGCTCAGTCGGTGGTGGTGCTCGGCGAGCGCTTGCGCGCCACTGGCGCGCGCTCGACCGAACACCGCGCGCGGCAGCGCGTGGCAGGGTCGCCCCCCTTCAGGGCGAAAAAGAACAGGAGTGCGGTAATGGGTCAGTCAGTGGTGGTGCTCGGCGCGCAATGGGGCGACGAAGGCAAGGGCAAGATCGTCGACCTGCTCACCGAGGAGATCGGCGCGGTCGTGCGCTTCCAGGGCGGCCACAACGCCGGCCACACGCTGGTCATCGGCGGCAAGAAGACCGTGCTGCACCTGATCCCCTCCGGCATCCTGCGCGCCGACGCGCTGTGCCTGATCGGAAACGGCGTGGTGCTCAGCCCCGCCGCGCTGCGCAAGGAGATCGACGAGCTCGAGGCCAACGGCGTCGAGGTGCGCTCGCGCCTGAAGATCTCCCCGGCCACGCCCCTGATCATGCCGTACCACATCGCCCTGGACCAGGCGCGCGAGAAGGCCGCCGGCGGCAAGGCCATCGGCACCACCGGGCGCGGCATCGGCCCCGCGTACGAGGACAAGGTGGCGCGCCGCGGCGTGCGCGTGGCCGACCTGCACTACCCCGACCAGTTGGCCGAACTGCTGCGCACCGCGCTCGACTACCACAACTTCGTGCTCACCAAGTACCTCGGCGCCGAAGCGGTGGACTACCAGAAGATGCTCGACGAGGCGCTGGAATTCGGCGACTACGTGCAGCCGATGAAGTCCGACGTGGCCGGCATCCTCCACGACCTGCGCAAGCAGGGCAAGAAGGTGCTGTTCGAAGGCGCCCAAGGTTCATTGCTCGATATCGACCACGGCACCTATCCCTACGTCACCAGCTCCAACACCACCGTCGGCGGCGCGCTCGCCGGCACCGGCGTGGGCGCGGACGCGATCGACTACGTGCTGGGCATCTGCAAGGCCTACGCCACCCGCGTGGGCGGCGGCCCGTTCCCGACCGAGCTCGACGACGCAGTGGGCGAGGAGATCCGCAGCAAGGGCCAGGAATTCGGCGCCACCACCGGCCGCCCGCGCCGCTGCGGCTGGATCGACATCGTCGCGCTCAAGCGCGCCGTGGCCATCAACGGCATCAGCGGCCTGTGCATCACCAAGCTCGACGTGCTCGACGGCATGAAGTCGCTGAAGATGTGCATCGCCTACGAATACCGCGGCAAGCGCACCGAGTACGCGCCGCTCGACGCCCAGGGCTGGGACGAGTGCACGCCCGTGTACCTCGAATTCCCCGGCTGGGACGAGAACACCCACGGCATCACCGACTGGGACAAGCTGCCCCCCGCCGCCCGCGCCTACCTGCGCGCGCTGGAGGAACTGGCCGGCTGCCCGCTGGCGATCGTCAGCACCGGCCCGGATCGCGACCACACCATCGTGCTGCAGGATCCATTCGCATGACAATTCGCCATAAATGGCGAATTAGTTGACGATTTTGCTTTTGTTCGCCATATTTGGCGAATTGTGAGCACTTATCTATCGGAATCCGCCATGCTCCGCCAACTGGGCGACCGGTTGGCACAGCTGCGCCTCGCCTTGAACCTGACCCAGGCGGAGGTGGCTGAACAGGCCGGCGTTTCCAAGCGGACGGTGGAACGCCTGGAGGCAGGGGCCACGTCCAGCCAGCTGACCAGCTTCCTGCGCGTGTGCCGCGTGCTGGGGCTGGAGGACAGGCTGGAACGGCTGCTGCCCGACCCGGTGGCAAGCCCCGTCGCGCAGCTGAGGCAGCAGCGGCAGACCCGCAAGCGTGCGTCCGGTCCACCGGAGGACGAGGCGCCGGACGATGGCAGGCCCAAGCGCTGGGTCTGGGAGCCATGACCGTCGCCGAAGTCCAGCTCTGGGGCCGTACCATCGGCGCCGTCTCCCTGGAAGAAGGCGCCGCAGCGGCCGCGTTCGAATATGTGCCGGAGTTCCTGGCCAGCGGCATCGAACTGTCGCCGCTGCACATGCCGCTGCGGCCCCGCATCTACACCTTTCCGGAACTGGCGCCCCGGACCTTCCACGGTCTGCCCGGGCTGCTGGCCGATTCGCTGCCCGATCGCTTCGGCAACGCGCTCATCGACCAGTGGCTGGCGACGCAGGGGCGCTCGCCCCGGGACTTCAACGCCGTCGAGCGCCTCTGCTACACCGGCGCGCGCGGCATGGGCGCGCTCGAGTTCAAGCCCGTGCACGGCCCACGCGCGCGCAAGGCCAGCGCGCTGGACGTGGCCGCGCTGGTGTCGCTGGCCTCCGACATCCTGACCCACCGCCGAGGCCTGACGGCCAGCCTGGAACGCCCGTCCCGCCAGAAGGCCCTGCAGGACATCCTGCGCGTGGGCACCTCGGCCGGTGGCGCGCGCGCCAAGGCGCTGATCGCCTGGAATCCGGAAACCAACGAGGTGCGCTCGGGGCAGGTGCCTGCCGATCCGGGGTTCAGCCACTGGCTGTTGAAGTTCGACGGCGTGTCGGGCAACAAGGACAAGGAACTGCTGGATCCGCTCGGTTACGGCGCCATCGAATTCGCCTACGCGCTGATGGCGAAGGCGGCCGGGATCGACATGAGCGAATGCCGGCTGCTGGAAGAGAACGGACGCCGCCACTTCATGACCCGGCGCTTCGATCGCCTCGACGACGGCATGAAGCTGCACATGCAGTCGCTCGGTGCGCTGGCGCACTTCGACTACAACCTGCCCGGGGCCTATTCCTACGAACAGGCCTTCCTGGTGATCCGCCAGCTCGGCCTGCCGATGGCGGCGATCGAGCAGCAGTTCCGCCGCATGCTGTTCAACGTGGTGGCACGCAACCAGGACGACCACGTCAAGAACATCGCCTTCCTGATGGACATGGAGGGCCGCTGGTCGCTGGCCCCCGCGTTCGATGTCAGCTACAGCTACAACCCCGACGGCGCCTGGACCGCGACCCACCAGATGACCCTCAACGGCAAGCGGGACGGTTTCACGCGCGAGGACTTCAGGGCCTGCGCGGCGGTCGCGGGCCTGAAGCGCGGGCGAGACGGGAAGCTGCTGGAGGAAGTGCTCGCAACGGTGGCCCAGTGGCCGGGATTCGCCCGCGACGCGGGCGTCGACGAACGCCAGGCCACGCAGATCGGGGCCGTCCACCGGCTGCGGTTCTAGGCGCGTCGGCGAAACCCGGAATCTGAAGGGTCGCCTTTCCAGCGCCCGCACCAGCAGCCCCTGGCTCCCGCTCCCGTTTCACGGGAGAGGGTTGGGGTGAGGGCAGGCCGCAGCCAGGATCCTTCCGCGCCTCCGGCGCGCCCCACCTGCTTTAGCCCCCTCTCCCGTTTCACGGGAGAGGGCTGGCGTGAGGGCAGGCCGCAGCCAGAATCCTTCCGCGCCTCAGCTCTTGCCCCCTCTCCCGTTTTACGGGAGAGGGCTGGGGTGAGGGCAGGCCGCAGCAACGATGTATCCGCGCCTTCGGTGCGCCCCACCGAACGTCGGAAGGAAATGCCCCGCATCCGGCAGGCGCAGCGCTCAAGCCGCCGCCCGCAACCGCGCCCCCGGAAAATCCACCGGCACCCCCAGCGCCACATTCACGCAATTGGTGAACAGGTTCAGCGCCACATGCGCCAGCAGCTCGACCACCTCGCCATCGTCGAACCCCGCCGCCCGCAGCGCCTCCACCTCGGACGCCTCCACCTGCCCGCGCCGCTCCACCACCGCCAGCGCAAAGCGCAGCGCCGCCGCCGTCTTCGGGTCGTCCGAACGCCCGTCCTGCGCCTCACTCATCTCCTGCGCACTCGCACCAGCCTTGCGCCCCAGCACCGTATGCGCGGCCAGGCAGTACTCGCAGGCGTTGCGGTTGGCGATGGCCACCGCCACCTGCTCGCCCAGCCGCGCGGGCAGGGCGCCGCCGCCCAACGCGCCGAACGCGCCCCACATCGACTTCAGCGCGGCGGGCGAATTGGCCACCGCGCGGAACATGTTCGGGGTGGCGCCGAAGGCGGCGTGGATCTCGGACAGGATGGCCTGGCGCTCGACGGTGGTGTCGGCGGGGTTCACGAGGGGGATACGGGACATGGCATGGGCTCCTTGGGTTGGACGCCGCCGGAAGTGGCGGCTGCGGCTAGACTAGGCCCCCGTTCTGGACGCAAGGGTGCGATCCGTCCATGAAACCTGCCGATTCGTCCAAACCAGACGCCCCCGAGCCCACCCCGGTCGACCGCCTCGCCCCCATCCTCGACCGCTTCCACGTCCGCGCCCAGCTGTTCCACACCGGCCCGCTATGCGGCCTGCACGTGTTCGACGCCGCCCCCGGGCGCGCCTTCCTGCACGTGCTGCGCCGGGGCACGATGGAGGTCGAGCACCAGGGCGACCACGGCCTGGTGCGCACCGCGCTCGCCGAGCCCACCCTGCTGCTGTTCCCGCGCCCGGTGCACCACGTGTTCCGCAACGCCCCGGTGGACGGCCCGGACTTCACCTGCGCCACGCTCGATTTCGACGGCGGCGAGCGCAACCCCATCGTCCAGTCGCTGCCCGCCCTGTTGGCCGTGCCGCTGGCCGCGGTGGAGGGCCTGCGCCCCACGCTCGACCTGCTGTTCGCCGAAGCCGACCGCGTGCGCTGCGGCTCGCGCCTGCTCGCCGGCCGCCTGTTCGAGGTGCTGCTGGTGCAGGTGCTGCGCTGGGCGCTGGACCACCCGGCGCAGTCCGGCGTGCACCACGGCACGCTCGCCGGCCTGTCGCACCCGCAGCTGGCCAAGGCGCTCAGCGCCCTGCACGCGTGCCCCGGCGAGCCCTGGCCGCTCGAACGCCTGGCCGCGCAGGCCGGCATGTCGCGCAGCGCCTTCGCCGCCGCGTTCAAGCACGCCGTGGGCACCACGCCCGCCGCCTACGTGCTCGACTGGCGCCTGGGCCTGGCCGCCACCCGCCTGCGCGAGGGCAGGGCGGTGAAGCAGGTGGCGCACGAGCTGGGATTTGCGAGGGCGGGGGTACTGTCGAAATCTTTCCGACAGCGCTACGGCGTGTCGCCGCGGCGTTGGTGCAGCGACAATACGGAGTTCTGCCGGAGGTACCCCAATGACTGATCCGTGCCCCGCCTGCATGTGCGCCATCAGTCGTCTCAGCCGCCGCGACTGGCCTTTGTTGCCATATCGGCCCTTTCCCCGGACCACAGTCCAACAAGAAGACACTCGCGCGCCTTCGTTCCTGGGCGTGTTTGTTGGTCATGTCTTTCAACCTCACCAAGAACAAGATCTTTCGAAGAAGGCGAAGTGGATTCAATGAAGAAGAGCAACAAGCGCCCTTCGGAAGCAGTCAAGAGCCTTTACAAGGCGCCGCTGCCGTCGGCGAGAACTGGCCCGCTGTACAACGCCTTCTCCTACCCCACGAAGATCTCACCTGAGGCCATTGCGGTCTTCATTGCAACGCACACCAAGCCCGGCGCCACGGTGCTCGACGCTTTCGGTGGGAGCGGCACGACGGGCCTGGCGGCCATGCTTTGTGACCGACCGACCGCGGGCATGCGCAAGATGGCCCAGGACATGGGGGTCACCCCTGAGTGGGGCCCGAGAAATGCACACCTGTTCGAGATCGGAAAGCTCGGCTCGTTTGTCGCAAGGACGTTGTGTGCCCCCCCAGACCCCGCGGTCTTCTCGAGGGCAGTTGATGAGCTATGTCGGCAGGCCAAGGAGAAGATTGGTTGGCTCTATGCTGCAATGGACCCGCTGGGGAATGAAGGGAGTCTCCGACATGCAATTTGGTCGGACGTTCGCATTTGCCCGAGCTGTGGCGAAGAGACTTCCTATTGGGAAGCAGCGGTACGACGCAAGCCGCTTTCGATGTCAGAGTCGTTCGTCTGCCGCAGCTGCAAGAAGACCCACCGAATTGAAGCGTGCGAACGCGCTTTCGAGACCGTCAGGGATGCTTTCGGCAGGCGCCATGAGACTCGGAAGCGCGTCCTTGTCCGCGTCTATGGCCAGACTGGCAAAACGAAATGGCAGCGACCGCCTACCCAAGAAGACCAAAAGACGGCTGCTGCGGCCAAGAGGGCTGACGTGCCGGAGTCGGCACCTGACGCGGAAATCGTATGGGGCGACCTCCACAGGGCGGGCTACCACCGCGGCATCAAGCGACTCCACCACTTCTACACCCGCAGGAACTTTCTTGCGGTAGCGACCTTGTGGGAGCTCGCTGGGAAGTTTCCAAAGAACGTGCGGGACGCATTGCGCCTGCTAATACTGAGCTATAACTCATCCCACTCGACCCTGATGAGCCGGGTCGTCCTAAAGAAGGGGCAGAACGACCTCGTTCTCACCGGAGCGCAAAGTGGCGTCCTCTACATCAGCGGTCTTCCCGTGGAGAAGAACGTCATCGAAGGCATTGCCAGGAAGGCCAAGTCCTTCAGGGATGCGTTCGCTTTGGTTCATGCTAGCAACAGCCGCGTTCGGGTGTTCAACAGAACCAGCGAGCGAATGGGCCTGCCTGACGCCTCCGTGGACTACGTCTTCACTGATCCACCCTTCGGCGACTACATCCCCTATGCCGAGTTGAACCAGATCAACGAAATATGGTTGGGCGAGACGACGGACAGGTCCAAGGAGATCATCGTCAGCGACGCACAGAAAAAGGGCGTTGACGCCTACGAGCGAATGATGGGCAACGTCTTTGGTGAGATGGCCAGGGTTCTCAAGTCCGACGGCACCGCAACCGTGGTCTTCCACTCCGCACATTCGGAGATTTGGCGCGCGCTCGTTGCGGCGTATAGCCAGGCCGGCTTTACGGTGGCCGCTGCCAGCATCCTGGACAAGATCCAAGCCAGCTTCAAGCAAGTGGTTTCCACGGTTTCCGTAAAAGGCGACCCGCTCCTCCTACTCACCAAGGCCACAAAGGCTTCATCCCGAAAGACATGCCGGCAGGTCGCCGAACACATTGTCTCGGAGGCGGGAAAGGAAGATCCGCAGATGCTCTACTCCCGCTTCGTCGGTCGCTGCCTTGAAATGGGGGTGCCCATCAACATGGACGCGAGAGAGTTCTACGGTCTAGCCGAGAAGGCGAATGGGGGTAAGGCGTGAGCCCGGGAAGCAAGCTAGCCATTACCGAGGGGTTCTCCGGCGAGGCCGAACGCCGCAAGCGGCTCGGCCAGTACTTTACTGGGACCAGTCTCGGTCGCCTACTCGCCGCCCTGGGCGGAGCAAACAAGAAGACCTCCGTCCTGGATCCGATGAGTGGGAGCGGCGACCTGCTTGTCGCGTGCGCCGAGCTTGGCGTGAATACCAAGGCCATGGGAGCTATTGAAATTGACCCCGTGGCGCTGGAAATGTGTGAGCAACGACTACCCGGCGCGAGGGTGATTCTTGGCAATGCGTTCGATCCGAAGGTGCTTGGAAAGCTGCCTCGCTTGCAGTGGGATCTCGTGATTGCCAATCCGCCCTACGTTCGCTACCAGAGCACCTCCAAGGGGACAGGTAAAGACTACGCGCTGCCAAGCGCTCTGGAGGTCAGAAACGGCCTCATTGCCGCCTTTGGCCTGTTGCCGGCCTTGGATGACACAGACAAGGCCTTGTTTACAAAGCTGGCGCACAGCTACTCCGGGCTGGCAGATCTCGCCGTCCCCTCGTGGATCCTGTGCGCTGGTCTGGTTGCCCCAGGTGGTCGTCTTGCTTTGGTCGTGCCGGAGTCATGGCTCAGCAGGGACTACGCGACCGTCGTCCACTACATGCTGCTGCGCTGGTTCGACATTGAGTACATCGTCGAGGACGAACACGCAGCGTGGTTCGCCGATGCGCAGGTCAAGACAACGTTGCTCGTCGCCAAGCGCATCCCCCGAAGAGAGGGCGTGTTTAGCTTTCCGAAGGATAAGTCCTTTCTGAGGATTGCGGTATCCGGCAATGCCTCCGGCCCGAGCGGACCGTGCTCGCGTCTAAGGCAGGGCCAGCGTGATCCTGAAAAGCACTTCGCCAAAGACGCACGCCATTGGCTTAACTCTGGCACCAAGCATGAAGACGACATGCTCAGGGCCTACCATGTTCCCCTGACGCGAGTGGCAACCAATCTGCAGGGCGCCTGCGTGAGGCAGAAATGGCTTTCCTCACTCAATGAGACCCCTGTCGATACCGGCCCCGTCATCCCCCATGAACTTGAAGCATGGCTGGATCGCTCCGCGTCCGCAGGTCGCCCCGCCTCGCTATCGGCATTGGGCGTAAGCGCCGGTCAAGGCTTGCGCACGGGTGCCAACAGCTTCTTCTATTCGGAAGCATCCGAAGACGGTTCTCTGAGCTTCGAGAGGTTGCACCCTGGTCTTCGCTGTACGGCGCCCCCGGACATCGCCATCACTGCTCTGCGCAAGCAAGCCGACCTACCGGAGGGATACACCGCAACTCCGGCAACCACGCCGGGCAGGGTCCTGGATCTTCGCCGCTATGCACTCCCCGAGGATCTCCAGGCCGCGGGCAAGCAGTTTGCCTCGTCATATGAGGCCATGCCGTACGATCTTGCCAAGGTAGTCAGGAAAGCTGGGGGCATGCCATTCGGAGACGAAGGCAGCCTCAAACGGATATGGGAGCTATCGGCAGTCAAGCCCAACATCCGAAAGGGACGGCCGGAAGCAGGTGTTCCGCCTCGCTTCTGGTACATGCTGCCGGACTTTGCACAGCGACATCGACCGGACCTGTTCATTCCGCGGATCAACAGCGGAAGCCCCAAGGCATGGCTGAATGTTGACAGGAAGTGCATCGTCGACGCGAACTTTGCGACGCTTTGGAGCGAAGGGAAAGGCATTAGCAAGCACGCACTGCTTGCCTTGCTCAACTCCGCTTGGACTGCCGCAGCTCTTGAATACTCGGCGTCCGTAATGGGCGGAGGTGCGTTGAAGGTTGAAGCCGCTCACCTCAGGCGGCTCCCTGTTCCTCCTTTGAACCCAGAGACCATTTCCTGCCTCACTCGCCTTGGTAAAGCCCTGGTGCGCGCAAAAGCGGAAGGAAAGGCTCAAGCCACCCTGTACGAGATTGATGTGGCGGTTGCTTCTGCGGCGCTGGGGCGTGCCGCTGTCGAAGATGACGTGGCAGCACTAAGAACACTGGCTTTGGTCGGGCGGACGAAACGGGAAAAGCACAAGAACAAGGGGAGAGCAAAATGACACAGACGCGGTTCGAAGAGGAACCTGCTCGCGAGTTCCTGACAGAAGCAGTCAAGATGATCTCGAAGGGCGAGAAGGAAAGCCCGTTGAGACACAATCTCTCCACTCATCTCTCCCGCATGTTTCCTGACATGCCGTGGTGGGTGAAGGACCACGCCAGCCGCGCCGAAACGAGTTCTGCGTTCCACAAGAAGGGCACTGCGTCGCGAGGCTTTGTCGACGCGTTGGTCGGGGCTACGGCCATCGAGTATGAGAAGGATTTGGGCAATCCAACGATCTTGAAGGAAGGTCTTGGCCAGGTGCATGACTATTGCGCCGACCTACTGAACAAGGGAGTTCCAAAGGAACTTATCGTCGGCGTTTTATCCGATACAGTGAGGTGGCATGCCTATCGTGTCTCAGAGATCCAGCCCCTTTCCGCGGTCCCCGGGTCGGCCATGTACGGCAGGGCTCATCTCACCCTAGAGGAAATCGAGCAGTACGATCTCTCTGCTGCGGGCAGCCCAGAGGCAAAGACGCTAGGCCGATTCCTGGAGCAGTACCTCGGCAGGCTGGGCGCACGACGCCTCAACGCTGAAACGCTCGCGAACGATTTGGGGTTCGACAGCGCCTTTAGCAAACCTCACTGGTTGGCGGTTTCATCCTTGGTTGACGCTGCGTTCTCAGCCAACCCCACCTACGCCGCGCTCATTGAGAAGCTGTGGCGTGACTTCATCTCCTTCCTCGGGGGCGACACGGCGGCAGGCGGGTTCGATCGCCAGACCTATGCAGGGGAACTGTACATCCTCACGCTCGCCAAGCTCATCTGCGCAAACATCCTCGTCGGAAAGGCCCTTACCAGCAAAGACGACGAGCTTGAGGCCATCCTCAACGGCACGTTCTTTCAGAACAAAGGCTTGTCCAACCTTGTCGAGTATGACTACTTCGGCTGGCTCAACGCTCCCCCTCATGTCCAGGCGCTCCTGCCCGTCGCCCGGGCCATCCAAGAGGACCTTCTGGCCTATGACTTTGCCTCCCCGCCCGCTGAGGATCTTTTCGGCGCGCTGATGGCGCAGCTTGCACGACGGTCGCAGCGATTACTCCTTGGACAGGAATGGACGCCCTCGTGGCTGGCCGAGAAGCTTGTCCAGAACACGCTCACCAAGCTGCCCGCAGGACAGGAACCCAGACTGGTAGACATGTGCTGTGGCTCCGGCGCGATGGTGGTCGAGACAGTCAAACAAGCGAAGGACCGACTGATATCTAAGGGCGAGAGTGCTGACTCTCCGGGAGCCTTAATCAGGCTTTCCGAGGCGATTACCGGCTTCGACATTGACCCTCTGGCGGTAATGCTCGCCAAAGTGAGCTGGGTTCTTGCCGCAAGGGACTGGCTTGACCCTGCAAGGCCCGTATCCATTCCTGTTTATCACGCCGACTCCCTGTTTGCGGCGACGCCGCTGACTAAGGTCATCGATGACGGCGGAGTGGCGCACCACGGATTGCTGCTGGACGACCAAGAAGTTGCGCTGCCCGCCTTCCTGATAAGCCCGGAAAGACAATCCCTCTTCGATACCCTGCTCGACAGGGGATATGCCGTGGCTATGGCCAGCGCCAAGAGCAGCGCCTCGGGGATAACACCCGCCGTGATCGACAGTCTGGTGGATCAGGCCGAAAGCACCTCAGGACGCACTCTGACCCAGGATGAGAAGGAACTCATCCGCCAATTCGCCGACTCGCTTCTGACTGCACTCGAGCAGCTACAGCGGGCCGGCCGCAATGGGATCTGGGCGTTTGTTCTGCGAAACAGCTATCGCCCAGGCCTGCTTGGCGGGAAGTTCAACGGGCTCGTGTCCAACCCACCTTGGCTGGCCCTGAGCAAAATCGCAGAGAACCCGTATACGGACGTCCTGAGGAAGAAGGCGGACGACTATTCAATCAGGCCACCCGGCCCTTCCCACCTCCATATCGAGATGGCAACGATCTTCCTGCTTCACGCAGTGGAGCGATACCTGGTCGAGGGCGCTGCAGTTGGCTGCGTTGTGCCGGCGAGCATCACCAACGCTCATCACCACAACCCGTTCAGGGCTGCGTCCTATGCGACGGCGAAGCGCCCCGTCCGCCTGAGAGTTGACGGTCTTTGGCGTGTCGAAAAGGGCACTTTCAAGAACGAGGCGGTTGTCCTGTTTGGCTCCAAAGCGGAACCCGCCTCAACAGGAGACATTCCCGGCCTGATCCTTACCAAGGACAGCGCGAACGCGGTCACCTTCAAGAGGATCGTCAGGGGCAGTCGCACTGCGTGGTCGGAGAACAAGGCGCTGGGAGACAACAACAGCGGCTTATTCAAGCCCGCAGACTTCAGGCAGGGCGCCGATGTGATGCCCCGAACGCTGGTATTTCACTCGCTCGCCAAAGCGGGCGCCAGCTCATGGAACGCTTCACCTATTTTGACGACTTCTCGAGAGCGTTATCTGAAGGCAGACGCCAAGACTCACAAGTCCTTCTCGCTCTCAGTGAATGGGCTGAGCGACTCAGTGATCTTCGACGTTCTCCTGTCTCATCATCTCACCCCGTTCGAAATTGGTGCCGGCGCCAAGGGACTACTACCGATCACGAGAAGCACAGGCTCGTGGAGCCCCCTGTCTCCCACGGAGATCGCCGTAAAAGGACAAGCAACCGACAACGCGTTCAAGAGTGTTCTTGGCGCACTAGGGGGCGCAGCGACGCCGCAAACCTACTTTGATCGCCTTGAGACAGACAGGAAGAAATTGACGAACCAGGCATGGGGGGATGGATGGCTTGTCTTCATGGGAGCGGGCGGATCAAACGTCTGCGCGGCGTACGCCCCGGCATCCGCCCGCCCTCAGGCCAAAACCGTGATCGATCAAACACTGTACTGGACTGAGGTGGCCACCAAAGATGAGGCGGTGTACCTCACCGGATTGCTCAACAGCACCGCCATCAACCAGGTGATCCGAGAGTTCCAGCCTGTAGGCCAGTTTGGGGAGCGCCACATCCACAAGTTGCCACTTGGGGTCACACCACCCTTCGACCCGACCAATCCAGCTCACTTGGATGTGGTGGCCGCTACCGACAACCTGATGGCCGACTGGGAGGGCTTCAAGCTGAACAACTCCGATCGCGTCAAGGAGTTGCTGGATCCGAACAAATCGAAACTCCACATCCGCAGGAAGAAAATCAAGGAAATTCTGGCCTCACTGCCTTCATGGGAGGCATACGAGAACGCCTGCAAAGCAATCTACTGCGTTGACTGAGCCCGTCTCATGTCCGGCCGCAAGCACCACTACCTTCCCCAGCTGATCCAACGCCCATTTGCCTACCGTCGACAGGGCAAGGAGTTCTACGTCCATGCCCATCACCGTACCCGAGGCAAGTTCACCCCCAATACCAGCGGGCTTGGAAAGGAGCTGGACTTCTATGGCGATCCAACCGACACCAGCCTGGACGACGCCATCACCCGTGGCGAGGACGCACTGGCCGAGACCGTGCAGGCCATCAACCGAGGGGATGCCGTTACCCCCGCGGACATGGCCACTCTCCTCTGCGCTTTGGCCTTCCGCACCAAGTCCATGCGGGAGGCGCTGGTCGGGTTGTTACCCGCCCTCCTGGAAGCACTGCGAGCGAAGTTGCTTGACCCCATGCGTTTGCGTCGCGACCTCATGGCCAGCCTGTCCGACCCCAAGACGCAGAAGCGCCTCATCAACGAAGAGATCAACAAGCGTTTCGGCCATATGCATCGCGAGCAGCGGGCAAAGGCTTACGGCTTTATCAGTTCGCAATGGAAATCCCACGTCGCGACCAATGAAGCTCATCTGGTGGCCGAGGCTTGGCAAATGGCCTATGTGTTCCTGGCCAAGGCCCGCGCCGAAGCGGACGCTTGGGCCAACAACGCGTACTTGAATGCGCTGGGCAAAGACCCTGCCATGGCTACGCGTGCCACCCGTATGGCCACCGACTTAACGTTCGACATAGTCGACGCCCATGCAGACGAGTTCTTCATCCTTGGCGATTGCGGACCCGTTGCGATGTTCTCTGACGGAAAGCCCAGGCTGATATTAGCCGCCATTTCCAGTGACGTTGTAATCGAGGCTGTGTTCCTTCCGGTCTCACCCACACGCTGCATTGTCGGCCACCTCCCGAATACACCTCCGTGTCTCGGCGTGACCGACATTAACCACATGAGCGCGTCGCTGTCCCTCGAATTCTTCATCAGCGATCGCGACACAGAAGGCGCGCTGGACGGCCTCCGGGAAGCCATCGGATCTTTAGTCCCCATTGAGGCCGAGGAGGACATCATTCGATCACTGGTACAGGAGCGTGGTTAACCCCCTTGCGCCCGGCAGTCCTCTGCTAGCCTGGCTTGTTGGTGGAGGGAATCCGGAAGATCGGGGTTAGGTTCACTTTCTCTGCTTCCCAGCACGTGGATGTCGCATACGTTGCGGCTCTTAGCCGTCCAGGCGCATTCCACGGCCGGATTTGCACCAGGGTCGGGCCGCCGCGCCTTGCGCGCGACTGGAATCCAGTGGGGCGCAAACGAATGTCGCTTGCGCGCAAGCCTTCGTGGCTTGCGATTGATCGTCGAGTGTGGGTGTGCGGTCCAGATTTGATTGCGTGCAGGTCAATTTCGCTCGCGCGCGACTGTTGCTGCGTTGCGCGCAACACGGATTCACTTGCGCGCAACCGCCGAATGGTTGCGCGCAAGGGATGCGGTCCGAGCGGTTGGGACGCCTGTATGCCGCCCTGGCGGCGGTGGAAGCCGAGCTGGCCGGGATGGCCGCGCTGGGCCCGGACCAGATCCGCGAGCTGACCAAGATGGGCGCCAAGTCCGAGGCCTTCGTGCGCCAGAGCACGGTGGCCTTCGGCGAGAACCCGGGCGTGCTGCCGCGCAACTTCGCCTGGAAGGCTTCCAGCGCGACCTAGCCGCGCTCGATGCGCTGCGCCCGCGGCTGCAGCGGCTCACGCGCATGCACGAGCGCATGTCGGGCGCGGAGATCGCGCTGGGCAGCGACCTGATGAACGGGGCGCTGGAGGGGTATGCGGTGCTGAAGGTGTCGGGGAAGGGGGAGGGGATGGAGGCGCTGAAGCGGTTGTTGTCGCAGCGGTTCAACCGGTCGCCGCGTTCGGCGGGGGTGGATGGGACTCCGGAATCCGTGCCTGCGGGTTGATCGCGACTGGGTCCGCGATTGGCTGTGGTGGCCCCGCTTTTGGCGGGGCTTTTTTGTTGCTGCAAAGCGTGATGCTGATACGGATGCGCAGGCTTGACTCCGACTGATTCTGGTAGCAGGCTAGTTCTACGGAGCCTAGAAACTCCGCACACAGCGGTACCCACCTCCGACAAACCGGTGGGTTTTTTGTGCCCGCGTGTTTTTTGCGGGCACAACCGACGCGATGCCTGCGTCGGGAGGGCGGTGAATACAAGACCCGAAAGGGAAATAAGCCCGCCGGCTGTGTGCGGTTTCTAGCCTCCCGACTTCCCGTCGGCCGCGTTGCGGTGGGCGGGCACTTCATGGAACGAGGAGGCTACTATGTCGAAGCACGACGACGAAACGGGCGGTACCGGCGGTACGGGCTATTTCCTGCCGGAGGACAGCGAGTTCCGGCTGCGGAAGCTGCGCAACCACATGGCGTTCCTGTCGCAACTGGCGCAGCCGCGCTCGGACGAGGAGGAGCACGGCGGCGGGCCGGAGATCGAACCGGCGGACCTGGAGGTCTGCCTGGAGTTGCTGGCCGAGCAGGTGCAGCGGGTGCTGGACGAGGTGGCGTGGCCGGCGAAGGTGGTGCAGGCGGGCGCGACGGTCAGAGCGTCGCACGCGTCCGGCGCGATGGATGCGGAGACCGCGGACGCCGCGGACGAAGACGCCGATGGCGACGATGATGATGTGCCGGAGGGTCCCGATGCGGACTCGGTGCGCTATGCGTTCGGCATGACCGGCGACCAGTTCGATACGCTCGATCGCCTGGTCCAGACGATCTCGGCCCATGGCGACATGGTGGCGAACGGCGACGCCGCCGCCCTTGCCAGCGACACCGTGCCGCTGGTGGGGCAGGCGATCTTCGACGGGATGGAAGCCGTACGCGCCCTCCTGGATGCGGTGGAGGCGCAGGCGTTGGGGCAGCCGCGCGGTCGGACCGGCATCGGCGAAGAGCAGGCCGTCTACGGCCCCCGGATCCGCCGCCCGATGTTTCCGCGACCGGCGGGGTCGACGCGGCACCCGGAATCGCGCGCCCTGCATTGAAAGCGCTCCTGCGGTGCCAGCCGCGAAGGGCTGGCACCGTGCATGCCTGTCGACCACCGGGATCAGCATCGCTCGCATGCGAAGTCGAGCTTGGTGGCCGGACACCGGACGACGGGCGCGCCTCTGTAGCACGTTTGTGCTACTGTGCGGAACCGCAGCACACCGGATGCCCCCATGAGCACCACCACCATCCGCCTGCCCGAAGACCTGAAAGCCCGCGTCGCCCAGGCGGCGGAAGCGGCCGGCACCACTTCGCACAACTTCATCCTGGAAGCCATCGCCGAGAAGGCCGCGCTGGCCGAGCAGCGCGCCGAGTTCCACGCACTCGCGGACCAGCGCTATGCGCAGTTCCTGGAGTCGGGTGAAAGCATCCCGTGGGAAGAGGCTCGCACGTATCTGATGCAGCGAATCGCAGGCAAACCCGCGAAGCGGCCGTTGGCCAGGAAGCAGGCCCGATAGGTGGCGCGCGTCCGGCTGGCGCCCGGCGTACTCGACGATTTCGACAGGATCGTCGACCACCTGCATCAGCACGAGGTCGAGGCGGCCGACGACCGCGTGAACGAGATCGTCAGCGCACTGGATGTGCTTGCCGACAACCCGCTGATCGGTCGCCCGGCAGGTGACGATAGGCGCGAGCTGCTGATCGGCCGCGATGCGCATGGCTACGTGGCGCTGTATCGCTTTCTTGCGGTGATCGACACCGCGCTTGTGCTGGCGATCCGTGCGCAACGCGAGGGAGGCTACGCACGCCCGTAGTCTGGAGCCAAGGGGGCGGGCGCCAGGCTGGGGAGGCTCCGCTTTGGTGGGGTCTCTACTGTTTCGGGTGCTTCGTTGGCGCGGCGAAGAGCGCCCTCATCCGCCCCTTCGGGGCACCTTCTCCCGTCAAACGGGAGAAGGGACATCAAGAGTATCGGCGCGCGGAATGCTCAGCCTTTGACGTAGGCGGCGAGTTCTTCAGGGTGGCCTTGGGGGAAGGCGTCTTTCAGGAATTCCAGGAAGGCGGAGACGCGCGCGCTCAGCAGGCGGCGGGAGGGGTATAGGGCCCAGAGTTCGATCGGCGGGCCCTGGCCGTCGCCCCAGTGCACGAGGGTGCCGGCGCGCAGGTCGGCGGCCACGAGCGAGAGCGGCAGCAGGGCGGCGCCGATGCCGGTGCGCACGGCGTCGCGGATCATGATCAGCGAGGCCAAGCGCAGCACCGGGTCGATCGCGATGCGCTGTTCGCCGGTGCCGGTCGCGAGCGTCCACGCCGTGTCCTGGCTGGCGACGCGCACCACGGCGGGCACCGGCGTGTCCTGCGCCGGGCGCGGCAGGGTGGGGGCGGCCACCGCCACCAGGCGGTCGCGCAGCAGCACGCGGCCCACCAGCTGCGCGTCGCGCTGCGGGTTCACGCGGATCACCAGGTCGACGCCTTCCTCCACCATGTCCACCGGCCGGTCTTCGGTGGTGATCTCCAGCTGCACCTGCGGATGGCGCCGCGCGAACTCGGCCGCCAGCGTGCCCAGGGCGGTCTGCGAGAACAGCAGCGGGGCGCTGACGCGCAGCCGGCCGCGCGGTGTGTCGCCGCCGGAGGCGATGGCGGCGGTGGCTTCGCCCAGTTCGGTCAGCAGCGCCTCGGTGCGCTCGAACAGGGCGCGGCCTTCCTGGGTCAGCTTCAGCGCGTGCGAGCCGCGCTCGAACAGCCGCACCCCGAGGCTGGCTTCCAGCTCCGACACCCGGCGCGACAGGGTGGCCTTGGGCCGGTCCGCCAGCCGGGCCGCGCGGCCGAAGCCGCCGTGGCGCGCCACCAGGTTGAAATCGGCCAGCGCCAGGAGATCCATGTGTTCCGCCAGTGGGACAGGTGGTCCAAGTATATGGGCTATCGGTCCGTCAGCGAACCGACAACCATGGGCCTCCCAACCAACACGGAGCTTTCCCATGACCATCCTCGTCACCGGCGCCACCGGCCAGATCGGCCGCCAAGTCGTCCAGCAGCTCGTCGACCGCGGCGCCGACGTGCGCGCCCTCGTCCGCACTCCCGCCACCGCCGATCTGCCCGACGGCGTGGACGTGGTGCAGGGCGACCTGCTGGATGTCGACGCCCTGCGCCGCGCCTTCGCCGGCGTGCGCACCCTGTTCCTGCTCAACGCCGTGGTGCCCGATGAATTCACTCAGGCGCTGATCGCGCTCAACGTGGCGCGCGAGGCCGGCGTGCAGCGGCTGGTCTACCTGTCGGTGATCCACAGCGACCGCTACGTCGACGTGCCGCACTTCGCCGGCAAGTACGGCGTGGAGCGGATGATCGAGCAGTCGGGCTTCAACGCCACCATCCTGCGGCCGGCGTACTTCATCGACAACGACCTCACCATCAAGGACGTGGTGCTGCAGCACGGCGTGTATCCCATGCCGATCGGCGGCAAGGGGCTGGCGATGATCGACACGCGCGACATCGCCGAGATCGCGGCACTCGAACTGCTGGCCCGCGACCGCGCGGCAGACGGCACGGCGCTGACGCGGCTCAACCTCGTCGGCCCGGACACCCTCACCGGCGAGGACGTCGCGCGCCTGTGGTCCGACGTGCTGCAGCGCCCGATCGCCTACGGCGGCGACGACACCGCCGGGTTCGAGCAGAACCTGCGGCAGTTCATGCCCGCCTGGATGGCCTACGACATGCGCCAGATGGCCGGGCGCTTCCTCACCGACGGCATGCGGCCCGAGGCGGGCGATGTGGCTCGGCTGGAAACATTGCTGGGCCGTCCCCTGCACGCCTATCGGGACTTCGCGGCGGCGATCGCGGCCGCGGCCTGAGCTGCCGTACACACAGGTCCCGGATGCGCTGCGCTTATCCGGGTTACGGTTGCGGACGTGCGTCGGTGGCGGTCGTTCACGGGCCAGGCGCCGTAGCCCGGATAAGGCCGCAGGCCGCATCCGGGGCATGCGCAACGTGTCATGGGAAGCGCTGGGACGCGCCATGGGGAGAAGGTCCCGGATGCGCTGCGCTTATCCGGGCTACGGCGGCGGACGTGCGCCGGTGGTGGTCGTTCACGGGCCAGGCGCCGTAGCCCGGATAAGGCCGCAGGCCGCATCCGGGGGATGGGCAAGGTGTCATGGGAGCGCTGAGACGCGCCATGGGGAGAAGGTCCCGGATGCGCTGCGCTTATCCGGGCTACGGGGGCGGACGTGCGCCGGTGGTCGTTTACCGGCCAGGCTCACCTGGTGAGACTGGCCGCCACAACACTGGCCCGCCCGACCAGGAAAGGCCCCATGAACGCCATCCTCCACGCCAGGCCGCTGCCTGCGCCCGTTCCGTCCGGTGGGCAGCTGGCGCGTCGCCTGGCCGATCGCTATGCCGACCGGGTCACCGGGCAGTTCACCATCCCGGGTCAGGCGGCCGACCTGCGGCCGCTGCCGCGCGACCTGCCGCCCGCGCTCGAAGCGGCGCTGCAGGCGCGCGGCATCCGCTCGCTGTATTCGCACCAGGCGCAGGCCTGGGAGGCGGCGCGGGCGGGGCGGCACGTGGTGGTGGCCACGCCCACGGCGTCGGGCAAGTCGCTGTGCTACACGCTGCCGGTGGTCAGCGCGGCGCTGGAGCAGGGGGCCAAGGCGCTGTACCTGTTCCCCACCAAGGCGCTGGCCCAGGACCAGGTGGCCGAGCTGCTGGAACTCAATGCCGCAGGCCAGCTTGGGCTGCGCGCGGCGACCTTCGATGGCGACACGCCGGGCGATGCGCGCCAGGCCATCCGGCTCAATGGCGACATCGTGGTCAGCAACCCCGACATGCTCCACCAGGCGATCCTTCCGCACCACACCAAGTGGGCCCGATTCTTCGAGAACCTGCGCTACGTGGTGATCGACGAGGTGCACACCTACCGCGGCGTGTTCGGCTCGCACGTGGCCAACGTGATCCGCCGGCTCAAGCGCGTGTGCGCGTTCTACGGGGTGACGCCGCAGTTCGTGCTGTGCTCGGCGACGATCGGCAACGCCGCGCAGCACGCCAGTGCGCTGATCGAGGATGCCGTGGAGGCGATCACCGACAGCGGCGCGCCCACCGGCGACAAGCACATCCTGCTGTGGAACCCGCCGGTGGTGAATGCGGACCTGGGCATCCGCGCGTCGGCCCGTTCGCAGGCCAACCGCATCGCGCGCATGGCGATCAAGTCGGGCCTGAAGACGATGGTGTTCTGCCAGTCGCGGCTGATGGTCGAGGTGCTCACCAAGTACCTCAAGGAAGTGTTCGACCACGACCCGCGCAAGCCGCGACGCATCCGCGCCTATCGCGGCGGCTACCTGCCCACCGAGCGGCGCGAGGTTGAGCGGGAGATGCGCTCGGGCCGGATCGACGGCATCGTCAGCACCTCCGCGCTCGAACTCGGCGTGGACATCGGCAGCCTCGACGTGGTGGTGCTCAACGGTTACCCCGGTTCCATCGCGCAGACCTGGCAGCGCTTCGGGCGCGCGGGCCGGCGCCAGCAGCCGTCGATCGGCGTGCTGGTGGCCAGCAGCCTGCCGCTGGACCAGTACGTGGTGCGCCATCCGGAGTTCTTCGCCAGCGCCACGCCCGAGCAGGCGCGCATCGAGCCCGACCAGCCGCTGATCCTGATGGACCACATCCGCTGTGCGGCCTTCGAGCTGCCGTTCCTCGCAGGCGATGCGTTCGGGCCGGTGGATCCGGGCCCGTGGCTCGAAGTGCTGGTGGAAAGCGGCGTGCTGCACCAGGAGGGCGAGCGCTGGGAATGGATCGCCGACAGCTATCCGGCGCAGGCGGTGAACCTGCGCTCGGTGGCCGACGGCAACTTCGTGGTGGTCGACCGCACCAACGGGCGCCAGACCATCATCGCCGAGGTCGACTATTCGGCCGCGGCGCTCACGCTGTACGAAGGCGCGATCCACATGGTGCAGTCCGAGCCCTACCAGGTCGAACGCCTGGACTGGGAAGGGCGCAAGGCCTACGTGCAGCAGACCCACGTGGACTATTACACCGACGCCATCGACTACACCAAGCTCAAGGTGCTCGACGAAGCCGACGGCGCGCCGGCCGGGCAGGGCAGTGCGCACCACGGCGAGGTGCACGTGCTGCGGCGGGTGTCGGGCTACAAGAAGATCCGCTTCCACACCCACGAGAACATCGGCTACGGGCCGGTCACCCTGCCCGACCAGGAACTGCACACCACCGCGTGTTGGTGGCAGCTGCCGCAGCGGGTGCTCGATGCGAGTTTCGACAGCCGGCAGGATGCGCTCGATGGTTTCCTGTCGGCGGCGTATGCGCTGCACCTGGTGGCGATGGTCTGCGTGATGGCCGAGGGGCGCGACCTGCAGAAGGCGGTGGGCAGCGGCGACGGCGCGTGGTTCGCGACTGCGGACCAGGCCGGCCGCGGGCAGATCCGTTCGGGCGACAGTGGCGAGGCGATGGTGGAAACCGCGCGCGGGTTCACGCCCACGCTGTTTCTCTACGACAACTATCCGGGCGGGGTGGGGCTGTCGCTGCCGCTGTTCGAGCGCCGCGAGGATCTGCGCCGGCAGGCGCTGGACCTGATCCGCTCGTGCCCGTGTGCGCACGGGTGTCCCGCGTGCGTGGGGCCGATCCTGGCCAGCAGCGAAGCGGCGGGCAAGTCGGTCAAGGCGGCGGGTATGCAGGTGCTCGAACTGCTCGGAGACGTTGCTTGAGCGCACTGGCCAAACGTCTGGCCGGGCTCCGGCAACAGGCCGGCGCGGCGACGCGCCCCGTGGACACGCCCGCTGGGCCGCACGCGTCACCGCGCGAGAAGACCACCGTCGGATGGGCGGTGCCGCCCGCCGCGCCATGCGCGAAGACGACCGATGGGCAAACGGCGCTGCACGCTGCCACATGCGGGAAGACGGCCGGCGGGCAGGTGGCACTGCCCGCTGCGCCGCACGGGAAGGCCACCCGCGATGAGGTGGCGCCGCACTACGCGCCGCGCGAGAAGAAAACGGACGATCAGCTGTTGCGGCCTGCTGTCTCGCGCGGGAAGAGGACCGGCGATCAGGTAGCGCTGCCCGGTGCGCTTCGCGGGAAGACGTCCAGTGACAAGTTGTCGCTGCCCGCTGCTCCTGCCGGCAAGACCGTTGACGATCAGGTGGCGCCCTCCGCTGCATCGCGCGCGAAGACCACCGGTGAGCAGGTGGCGCAGCTGCGCAAGCTGCTCGGCCTGCGCCCGCGCGCGCTACCGCCGATGCGCAGTTTCGACCGCAGCCTGGAGGGCATCGAACTCGCGCCGGGCCTGCGCTACATCGAGAAGTGGGTGCCCTTCGAACGCCTGCCCGAGCGCCTGGACCTGACGGCGCTCAAACTCACCGCGTTCGATCACGACGGGATCGAGACCCACCGCATCCTCGCCTTCGACACCGAGACCACCGGCCTCGCGGGCGGCACCGGCACGCGCGCCTTCATGATCGGCGCCGGCGACTGGCGCGACGGCGGCCTGCGCATCCGCCAGTTGCTGATGACCACGATGGGCGCCGAGCAGGCGATGCTGCAGGAGTTCGCGCGCTGGCTGGAGCCGCGCACCGTGCTGTTGTCCTACAACGGCAAGTGCTACGACCGCCCGCTGCTGAGCACGCGCTACACCCTGGCGCGGCTCGCGGATCCGGTGTTCGGGCGCGACCACATCGACCTGCTGCACCCCGTCCGCCGGCACTACCGCGGCGTCTGGGAGAACTGCCGCCTGGCCACGGTGGAGCGGCAACTGCTCGGCGTGGTGCGCGAAGACGACCTGCCCGGATCGGAAGCGCCCGCGGCGTGGTTGAACTATCTGCGCGGCGGCAGCGCCGACAAGCTGCGACGGGTAGGCGACCACAACGCCCAGGACCTGCGCAGCCTGTCCGGACTGCTGGTGCATTTCCATGCGCAGGCGCAGCTGTTGGCCCGGCCGGTGTGACACGCCGGCGTCGCCCCGATGCCCTGTAGGAGCGGCCCATGGCCGCGACTGCCGTCGCGTGGGACCTGCCGCGTCGGGTCCGCGCCCGGTCGCGGCCATGGGCCGCTCCTAAAGGATGCGAGACCCGCGGCTGGGGTGGGGTCGTCCATGTCGGCCTTGTCGGCGAGGAAGGCGGTACGGCAGCGCGCTTGGCCGCTTGGCTGGCCGAAGAAGATCGCTGGAGCACAGCATTCCCCGGCTTGGGTCTCTCCGGTCCATTCCCCGCCGCCGACGTCGTCCGATGCCCTGTAGGAGCGGCCCATGGCCGCGACTGCCGTCGCGTGGGACCTGCCGCGTCGGGTC
>NZ_JAETWA010000043.1 GCF_016774335.1 Luteimonas saliphila | reverse complement strand
CGCGCCTCGGCGACGATCCGGTCGCGCACCGCGTTGTCGAGCGGTGCGCCGACGGCAGCGGCCAGCAGCGCCCGTGCATCCTTCTGTCCGAGCCCGTCCAGCCGCAGTTCGGGCAAGTCGACGAAGGCGCTGACATCGCGATCGGTCGGGTCGCGCAGCGCGAACACCAACGCGATCCGATCGGCCACCAGTCGCCGCGCCACGAACGCAAGGACCTGCGCGGACGCCTGATCCAACCATTGTGCATCCTCGACAAGGCACAGCAGCGGGCCGTCCTCGGCCACCTCGGCCAACAGGTTGAGGGTCGCCAACCCGACCAGGAACCGGTCCGGCGCAGCGCCGTCGCGCATGCCGAACGCCACGCCCAAGGCACTCTGCTGCGGGTCGGGCAGCGCGCCGGCCCTGTCCAGCAGCGGCGCGCACAACTGGTGGAGGCCCGCGAACGCGAACTGGGTCTCGGACTCCACTCCGGCCGCGTACTCCGCCCGAAACCCCGATGTCGTCGCGGTGGCGCGGGCGTACTCGAGCAGCGCAGTCTTCCCGATGCCTGCTTCCCCGCGCACCACGAGCACACCGCCCTGCCCGTCCTGCGCCCGGGCC
This sequence comes from Luteimonas saliphila, assembly GCF_016774335.1. Classification (GTDB taxonomy): domain Bacteria; phylum Pseudomonadota; class Gammaproteobacteria; order Xanthomonadales; family Xanthomonadaceae; genus Luteimonas; species Luteimonas saliphila. The sequence goes on along the minus strand of NZ_JAETWA010000043.1, from coordinate 12,974 downwards.
AACACCTGTCCGATCGTCGCACGCTCCGTGCGCCGTCCCAGGAGAGACAACCGTGGTGCGCCAGCACGAGGCCGCATCGAGTCCACCGGTCCAGCTTCTTTTGCGTCGGTGTCAATTCGATTCTAGCCGATACGAATCCTACCCAGGCGTAGGGCGCAGCGAGTACGGGAAGACGATCCCGCGGGAGCCGAACGATCCGCGGCCACGCCGTCCCGGCGCGATCCAGGCGATCCGAGTCCACCAGCTCGTCCCCACGCATCAGAACAGTGACGACCGGCGAAGACATAGGTGACTTTCACCGACGCGAATATTTCGCCCCTGGCGCGATCCTGACGACATTGCATTCACCGGCTACGGCCTGGTCAGGAGGTGAGATCGGCCGTTCTCGTCCAAATCACTGGCAAGTAGGAAATCCAGGGAGTCATCACTGTTGGAACGATACCGCACTGCGTACCCTCCTCGCCCCGCTCCACGACCAGGCCGGCCCGGCCACCCTCTACCAATCGAGACATCCAAGATAAGGAGCGACCAATGAAGGATCTCAGTGCCCCGACCCTTGCGGAGGATCTTCTACTTGTGCTGTTCCAACCCGACTCCGGTGCCATCGCTGGCGAGAACACGCTCTACTACGTGCTGGCCGGGGCCGTGTTGGCGGAGCTCGCCTTCAACGAGAGCGTGACGACCACAACAAGCCCGACCGGCTCCGCAATTGTGGAAGCGGTAGAAGGGAGGGCGCCGTCGGACGGGATTCTGCGCTCGGCGTGGGACTATGCCGCGGACAAGCCGCGCGCGGTACAGACCATGCTCGCCGCGATCGGGCCGGCACTCCGCCAGCCTTTGCTGGAGCGCCTCATTGCGCGAAGCGACATCCGTGAGGAGAACGGCAAAGTGCTCGGCATGCTCAAGACAACTACCCTCAAGGAAGGGGGAAGCGGACGCAGGTCCGGCCTGATCGGAGAGGTCCGCAACGTCCTTGTGGACGGCGTGGAACCGACACCCCGTGTCGCCGCGCTGGCAGCATTGATGTGGGCAAGCGGCACGCTCCCCCAGTTCGACCCGGAGATCCCCTGGAGCCCGGGTGTCATCACGCGCGCCCATGAACTCGAACGTGGAGACTGGAGCGCCGAGGGCGCCACCCAGGCGGTCGCACGCGCTACGGCCGCGATGCTCGGCATGATCGCAGCCTCCGTGCCGCCCCCGAACAACGGGCTTGGCTAACGCCCCCGCAACGGGCGCGCACCTGGGACGTGGCCCGTCGACGTTCGCCTGCGGGGCGAGTCGAACGGGCAACTGTACGCGCAGCGCTATCGCGTTTCCCGCGGCGTTCCCGACACCTACACGGCAGCACGGTGTGGACCGGCGGGGACACAGGGACTTCGACCGATGCGAACGTTCCGCTACCTGCGCGATTCTGACTCACGACCGCTGTTTTGCGGTTGTTGAGATCGAGAAGAGAAGTCCATGCAATCCCACAGCGTCCCCGATGTCGAAGTCCTTCACCGACAAGGCATCCGCAGCGCGACCGTATCCGGCGCCAGGGTTCTCACGGGTCTGGCCGCTGTCTGGGCATTGGCTGCGGCCGCTACGAGCATCCAGATAGTAAGGGATGCGGAACCCGAAACCCTGGCGGTCGAAATCCGGCGTTGGCTGGGTCCTGAGGTCGGACTCGGCGGAAGCATCCTTCCAGGCTATCCAGCACACGCAAGGCCACCTGCTACGCACTACTCGCCATGACCGATTCAATGACTCCCAGCGTCGAAACGGCTCGCTCGGAAGAGCAGATCGGTGCACCTGTCGACTACCGGCAGGACCCCGCCGAAGTCACGGTATTGTTGAACGAAGCCAAAGCCGCACTGCGATCCGATCGTGCATTCGCGAGAACCTGTGTCGCGCGCGCACTCGATCTCCTGAACGAAGACCTTGCTCCCGAATCCGGTCCGTCCGCTTGCCCTTACGGCGGGCTGGCCGGCTGGCAGGTACGTCGTGTCGTCGCGTACATCGAGACGCATCTGGAGTCGCCGATCCGGGTAAAGGATCTCGCTGCGCTCACGCGTCTCAGTGCGAGCCATTTCTCCCGTGCATTCAAACGAAGTTTCAGCCAGGCACCAATGACTTACGTCTCCCGCCGGAGAGTGCATTTGGCACAGCGGCTGCTGCTGACAACGGGGGACTCGATGTGTCAGATTTCGCTGGCCTGCGGGATGTACGATCAGGCGCACTTGACTCGAGTGTTCCGTCGCCTCGTCGGCGACAGCCCGATGGCCTGGCGACGGCGACATGCCGACGGGCCTCCGCCGCACCTGCCGACTTGGCCCGACACGAACAGGAAACCGGTCGCCTGCACGGCTGGCGGGTAGCGATTCATTTCGTGTGGATCCTGGCGGCCTACGGGGGCACCGACGTCTCCAATGGCCATGGTTCCATATCTTGGAAAGGCCTTCCGTTCCAAGAACAGCCGCACAACATTGGGAACGGTCCCGACGATGTTTTCGTACAAATCACCGTAAGAAAAGGCAATCACTCCGCGTCTGCGTTGTCGACACTCGATGCCAGGGAGAACGACGTTCTCACCTTCCTGTCCCCCGAACCATGAGGTCCAACCGCATGTCCCCCAAGCCCGGCGCCGCCACGTTTCGCAATGGACTTTCTTCGCTTCTTCGCCCCGAGGACTCGGTCCTGGTCCTGATCGACCACCAGCCCTACCAGCTCGCGAACCTCAACAGCCACGACCCGCACATGGCGGTCAACAACGCAGCGGGCCTGGCCAAGGCCGCGAAGGTGTTCAACGTTCCGACCATCCTCACCAGCGTGGTCGAGGATCGTGGCGGCAAGATCTTCCCGCAGATCACCAGCGTGTTCCCCGATCAGAAAGTGATCGACCGCACCCTCATCAACACCTGGGAAGACAAGAACGTGGTCGACGTGGTCAAGGCGACCGGTCGCAGGCAGCTGGTCATGGCCGGCCTGTGGACCGAGGTCTGCGTTGCGATGCCGTCCATCCAGGCCGCTGGCGAAGGCTGGGACGTGACCGTCGTGACCGATGCCTCTGGTGGCACCTCCGTCGAGGCGCATCAGGTGGCGATCCAGCGAATGGCGGCAGCTGGCGTCAACCTCATCACCTGGATGGCGCTGGCTGCCGAATGGCAGCGCGACTGGGCCCGGGCCGAAACCGCAATGAAGTTGAACGACGTCGTGATCGAGCACGGCGCCGGTAGCGGCATCGCGTTCCTGTGGGAGCAGCAGTTGCTCAACACGCCAGTGCCGGCCGCCGCGGGCTGATACGACGCTGTCTGCATCGAAGTCGGCACGTGTACCTGCCGGCTTCGAGCTGGATGCAACGTCGGGAGAATCCCACGATGTCCACGATCCTTGTCTTGAACAGCAGCGTCTACGGCGATGCGTCGGTGACGCGAACGCTGGTCGCCGAGACCGTCTGGCGGCTGCAAGTCGCGGATCCGGACGCCCGCGTGCTCGAGCACGACCTCGGCGCCACACCCCTGCCCCATCTGAGCACAGCGAGTATCGCCGGTGTGCGAGGTACGCCCGCCTCATCTGTGGAGCTCGAGACCCGGGCCGTGTCCGACGCCCTGATCGCCGAGTTGCACAGCGCCGATACGATCGTGATCGGCTCGCCGATGTACAACTTCAGCATCGCGACCGGATTGCGCGCCTGGTTCGACCACGTGCTGCGCGCCGGACTCACCTTCAAGTATTCCGAAGCGGGCCCGGAAGGTCTCGTGACAGACAAGCGCGTGATCGTGGTCACGGCGCGAGGCGGCCTGTACACGGAGGGACCGACCCGCCCCTACGACTTCCAGGAACCCTATCTGCGCCACCTTCTGGGGTTCATGGGCATGACCGACGTCGCCTTCGTGCATGCGGAGAGGATCGGCTACGGCCCCGAGGCACGCGAAGCGGCAGTCGAGCAGGCACGCGCGCAACTCGGCGCGCTGGTGAGCGAACGCCCGACGCTGTCCCCGGCATAGCCGGGTTTCGCAACGATCAAAGGTCACGAATATGTCTCTGGACCGCTTTCCCGTCGGACTGGAAATGGACGTCTCCTATCCGGAGTTCCGGGTCAGCCTGACCCTGCTGTCCACGACGCGACTGAAGTTCGAGATCAAGGAAGGGCCGCTGGCCCGGACCGAGGTCGTCGATATCCACGTCCTGCCGCTCGGCAACAGCCTGTTCGCCGTCAGCTGGCAGGAAAAGGATGGCGCGACCGTCGCCAACATCCAGGACTACGATCGGCACCTGGTTCATTCGTTCGCAACACTGCCCGACGGCACGCTCCTGCGGATGACCGGCACAGTCGCGATCACCAGGACCTCGGATGTCGTCTTCGACGACCAGCCCCGGCGCAACAAGGCGCTGGTGCTGGAGGCGATGACCGCCCTGTTCCAGCGGCGCGATGCATCGGCCGTCGAACGTCTCTACGCGCGCGATTACGTCCAGCACAATCCCGACATTCCGCAGGGCCGCGACGCGCTGCAGGCGCTGGTGGCGGACCTGTCCGATGCCGTCCACTACGAACCCGGCCTGGCGATTGCCGAAGGCGATTTCGTCGCCATCCACGGCCGTATCCGCGGCTGGTCGGAAAAACCGCAGGTGGTGATCGACCTGTTCCGGATCGAGGGCGGCAAGCTCGCCGAGCACTGGGACGTACTGCAGGAAGAAGTCCCTGCCTCCGCGGCCCGGACCGGCATTGCAATGTTCGATCCCGGCGAAGGCGTTCGCTTCCACCAGCCTCGGAACGTCGCAGACGAACAGCGAACGGAGACACGACATGGTTGAACTGATCATCGAGCAACGGCGTCGCAGCCTCGGTGGCGGCATGGAAGTCGGCCGCGTGCTGCCGTTCTCGAAGCGCCCCATGGTGGGCCCGTACGTCTTCTTCGACCATATCGGGCCCGTGGACGTCCCGGCCGGCGTGGACCGCGACATCGACGTGCGGCCGCATCCGCACATCGGCTTGTCCACGGTCACCTACCTGTTCTCCGGCGAGATGATGCATCGGGACAGCCTCGGCTACGAACAGGCGATCCGCCCGAAAGAGGTCAACTGGATGACCGCCGGGCGTGGCATCACCCATAGCGAGCGCCTCGAGCGCGCCCGGGCTCAAGGCGACCATCTGCATGGCATCCAGGCATGGGTGGCGTTGCCGACCGAGTTCGAGGAAACCGCGCCCAGCTTCTCCCACCACGCCTGCGCCGACCTGCCGCAGTGGAGCGACGGCGGGGTGCATGGACAGGTCATTGCCGGCAGCGCCTATGGGCTGACTTCGGGCGTGGCCACCCATTCACCGCAGTTCTACGTGCACCTGGCCATGGAGCGCGGCGCGACGGCCGAAATCCCCGGCGGCCATCGCGAGCGCGCGGTGTACATCGCCACCGGTGAGATCGAGCTGCGTGGCGTCACCTACGGTGCCGGCAAGATGCTGGTGCTCGACGACCGGCCTGCCTGGATATGGGCACTGGAGCGTTCGTCGGTGATGCTGCTCGGCGGGGAGCCGGTCGGCGAGCGATTCCTCTACTGGAATTTCGTGTCCTCCTCCAAGGAAAGGCTCGAGCAGGCCGCGGCGGACTGGAAGGCGGGTCGAATGAAACTGCCCGATGCGGATGACGCCGAGTTCATTCCCCTGCCTGCGCAACACACCCTGCCTGAGCCGGCCATGTCATGAGCGCTTCCCTGCCCCGGGCTGCGCTGCTTTCCGCCCCCGGAGTCCTTCAGCGGCTGCTCCTGCCCGCCATGTTTCAGCTGGCGCCGGTTCCTGTCCGAGTTCCTTGCACCTGGACTCCCGGCCGATATCGCATGGCGTGCGTTCGACCGCCCGTCACCTCCACCTCACCGCCCGGGTTCAGCCTCGACGTTGCATCGGCCTGCGCAGTCCGAGCGGAACGCGACGCCGAATCAAGGCATCCATTGAACGAGGTATTGCCATGAACACCTTGATGCGTCCATTCGTCATCGGCCTGCTGGCCATCTCGCTGCAGCCGGGCAGCATCGCCCAGGCCAACTCATCCGCCAAGGAGACCCCAATGACCGTCCACGCCACCACCATCACCACCCGAGACGGCGTGCAGCTCTACTACAAGGACTGGGGCCCGAAGGATGGCCCGGTCGTCACCTTCAGTCATGGCTGGCCACTGAACTCCGACAGCTGGGAATCGCAGATGCTGTTCCTCGCCGACCAGGGCTACCGCGTGGTCGCCCACGACCGTCGCGGACACGGGCGCTCCAGCCAGCACTGGGACGGCAACGACATGGACCACTATGCCGACGATCTTGCGGCGGTGATCGAAGCCCTCGATCTCGAGGACGTGACCCTGGTCGGCTTCTCCACCGGCGGCGGCGAAGTGGCGCGCTACATCGGCCGCCATGGCACCGCGAGGGTGAAGAAGGCGGTGTTGGTGTCCGCGGTGCCGCCGCTGATGCTGCGCACCGACGACAATCCGGGTGGCCTGCCTCTCGAGGTCTTCGACGGGCTGCGCGAAGGCTCGCTCGCCAACCGCTCCAAGCTGTATCTGGACATCGCCTCGGGTCCGTTCTTCGGCTTCAACCGGCCCGGCGCCACGCCCGACCAGGGACTGATCCAGTCGTTCTGGGTGCAAGGCATGCAGGCGGGCCACAAGAATACCTACGACTCGATCGCGGCGTTCTCGGCCACCGATTTCCGCGGCGACCTCGCGAAGTTCGACGTGCCGACTCTGGTGATCCACGGCGGCGACGACCAGATCGTGCCGGTGGACTCGTCCGCTCGCGCGTCGGCCGCGTTGATCGCCGGTGCCCGGCTGATCGTCTACCCGGACGGACCGCACGGGATTGCGGATACCCACAAGGATCGGCTCAACGACGACCTGCTGCGCTTCCTGCAGGAGTGACCCAAGCACGGCCTGACACGGAGGTTGGGCCTCCATGCGTGCGAAATGCACCTGGTCGCATCCGTCTGGGCGTGATTTCGGTCTCCTGATCAAGGCACCCCTCCGCGAGCCCCCAACCAGGTCCAACGAGGCATCGCCACCATGACGACCGGAAACACCGTTTCAGGGCACCCGGGCTTCCGCCGCACCTTCAGGAGGGATCACCTCACCCTCGGACTCTTCTTCCCGATCGAGGCATTCACGGGAGATCTCCCAAGAATGCAGAATCAGCTGGAACTGGCCCGGGCAGCAGACGAGGCGGGGTTCGCCGCCCTGTGGACCCGCGATGTGCCAGTGCGCGACCCGCATTTCGGCGATGCCGGCCAGATCTACGACACGTGGGTCTTCACTTCCTATGTTGCAGCCGCAACCCGCCGGATCGCCGTCGGCACCGGGTCAGTGATCCTGCCCCTGCGTGCGGCGGTGGACCTTGCGAAGGCGAGCTGTTCGGTGGACGTCCTGTCGGGGGGGCGGTTCCTCTTTGGCGTCGCATCAGGCGACCGCCCGGTCGAGTTCCCGCTTTACGGGCATGAACACGCCCGCAGGGGTGAAGATTTTCGTACGCGCCTCACCGAAGTCCGAAACCTTTACCGGGACGCAGGACCGTTCGAAGTCCTGCCAAAGCCGGCCGTCGCCCCCACCGTACCTGTCCTCATCACCGGCTTCGCGCAGCAGTCCCTCGACTGGATAACCCGGAACGCCGACGGGTGGATGACATACCACCGGGAGCCGAACGTGCAGAACGTGATCCTCGATCGATGGCGCGAAGCGGTCGACATCACCGGAGAGGGCGACTTCAAGCCCGTCATGCAGTCCCTTTACGTCGACCTCACCGACGACCCGGACGCAGCCGCCACGCCGATCCACCTGGGCTACAGACTGGGGCGTAACCGCCTCAAGAAGATCCTGTCCACGCTCGGATCCGCGGGGATCGCACATGTCGCCATCAACCTCAAGTACGGCTCGAGGCCAGCGCCGGAAGTCCTTGAAGAGATCGCAGAGCACGTGCTTCCGCACTTTCCTTCACATCAATAGCGCCAAGGACCCATCATGAAAGCCATTGCGGCCATCCGGGAAGCCGATTCAGCAACAACGCGCCTCGTCCAGCTGGATGTCCCGGCACCCGCGCCCGGCGAGCGCGACGTGCTGGTCCAGGTCAAGGCCGTTGCAGCCAACCCCGTCGACTACAAGGTCAGGGATGGAATGGTGCCTGGCGACCAGCGGATCCTCGGCTGGGACGCCACCGGCATCGTCCACAGCGTTGGGGACAAGGTGCACGGCTTCAAGCCGGGTGACAGGGTCTGGTACGCCGGGAACATCGAAAGAGATGGCGCGTATGCCGCATTCCAGGCGGTCGATGAACGCATCGTCGGTCACATGCCTTCGAGCCTCGGCTTCGAGGAGGCTGCGGCCCTTCCGCTGGCCAGCATCACGGCCTGGGAGATCCTGTTCGACCGGTTCCGGACCCACCTGACGTCCCCCAGTCGCCAGAAGTCCATCCTGATCGTCAGAGGCGCCGGAGGCGTTGGATCGACCATGGTGCAGCTGGCTGCCAGGGTCGCGAATCTCAAGGTGATCGCCACGGCATCCCGTCCCGAGAGTGCCCAGTGGGTGTATGGGTTGGGTGCGCACCACGTGATAGACCCGCGCGCCGATTGGCGGGAACAGCTCAGTGCAGTGGACGTGCACTCCGTGGACTACGTTGCAAGCTTGACCGCCAGCGGGGAACACGTGGCCAGGAGCGCGGACATCCTCTCCCCGCAGGGAGCTTTCAGCCTGACCGATGATCCTGCTCGTTTCGACATCGGGGTCTTCAAGCGCAAGAGCATCTCAATCCATTGGGAGCTGATGTTCACCCGGTCCCTGTACGAAACGAGTGACTTGCACGAGCAAGGGCGCCTGCTTCATCGAGTTGCACAACTCGTGGATGAGGGTGTGCTGAAGAGCACGGCGAACGGCCCTGCGCGCAGCCTGGACGCTGGAACCCTGGAAGCCGCGCATCAGGAACTTCGCGCTGGAACTGCGATCGGCAAGAGGGTGTTCAGCGTTTCGCTGGGCTGAGAACAGGAAGGCCCAAGCAGCGTCAGCGGCTCATCCCATCCACATCGGTCGATCGTGCCCTGAAGCGCAGAATCCAATCAGTGTCTGCTTACCGTTCGCTTTCGTCAGCACTCGCCATGGCGACACCGGGTCGGAGATACCGGCGCCTTCATCACCACGTCGTGCCGGCCGCCGCGCAGCCGGGAATGCGTGCCCGTCTGCGGCACGCGGGCGAGGTCGACGCCATCGAATCGAGGTGAACCGGTGAAAGCAGCGATCTACGATCAGCCGGGTGCGCCGGACGTCCTGCAATACAAGGACGTTCCCGATCCGGTGTGCCCGCCGGATGGCGTCCTCATCTCCATTGAAGCGATCGCCATTGAAGGCGGCGATCTGATCAACCGCGCGACCTTCCCACCGCCGCATCCGGACTACATCGTCGGATTCGCCGCCGCCGGCGAAATCATGGCAGTAGGCGCGCAGGTCCATGATCGCCACATCGGACAGAAAGTAACGAGCTTCGACCTTGCGGGATCGCATGCCCAGCTGCGTGCCGTCGCCGCCAGCCGGACCTGGCCGATGCCGGAAGGCATCGATATGGCGGCGGGCGCGTCATTGCCGATCGCGTTCGGAACCGCGCATCACTGCCTCTTCGTGCGCGGCGACCTGGCGCGCGGCAAGACGGTCCTGGTCCAGGCAGGAGCCGGTGGTGTCGGACTCGCCGCCATCCAGCTGGCGCATCAGGCCGGCGCGAACGTCATCGCGACGGTCTCGGGTTCTCATCGAACCGAACGCCTGACCAGCCTGGGTCTCGATCATGCCATCGACCATCGGGCGGTCGATGTCGTCGAGGAGGTCATGCGTTTGACGGACGGGCGCGGCGTGGATCTTGTGGTCGACCCGGTCGGATCGACCTTGCAGGCTTCATTGGCCTCCCTGCGCCCGGAAGGAACCCTTGTCTTTGTCGGCAACGCCGGCGGCCGGGACCTAGATATCGATCTGTGGCCCGCACTTCAGGCGAACCAGTCGCTTCACGGTGTGTTTATGGGGACGCAGTTCGAGAAGCCGGGTGTCCATGCAGCTGTAGGCAGAATGCTGGAACAGGCGGCCGCTGGCGACATCGCGGTGTTGGTGGATACCAGGTTTCCATTGGCGGCCGCTGCGGACGCCCACGCTTATGTCGAAGGAAACTCCGTTCTGGGGCGAGTCGTGCTCGTCCCCTGATCGGCCGGAAAAGCCTACCTTGGCAGCTCTTGCGCACCCAGCGCTCGTCATGGGCCATGACCGATTTCCGCTCGCGTCCGGCGTGTCAGGGAAGCTTGAGGTCCTTGATCTGCCGACGTGAGGTGATGCCCAGCTTGTGGAAGATGCTGCGCAGGTGGGCTTCGATCGTACGGGGACTCAGGAACAGCTGGGTGCCGACCTCCCGATTCGTGGCCCCGGTGGCGACCAACCTGGCGATGTGCAGCTCCTGGGCCGTGAGTGTGTCGGACGGCTGGGCGGTACGTTTGCGCGGGTTCTCGCCAGTGGCCCGCAACTCGCGGGCGGCACGTTCTGCGAACGCTTCCACCCCCATGTCCGAAAGCAGATCGTGGGCAATCCGGAGCTGCTCACGGGCATCCTGGCGGCGGCCTTGCTGATGGCGCAGCCACTCGCCGTAGACGAGGTGGGCGCGGGCGAGGTGGGTGGCCATCCGACAGTTTCCGAGCCGCTCGATCGCCTCACGGTAGTCGTCTTCGGCGCCCGGCCCGGTGCTGGTCAGCGCACGCGAGCGTGCAGCCATCCCGAGCGCCCACTCGGTGCCGCTGGCGTTGGCCCTTGCGGTCAACAGGCCAGCAGCGGCGGCGGCGCGCTCGGGTTCGCCCGCACGAACCGCCGCCTCGACCAGTTCGGGAAGCGCAACGCTGCTGTGCGCCAGTTCGTCGTGCTCGCACGGCGGCATCGCGGCGGCCAACGCGGCGGCGTAGTTGCCCAGGCCGTTGTGCAGGTATGCCAGCGAGACCTCGGCCAGGCCGACCGTTGCGCCCTCACCCCGCTGCGTCGCATCCTCGACCATGGTCGCGGAGAGCTCCGACGTTTCGGGTTCCTGGCCGCGCCAGGCAAGTAGCACGAGCCTGGCATTGGGGAGCGGCGGGCCACCCGTCGCCCGCGTGATTGCATCGTCCTCCGCCAGCAACTCAGTGGCACCGGTGAGCTCACCGGTGAGCACGCGCACCGAGGCCAGGGCGTTGAGGGCGGCGGGAAGTGTGGTCAACGCACCTGCTTTGCGGGAGAGGCGGACGGCACGGTCGGCCAGTACGTAGATCGTCTCGTCGTCCCACAGCATTGCCGCGACATGGCAGGCCAGCCACACCAGCCACAGCCAACGCCCGTTGTCATCGAGAACACCGGAGTCGTCATCGCGCAGCGAAGCGAGGGCGCGTTGCAGACTGGGAACGCTCGCCTCGTACCCTTGCGTGAATCTGGTGACCAGTCCGTCCAGCAGGAGATCGGCCGGCCGCGGCGGCATGGGCGGTAGAGGTGCATTCCGGGCCGCCTCGGCCACCTCAAGCAGCCCGCGGCCTGGTGCCAGGCGACCGGCATGGAAGGACGCCTCCAGCGCGTGCAGGTAGGTCTCCCGAGCGAGTGGAGCATCCAGTGGAGCGAGCGTCTTGGCGGCATCGAGCAGCATTGCCGGCGCCTCGTTGCCGCGCGTCAGGTGAAAGGCGATCTGGGCGCGCAGCAGCTCGAGGCGTGCGCGTTGCAGCGCATCCAGCAGGCCTGCCTCTGCGACCGCCAGCAACGCCATGGCGGCCTCGGGCCCGCCGGCGTCGTGCCTGGCGTGCGCTGCTTCGAGTGCGCGTTTCGCACGGCGGGCGGGGTCAGGCGTCAGCATGGCCGCCTGCTCCATGAACGCGGCCGCAGCGGCCAACCCGCCGCGGCAGCGTGCACGCCCGGCCGTGCGCTCCAGTTCCGCGGCGGCTTCCTCGTCGGTGCCCGGCACGGACTGCGCCCGGTGCCAGGCACGACGGTCGGGATCGATCCCGGGGTCCGTAACGGCGGCCAGCACGCGATGTGCGCGGCGCTGGTCGGGCGGGGTCGCGGCCGCATAGACCGCCGAGCGTACGAGCGGATGACGAAACCGCACCCGGGTATCGATCTCCACCAGGCCGGCGGTCTCCGCGAGCGCCATCATCTCGCGATCGATTTCCAGGTGCGCGGCGGCCTGCCAGAGCAGCGACACGTCGCCGGTCGGATCGGCCGCGGCCACCAGCAGCAGCAACTGCGTCTCGGCGGGCAGGCTGGCCGAACGCTGCTGGAAGCTGTCCTGGATGCGGCGCGGTACGCTCAGCGCGCTGGGCAACTCGAACCCGCCGGCCAGCAGCGACGGCAGTGCGCTCTTCGGCAACTCCAGTAGCGCCAAGGGGTTGCCGCGCGCCTCGGCGACGATCCGGTCGCGCACCGCGTTGTCGAGCGGTGCGCCGACGGCAGCGGCCAGCAGCGCCCGTGCATCCTTCTGTCCGAGCCCGTCCAGCCGCAGTTCGGGCAAGTCGACGAAGGCGCTGACATCGCGATCGGTCGGGTCGCGCAGCGCGAACACCAACGCGATCCGATCGGCCACCAGTCGCCGCGCCACGAACGCAAGGACCTGCGCGGACGCCTGATCCAACCATTGTGCATCCTCGACAAGGCACAGCAGCGGGCCGTCCTCGGCCACCTCGGCCAACAGGTTGAGGGTCGCCAACCCGACCAGGAACCGGTCCGGCGCAGCGCCGTCGCGCATGCCGAACGCCACGCCCAAGGCACTCTGCTGCGGGTCGGGCAGCGCGCCGGCCCTGTCCAGCAGCGGCGCGCACAACTGGTGGAGGCCCGCGAACGCGAACTGGGTCTCGGACTCCACTCCGGCCGCGTACTCCGCCCGAAACCCCGATGTCGTCGCGGTGGCGCGGGCGTACTCGAGCAGCGCAGTCTTCCCGATGCCTGCTTCCCCGCGCACCACGAGCACACCGCCCTGCCCGTCCTGCGCCCGGGCCA
>NZ_JAETWA010000042.1:460341-533435 GCF_016774335.1 Luteimonas saliphila | reverse complement strand
GCCAGCAGTTCGTCGTCCCAGTCGAACGCGAGTGCGCCGTCCCTGAGCAGCAACGAGACGAAGTTGTAGACGTTGCGCGCGAACATCTCGCTGGCGTGCAGCGCACCCTGGCTGGCGAGGTCGAGCGGGCCGGCGACGACCACGCCGTTGTCGGTCTCGAACGTCTGGCCGCGCCGGGTGAGCTCGCAGTTGCCGCCGGTCTCGGCGGCCAGATCGACGATCACGCTGCCGGGCTTCATGCCCGCCACCATCGCCGCACTGACGATCTTCGGCGCCGGCCGGCCCGGAACCGCGGCGGTGCAGACGACGACGTCGATCCCCTTGAGATGCTCGGCGAGCTTCTGCTGCTGCAGCGCGCGTTCCTCGTCGGTGAGCTGGCGCGCGTAGCCGCCCTCGCCCGCGGCGCTCACGCCCAGGTCGAGGAACTTGCCGCCCAGCGATTCGATCTGCTCGCGCGTTTCCGGGCGCACGTCGAAGCACTCCACCTGCGCGCCCAGGCGGCGCGCCGTGGCCACCGCCTGCAGGCCGGCGACGCCGGCGCCGACGATGAGGACCTTCGACGGCCGGATCGTGCCGGCGGCGGTGGTCAGCATCGGGAAGTAGCGCGGCGCGAGCTGCGCCGCGATCAGCACCGCCTTGTAGCCGGCGATGCCGGCCTGCGAGCTGAGGATGTCCATCGCCTGGGCGCGGGTGGTCCGTGGCAGGCGCTCGAGCGGGAACGCGACGATCCCGCGCGAACGGATCGCCTCCGCGCGCGCCTCGTCGGCCTGCGGCTGCAGCGCGCCGACCAGCACCGCCCCTGGCTTCATCCGCGCGATCGCTTCGGCCGCCGGCGGCTGCACGCACAGCACCACGTCGGCCTCCGCCCGCACGTCGCCGTCGATCAGGTCGGCACCGGCGTCGGCATAGGCCTGGTCGGGGAAGCGGGCGAACTCGCCCAGCCCGCGCTGGACGCGGACCGTGACGCCGGCCGCCACCAGCTTTCTCGCCGTTTCCGGGGTCAGCGCGACGCGACGTTCGCCCTGCGCGCTCTCCCGGGCCACACCCAAGGTCACCGCCATGCACCGCTCCCCGGACAAGTCTGCGCCATCGTAGCGAATCGCCATGGCGGGCGCGATTCGCTCAGGTGGCCGTCTCGCCGGTGGCCACCGCCGCGGCGATGACCGCCAGCGCATGTTCGACCGGATCGCCGGCCGGCAAGGGGCGCAGCGCCCCGTCCGCGACCCGCTTGCGCAGCGAAGCCGCATCGAGCACCGCCTGCCGCGCGCCCTGCAGGTCGACCAGCAGCGCAGTCCCGCTCAGGGGACTGAGCCAGGCCAGGGTCAACGCCTGTGGAGCCCCGTCGTCGAGGACGCGCGCGTACCGGTCGCCGACCGCGACGCCGTCGACGGGCGCCTGGAGTACGACCGGATCGTTCCCGGCGGCCAGCGGCGTGTGTGTGGCGGTGGCCACCGCGGCGTCGGGATCGGCGTACTCGGCGACCAGCTTCGACAATTCGACGGTGGCGGCATCGTCGTGCAGGCCGCTGATGGCCAGGCATTCCCGCAACGCGGGTTCGAGCTGCAGCAGCCGTCCCGCCAGCGCATGGCCGTCGGACTCTTCATCGAGGGCGACCAGCGCCCCGCCGAGCGCGGTCGCTTCGAGGTACCGGCTCGAGTCGCTGCCGTCGCGCAGCCAGAGCTGCACCAGCCATTGCCGCCAGTGGCGCGACAGGAATTCCGCCAGCGTCGCGGGCAAGCGTGCGGTCGCGAACAGTTGCGCGAGCTGATGGTCCGCCTCGGCGCGCGCGGCCTCCAGCCGCTCGCGTCCCTGCATGGACTGCCACAACCGCGTCGATGCCGCTTCGGCCCGGCGGCGCACCGGTTCGACGTCCGCTTCGATCCGCGCGGCCAGCGCCCGGACCTGCGCCAGGCTGGCGTTCTGGTCGAGCATGAGTGCGGCTGCGGCCTCGTCGCCGATCCGTTGCAGCTCGCGCTCGACCGCGCTGCGTCCCGGATTGCCGTCCCACAGCCTCACGATCGCCGACAGCACGCGCAGGACCGGGCGCCCGGGGTCGTCGAACAGGCCTGGATCCTCCAGCGCGAACCGCAGCAGCGGCAGCGACAGTCGCCGCAACGAACGGGCCTGCGGTGCCGACAGCGCCGCATGCTCCGCCAGGGCGTCCACCAGCCTGCCGACCACTTCGATCGTCGCTTCCTGCCACGGCGTGCGGACCGCACTCCCCAGCCCGATGCCGATGCCGACGCCCGTGCGGTCGAGCCCGGCGCGCAGCCGCGCGGACGTCGAATGCGTGTCAGCGGACGGGTCCGGCGACGGTTCGCGCTCGGACTGCAGCAGGGATAGCAGCGAGAGCAGTTCCTCTTCCCGGATACCGCGTGGAGCGGCTTCCCCGGCGTCCCTGCGCCGCCGGTCGGCGAGCCGGCTGCGCAATCGGTCGCGCACCACGCCCGCGCCCTGGCCGGGCGTGGCCGCCGCCTTGTCGGCGGCACCGGACAGGCTGGTGAGGAATGCGCCGTCGTGGCCGGTGGACAGCTCGCAACCCGCGTCGGCGAGGTAGCCGTTGCACCACTGGTACACCGCCGCGAGGCGCTCCGAGGCCAGCTTCGAGAAATGCCGCAGTACCAGCGCATGCACGCGCACGCTCGCATCGAGCGCGGTGAATGCGCGCAGGAAGGTCTCGGCCAGCGCGCGCGGCGCGAAGGGATTGCGCGGGTGCGACTGGCCGCCCATCCGCGCGGCGAGCGTATACAGGCGACGGTCGACCAGGTCGACGATGTTCTCGAAGCGGTGCTCGAGCGCGTCGACGACCGATGCGCCCACCAGTTGCGCGCGCAGGTCGTTCTCGCCCATCAGCGTGAGTTCGCCACCGCCGATGGCCCGCATCCGCGGCCAGCCCTGCAGCAGCGCATCGATCTGCGCCTGCCAACGCGCCTCGTAGACGAGCGCCTCGCGCAGCAGCAGCGAAACGTCGGCCCGGTCCTCCACCAGCGCCGGGGAAGGCGGGGCGGCCTCGACCCTGGCGTCCAGGTCCTGCAGGGTGGCGGCCAGCGTATCCCGCATCCACGGAACCACGCGATCGCCGAAGCCGGCGCGTAGCCCGGCAAGCACCTCTGCCGGCGCCCGCGTGCCTGCCGCAGCCTGACGTTCGTTCACCCGCGATCCCGGAGTTCCCTGACGCACTAGGATAGTGTCGTCGCGGGCGCGGCGTACCCACGCGTCGTTCACGCAGGGCCAGGACGGCGCGCCGCGAGCGCCTGGGCGGACCCGCCGCCGGTCCGGTTCAGGCATTGCGGCGCGCGGCGCGGATCGAGCGCCGGCGCCGGATTCAGCCGCTGCCCGTCGCCCGGTCGGCTCCGGATGCGTTCACCGACGTGGCGTTGATCCGCTGCCACAGCTGCTTCATGGCCTCGTCGAAGGGAGCGTCCACCGAACGCACCTGCGCGCGGCCCTGGGCGACCATCTGCGCCAGTTCCTCCGGCGACACCACGGTCTTGCGCACGCCGCGCCGGTTGACGATCAGGAATCGACCGGTCAAGGGGCTGATCCACGCGATCCGCCCCGCGCTTTCATGGCCGTCCTCGTCCACCAGGCGCAGCCCCTGGCCGACGCGCAGGCGGCGCATGCGCGCGGCGATCGCCGGATCGAACGCAAGTTGCGCGCTGCCGCCGGCCACGCGCAACACGCCGTCTTCTCCCGGGTCGGCCGGATCGGTCGCCTCGTCGAGCAGCGGCTGGTGCACGGTGCGCGGGGTATCGGGCAGTGCCAGCGCGGAGATGATCCGCGCCATCGCGTCGCGCGCGGCGGTGGCTTCCATGCCGCAACTGGCATAGCACTCGCCGAGCGGCACCTGCAGCGCCAGCAACTGCCTGGCGACCACCGCACCGCGGACCTCGGCGGCATCGGCATCGACCTGCACCATCGCATCGCCCACGTTGATGGCGGCGAGGTGGCGGGCCGAATCGGGGCCGTCGCGCAGCCAGGTCTGGGTGAGGTAGTGACGCCAGTGCCGGTCGAGGAAGTGCGCGACCGCGGCCGTCATCGCACGCTCCGACAGCCGCGATGCGACCAGGTCGGCCGCGCTGCGCCGCGCCTGTTGCAGCCGTTCGCGGCCATGGATCGCCTCTGCGGCACGCTTCTCGGTCAGCTCCGCGCGGCGACGCTGCTGGTCGAGGTGGTCGCGCAGCTCGGATGCGGCGAGCTCGAAGATCGCCTGGTCGTCCTGGTATTCGCCCACCACGCGATCGACCGCGTGCCCGGCCTGGTTGAGCGTCTCCTGGTCCTGGGGCGTCTTGCCTTCGTTGCCGTCGCAGGCCTCGGTCACCGCATCCAGCAGCCGCCGCGCGGGATGGCTGCGGCGGTTGAACAGCGAATCGTCGGTCAGCGCGACCTTGAGGTAGGGCACCACCAGCTTGCCGTAGAGCTGGCGCGCATCGCCGACTAGGTCGTTGGCGTCGAACAGCGACTGGAACAGGATGCCGACCAGGTCGATCGCATCTTCCTCGTCGCTGCTGAAATGGGTGTGGGCCGGGTCGAAGCCGATCTGGCGCACGCCGCTGAGCAGGGCGTGACGGATCACGTCGGCCAGCGGTCGCCCGTCCTCGCCGGCGAGAACCTTCTCGAACGGTTCGGGATCGTCGCCCTGCAGCAGCGAGGCGAGGTTGAGCAGTTCGGTGGTGTCGAGCACATGGCCGCCGTCGGGCGCACCGTCGGCCACCAGGGTGCCTTGCATCGGCCCGTAGCCGATCCCGTCAGCCGCGTCGGCCGGTCCCGGCGCGCGTTCGCGCCAGGCGCGCAACTGGTCGCGGACGAGGTCGCGGTAGCGCAGCGGGCGGCCGGCGGCGAGCGCCTCGGCCAGCACCTGCTCGCGGACCCGTCCGGTCGCGGCGGCTTCCCCGCCCCCGCCCCCACCTCCGCCGGCCGGCGTCGTGCCGCCGCTGGCGCCACCGCCGGGGTAGGCCGGCGCCGCGTTCGACGGCCCGCCACCCAGGTGCGGGACCGTGCCGCCGTCGGGCACCCATTCGCCATCGCCCTCCGCGTCGCGCGGCGCTGGCGCCGGCGCCCGCCCAGCGCGCCCCGCGCCGCCGGACACGCGCTCGGGCGCGCTGGCGCTGAAGGACGCGGCGTCCAGGATCGCATTCGCCTTCTCGTAGAGTTCGCCCAGCACCTTGGGCAGGCGCTTGTCGAACTGCTGGAACACCATCGAACGCAGGCCGGTGGAGAGGTCGTCGGCGCCGAACAGGGCGACGAACGCGGTCACCGGCACCTCCGGGCGCAGCGGATTCGGCCGCTGCCGGGTGATTCCGAGCGCCGCCGACAGCTGCCGCAGGCGCTCGTCGAGCTGGGCCAGCGGATGCAGGAACTGGTGGTCGAGCAGCTCGGTGATCTGCTGGCCGGCGAGGTGGACCTCCAGCTCGGATTCGGACATCAGCGTCAGCGAGCGTTCGCGCTGCGGCGTATCGGACGGATGCTCCCAGCGCGAGAACTCGGCCTCGATCGACTCGCGGAAGCGCGTGGCCAGTTCCAGCGCGCGATGGCTGAGCGCCATCACCGCGACCCGATCCTCCTGCACGGCGATGTAGTCGTGGCCGGCCAGGGCGGCCAGCCGTACCTGCTCCTCGATCCCGCTCCAGAAGCCGGACAGCACGCCGCCCAGTTCGGTGACCGCATCGTGCTTCAACGATTCGAGCACGCGTGCGGGCGCGTGCAGGGCACCTGCCCGGCCCGCCGGCAAGCCTGTCGGAACGGCACGAAGGTTCATTTGGGGGAGAATGCGCAAGGTCGAATCGCCTTGCCATCATTCAGCCTAACCGGGCCACACGTCTGTGACTGCATCCGCAAATACCTCCGACACCCCCTTGACCCTCTTGGACTTTCGTCGATCCGTGCCGGCGCGGCAGCTGGGCGAGCCGGGACCCGACGAGGCGACCCTGCTGCGCCTGCTGGCGTCGGCGGTGCGGGTGCCCGACCACGGCAAGCGGGTACCGTTCCGGTTCCTGCGCATCGCCGGACCGGCGCGCGCGGCACTGGGCGAGGCGCTGGCCACGATCACCCGGAGGCGCGATCCGGGCGCCGGCGGGGCGGCCCTGGACAAGGACCGGCAGCGCTTCGGCCACGCGCCGCTGGTGGTCGCGGTGATCGCGGTGCTCGATCCGGACGATACGCAGATCCCCGGGCAGGAGCGCCTGCTCACCGCCGGCTGCGTCTGCTTCGCGCTGCTGCAGGCGGCGCAGTCGTTCGGCTTCGGGGCCTGCTGGCTGACCGGCTGGCCGGCCTACGACGACGAGGTCCGGGGTCTGCTCGGGCTGGCCGCGCATGAATGCGTGGCCGGCTTCATCCACATCGGCACGCCCACGCTGGAGGCGCCCGAACGCGAGCGCCCCGACCCGCGTGCGCTGCTGTCCGACCTCGTCCTGTGAGTGCGACCCCGGGGACCGCCGCTGTGCCGCTCTACCTGGTCGACGCCAGCCTGTACGTGTTCCGCGCCTGGCATTCGATGCCCGACGAGTTCCGCGACGCCGACGGCCGGCCCAGCAACGCCGTGCACGGGTTCGCGCGCTTCCTGCTCGAACTGCTGGAACGCGAACGGCCACGGCACATCGCGGTCGCCTTCGACGAGGCCCTCGACAGTTGCTTCCGCAACGCGCTCTACCCGGCGTACAAGGCCAACCGCCCGCCCGCGCCGGACGAACTCAAGCGCCAGTTCGCGCACTGCAAGGCGCTGGCGGCGGCGCTCGGCCTGAACGTGCTCGCGCACCTGGAATACGAAGCCGACGACCTGATCGGCAGCGCGCTGCACCACGCCCGCGGGCACGGGCATCGCGGGGTGATCGTCTCGGCCGACAAGGACCTGTCGCAACTGCTCGATCTGCACGATGAACAATGGGACTTCGCCCGCGGCCAGCGCTGGGGTGCGTCCGGGGTGAAGGCGCGGCACGGGGTCGAGGCGCGGCAGATCGCCGACTACCTGGCGCTGTGCGGCGACGCGATCGACAACATCCCGGGCGTACCCGGGATCGGCGCCAAGACCGCGGCGGTGCTGCTCGCGCATTTCGGCAGCCTCGACGCGCTGCTCGCCCGGGTCGACGAAGTGCCGTTCCTGCGCTTGCGCGGCGCGGCGCAGGCTGCCGCCAGGCTGCGCGCGCACCGCGAGCAGGCGTTGCTGTGCCGGCAACTGTCCACGATCTCGTTCGATGCCCCGCTCGGTCCCGCGGCCCCGCTGTTCGTTCGCTGCGGCGCCGATGCCGACGCGATCGCCGCGCTGTGCGAACAGCTGCGCTTCGGCCCGCTGACCCGACGCCGCCTGTACGCCGCGGCCGGACTCGAATACGTGCCCCAGGCATGAGCGCCACGAAGCGGGGTTAACATCGGGCAATGGACAAGCCGCATGAAGACCCGGAACTGCTGTACGAAGGCCAATGGCTGCGCCTGGTCCGGCGCGGCCACTGGGAATCGTGCGAACGCACCCATGGCCGCGACGGGCTGGCGGTGCTGGTGATCGCGGTCACGCCCGACGACGAGGTGCTGTTCGTCGACCAGTACCGCGTGCCGCTGGGCGCGCGCACGATCGAGATGCCCGCCGGCCTGGTCGGCGACGACCACAGCCACGACACGCTGGAATCGGCGGCGCGGCGCGAGCTGATCGAGGAGACCGGTTGGGAGGCCGGGCGCATCGACGTGCTGCTGGTCGGTCCCACCTCGTCGGGCATGAGCAACGAACGCATCGCCTTCGCGCGCGCGCTCGACCTGAGGAAGGTCGGCGACGGCGGTGGCGTGGACGACGAATCGATCGTCGTCCACGCGGTTCCGCGCGCGCAGGCGCCGGCCTGGCTGATGCAGAAGCACCGCGAAGGCTACGAACTCGACCTCAAGCTCTGGGCCGGGCTGTGGATGATCGACCACGACCCGGACGGCTCGCCGCGTGGATGATCCCGCGATGACGCCCGCCGCCCCGCTGCTCGGGGCAGGCGATCCGCCGCCGGTCACGGTGCTGCGACCCGCTGGCCGCTCGCCCTGGCTGCTGATCGCCGACCACGCAGGCCAGGCCGTGCCTGCGCGGCTGCGCGATCTCGGACTGCCGCGCGCCGAGCTCGACCGGCATATCGGCTGGGACATCGGCATCGCCGGCGTCACCGCGCGCCTTGCGGAACGGCTCGACGCCTGCGCGATCCTGCAGGCCTATTCGCGCCTGGTGATCGACTGCAACCGCCCGCTGGACGCGCCCGGCTCGAGCGCCGCGATCAGCGACGGCACCATGGTTCCCGGCAACGCCGACCTCGACGCACGGCAGCGCCGGCAACGCGTGGAGGAGATCTTCGCCCCCTACCACGCCCGGATCGAGGCCGAGCTCGACCGCCGGGCGGCCGCGGACCGGCCGACGCTCCTGGTCGCGATGCACAGCTTCACCCCGTCGATGGACGGCCGTGCGCGGCCGTGGCACGCCGGCGTGCTGTACCAGCGCGACGCGCGCCTGGCGCATGCCCTGCTGGCGGCACTGCGCGCGGAAGGCGGCCTCGAGGTCGGCGACAACGAGCCCTACTCGGTCAGCGATGCCACCGACTACGCGATCCCCGTGCACGGCGAACGACGCGGCCTGGCGCACGTCGAACTCGAGATCCGCCAGGACCTGATCGAAGGCGCCGACGGGCAGGACGCTTGGGCGGAGCGGCTGGCGCGGTTGCTGGGCCGCCTGCAGCCGGACTTCATCACGACGCCATGAGCCGTTTGCGCATAACCTGAGCTGCCACGTCCGGACCATCAGGCCATGCTCATCCGCCTGGGCCATTCGATCACCTATGGCCTTCCCCAGCCCACGCCGATGGTGCTGACGCTCAACATCCACGAGTCGCGCCGGACCGACATCGTCGTCGCCAGCGAGTTCCGCACCACGCCCGAGGTGCCGCTGCGCCAGTATCGCGACAGTTTCGGCAACGTCTGCGTCCGCCTGCTGGCGCCGGCCGGCACGCTGACAGTGAACGCGGATGCGGTGGTACGCGACAGCGGACTGCCCGACCCGGTCGCGTGGGATGCGGCGGAGGTTCCCGTGGACCAGCTCCCAGACGAGGCGATGCTGTTTCTGCTCGGCAGCCGCTACTGCGAGACCGACCGGTTGTCGCAGATGGCCTGGGACACGTTCGGCACGACGCCCACCGGCTGGGCGCGGGTGCAGGCGATCTGCGACTACGTCCACCAGCGGATCCAGTTCGGCTATCCGCACGCCGACGCCACGCGCACCGCGGCACAGGCGCTGCAGGAAGGACGCGGCGTCTGCCGCGACTTCGCCCATTCCGCGGTCGCGCTGTGCCGGTGCATGAACGTCCCCGCGCGCTACTGCACCGGCTACCTCGGCGACATCGGCATCCCGCCGGTGGATGCGCCGATGGACTTCTCAGCCTGGTTCGAGGCCTATCTGGGCGGGCGCTGGTACACCTTCGATGCGCGCCACAACACGCCGCGCATCGGCCGCGTGCTGATCGCACGCGGGCGCGACGCCTCGGACGTCGCCATCAGCAATACCTTCGGTCCCAACGAGCTGCTGCGATTCGAGGTGTGGACGGACGAGACCGACGATCCGACGCTCTCGCCGAGGATCGCCGCGCCGACTGCGTCCGCGCCGGTGGCGCTGGCAGGCTGAAGCGTCCTGCCGCGCTGGGACTGTCCGGGCGCGGCAGGCGTCAGGCGAAGCTGTCGGTCGCCCGCACCAGCGCGTCGACGTTCTCCGGCTCGAACGCAGAATGTCCGGACGCGGGCGTGATCGCCAGCTCGGCCTTCGGCCAAACCTTGTGCAGGTCCCAGGCGTTCTGTACCGGGCACACCACGTCGTAACGGCCGTGCACGATCGCGCCCGGGATGCCGGCGATCCGGTACGCGTCGCGCAGCAGCTGGTCGTCGACCTCGAAGAAGCCCTTGTTGACGAAGTAGTGGTTCTCGATGCGGGCGAAGGCGAGCGCGAAACGCGGATCCTCGTGGCCGCTGACGAAATCCGGATCGACGTGGAGGAACGAGGTCGCCCCCTCCCACACGCTCCACGCACGCGCGGCCGCGAGCCGGGTGGCTTCGTCGTCCGAGGTCAGGCGCCGGTGGAACGCGGCGATCAGGTCGTGGCGTTCGTCCTCGGGGATCGCGCCGACGTACTGGTCCCAGGCTTCGGGAAACAGCCGCGAGGTGCCTTCCTGGTAGAACCAGCGCAGCTCCCACTGGCGCAGC
Source organism: Luteimonas saliphila (assembly GCF_016774335.1). GTDB lineage: Bacteria > Pseudomonadota > Gammaproteobacteria > Xanthomonadales > Xanthomonadaceae > Luteimonas > Luteimonas saliphila. The sequence goes on along the minus strand of NZ_JAETWA010000042.1, from coordinate 523,232 downwards.
ATGAAGATCCCGCGCAGCACCAGTTCGGTCACCCGCAGCGGATGCGACTGCGCGTAGGCCAGCGCCAGGGTCGAACCCCAGGATCCGCCGAACACCTGCCAGCGCTCGATGCCGAGCAACTCGCGCAGCTTCTCGATGTCGGCCACCAGGTCCCAGGTGGTGTTGTCGACCAGGTCGGCATGCGGCGTGGACCGGCCGGCGCCGCGCTGGTCGAACAGCACGATGCGGTACTTCGCCGGGTCGTGGAAGCGGCGCATCTTCGCGTTGCAGCCGCCGCCGGGGCCGCCGTGCAGCAGCACCACCGGCTTGCCCCTGGGGTTGCCGCACTGCTCGTAATAAAGCGTGTGGCGCTCGTCCACCGCCAGCGTGCCGGTGTCGAATGGTTCGATCTCGGGATACAGCGTGCGCATGCGTTCGCCTCGAGAGAATGTGGGGACAGTCTAGTCGCTCCGTTCACCTGCGGCGTCGGGGTGGGTCTTGCGCGAGGCGAGCCGGCATCGGAGCGAATCGCGTGCGCCATGCCCCGGGTCAGGGCGGGATCCGGCCAAGGCTCACGCGGTCGCGCTGCTCGAGGTCGCGGTGGGTGGCGACCTCGCCGAACCCGGCGGCGCGCAGCAGCGCGCGAACCGCATCGCCCTGGTCAAGGCCGTGCTCCAGCAGCAGCCAGCCGCCCGGGTGCAGGTGCGCGGGCGCGTCGCGGACGATGACGCGGATCGCGTCGAGTCCGTCTGCGCCGGAGGCGAGGGCCATCGCCGGCTCATGGCGCAGGTCGCCTTGCGACAGGTGCGGATCGCCCTGGGCGATGTACGGCGGATTGCTGACGACGAGCGCGAAGCGCCGTCCCGGCACCGCGCCGAACCAGTCGCCGGGGTGGAAACCGACGTTCGCAAGGCCGGCGTCGCGCGCATTGCCGCGGGCGACGTCGAGCGCGGCGGCGCTGGCATCGGTGGCCGCCACCCGGGCGCGCGGCCGCTCGCTGGCGAGCGCCAGGGCGATCGCGCCGCTGCCGGTGCCGAGGTCGGCCAGTTCCAGCTCGCGATCCTCGGGCAACTGCGCCAGCGCCAGTTCCACCAGCAGTTCGGTCTCCGGCCGCGGTACCAGCGTGTCCGGCGTCACCGCCAGGTCGAGCGTCCAGAAGCCACGGCGGCCGCACAGGTAGGCGACCGGCTCGCCGGCCTGCCTGCGCGAGAGCAGTGTTTCGAACCGGCTCGCGTCCGCGGTGTCGAGCGCATCGCTGGCATGGGCGTAAAGCCAGCCGCGCGGCTTGCGCAGCGCATGTGCCAGCAGGATTTCCGCCTCCGCCGGCTCGATCCTTCCGCGTACCGCGTCGAGCAGCACGCGCACGGTGGGCGCTGGACAAGGGACGTCATTCATCGCGACATCGTAGCGAGCGCGGGGTGCCTGTACGAAGCGTGCGACACGCAAGCAACGGTGCTTCAGCCATTCCAGGGAGAAGTGCTCCGCGAAGCGCCCCCTTGGCTGGCCTTCGGATGGACGCCACCTCCCGGCGCCCTGGGATCGCCTTTTTCGGCTCCGGCCGTACCGCGTAGCGCGCTGACCGGACAATCCGCGCGGCCCTGAACGCTCCAGCCGCCGCAAGGCCGGGGCCAGTATTCGAGGCTGGATCAAACCATCGGAAAAGGGACTTCTCCCAACCGAGGAAAGCTTCGCGTCCGTTCGCGGACCGGGGGCCGGGTACGGATGCCCTTTGGGCACGAATGTCCCCCAGCGACGGTCTGCCCGCACCCGGCGTGCCGGACTGTTGGCGTGTCCCAGCGCGCAAGCCCGAGGACCTGGCTGGCCTGGTGCACGCGCCGCAAGCCGAGTCTCGCCGTGGCCGGCGGCCCTTCGCGGCGAAATCAAGGAGGAGGTATCCGCCGGCAGGCGGATGCCGGAGGACATTCGCCGCGAAGGGCTGCCGGTCGCGGTGAGGCCCATCAGGTCGCAATGACACAGGACCATGCCAAGCGGTCGCGCAACAGTCCCCTCATTGCCTCGCCACACCAGGCCTCCGCGGCCCTGGAAAAAAATGAAGGCGGCCGAAGCCGCCTTCAAAGATTCCGTACCACGTGTGGGAGGGAGGAAACGGATACGGAACTCGGCTGGACCGGCGTCATCGACTCCTGTCCGAAACCCTGCGCTGCCCCAGCCGGTGCCGTTTCCGGCCACCGCGCCAGACTGCAGCGCATGGGTTGAATATGCTGCAGCGCAAAAACGTTTGCAAGCACATTGCGGCGTGCCGAACCATCGAATCCCGAATATTTCGATTGATTGTGACTATTGATAATATCTCTTCAGTCAATTTTACTTATCAATAGACTCAATCTATCATCCTCGCATCGATCCAGCGCCCCGGATCGCTTTACGCCATCCCTCACTCCACCACCAGAGGTCGTCCATGTCCCTGATCAATACCCAGATCCCCCCCTTCAAGGCCACCGCCTATCACGACGGCGAGTTCGTCGAACTCACCGACGCCAGCCTCAAGGGCAAGTGGTCGGTCCTGATCTTCATGCCCGCCGCCTTCACCTTCAACTGCCCGACCGAGGTCGAGGACGCGGCCGACCATTACGCCGAGTTCCAGAAGCTGGGCGCCGAGGTCTACATCGTCACCACCGACACCCACTTCTCGCACAAGGTGTGGCACGAAACCTCGGCGGCGGTCGGCAAGGCTCGCTTCCCGCTGGTCGGCGACCCGACCCACCGGCTCACGCGCGCCTTCGGCGTGCACATCGAGGAAGAGGGCCTGGCCCTGCGCGGCACCTTCGTGGTGAACCCGGAAGGCGTGGTCAAGACGGTCGAGATCCACGACAACGCCATCGCCCGCGACGTCACCGAGACCCTGCGCAAGCTCAAGGCCGCGCAGTACGTCGCCGCCCATCCGAACGAGGTCTGCCCGGCCAAGTGGAAGGATGGCGAGAAGACCCTGAAGCCGTCGCTGGACCTGGTCGGCAAGATCTGACCGCGACACCCGCCCTACCCCGCCCCGTGCCGCGATCCGCGGCGCGGGAGCGGATCGGAGCCGATGCGTGGCCCAGCCCGCCGGCCGCCCCCCTCCCCGCGCCCCGCCAGCCACGGCCCCGCGTCGGCTCCGATCCGCTCCCGCCTGCCTCCCCCAGGAGTCGTCCCCATGCTCGACAACGACCTCAAGACCCAGCTCAAGGGCTATCTCGAACGGCTGCAGCGCCCGGTGGCGATCGTCGCATCGGTCGACGAGGGCGACAAGTCGAGGGAAATGCTCGAACTGCTCGAGGACATCCGCGCGCAGTCCGACCGCATCACCCTCGACGTGCGCCGCGACGACGCCGAGCGCAAGCCCTCGTTCGCGCTGACCTCCCCCGGGCACGAGATCCACCTGCGCTTCGCCGGCCTGCCGATGGGCCACGAGTTCACCTCGCTGGTGCTGGCCCTGCTGCAGGTAGGCGGGCACCCGTCCAAGGCCTCCGCCGAGGTGATCGAGCAGGTGCGTGCGCTGGAAGGCGAGTTCCTGTTCGAGACCTACTACTCGCTCAGCTGCCAGAACTGCCCGGACGTGGTCCAGGCGCTCAACCTCGCGGCGGTGCTGAACCCCAACATCCGCCACGTCGCCGTCGACGGCGCCCTGTTCCAGAACGAGGTCGAGGCGCGCGAGGTGATGTCGGTGCCGTCGATCTTCCTCAACGGCGCGCCGTTCGACCAGGGGCGGATGACGCTTGAGCAGATCGTCGCGCGCCTCGACACCGGCGCGGAGCAGCGCGAGGCCGCGAAGATCGCCGGCAAGGCACCGTTCGACCTGCTGGTGGTCGGCGGCGGCCCCGCCGGCGCGGCCGCGGCGATCTACGCCGCGCGCAAGGGCATCCGCACCGGCGTCGCCGCCGAGCGCTTCGGCGGCCAGGTGCTGGACACGATGGCGATCGAGAACTTCATCTCGGTCCAGCACACCGAAGGCCCGAGGCTCGCCGCCCAGCTCGAGCAGCATGTGCGCGAATATGAGGTAGACGTGATGGACCTGCAGCGCGCCACCGCGCTGCTGCCCGCCGGCGACGACGGTCTGGTCGAGGTGACGCTGGCCAATGGCGCGTCGCTGAAGTCGAAGACCGTGGTGCTGTCCACCGGCGCGCGCTGGCGGCAGATGGGCGTGCCCGGCGAGGACCGCTACCGCAACAAGGGCGTGGCCTACTGCCCGCACTGCGACGGCCCGCTGTTCAAGGGCAAGCGCGTGGCGGTGGTGGGCGGCGGCAATTCCGGGGTCGAGGCCGCGATCGACCTCGCCGGCATCGTCTCCCACGTCACCCTGATCGAGTTCGACGCCCGGCTGCGCGCCGACGAGGTGCTGCAGCGCAAGCTGCGCAGCCTCGACAACGTCCGTATCGTCGTCTCGGCGCAGACCACCGAAGTGCTGGGTGACGGCCACCGGGTCACCGGTCTGGTCTACAGGGACCGCGTCGGCGGCGATGCGCACCGGCTGGAACTGGAGGGCGTGTTCGTGCAGATCGGCCTGCTGCCCAATACCGAATGGCTCCAGGGTACGGTGGCGCTGTCGCCGCGCGGCGAGATCCTGGTCGACGAGCGCGGCCAGACCAGCGTGCCGGGCGTGTTCGCGGCCGGCGACTGCACGACGGTGCCGTACAAGCAGATCGTGATCGCGATGGGCGAAGGCTCGAAGGCCGCGCTGGCCGCGTTCGACCACCTGATCCGCGCCTCGGCCCCGGTCGCGCCCGCCGAAGCCCAGGCCGCGTAGGTGGGAACCGCCCCCGTCATCGGTCGCGAGGCGGGGGATCTGCGCTGGTTTCGAAACGACTGCGCGCCCCGGGACATCGACGCATGAACCTTCGCGACCTCAAGTACCTGATCGCGGTCGCCGACCACCGCCATTTCGGCCGCGCCGCCGCGGCCAGTTTCGTCAGCCAGCCGACGCTGTCGACCCAGTTGCGCAAGCTGGAGGACGAACTGGGCGTGTCGCTGATCGAGCGCGCGCCGCGCAAGGTGATGCTGACGCCGATCGGCGTGGAGATCGTGGAACGCGCGCGGCGCGTGGTATCCGAGGTCGAGCAGATGAAGGAGGCCGCGCGCCGCAGCCAGCGGCCCGAGGCCGGGATCGTGCGCCTCGGCATCTTCCCCACGCTCGGCCCCTACCTGCTGCCGCACGTGGTGCCGCCGATCCGCTTGCGCTTCCCCGATCTGCAGATGTTGCTGGTGGAGGAAAAGAGCGACGAGCTGCTGGCGCGGCTGCGCGATGGCCGGCTCGACGCCGCGATCCTGGCGCTGCCGGTGCACGACGACCAGTTGCACCACGAATACCTGTTCGAGGAACCGTTCCTGCTCGCGGTGCCCGAGCAGCACCGGCTGGCCAAGCAGAAGGCGCTGACCGTCGACGACCTCGCGCGGGAAGACCTGCTGCTGCTGGAGGACGGCCACTGCCTGCGCCGGCAGACACTGGACGTGTGCCAGCTGGCCGGCGCGCAGGAGAAGAGCGAGTTCCGCGCCACCAGCCTGGAGACGCTGCGGCAGATGGTCGCGGCCAACGTCGGCATCACCCTGCTGCCGACCCTGGCGGTGCAACCACCGGTCGCGCACCCGCAGAACATCCGGCTGCTGTCGTTCAGCGACTCGCAGCCCAGCCGCGAGATCGCCATGTTCTGGCGTCGCAGTTCGGCCATGTCCGAGTTCCTCGCGCAGCTGGCGGCGACGTTCCGCGCCCTGCCGCCGGGGTTGCTGGACAACCCGCTGACCGGAGCGGCGCAGGAAGCAGCGCCGCCGCCCGACATGCTGTGAACCGCGCCTGCCGGCGCCCTTGAAGCCCGGCGCCCGGGGCGCTACGGTAGCCCTCACCACGAGCGGGCGACGCGCCGGACGCGCCGTCCGTTTTTCTTTGGGCGATGCCCGCCACCGCCCGCACCGAACACGGAGCCGAACCCCATGAGCCACCAGACCCCCAGCGGCCTGCCGCCGTCGATCGTCGTCTCGCGCCGCGATGCCGCGCGCCTGGAAGCGATGCTTGAGGCGCCGCAATGGCAGCACGACGCCACCGCCGAGGCCCTGCTGGGCGAGCTGGTCCGCGCCGAGATCGTCGACGACGCGGACATGCCGGCCGGCGTGGTCGGCATGCACTCTCGGGTCGAGTGCATCGACGAGACCAGCGGCGAGCAGCACACCCTCACCCTCGTCTATCCGCTGGAAGCCGATGCCGGCGCCGGGCGGATCTCGGTGCTGGCCCCGGTGGGCAGCGCGCTGCTCGGCCTGTCGGTCGGCCAGTCGATCGACTGGGCCACGCCGCAGGGCCGGTCGCTGCGCCTGCGCGTCACCGGCGTCCACGCCGCGGGTTGATCGCGCGTGGCGCTGCGCAAGCTGGCGCTGGCCGGGCTGCTGCTCGGCGCGCTGGGCTGGTGGTACTCGCCCTATTCGCCGCGCACGCCGGATGCGCCTGCCCCTGCGGCCGGCAGCGATCCGGGTTGCCCGCTGCCCCCGGGGATCGCCCCGGGTGGCCTGCCGTTGCAGACCGAAGTGCCGCGCGGCGTCGGGCCCTTCCGGCTTGAGGACGGAGCGCTGACCCCGCTTGCCGGGTTCAGGATCGAGGCGCGGGTGCTGGCCAGGGAGGATTACTCGATCGGCCGCGAGGCGGCGTTCTCGCCCACCGACCTGGCGCTGGGCTGGGCGCGCATGCGCGAGGACGAGGTGCTGGCACGGCTCGATATCTCGCAGTCCTCCCGCTGGTACCGGTACCGCTGGCAGGGCGATCCGCCGCTCCCGGCGCAGGAGATCGTCCGCAGCAGCGCCAACATGCACATGATTCCCTCCACACCGGGAGTGGCCCGCGCGTTGCGCGACGTGCGGCGGGACGACACCGTGCGCATCGACGGCTGGCTGGTGCAGGTCGACGCGCCGGACGGCTGGCGCTGGCGCAGTTCGCTCACCCGCGAGGACAGCGGCAACGGCGCCTGCGAGCTGGTCTACGTGTGCGCGCTGCGGGTGGTGCCGTAGCTCGGTTGCATCGTGCAGGTGGCCGCCGTCGGGCCCGGCGTGCGGCAGCAGCGCGCAAGGTCGCCGGCGAACCCTGCCTATCCCAGGCCGATCGGGCAGCTCACGCCGGTGCCGCCGAGGCCGCAGTAGCCGGCGGGGTTCTTCGACAGGTACTGCTGATGCTCGTCCTCGGCGTAGTAGAACGCCGGGGCGGGGAACACGATTTCGGTGGTGATCGCGCCGTGGCCGGCGTCGCGCAGCCGCGCCTCGTAGGCCTCGCGGCTGCGCAGCGCCTGTTCGTGCTGCGCCTGCGTTTCGCAGAAGATCGCGGAACGGTACTGGGTACCGACGTCGTTGCCCTGGCGCATTCCCTGGGTCGGGTCGTGGTTTTCCCAGAACGTCTGCAGCAGGGTGGAGAACGGCAGTTTCGCCTCGTCGTACACCACCAGCACGACCTCGGCGTGGCCGGTCTGGCCGGAGCAGACCTCGCGATAGGTCGGGTTGGGGGTTTCCCCGCCGGCGTAGCCGACCGCGGTGGTGGCGACGCCCGGCAGCGACCAGAATTTGCGCTCGGCGCCCCAGAAGCAGCCCATCCCGAACTGCACCCGCGACAGTCCCGCGAAGTCGTCGCGCAGCGGCGAGCCCAGCACATGGTGGCACCCGTTCACCGGCATTTCCGTGGCGCGGCCCGGCAGCGCCTCGCCAGGCGCTGGCAGCCGTTGTTTCCAAGCACCGATTCCGGTCATCGCGGTCGCTCCGAAGGACTGCCGATGATCTGCGGCCGCTTCGGGCCACTTCAACTGCCGATGACGCCCGACGAGCGCCTCAGCGGAACACCGCCGGCGCCACCTGCACGCAGTTGCGGCCGTGGGCCTTGGCCGAGTACAGCGCACGGTCCGCGCGTTCGAGGGTCGCGTCCGGGCTGTCCTCGTTCTCCAGGCGTGTGGCGACGCCGACGCTGACGGTGAGTCGCAGCGGCTGCCCGTTCCACTCCGGACGCAGGTTCTCCACCGCCATGCGCAGCTGTTCGGCCGCCATGCGTGCCGCCGCACCGCCGCGGCCGGGCAGGATGACGATGAATTCCTCGCCGCCGTAGCGTCCGAACAGGTCCCCCTCCTGCAGTGCGCCGCGCAGCGCCAGGGCGACCTCTCGCAGGCAGTGGTCGCCGCAGGCATGCCCGTGGCGGTCGTTGACCGACTTGAAGTGGTCGAGGTCGATGAACAGCACCGACACCGGCTGCCGCTCGCGCGCGCCTTCGATGAAGCTGCGCGAGAGCCAGTGGTCGATCGTGCGCCGGTTGAAGCTGCCGGTCAGCGCGTCGAGTTCGGCGGAGCGCCGCAGCTGGAGCGCCGCGACCGCCTGGTCGACGTGGAGCAGGGTCTGCCGCGCGAAGTCGCTGGCCAGCGACAACTCCTCGGTGGTGAAGCCGCCGGCGCCGCGCCGGTGCAGCAGCAGCGCCCCCCAGGCCGGGGCGCGGATCTGCAGCGGCACCACCGCCTCGATCGCGACGATCGACGGTTGCCCTTCCTCCGTTACCGGCTGCTGCAGTGCGATGCCGTTGGCCGCCTGCCGTTTCAATGCGAGCTGGCGCCGACCCAGTTGCGTCCGCAGCGCGTCCAGGCCGCCCGCCGGTTCGACGACCAGCTGGTCCTGGCCGTGGTAGCCATGGGTTGCGACCACGCAACGCTCGACCGGCAACAGCGGCATGAGCCGGTCGATCAGCAGGCGGAACGCGGTCACCTGGAGCTCGGCCATCGGCAGCGCGCGCAGGCGCGACTGGAGTTCGGAAACCAGGTCCGAACGCGCGGCCTCGCGCTGCATGCGCCGCTCGGTGTCGGCGCGCGCCAGCAGCTCGCGGTCGCGCTGGTGCCGGTACTCGCCGATGCGGCCGACCAGCCCGACCGCGAGGATCGCGACGCCGACCACGATCGCGAGCTGATAGCCGTAGCGCACCACGACGGTATCGACCAGGTGGCCGCGGGTCGACAGCTCCAGCAGCACCACCCCGGCCAGCGTCAGGATCGCCAGCGCCGCCAGCGGCCACGCCATCAGCGTGCGCCGCCGGACCGCGTCGATCAGCAGCAGCAATCCCAGCAGCAACGCGAGGCCGAACGGCACCACCTGTACCTGCGGCAGCACCCTCGCCACCTGCGGAACGTTGAGCAGGCACAGCGCCACCAGCGCGACCAGGACCAGCGACACGCCGTCGACCAGGGATTTCCAGCGCGACCGCGTCTGGTTCATGCCCGCGTACTGCAACAGCATCTGCAGCCACGCCGCGCACAGCAACATCACCAGCGCGATCACGCCCTGGACGCGCCAGAAGGCGAACGCCCGCAGTCCCGGCACCTGGTAGAGGTGGCCGTTGACCGCCGAAAGCGCCAGCAGCGCGACGCTGGCGAAGGCGAACAGGGCGAGGAACGTCCGATCGCGCGCGGCCGAGAACAGCGCCAGCGCCAGCAGGCCGATGGTGAACAGGCTCGCGTAGATCATCGCGCTGGCCGCGACCCCGTACTGCTCGAGCCGCATGGCCTGCGCTTCGCCCATCACCTGCGGGTGCAAGGCGCGCCGCGCATTGCCCACCGAGTGCAACTCGACTTCGACCGGACCGACCCAGTCCGCCGGCAGCGGGAACAGGAAACTGCTCGGCAGGACGCCCGCGCCCGCATCCGGTGCGAAGAATCCGCGCGTGGGGCTGCGCCACTCACCGCGCTGCAGCCAGACCGACTCCACCGCCTCGCGCTGAAGCCGGACCACCCAGCGCGAACCGTTGCCGTCCTGCGGCAGGTCGAACCGCAGCAGCGCCGCGCCATACGCCTCGCGGGCGTCCGCCGTCGCGCCGTCCACCCCGCCGGGCAGCGGCTGCCCGCCGGGCAACGCGTCGACCGTGACCTGGACGCCCGGCGCTTCCGGAAGCCCGCCGGCGACCGCCACCGCGAACAGTCCCAGCAGCAGGGCCAGGCAGATCGCGATCAGGCCCTCGTAGCGCGAGCCCTCGGCGCCGCGCGGATGTCCGCTCAGCACGGCGCCTCCATGCACGTCGCGGGCGCGCGAGCGCGCCGCCCGCCCGTCGCGGGACGGCGGGGCGCGGGCCTGCGCCCGGCGATGTGGCTGCCTTCGGACATTCCGGCTCTCCTGCGCCTCACTCGCTTGAAGCAATTTCCATGCCAAGCGGTTTCCATGGCGTCGAATATTGTCGCACGTCACATTATCGGTCCGGCACCGGCGGCCGTGCACGTCCACGATGGAGCGAACAGCGCCTCGGCTACACTGGCGTTTTGCTCCCCTGCGCGTCATGACCCGAACCGACCCGGTTGCCGTTTCCCCGGCCCAGACGGATGCCGCCCCTGCCGCCGCGGCCCGCCAGGACTTCATCCGCCAGATCGTCCGCGACGACATCGCCAGCGGCCGGCACGGCGCCATCCGTACCCGTTTCCCGCCCGAGCCCAACGGCTACCTGCACATCGGTCACGCCAAGGCGATCTGCCTGGACTTCGGTATCGCGCAGGAGTTCGGCGGGGTGTGCAACCTGCGCTTCGACGACACCAACCCGGCGAAGGAAGACCCCGAGTTCGTCCACGCCATCCAGGACGACGTGCGCTGGCTGGGCTTCGAGTGGGCCGAACTGCGCCATGCGTCGGACTATTTCGAGGTCTACGCGCTGGCCGCGGAGAAGCTGATCCGCCAGGGCGACGCCTTCGTCTGCGACCTGACGGCCGAGCAGGTGCGCGAATACCGGGGCAGCCTGACCGAACCTGGGCGCAATTCGCCCTTCCGCGACAGGTCGGTGGAGGAGAACCTGGACCTGTTCGCGCGGATGCGCGCCGGCGAGTTCGCCGACGGCGCACGCACCCTGCGCGCGAAGATCGACATGGCCAGCGGCAACATCAACCTGCGCGACCCGGCCCTGTACCGGATCAAGCACATGCCGCACCCGATTGCGGGGGCCGGCTGGTGCGTCTACCCGATGTACGACTTCGCCCATGCCCTGGGTGACGCGATCGAGGGCATCACCCATTCGCTGTGCACCCTGGAGTTCGAGGACCACCGGCCGCTGTACGACTGGTGCGTGGACCAGGTGGACCTGGCCGGTTCGCCGGAACTGCTGGCGCCGCTGCTGGCGAAAGGCCTGCCGAACGTCGCCGCGAAACCGCGCCAGATCGAATTCTCGCGGCTGAACATCAACTACACGATGATGAGCAAGCGCAAGCTGGTCGCGCTGGTCGGCGAGGGACTGGTCGAGGGCTGGGACGATCCGCGCATGCCGACCCTGCAGGGCCTGCGCCGGCGCGGTTACACGCCCTCGGCGCTGCGCCTGTTCGTGGACCGCGTGGGCATCAGCAAGCAGAACTCGACGATCGACTTCTCGGTACTGGAAGGCGCGCTGCGCGACGAGCTGGACGCGCATGCCCCGCGGCGCATGGCGGTGGTCGATCCCCTGAAGCTGGTGCTCGGCAATCTGCCGCAGGACCACGTCGAGATGCTGGCCTTCGCCAACCATCCGAAGGACGAGTCCTTCGGCACGCGCGAGGTGCCGTTCTCGCGCGAGCTGTGGATCGAGCGCGAGGACTTCGCCGAAGTGCCGCCCAAGGGCTGGAAGCGGCTGGTCCCCGGCGGCGAGGTGCGCCTGCGCGGCGCCGGCATCGCGCGCGTGGACGAGGTGGTGAAGGACGATACGGGCCGCGTCGTCGAACTGCGCGGCTGGCTCGATCCCGAATCGCGTCCCGGTATGGAGGGCGCGAACCGCAAGGTCAAGGGCACCATCCACTGGGTGAGCGCGGCGCACGCGGTCGAAGCCGAGGTCCGCCTGTACGACCGGCTGTTCTCGGCCGCCGACCCGGACGACGAAAGCGAGGGCCGCAGCTACCGCGACCACCTCAACTCCGAGTCCAGGCGCAATGTGCGCGGCTACGTGGAACCCGATGCCGCGTCCGCGGCGCCGGAGACCTCGTTCCAGTTCGAGCGGCTCGGCTATTTCGTCGCCGACCGCCGCGACCACCGCGCCGATGTCCCGGTGTTCAACCGCAGCGTCTCGCTGCGCGACACCTGGGCGGCGAAAGCCTGAGCGCGGCCAGCATGCGGATCCGGAACGCTCTGCTCACCCTCGGCCTTGTACTGGCCTGCACCGCCTGCGCACCGCGTCCGGGTACCGGCACGCCGCCCACCCCCGTCGCGCCGGGGCCTCCCATTGCCGGCCCCGCGCTGCCCGCGGACCCGGGAACGCCGGACACCTCCTGCCGTGTCGCAGGCGATTGCACGGTGAAGAACGTCGGCAACTGCTGCGGCTACTTCCCGGCGTGCGTCAACAAGGACGGCCCGGTCGATCCCGACGCAGTACGCGCGCAGTGCGAGCGCAACGGCATGTCGTCGGTCTGCGGATGGAAGGACATCCAGGCCTGCGACTGCGTACAGGGCCGCTGCCAGGCGGTGGACGGGCCGCTGCGGGTGGGTCGATGAAGCTCCCGACCCAGGTCGGGCTTTCCTTGCCCGAATGGGTCCACGCGCAGGTGGACACCGGGCGCGCCTATCCCGGCGACGAGGCCAAGGTCGCACTGGCGATCGAACTGTCGCGGCTCAATATCGAGGCCCGCAGCGGTGGCCCCTTCGGCGCGGCGGTGTTCGACGCCGGCGACGACCGCATCGTCTCGGTCGGGGTCAATCGCGTGCTGCCGCAGCACTGTTCGGTCGCGCACGCGGAGACGATGGCCTGCATGCTGGCGCAGCAACGGCTGCAGCGCGCGCGACTGAACCGCGACCTCGACGACAACATCGTCGGCCGCTTCGTGCTGGCCACGTCCTCGCAACCCTGCTGCCAGTGCTATGGCGCCACCGTCTGGGCCGGCATCGACCGCCTGCTGATCGGCGCGCGTTCCCAGGACGTGGAAGCGCTCACCGAGTTCGACGAGGGGCCGCTGCCCGCCGACTGGATCGGCGAGCTCGAGCGCCGCGGGATCGAGGTGGTGCGCGACCTGCATCGCGAGGCCGCGCGCGAGGTGCTGCGCCGATACGGCCAGTCCGATGCGCGCCGCTACTGACCTCGCGGACGGCGCAGTCGCGGTCGCGCCGGCGCGTTCGTCCACGGATCGCAGGGTCAGGCGCGCCTCGAGACGCGCGCCTTGAACGGCCTGCTGTGCTATTGCCGCGCGGGTTTCGAGCCCGATCTGGCGGCCGAACTCGGCGACCGCGCCGCCGAGGCGGGGATCGCCGGCTACGCCCGCGCCACCCGCGGCGAGGGCTACCTGCTGTTCCTCGGCGACGACAGCGCGATGGCGACGCGCCTGCCCTGGCGCAGCCTCGTGTTCGCGCGGCAGTCGCTGCGGCTGTTCGCGGAGCTGCGCGATCTCGATCCGCGCGACCGGATCGCGCCGATGCTCGAGGCGATCGAATCCGAGCGCGACATGGACCCGGGCCGGAGAGCTCCCTACGGCGAACTGTGGGTGGAACACCCCGATTCCGACGCGGGCAAGCCGCTCTCGGGCCTGGCGCGCAGTTTCGGCAACGCGCTGCGCCCGGTGCTGCGCAAGCGCGGGCTGCTCGCCGCGTCCGACGACCCGCGCCTGCCGCGCCTGCACGTGTGCTTCGTGGCGGGCGACCACGCGCTGCTCGCGGATTCGGATCCCGCGGACAGCGCGCCCTGGCCGCTCGGCGTGCCGCGGCTCAGGTTGCATGCGGACGCGCCCTCGCGTTCGGCGCTGAAGCTGGAGGAAGCGCTGTTGACCCTGCTCGACGACACGCAACGCCGCGAATGGCTGCGCCCCGGCATGACCGCGGCCGACCTCGGCGCCGCGCCCGGCGGCTGGACCTGGGTGCTGGCGCGCCACGGCCTGCGCGTGATCGCGATCGACAACGGCCCGCTGCGCCCGCACTTGCTGGAGACCGGACTGGTCGAGCACCTGCGCGCCGACGGTTTCCACTGGCAACCGGCGCGACCGCTGGACTGGATGGTCTGCGACATGGTCGAGCAGCCGACCCGGGTGGCGCGGCGCGTGGGCGAATGGTTCCGCGAGGGCTGGTGCCGGCACGCGATCTTCAACCTCAAGCTGCCGATGAAGAAGCGCTGGCTGGAGACACGGCGCAGCCTCGACGCATTCCGCCGAACCGCCCAAGCGCCCCTCGTCCTGCGCGCGCGGCAGCTCTACCACGACCGCGAGGAGATCACGGTCCACGCCCGACGCGTGTCCGCCACCTGAACGCGCGTTGCTCTCGGCGTCCGGCGGGCGTCCGGTTGACGCCGGTTTCATGACCGTGCGCCGAGCATGCGCAGGGTGATCCAGGACCGGAGCAATACGATGCGTGCCCACGCTATCCACCGCAGCCTGCTTGCGACGGCGCTGGTCTGCGCAGGCGCTACGGCCGCCGCCCAGTCGACCGGATTGCCCCTGGCCGACCCGGCGCCCCGACCTGCGCCGGTACCCGCCCCCTTGGAGGGGTCCGCATCGCCGGCGCCGTCGAGCCCGGCTCCGGAGACGCGCATCGCGGTCGAACCTCGCGTCACCCTGATCACCCGCGTCGCAGACCCGGCGATGGTCGCGGCCAGCCGGGCGTTCGATGCGCTGGACCTCGACCACGACGGCGTGGTGGATCGTGGCGAAGCGGCCGCCGAGGCGGCGCTGGCCGATGCGTTCGACGCAGTCGATGTCGACGGCAACGGCCGGATCGATCGTGACGAGTACACGGCGAGGTTGCGGCCGGCGACCCCGCCCCGATAGCGCGCACGGCGGACCGGGCCTCGGACGGGCGCACGGATTCGCGTCGCCGGACGCCGGGACCACGCCGGTCGCATCTCCGGTCGCGGCCCCATCCCCGCACCCCCTTTTCTTCGCACGTCGCTTCGCGTCGCGCCGGTCGCGCGTCCTACAATTCCCCCACTCCAGCCGCGGATCGCCCATGGCCTCCAGCCTGCTCGTGCTGCTCGACGACATCGCCACGATCCTCGACGACGTGTCGGTGATGACCAAGGTCGCCGCGAAAAAGACCGCCGGCGTCCTCGGCGACGACCTCGCGCTGAACGCCGAACAGGTCAGCGGCGTGCGCGCGGCGCGCGAGTTGCCGGTGGTCTGGGCGGTGGCCAAGGGTTCGGCGGTCAACAAGGCGATCCTGGTGCCGGCGGCGCTGGCGATCAGCGCCTTCCTGCCCTGGGCGGTGACGCCGCTGCTGATGGCCGGCGGCCTGTTCCTGTGCTACGAGGGCGCGGAGAAGCTGCTGCACAAGTTCCTGCACGGCAGGGACGGCGCGGCCGCCCACCACGCCGCCCACGTCCGGGCGCTGGCGAAATCGGATGCCGAGCTGCTGGCGCAGGAAACCGGCAAGATCAAGGGCGCGATCCGCACCGATTTCATCCTCTCCGCCGAGATCATCGTGATCTCGCTCGGCACCGTCGCCGGCAAGCCGTTCGCGGTGCAGCTCGGCGTGCTGGTCGGCATCGCCGCGCTGATGACGGTGGGCGTCTACGGACTGGTCGCGGGCATCGTCAAGCTCGACGACTTCGGCCTGTACCTGAGCCGCAGCGTCACCGCCGTCACCCGCTCGATCGGCAACGGCATCCTGCGTGCGGCGCCATGGCTGATGAAGGGGCTGTCGGTGGCGGGGACCGCGGCGATGTTCCTGGTCGGCGGCGGCATCCTCACCCATGGCGTGCACGTGGTCGGCGACTGGGTCGCGAACGCGGGCGTGGAAGCCGGGGAGGTTCCCGGCATCGGCGTGGTCCTGGGCGCGCTGACGCCGATGCTGATCAATGCCGCGGTCGGGATCGCCGCGGGGGCCGCCGTCGTGGGCGCGGTGATGCTGTTCCAGCGGCTGCGCGGCCGCAAACCGGCCGCGACCGAGGCCTAGCCGCCCGCGGCGCGGCGCCAGAACAGGTCCACCAGCGGCGGCGCGCGCCCGACGATCCCCAGCAGGTGCCCCCGCAGCAGGGTCGCGGCCAGTGCATCGTTGGAGAACAGGCGGTTGATGCCGTCGAAGGCGTAGGCGGCGACCGTGTTCTCGCTGCGCCGGGTCCGCGCCCAGCGCGCGAGCCGGTGCGACGCGTCCCATGACAGGCGCCGGTGCTGCGCCTCCAGGATCGACTCGCGCAGCGCGGAGACGTCGCGCAGGCCGAGGTTCACGCCCTGCCCCGCCAACGGGTGCACAGCGTGCGCGGCGTCGCCGATCACCAGCACCCGGCCCAGGTGCTGGGTCGCGCTGAGCTGGCGTTGCAGGGGGAAGGCCACGCGCCGGGTCGTCGGCCGGATCCCGCCGAGGCGGGCGTCGAACGCGGTGGTGATGCCGCGCGCAAAACCGTCGTCGTCGAGCGCGAGCACGCGCGCGGCCTCGTCGGCGGGCAGGGTCCAGACGATCGAACAACGCCCGTCCACCCAGGGCAGCAGGGCCAGCGGACCGGTGGGGAGGAAACGCTGCCACGCGGTCGCCTCGTGCGGCCGTTCGGTCTGCACGTAGCCGACGATCCCCTGCTGCGCGTAGTCGCGGGCCTCGGCCGCGATCCCGGCCAGGCGCCGCAGCGGCGAGGCTGCACCGTCGGCGGCGATCGCGATGCGCGCCGCGACGCGGCGGCCGTCGTCCAGCCGCAACGCCACGGCGCCCTCGCCGTGCTCCAACCCCTCCACCCGTGCCGGGCACACCAGGCGCACGCCGCTGCGCAGCAGCGATTGCCAGAGCATGTCCACGAGCAGACCGTGCTCGACGATCCACCCCAGCTCGGGCCGGGCCAGCGCATCGGCGTCGAAACCCAGCGGGTCGCCGCCGGCCGCGTCCCAGACCCGCATCCGCCGGTAGGGCTGCGCGCGCGCGCTTCGCACGGACTGCCACGCATCGAGCCCGTCGAGCAGCGCGACGTTGTCCGGCGCGAGCGCATACACGCGCAGGTCGGGCTCCGCCGGCGACCAGGCTGGGGGCCGCACCGCCTCGACCAGGCAGACGTCGAGCCCCAGCCTGGCCAGCGCCAGCGCGCAGGCCGCGCCGACCGCGCCGCCGCCGACGACCGCCACGTCGTGCAGGTCGCGACGGCTCATGCGGCGCCCCGCCGGCACAGGGCCGGAACGTCGCCGCGGTATCCCATCGCGCCACCGGCCAGCAGCGCCTGCAGCGAAGGCACGCGATCCAGGGCGGCCAGCCCGAGACCGCGCAGCGGACGCATCAGCGGCACGCGACTCGCGGTGACGCGCGCCATGCCGTCCGAGAACGCCAGGGTGCGCGTGCGATCCTCGTGCCGGCGCGCGGCATGGGCCTCGAGCAGCGCGTCGGCGCCCGGATCATCCGCACCGGCGATGAGTTCGGCCAGGGTCAGCGCATCGCGCAGCCCCAGGTTGAATCCCTGCGCGCCGATCGGGTGCAGTGTTTGCGCGGCGTTCCCCACCAGCACCGCCCGCTGTGCGGTCGTCTGCTGCGCGACGACCCGCAGCGCGGGATACGGGCTGCGTTCGCCGACCTCGAGGAAGCGACCCGCCCGCCATCCGAATGCGTCCTGTACGCGCAACATGAAGTCGCGATCCGCCAGCCCCGCCACCCTGTCGGCCTCCGCCTCTGCCACGCCGTGGACCAGACCCCAGGCGCCGTCGCCGCGGGGCAGCAGGGCGGTGGGGCCGTCGTCGCCCAGCCGTTCGTAGGCGATGCCATCGGGAGCGCGCTGCGTGCGCAGCCTGGCGACGAACAGCCGCTGCCGGTAGTCGTGGCGTCCGACCGCGATCCCGAGGGCATTGCGCACCGCGCTGTCGGTGCCGTCGGCCGCGACCACCAGGCGCGCGCGCAGGATGCGCTCGCCATCCCCGCCGCCGACACGGACCTCGCGCAAGCCGTCGGCCAGGTCCCCGAAACCGAGGAAGCGCGCCGGCCGCAGGCGCACCACGCGCGGCAGTTCCGCCAGCCGCGATTCCAGCGCCGCGCCGAAATCGCGCGCCACCACCACCTGGCCGAAGCTGTCGCGCCCGTAGTCCGCGGCATCGAGCAGCACCCGCCCGAAGTCGCCGTTGCGGCTGGCGTGGATCCGGCGGATCGCCCCGGCCGGCGCGCGCAGCCGCTGCATCACCCCGAGCGCGGTCAGGGCGTTCACCGTCGCGTCGGCGAAACTGAGGTTGCGCTGGTCGAACACCGCCGGCATCGCCGCGGGCGGCGCGGCATCCACCAGCGTCGCGGCCACGCCGGCGCGGTCGAGCGCGAGCGCGAGGCTGGCGCCGACCAGCCCGCCGCCGATGATCAGTACGTCGTGGGTCTGTGCCATCGCCGGATGATACCGGCTGCCCTGCCCGCCCTCCCCGCTCGCCAGCCGGCCCGGACGGGAACCGTCTAGAATGGTCGAATCCGCCGCATTCACGACCGACAGCCATGACCCGATCCGCTTCCGCCAAACCGTTTGCGCCCGGCCCCCTGGTCCTGGCGGCGATGATCCTGCTGGCTGCGTTGTCGCGACTGCTGCCGTTGCCGCCGAATTTCGCGCCGATCGAGGCCGTCGCCCTGTTCGGCGGCGCCTACTTCGCGAACCGCCGCCTGGCCTTCCTCGTGCCGGTGCTGGCGATGCTGTCGTCCGACGTCGTGCTCGGTTTCGCCCGCGGCAGCACCTACCTGCAGTACTTCACCTCGACCGCATACCTGCCGAGCCTGCTCGCGAACTATCTCTGCATCGCCGCGACGGTCGTTCTGGCCTTCGGGCTGCGCGGCCGCGTCTCCGGCGCGCGCGTACTCGGCTATTCGCTGGCCGGTTCGGTGTTGTTCTTCGTGGTCAGCAACTTCGCGGTCTGGCTGACGGCCTTCATGGTGCCCGGCTACCCGGCCTGCGACGCCGGCCTGCTGCCGTGCTATGCGGCGGCGCTGCCCTTCTTCAAGACCACGCTGCTGAGCACCCTGGTCTACTCGGCGCTGCTGTTCGGCGGCTTCGCCCTGTTGCGCAGCCGGATGCCGGCCCTCCACGCGCAGACGGCCTGATACCGGGCCCGCCATGGGCAACCGTCTGTCGAAGATCTACACCCGCACCGGCGACGACGGCACCACCGGGCTGGGCGACGGCAGCCGCGTGGCCAAGGACTCCGCCCGGGTCGATGCGTACGGCACTGTGGACGAGGCGAATTCGGCGATCGGGCTGGTGCTCGCCGCCGAACTGCCGCCCGACATCCGCGACCTGCTCACCGCGATCCAGCACCAGTTGTTCGACCTGGGCGGAGAGCTGTGCATCCCCGGCCATGCCGCGATCGCGGACGCCGATATCGACCGGCTGGAAGCAAGCCTCGACCGCTACAACGAGGCGCTGCCGGCGCTGAAGGACTTCATCCTGCCCGGCGGCGGCGAAGCCGGGGCGCGCTGCCACCTCGCCCGTACGGTCGTGCGCCGCGCCGAGCGCGAGACGGTGACGCTGTCGCGCCAGGAGGCGGTGCGCCCGCAGGCGATCCGCTACCTCAACCGCCTGTCCGACCTGCTGTTCGTGCTCGCGCGGGTGCTGGCCCGCGCCAGCGGGCACGGCGAAGTGCTGTGGCGGCACGAGCGGCGCTAGGCCCATGTCGCGCCTGCTCGGGTTCACCCACCCCGCCTGCCTGGAGCACGACACCGGGGCGGGCCACCCCGAATGCCCCGAGCGCCTGGGCGCCGTGCTCGAGGCGGTCCACGAGGCCTTTCCCGACCTGGAGTGGATCGAGGCGCCACGCGCGACCCGCGGCCAGTTGCTGCGCGTGCACGACCCGGAGCTGCTGGCGAGCGTACTGTCCGCACCGCTGCTGGGGACGACGCGGCTCGATCCCGACACCGCGGTCTCGCCGGGCTCGCCTGAGGCCGCGCTGCGCGCGGTGGGCGCCGGCATCGCCGCGACCGAGGCGGTGCTCCATGGCGAGACCGACGTCGCCTTCTGCGCCGTGCGCCCGCCCGGCCACCACGCTACCCGCGACGCGGCGATGGGATTCTGCCTGTTCGACAACATCGCCGTGGCCGCGGCGCACGCGCTCGACCGGTTCGGCCTGGCCCGGGTGGCGATCGTCGATTTCGACGTCCACCACGGCAACGGCACCCAGGCGATCTTCGACCACGAGCCGCGGGTGCTGTACCTGAGTTCGCACCAGTCCGACCTGTACCCGTGGACCGGCGCCGGCAACGAGCGTGGCGCCGGCAACATCGTCAACGCGTTGCTGCCGGCGGGCGCGGGCAGCGAAGCCTTCCGCCGGGCTTGGCAGGAGATCCTGCTGCCGGCACTGGATGCGTTCGGACCTCAACTGTTGCTGATCTCCGCCGGATTCGACGGCGACCGACGCGATCCCCTGGCGCAACTGGCCCTGGGTCCGGACGACTTCGGCTGGTTGACCGGCGAGCTGTCCCGGCTGGCGGCACGGCATGCGCAGGGCCGCATCGTGTCCATGCTCGAGGGCGGCTACGACCTGCATGCGCTGCGCGAGGGCTCGGTGGCGCACGTCGCCGCGCTGCTGGCCGGCGACCCCACGGACAGGGCCGCGGCCGCGCCACGCTGAGCGAAGGGGCGGCGGCGGCCGCGCTGCATGAACCGTCGCTGGCCACCGCATTGCCGCTGCACATGGCTTCCGGCAAGCTAGCGGCCTTTCCGCCCCGGGATATCGTCGCGTGCGTCCAGCGCTCCGCCTGCTGCCACTGCCGATCTGCATCGCCCTGTCGCTGGCGGCCCACGCGGACGACGACATGCCGGTCGACTGGTCGCTATGCCCGGTCGAGGACGCGGTGCCGCTGTTCCCGGACGCGCAGCCGCCGGTGGGCAGCATCGCCGACCGCGAGAACCTGCCGACCGACATCCAGGGCGACGAGACCGTGGGCATGGATGGCGGCGTCTACAACGTCACCGGCAACGTCACCCTGCGCCGCGGCGACCAGTTCCTGGGTACCGACAACATCGAGTATTCGCAGGACACCGGCACCTATACCGCCACCGGCAACGTGCGCTACCAGGATTCGGGCATGCGCGTGGTCGCCGAACGGCTCGAGGGCGACCAGAACAACGACTCGCACCGCATCGACAACGTCCGCTACCAGCTCATCGAACGGCGCGGCAACGGCGGCGCCGAACGGATCGAGATGCAGGACGCACGCGGCCGCATGTTCGGCTCGACCTACTCCACCTGCCCGCCGAGCCAGCGCTGGTGGGAACTGCGGGCGCAGCGCATCGACGTCGACACCGACGAGGGCACCGGCACCGCCCGCAACGCCACCCTGCGCATCGGCAAGGTGCCGGTGCTGTACGTGCCGTACATGGTATTCCCGATCGACGACCGCCGCCGCACCGGCCTGCTGTATCCGAGCATCAGCATGTCGAGCCGCAACGGCTTCGACTGGCGCCAGCCGATCTACTTCAACCTCGCGCCGAACTACGACCTGACCCTGGAGCCGCGCTACATGAGCCGGCGCGGCATCCAGCTGGGCACCGAGTTCCGCTACCTCACCGAGCGCGGTCGCGGCACCTTCGACCTGCAGGTGTTGCCGTCCGACGACCTCACCTGGCGCGAGCGCGACGAGGAAATCATCGAGGTGCCGATCGCGGAGAACCGCCGCGAGGACGACCGCGGCATGTTCCGCTACACCGGCTACCACAACATCGACCGTACGTGGCAGGCGCGGGCGAACCTGTTCTGGGTCAGCGACCCGCGCTGGATCGAGGATGCAAGCAGCAACGTCGAGGGCCTGGCCGTGACCTCGCTGGTCAGCAACGCCGGCGTCTACGGACGTGGCCGGTTCTGGTCCGCCGCCATCCATGGCGAGTACCGCCACCTCACCGACTACACGATCTTCGAGCGCCAGCTGCCCTACAACCGACTGCCCCGCGCCGTGTTCTTCTGGGAACGACCGTTCGGACGCTGGCTGGTCGCCGGCGCGGAGACCGAGGCGGTGCGCTTCGCCCACGTCGACGCCGAGGCGAGGCCCGGCGGTACCCGCTTCGACCTCAAGCCCTGGATCAGCGTGCCCTTGGAGGGGCCGAGCTGGTTCGTGAGACCGACCCTGGCCTGGCGCTACACGGGCTACCAGCTCGACGATGCGCTGGCCACGCAGATCGCGGTGATTCGCGCGCGCGACTCGCTGGGCCTGCCGGCGAACGTCGCCCCGCCTGCCGACGCCGTGGCCAGCTTCCTCGACGATGGCCCCTCGCGCAGCCAGCCGATCGGCAGCGTCGATGCCGGCCTGTTCTTCGACCGCGACATGCGCTGGCGGGGCGACGACTACCTGCACACCCTGGAACCGCGGCTGTTCTATCTCAACTCGCCCTATCGCGAGCAGGACGGCATGCCGCTGTTCGACACCCGTCCGATGACCTTCAGCTGGGGCCAGCTGTTCCGCGACAACCGCTATTCGGGCGCCGACCGCCAGGGCGACGCCCACCAGCTCACCACGGCACTGACCACGCGCCTGATCCGCGAATCCGACGGCCGCGAGAAGCTCTCGGCCAGCGTCGGCCAGATCCGCTACTTCAAGGATGCCCGGATCACGCTCGGCAACGAGGTCCCGATCCAGGAGGGCGAATCGGCCTGGGTGATGGACGCCAACTACGCCATCAACGACCGCTGGACCGTCGGCGCCTCCTACCAGTGGAACCCGGCGACCCGCCGCGAGGACCTGGCAAGTTTCCGTACGCGCTACCTCGTCGGCGACGACGGCATCGTCAATCTCGGCTACCGTTATCGCCGCAACGTGCTGCAACAGACCGACCTGCTGGAGCAGGTCGACCTGTCGTTCCTGTACCCGATCAACCCGACCTGGAGCGTCGTCGGCCGCTACTACTACTCGCTGCAGGACAACCAGGTGCTGGAAGCCATCGCCGGCGTGCAGTGGGAAAGCTGCTGCGTCGCCGCCCGTCTGGTCGGCCGCCGTTACGTGCGCAACACGCGCGGCGAGATGAACGATTCGATCCAGCTCGAGATCGAGCTCAAGGGCCTGGGCTCCGCCGGGCCCGACAACCGGAGCCGTTTGCGCCGTGCTATCCTCGGATACCACCGCGACGACCTCTACCTCGTCCCGCCGTCGGAACTGCGCAGCAGCGCGGACGACGACCTTTCCGCAGACGAACTCCCGCCATGAAGACCTTCTTCGCATTCCTGTGCGCCGCCTTGCTGTTCGCGGCTTCCGCCCACGCGCAACAGACCCAGCCGCTGGAACGTATCGCGGCGGTGGTCGACGAGGACGTGATCCTGCAGAGCGAGCTCGACCGCGCCGTGGCGAACATCATCGCCCAGTACGCCGACCGCCAGAACCAGCTGCCGCCGCGGCCGGTGCTGGAACGGCAGGTGCTCGAGCGACTGATCCTGGTCAGGCTGCAGACCGCGCGGGCGGCGGAGACGGGCGTGCGCGTGGGCGATGCGGAGATCGATACCGCGATCAACAACATCGCCCAGCAGAACAACCTCTCGCCCGACCAGTTGCGCCAGCAGCTGCTGCGCGACGGCATGTCGATCGAGGATTTCCGCAGCTCGCTGCGCGACGAGATCGTGATCCAGCGCATGCGCCAGCGCTTCGCGCAGAGCCGGGTCAGCGTCAGCGACGCCGAGGTCGAAGCCGCGATGGCCTCGCAGGCCGGGGCCATGCAGTACAACCTCGCGCATATCCTGGTGGCACTGCCGGAAGGGGCGACGCCGGAACAGATCGCGACCGGGCAGCAGAAGGTCGACGGCATCAAGTCCCTGCTCGACCGCAACGAGATGGATTTCGCGGCCGCCGCCGTGCGCTACTCCGACAGCCCCAACGCGCTCGAAGGCGGCAGCTTGGGCTGGCGCAGCCTCGACGAGATCCCGGTGGCCTTCGCCAATGCGATCCGCTCGATGTCGCCCGGCGACGTGATCGGGCCGATCCGGGGGCCGAGCGGCTTCCAGTTGCTGCAACTGGTCGAGACGCGCGATGGCGCGCAGACCGGCGGCGGGGCCACGGTGACCCAGTACAGCGCGCGCCACATCCTGATCCGCCCGGCGGAGGGCGCCAGCGGCGACGGCGAGGCCAAAGCGCGGATCGACACGTTGCGGGCGCGCATCGCCGGTGGCGCGGACTTCGAAACCGTCGCGCGCGAGAGCTCCGACGACACGGTCAGCAAGGCCAGCGGCGGCGACCTGGGCTGGTTCACCCAGGACGAGTTCGGCCCGGAGTTCGGTGGGCAGGTGGCGGCGCTGCAGGACGGCCAGGTGTCCGCGCCGTTCAAGACCCAGGCCGGCTGGCACGTCGTGCAGCGCGTGGCGACGCGCCAGACCAGCGTCGACGACGAGAACCGCCGCGCCCAGGTCCGCGAATCGATCGGCCAGCGCAAGCTCGAGGACGAGTGGGAACGGTATCTGCGCGAGATGCGCGGCGAAGCCTACGTCGACATCCGCAGCGGCAACGCCGCCACGGCCGGCAGCGACGGCGGCTGAGATGGGCCGCCCGCGCCTGGCGCTGGTCCCGGGAGAACCGGCCGGCGTCGGCCCGGAACTGTGCGTGCGCGCGGCGCAACGCGCGTGGGAGGCCGAACTGGTCGCGTTCGGCGACGGTGCGGCGCTGGCCTCCGCCGCCGCGCGCCTCGCCCTTCCCCTGGAGATCCTCGCCGCGGACGCGCCAGCCGCGTCGCCCGGGCAGTTGCGCCTGGTGGAGGTGGGCAATGCGGTCGTCGGCGTGCCCGGCACGCCGGATCCGCGCAACGCCGCGGCCGTGATCGACGCGATCGCACGGGCCGCGGGTGCATGCCTGGATGGTCGCTGCGACGGCCTGGTCACCGGGCCGGTGCACAAGGCGACCATCAACCTCGGCGGCATTCCCTACTCCGGCACCACCGAACTGCTGGCCGGCCTGGCCGGCCGCGACGTGGTGATGATGCTCGCCAACGACATCGTCCGCGTCGCGCTCGCCACCACCCACCTGCCGCTGCGCGAAGTGGCCGACGCCATCACCGCCGAAGCGCTCGAACGGGTGCTGAGGATCCTGCATGCGGCGATGCGCTCGGATTTCGGCATCGCGCACCCGCGCATCGCGGTGCTCGGGCTGAATCCGCACGCGGGCGAAGACGGGCATCTGGGCCGCGAGGAAATCGAGGTGATCGAACCGCTGCTGCGACGCCTGCGTGGCGAAGGCATGCGGCTCGAAGGCCCGATGCCCGCGGATACCGCGTTCCTGCCGGGCAGGTTGCGCGGCCTCGACGCGGTGCTGGCCATGTACCACGACCAGGGTCTGCCGGTGCTCAAGTACAGCGGCTTCGAGCGTGCGGTGAACGTCACCCTCGGCCTGCCCTACCCGCGCGTCGCGGTGGATCACGGCACCGCACTGGACTTGGCGGGCAGCGGCCGCGCGGATCCGTCGAGCCTGTTCGCCGCGATCGAGACCTGCACGCGGCTGGCCGTGCGCAGGCGCACGCCGTAGGCGTCCGGCGCGGTGCGGCAGGCCGCTGTCCCGCTGCGCGCGGGGCGGCAAACGCGGTAGGCTCCCGCTCCCACCCCCACGCCATCCCGCCCCATGCCCACCATCGACTGGAACGACTTCATGAAGGTCGAGCTGCGTGTCGGCCGCGTGCGGTCGGCGCGCGTGTTCGCCGAAGCGCGCAAGCCGGCTTACGTGCTCGAGGTCGACTTCGGTCCCGAGGTCGGCATCCGCAAGTCGAGCGCCCAGCTCACGGCGCTGTACACGCCCGAGGAACTCGTCGGACGACTGGTGGTGGGCGTGGTGAACTTCCCGGACAAGCAGATCGGTCCGTTGATGTCGCAATGCCTGGTCACCGGCTTCCACGACGACCAGGGCCGGGTCGCCCTGTGCGTGCCCGACCGCGACGTCCCGCCCGGGACCAGGCTGCTGTGAGCGGTTTCAGCGGGCCGGCCAAAAAATCGCTGGGGCAGCATTTCCTGCACGAGCGCGGGGTGGTCGAGAAGATCATCCTCGCGCTCGATCCGAAACCCGGCGACCGCATCGTCGAGATCGGACCCGGCCAGGGTGCGATGACCTTCCCGCTGCTCGACCGGCACGGCGCGCTGACCGCAATCGAGTTCGATCGCGACCTGCTCGCCCCGCTGGCCGCGGCCGCGCGCGCCCATGGCGAACTGACGCTGTTGCATGCCAACGTGCTCGACGTCGACTTCACCGCGCTGGCGGGCGGCGCGCCGATCCGCCTGGTCGGCAACCTGCCCTACAACCTGTCCTCGCCGATCCTGTTCCACGCGCTCGACCATGCCGCGGCGGTGCGCGACATGCATTTCATGCTGCAGAGGGAGGTGGTCGAGCGCATGGCCGCGGCGCCGGGCAGCAAGGTCTACGGCCGCCTGAGCGTGATGCTGCAGGCCTGGTGCGAGGTGACGGCCCTGTTCACCGTTGGCCCGGGGGCGTTCCGGCCGCCGCCGAGAGTGGATTCCGCGGTAGTGCGGCTGGTGCCGCGACCGCCGGCCAGCGTCGGCATCGTCGCCCCGCCGTGCTTCGCCGCGGTGGTCCGCGACGCCTTCGGCCAGCGTCGCAAGACCCTGCGCAACGCGCTGTCGAGGCGCTGCGACGAGGCCGCGATCCGCGCCGCCGGGATCGATCCGCAGGCGCGCGCCGAACAGCTTGCGGTCGCCGACTTCGTGCGCCTGGCCAACCTCCTCTCGGCGCCCTAGGCGCCTGCAACCGGCGACGAGCGTCCCCGGTATTTCCGAAGGGATCGACGGAGCGCTCGCTTGCCAGGGCGCGCGCACCGGCGATTGGCCGCCACCGGCTCGACAGGCGACGCCGGCAGGGTGCCGGCGCGTTCTACTCGAACCGTTCACGGCCAGCGCATACACTGGGCGCATGAACGAAGCCGCCGACTACAGCCTCGAAATCCAGATCGCGACGCAGTTCCTCGACGAGGAATCGGAGCCGGACGACGACCGCTACGTGTTCGCCTATACGATCCGCATCCGCAACCTCGGTCGCTTGCCTGCGCAGCTGGTTTCGCGGCACTGGATCATCACCGATGCCAATGGCCGGGTCGAGGAAGTGCGCGGCGACGGGGTGGTCGGAGAACAGCCCCGGCTGGAGCCGGGCGACCAGTTCACCTACACCTCCGGCGCGACCCTGCCCACCGCGGTCGGCACGATGGAGGGCAAGTACGACATGGTCGGCGACGACGGCACGCGCTTCGACGCGCCGATCCCGCCGTTCACACTCGCCGTGCCGCGCACGCTGCACTGAGCCGGGTCCGCGACGCGCATGGCCGTCTGGGCGATCGGAGACCTGCAGGGCTGCTATGGCCCGACGCAACGGCTGCTGGAGAAGCTGCGCTTCGACCCGGCGCGCGACCGCCTGTGGTTCTGCGGCGACCTCGTGAACCGCGGCGGCGAATCGGTGCAGACGCTGCGGCTGGTGCACTCGCTGCGCGACAACGCGGTGACCGTGCTCGGCAACCACGACCTGTCGCTGCTCGCCATCGCCGAGCGCAGCGAACCCGAACAGCGCAAGGTCAACGCCGACCTGCAGGGCGTGCTCTTCGCGCAGGACCGCGATGTGCTGCTGGACTGGCTGCGGGTGCAACCGCTGCTGCACGTCGACCGCAGCCTGGGCTGGCTGATGGTGCATGCCGGCCTGGCGCCGAAGTGGACCACGCAGTTGGCCGAACAGCATGCGCGCGAAGTGGAACGCAGGCTCGCCGGCGATGGCGCGCGCAAGCTCCTGAAGAACATGTACGGCGATCGCCCGGCGTGGTCGCCGCGCCTGACCGGCCCCGACCGCGACCGTGCGATCATCAACGTATTCACGCGCATGCGCTACTGCTCGCCCCGCGGGCGCATCGCGTTCGAGGAGAAGGGCGCGCCCGGCACGCAGCAGCCCGGCCTGTATCCGTGGTACGAGGTCCCCGGCCGCGCCGAACGCGACCTGAAGATCGTCTGCGGCCACTGGTCGACGCTGGGCCTGTTCATCGGCCACGGCGTGCACGCGCTGGACACGGGTGCGGTCTGGGGCGGCAGGCTCACCGCGCTCCAGCTCGACAGCGACGACCTGCGGATCGTGCAGGTGCCGGGTCGCGACGTCTCGCCACCGGCGAAGTCGTCAGGTTGAACCCGCCGACGGCGGTGGCGTGGCGCGCCGGGAGAATTCCCTTCAGGCGTCGACCGGTGCCGCGTCGGCGTCTTCATCCACACGCACGTAGTCGACGAACTCGAATGCGAATGCGTGCCTGGCATCGGCGGCATGGTACTCGCGTGCCAATGGCTGCCAGCGGGCGACGTCGTACGGCGGGAAGAATGCGTCCGCACCATCGACCACGGTATCGACGTGGGTCGCGTGCAGCTTCACCGCGCGTGGCAGCGCCAGCGCGTAGATCTGCGCGCCGCCGATCACGCACAGTTCGCGCGCGCCCTCTCCCGATGCGATCCGCAGCGCGTCGTCCAGGGAGGCGACCGGGTGCATGCCGTCGAACGGCACGCGCGGGCTTCGGCTGAGCACCAGGTTCAGCCGGCCCGGCAGCGCGCGGCCCAGGGACTCCGCGGTCTTGCGGCCCATCAGAAGCGGCTTGCCCAGCGTCAGCGCCTTGAAGCGCCTGAGATCGTCCGGCAGGTGCCAGGGCAAGGCGTTGCGCCTGCCGATGGCGCGATTGCGGTCGAATGCGACGACCAGAACCAGGCCGGGAACGGGGCCGGGCGACGCATCGGCAGGCCCACTCCTCGCATCCGTAGCGAACGCTGTCACCTCGGGTCCACGCGCCACGACACGGGGATACCGCTGCTCAAACGGCCACCGGCGCCCGGATCGCCGGATGCGGGTCGTAGCCGTGGATCGCGATGTCGTCGAAGGTGAAGGCGAACAGGTCGGTCACCTCGGGGTCGAGCTGCACTCTCGGCAATGGCCGCGGCGCGCGCGACAGCTGTTCGCGCGCCTGCTCGTAATGGTTCGAGTACAGGTGCGCGTCGCCGAGCGTGTGGACGAAATCGCCGACACCGAGCCCGGTCGCCTGCGCCACCATGTGGGTGAGCAGCGCGTAGCTTGCGATGTTGAACGGCACGCCGAGGAAGATGTCGCCGCTGCGCTGGTAGAGCTGGCAGCTGAGCCTGCCGTCGACCACGTAGAACTGGAACAGCGAATGGCAGGGCATCAGCGCCATCTGCGGCAGTTCGGTCACGTTCCAGGCGCTGACCACCAGCCGGCGCGAATCCGGGTTGCGCCGGATCTCGTCGACCAGCCACTGCATCTGGTCGATGTGCCCGCCCTTGCCGTCGGGCCAGTGCCGCCATTGCCGGCCATAGACCGGGCCGAGCTCGCCGTCCGCATCGGCCCACTCGTCCCAGATACCGACCTTGTGCTCCTTGAGGTAGGCGATATTGGTCTCGCCCTTCAGGAACCACAGCAGCTCGTGGATGATCGAGCGCAGGTGCAGCTTCTTCGTGGTGACCAGCGGGAAGCCCTCGCGAAGGTCGAAGCGCATCTGCCAGCCGAACACGCTACGCGTACCGGTACCGGTACGATCCGACTTCTCCGCGCCGTGCTCGAGCACGTGGTGCAGCAGTTCCAGGTACTGCTTCATGCCTTGCCTCCGGCGATCGCCGGCTGCAGCGTCGGCGCGCTGCGCGACTTCCACAGCCAGAACAGTCCCAGCGCGATCAGCGGCAGCGACAGCACCTGCCCCATCGTCAGCCAGCCGAAGGCCAGGTAGCCGATGTCCGCGTCGGGGACGCGCACGAACTCCACGCCGAAGCGGAACACGCCGTACAGCAGCGCGAACAGTCCGGCCACCGCGTAGCGCGGACGCGGCTTCGACGAATACAGCCACAGCACGACGAACATCACCAGCCCCTCGAGGAAAGCCTGATACAGCTGCGAGGGATGCCGCGCGAGCGAATCGAGCGCACCGGACGCGAACTGCGCCTGCAGCTGTTCCGCGCTCCTGCCCAGCAGTTGCGGGTCGGTCGGGAACACCACGCCCCAGCCGGCCTGGGTGTACTTGCCCCACAGCTCGGCGCCGATGTAGTTGCCCAGGCGCCCGAAGCCCAGACCCGCCGGCACCAGCGGGGCGACGAAATCCATGGTGTCGAAGAAATGCAGCCTGTGCCGGCGAGACCACAGCCAGGACGCGACCAGCACTCCGATCAGGCCGCCGTGGAAGCTCATGCCGCCGTCCCACACCCGCAGCAGCATCAGCGGATCGCGCAGCAGGTCGGGGAAGGCGTAGAACAGTACGTAGCCCAGGCGCCCGCCGAGGACGACGCCGAGCATGCCGTAGAACAGCAGATCGCCGAACGCATTGGCGTCGACGGCCGGCAGGCGCCCCGCCGCGACCCGGCGCCTGCCCAGCCACCAGGCGGTGAGGAACGCCAACAGGTACATGATCCCGTACCAGTGGATCGCCGGCTGGAAGGTGCGGCCGAACAACTCGAACGCCGGGAACTGGATCGCGACGGGATCGATCTGGTGGAGATGAATCATGAAGCGGGCCGTTCCTCGAGGGACGAGCGCCTATTGTGCCCGAGCCGCTGCCCGGGCGGCGGGCGTGGCCGCCGCCGGTGCCGCGCCGCGCTCGCGACGACGCTCCTGCGAGCGAGCGGGTCGCACCGTCCGGGGGGCGCGGGCGCCTCGTCCACCGCCGATACGCCAGCCGCGGCGGCGACCCGCGCAGCACCGCCTCAGAACGTCTCGCCCCGCCTGCGCGCGTTGCGCTTGGCCCACAGGTTCAGCACTTCGACCAGCACCGAGAAGCCCATCGACCCGTAGATGTAGCCCTTGGGAATATGCACGTCGAAGCCTTCCAGCAGCAGATAGGCGCCGATCAGCAGGATGAAGGCCAATGCCAGCATCTTGACCGTCGGGTTGGCGTCGATGAACTGGCCGAGCGGACGCGCCGCCAGCAGCATCACGCTGACCGCGACCAGGATCGCGGTCACCATCACCGGCACGTAGTCGCCGGCCATGCCCACCGCGGCGATGACCGAATCGAGCGAGAACACGATGTCGATCACGGCGATCTGCGCGATCACGCCACCGAAGGACACGGCCGCCTTCGCCGCCGGGCTGCCGTCGTCATGGCTGCCGCCGATCATCTCGCGCATCTCCAGCGCGCCCTTCACCAGCAGGAACACGCCGCCCAGGATCAGCACCAGGTCGCGGACCGATATGCCCTGTCCCAGCAGCACGAACAGGTCGGTGGTCAGGCCGGCCAGCCACGCCAGCGTGAGCAGCAGCGCGATGCGGGTGATGCAGGCGACGGCGATGCCGAACTTGCGCGCGAACTCGCGGCGCTCCGGCGGCAGCCTGCTGACCGCGATCGAGATGAACACCAGGTTGTCGATGCCCAGCACGATCTCGATCGTGCTCAGGGTCAGCAACAGGATCCACACCTGCGGATCGCTCAACATCTCCAGCATGTATCGACTTCCTCTTGTGTCTTGGCTACAGCCAGCGCGGGAGCAGAACCAGTCCCCACACCAGCAGCACGTTCAACATGGTCACGAACACCGCCGCCGATCCCATGTCCTTGGCGCGGCCGGCCAGTTCGTGGTGCTCCGGGCCGTAACGTTCGATCACCGCCTCGATCGCGGAATTGAGCAGTTCCACCGCGAGCACCAGCAGGCAGCTGCCCAGCAACAGTGCGCGCTCGATCCCGTCGTCGCCCAGCCACAGCGCCAGCGGGCCCAGCACCGCCAGCAGATACACTTCCAGCCGGAACGAGGATTCGTGCAACCAGGCCGCCCGCAGCCCCTGCAGCGACCAGATGGTCGCCATCAGGATGCGCGCGGGACGGCGCGGCAGGTGGCCGGTTTCGTCGGCCATGATCAAGCCCGTTGCCGCGCGCCCGGACCTGGATCCCCGGGGCGGCCACCGGCGGCACCGGGCGGAGACTGCGACAGGGACGACGGCATGCAGCGTTCAGGGGCGCGGCAGCGCCGCAACCACGCAATTTTGCCATAGTCAGGCGTGATTCCAGCGTCTTTCGCGTCACGACGGCATGTGAAGAACCCCCGAACGGAGCCACGATGCAGACCCGCTTTCCCCGCCCCTCGAAACGCCCCATGAAACCCGCTGCGGCGCTCTGCAGTGCACTGCTCCCGCTTTTTGCGCTCATCGCGCTGCCGGCATTGCCCGGATGCCACAGCGGCCCACAGGCCGCGTCCGCGCCGATGGACGCGCCGGCGGCCGATCCCGTCTCGCGCGACTGGACGGCCGACATGGCACGGTCCGCCGAGGAGGATGCGGCGGCGCCGCCGCCACCGCGTCCCGTCGTCTTCACCGGCAGCTCATCGGTGCGGCTGTGGCCGGCCCTGACGCAGGATTTCGCCGGCGTGCCGGTGCTGAACCGCGGCTTCGGCGGCTCCGAGGTCCGCGATTCTTTCTGGCACGCCGAACAGGTCGCGTCGCGTTACCGGCCGCGCCAGGTGCTGATCTACGCCGGCGACAACGACATCGACGCCGGACGCACGCCGGCGCAGGTGCTGTCGGACTTCCAGGCGCTTGTCGAGCGCCTGCGGCGCGACCTGCCCGACCTGCGCATCGCCTACATCGCGATCAAGCCCAGTCCGCTGCGCGTGGCGCAGCTGCCGCTCCAGCGCGAAGCGAACGCACTCGTCCGCGACTGGGCGGCGACGCGCGAAGGCGTCGACTTCATCGACGTGTTCACGCCGATGCTGGATCCGCAAGGCCAGCCGGACGCCAGCCTGTTCATCGAAGACCGGCTGCACATGAACGCGAAGGGATACGCACTGTGGCGCGGGATCGTCGCGCCGTACCTGCGGGAGAAGTGATCGCGGCGCGCGTGCGTGGTGGTGCCGCGCATGCATCGCCCGGCCCGGCGCCATCGCCAGGGCACGAGCACCGCGCCCATCGCGCCGGCCGCCGGCCTATTGCTGCCGCAGGGCCTCGATCGGATCGAGCTGGCTCGCCTTCCTGGCCGGGTAATAGCCGAAGAACAGACCGGTGGCGATGGAGAATCCCGCCGCCAGGCCGATCACCTTGCCGTCCAGTTGCACCGGCAATTCGCTGTTGAACTGCCCCACCAGCAGGGCGCCGGCGATGCCGATCAGGATGCCGATCACCCCGCCGCCGAGCGAGAGCAGCATCGCCTCGGCCAGGAACTGGCGACGCACGTCGGCCGGCCCGGCGCCGACCGCCATGCGCAGCCCGATCTCGCGGATGCGTTCGGTGACCGAGACCAGCATGATGTTCATGATGCCGATCCCGCCCACGATCAGCGAAATGGTCGCCACCGCCCCGAGCAGCCAGGACATCAGCCGGGTCGTCGCGGTGCGCGTGGCCACGATCTCGGACATGTTGCGCACCCGGAAATCGTCTTCCGCGCCGGGCGCGATGCGATGGCGCTGGCGCAGCAGCGATTCGATCTCGCCCTGCACGTAGCCCAGGTCGTCCGCGCTGGACACCGCCAGCGAGATTTCCATCACCGCGCCCGGCGGCATGCCCATCGAGCCCATGAGCCGGCGCCGCGCGGTCTCCAGCGGCACCATCACCACCTCGTCCTGGTCGCGACCCCAGCTGCTCTGCCCCTTGGCGGCCAGCGTTCCGATCACGGTCAACGGCACCCGGCCGATGCGGATCGTCTCGCCGATCCCGCTTTCGTCGCCGAACAGTTCGCGGCGCACGGTCTCGCCGATCAGCACCGACTTGTCGTCCCCTGCCTCGTCGAAGCCCAGCCCCTCCTCGACGGTCCAGCCATTGATCACCAGGTAGTCCGGATCGACGCCCTGCCAGCTGCTGTTCCAGTTGCGTTCGGCGTAGACCACCTGGCTGCTGCCGCGCAGCGAGCCCGAGATGTACTGCACTTCCGGGATCTCGCCGCGGATCGCGTCGACGTCGCCCCGGGTCAGGGTGAAGAAGCTGCTGGCGCTCATGCGCACGCCGCCGCTGCTGCGGGCGACGTTGGGGGAGATGTCCAGACGCTGCGACCCCAGCCCGGCGACCATCTTGTCGATCTCGGACTGTGTGCCCTGGCCGACGGACACCATCACGATCACCGAGGCGATGCCGATGATCACGCCGAGCGAGGTCAGCGCGCTGCGCATCCAGTTGCCGCGCAACGCGAACAGGGCCGTACGCAGGATGTCGGCGAAGTTCATCGGGGGCGGGGAGCCGGAATCGAGGAGTGGGACACAGCGGCGGCATCGGGTGCGGTTTCGAATCCCGAATCCCCGATCCCCAATCCCCGCTCTTCATGCATCTCGCCGTCTCGCATCACGCAGGTGCGGTCGGCGTAGGCGGCGACCTCGGGGTCGTGGGTAATGAGCACCACCGTGTGACCCTCGTCGCGCAGGCGCCTGAACAGCGCCAGGATCTCCTCGCCGGTCCTGGAGTCGAGCGCACCGGTCGGCTCGTCGGCCAGCAGGATCGCGGGGCGGTTGATCAGCGCACGGGCGATGGCGACACGCTGCTGCTGGCCGCCCGACAGTTCGCTGGGCCGGTGCGCGGTGCGGTCGGCCAGTCCTACTTCCGCGAGCGCCTCCAGCGCCAGGCGGCGGCGTTCGGCCGGCGGCACGCCGGCGTAACCCAGCGGCATCGCGACGTTGTCCGCGGCGGTCATCCGCGACAACAGGTTGAAGCCCTGGAACACGAAGCCGATCTTGTCGCGCCGCAGGATCGCCGACTGCTCGCGGTCGAGGGTGGCGACGTCGACGCCGTCGCACAGGTACTGGCCGGAGGTGGGCGTGTCGAGGCAACCGATGAGATTCATCAACGTCGACTTGCCGGAGCCGGAAGGCCCCATGATCGCCACGAATTCGCCGCGGGCGATACGCAGGTCGACGCCGGCGAGCGCAACCACTTCCGCCTCGCTGCCCTCGGCATAGACCTTGCGCAGCGCGCGGGTCTCGATCACCGGCGTTGCGTCGGCGACAACGGCGCTCATCTGCGCGCCCGCTCGCCGGTGATGATCTCGTCGCCGGCCTGCACGGCACCCCGGATCTCGGTGCTGGTGCCGTCGCTGGCACCGATGCGCACCGGCACCTCCTCGCGCCGGCCTTCGACCAGCCGGTACAGGGTGGCGCGAGTGGCGCTCAGCGACGAGGCGAGTTCGGCATCCCAACGCTTGCGCTGCGAGTCGTCGAGCAGGCGGGTGAAGCCGGCGTAGTTCTCCTGCATGCGCTCGAGCACGCGCTTGCGGATCAGCGCCTGGACGTCCTGATCGCCGCCCGCGCCCATCCGCACCACCATCGCCCCCGGCGGCATCCCGCCGGCGTCGGCGCGCGTCTGGCCCTGGGTGCCGCCAGCGCCGCGCGCCGCCTCCGCCCGCTGCCGCTGTGCGGCGAGAGCGGCATCGAACGCCGCGCGCTGCTCGGCGTTGAGGTCGAGGGCGGCGGCCACACGCTCCAGTTCCTCGGCCACGCCCGCGCCGCCGCGACCGACCGCCGACGCGGCGGGCTGCGTGCCGGTCCCGCCGACCGGCTTGTAGCGCAGCGCGGCGTTCGACACCTTGAGCACGTCCGTACGGTTGCTGACCTCGATCTCGGCATTGACGGTCAGGCCGGGCAGCAGGGTTCCGTCGCCATTGTCGACGCTGACCACGACCGGATAGGTCACCACGTTGTTGACCGTGGTCGCGGCCAGCCGCACCTGGTCGACGACCCCGCGGAACTGCCGGTCGGGGAATGCGTCGGCGGTGAACGACACCGACTGGCCCTGCCTGACCTGGCCGATGTCGGCCTCGTCCACCGCCAGCTCGATCTTCATCTTCGACAGGTCCTCGGCGATGGTGAACAGCTCCGGTGCCTGCAGGCTGGCAGCCACGGTCTGGCCCGGCTCGATCGTGCGGGTCAGCACCACGCCGTCGACCGGCGAACGGATCACCGTGCGCTCCAGGTTGACCCGGCTGCTCTCGGTCGCCGCCGTCTGCTGGCGGATCTGCGCCTGGGTCGAGGCCACCTGCGCGCGCGCCTGGTCGTAGGCGGCGCGCGCCAGGTCGACATCGGCCTGCGCGACCAGCTTGCGGCTGCCCAGGTCGGACTTGCGGCGATAGTCCAGCTCGGCGTTGCGCAGCGCGGCCTGCGCCTGGGTCAGCGAGGCGCGCGCGCTGGCGACCTGGGCCGCGCCCTGTTCGATCTGCGCCTCGTAGGTGCGCGGGTCGATGCGCGCCAGCACATCGCCCTCCCTGACCTGGCTGTTGAAGTCGACCAGCACGTCGGTGACCTGGCCGGAGATCTGGCTGCCGACGGTGACCGTGGAGATCGCGCTGAGCGTGCCGGTGGCGGAAATCGCCACGCGGATGTCGCCGCGTTCCACTTCGACGGTGCGCCATGCCGATTCCGCCGACGCGTCCTGCGAACCGCGCCACCAGAACCATGCGCCGGCTGCGACCACGGCAAGCACCACCGCGACGATGAGGGCGCGGAGAAACGGCCGCTTGCGGCGCGACGACGGTGGGCTCATGCGAGAGGGGTCCGGTGGGAGTGGCATCCGGGCAGGCTAACGCACCGCACCGGCACCCGGTTGACAGTGCCGCGATGCGGCGAGTCGGCCGCTCAGGAAGGCGTCACCGGCGCAAACCGGATCGTGGCCGTGGTTCCCGCGTCGGGCATGCTCTCGAGCAGGAGTTGCCAACCGAAGCGGCGGGTGAGCCTGCTGGCGATGGTCAGGCCGAACCCCTTGCCCATCGGGCTGAAGGCATCGGCCCGGTAGAACGGCTCGAACGCGTGGCGCAGCGTTTCGGCCGACATGCCGATGCCGGTGTCGCGGATGATCAGGGCATCGGGCCTGATCACCACGTCGATGGCGCCGCTCTCGGTGAAGTTGCAGGCGTTGCGCAGCAGGTTGCGGATCAC
This sequence comes from Luteimonas saliphila, assembly GCF_016774335.1. Taxonomy (GTDB): domain Bacteria; phylum Pseudomonadota; class Gammaproteobacteria; order Xanthomonadales; family Xanthomonadaceae; genus Luteimonas; species Luteimonas saliphila. Next base: position 486,669 of record NZ_JAETWA010000042.1, on the reverse strand, counting down.
CACGCCCAGCACCGCGGGCGGCGCGAACAGTCGCGGCGACGCATCACCCGAGATGCGCAGTTCCACCGGCTTGCCGCCCAGCAGCGCACGCGCCTTCTCCGCTTCCTCGACCACCACCTCGCGCACGTCGAACTCCTCGCTCACCGGCGCCACGCCGCCCTCGCGCGCGAGGATCAGGAACGCGTCGATCACCGCCTCCATGTCGCGACCGGCGCGCTGGATGCGCTCGAGCGAGCGGCGCCCGTACGTCGGCAGGGCGGGATCCGACAACAGCATGTCGCTGGCGACCCGGATGACGGTGAGCGGCGTGCGCAGTTCGTGGCTGGCGTCGCGGGTGAAATCGCGTTCGCGCTGCACGAACTCGGCCACACGCCCGGCCAGTCCGTGGAGCGCCGTCGACAGCGCGCGGACCTCGCGGCTCTGGTCGTTCGAGACCGCCGAGAGCGCAAGCGGCGCGGTCATCTCCCCCTGCAGCGGATCCCAGCGCGCGACCTCCTCCGCCAGCCGGTTGACCGGCAGCACGATGCTGCGCGACTTGCGGTAGGTCAGGCCGGTGATCACCAGCACCGCGAACAGCCCCAGCAGGATCATCCCGACCGCCGCGCCCCACATGATCCGGTCGACGTTCCTGGTCTGGACCACGAGGTAGAGCACGCCCGCCGGCTGGCGCTGCACCAGGACGGCGCGTTGCTGGCGGTAGAGGTAGGTCACGCCGTCGCCCATGGCCAGCAGGTCCGCCGGGATGCCCGTCGGGGGCGCACCGCTGGCCTGGAAGTAGCCGTGGATGGTGCCGGTGGCCGGGAGCTGCGCCGGGGGCCGCAGGCCCGCCCGCCGTTCCCAGAACGCGGTCGCCTCCACGTCCAGACGCTGGTCGATCAGGGCGTCGCGGGTCATCAGCGTGATCAGGCTCACCCCGAACACCACCGCCAGGACCGCCAGCAGCCCTTGGGTGACGAACGCATAGCGGATCTTGCTGGGCAGACCCTGCGGCATCGTTAAGCTCCGCAGCGATCAGGCCGGCGACTGGTCGATGTCGGCGATCCGGTAACCGGCGCTCTGCACGGTGTGCAGCAGCGGTTTGTCGAACGGCTTGTCGATGATCTTGCGCAGGTTGTACAGATGGCTGCGCAGGGTGTCCGAATCGGGCAGGCCGTTGCCCCAGATCTCGCGCTCGATCTCCTGCCGGTTCACCACCCGCGGCGACTCGCGCATCAGGATGGTGAGCAGCTTCATCCCGATCGGCGAGAGCTGCAGTTCGGTGCCGCCGCGGGTCGCGCGCATGCTGGCCGGGTCGAGCACCAGGTCGGCGACCTTCAGCACTTCCGACCCCACCTGCCGGCGTTCGCGGCGGATGAGCGCGCGCAGCCGCGCCTCGAGCTCCTGGATCGCGAACGGTTTGGTCAGGTAGTCGTCGGCGCCGGAGGACAGGCCGGTGAGCTTCTCGTCCAGGGTGTCGCGCGCGGTCAGCATCAGCACCGGGGTCGACTTGCGCGCTTCCGAGCGCAGGCGCTTGCAGACCTCCACCCCGTCGAGGCGCGGCAGCATGAGGTCCAGCACGATCACGTCGTAGCTGTTCTCCACCGCCAGCCGGTAGCCATCGAGCCCGTCCGACGCGTAGTCGACCTCGAATCCACGCCCTTCCAGATACTCGCCCACCATTTCGGAGATGTTGCGATTGTCCTCGACGATCAGGACGAGACCGCCGGTTTCCTGCCCTGCACGCATATGTGATCCTCTAAGGGTGCCTTCAGCTTTGTGAAAGCGTGCCAGTCCAGCTGTACAAGGGCCGTGAAGATGCCGCATCGTCGCGACCTCCCTCCCACGACGCCCCGGACCCGCGAGTCCCGCCATGCCCGCCTTCGACCGCCTGCTCCCGATCCTGCTGCTGATCGGTTCCAACGTCTTCATGACCTTCGCCTGGTACGGCCATCTCAAGTACAAGGCCACCCCCCTTGTGACGGTGATCCTGGTCAGCTGGGGCATCGCGTTCTTCGAGTACTGCCTGATGGTGCCGGCCAACCGCATGGGCGCGGCGTTCTATTCGGCGCCGCAGCTCAAGGGCATGCAGGAGGTCATCACCCTGCTGGTGTTCGCCGGTTTTTCGGCGTGGTACCTGGGACAGCCGCTGAAGTGGAACCACTGGGCGGGGTTCGCGATGATCGTGGCGGCGGCGTGGCTGATCTTCCTCGAATAGCGGGCGCGACACAGAGAGTCACCCATCACCGGCCGCGCGCGGCACAGGCATCGACGCAGGTGGCGTTCCGCGCGGGCGGGTGCATGGTCGGCCGCGGCGAACGCGACGGATGCCGGGCTTGCCTCGCCCTCATTCCGCTTCGGGTGCTGCGGATCGAGGTCGCGCCTGAAGGCGCTCCTACAGGGCGTACGCGCGGGCCAAGCCGTAGGAGCGCCTTCAGGCGCGACCCGTTGCAGCGTCTCGTGGCGCCGGGTTCCGTTGGCCCGTGGTCGCGCCTGAAGGCGCTCGAGGTTGCGTCGGGATGACGCGGGCGCCAGTGTCAGAACCGGATCCTGCCGCTGAGGATGTCCTTGAACATCACCCAGTCGCCGGCGAACGAATAGAACGGGTGCTTGAACGTGGCGGGGCGGTTCTTCTCGAAGAAGAAGTGCCCGACCCAGGCGAAGGCGTAGCCGCACACCAGCGCGGCCAGCAGCCACCACGCGTTGCGCTGGACGATCGCCAGCGCGACGAATGCGAGCGCGCCGCAACTGCCGACGAAGTGCAGCCGTCGCGAGGTGCGGTTGCCGTGTTCTTCCAGGTAGAACGGATAGAACTCGCGGAAGCTGGCGAAACGGCGCATGTTCGTCCTCCCTCGGCGGTTGCCGGGGGGATGATGAAGCCGCTCGCGGCCGTGCACAACCGCGCCGGCGGTCGACGCCGAGCCGGAGGCACACGGGCATACTGGATTCCAGGTCGGAACGCCGGTGGGAGCGCCGCCGGTCCGGACCGGCACGCCCGGGGGCGCTGTCAGGTCGAGCGCTTGGCCCGCTCCCAGTAGCGCTCCTGTTCCACCAGCGACAGATCCTGCAGGCGCACGCCATCGTCCCGCGCCATCGCTTCCATCGCGCGGAAGCGCCGCTCGAACTTGGCGTTGGCCCCGCGCAGCGCGCTACCGACGTCGACCTTCGCATGCCGCGCCAGGTTGGCGGCGACGAACAGCAGGTCGCCCAGTTCTTCCTGCAGCCGTGTTCGTGCATCGGCATCGCCCGGGTCGGCCGCCACCGCCGCGAACTCGGTGCGGACTTCCTCGATCTCCTCGCGCAGCTTGTCGATCACCGGCGCGGGGTCCGGCCAGTCGAAGCCCACGCGCGCCGCCCGGTCCTGGAGCTTCACCGCGCGCTGCCATTCGGGCACGCCGCGCGAGACGCCGGCCAGCGCCGAATCCTCGTCCTGCGCGCCCGCCGCGGCGCGCTCGGCACGCTTGATCTGTTCCCAGCTGGCGGTCTGCGCATTCGCATTCGCGACCCGTGCATCCGCGAACACGTGCGGATGCCGGCGCACCATCTTGTCGCAGATCGCGGCGACCACGTCGCCGAACGCGAACGCCGCCTGCTCTTCCGCCATCCGCGCATGGAACACCACCTGCAGCAGCAGGTCGCCCAGTTCGTCCTTCAATGCCGGCAGATCGCCGCGATCGATCGCATCGGCCACTTCGTAGGCCTCCTCGATCGTGTACGGGGCGATGGTCGAGAAGTCCTGCTCGAGATCCCAGGGGCACCCGCTTCCCGGCGTGCGCAGGCGCGCCATGATCCCGAGCAGGCGCTGGATGTCTTGGTCGTCGGTCGCGGCCATGCGCTCGTGGTTGCGCGTCGTGGTGGCGGCTAGAGCCAGTCGCGCCAAGGCAGCGCGGGATCGCCGAGCGCGACGAAGTCGCCGTTGAGCAGGGTGTCGCGCTGGTTGTAGCGGAACGGCCGGCCGCGCGGATCGAGCAGCGCGCCACCGGCGCCCTCGAGGATCGCCTGGCCGGCGCCGGTGTCCCACTCGCTGGTCGGTCCGAAGCGCGGATACACGTCCATGCCGCCTTCGGCGAGCCGGCAGAACTTGAGCGACGAACCCAGGCCGACGGGCTCGACCGCGCCCATCCGCACCATCAGCGCCTCGGTGCGCGGATCGCGATGCGAGCGGCTGGCGGCCACGCGCAGCGGCGCATGCGCCGGCCGGCGCACGCGAATCGCGTTCTCGCCGCTGGCGTCCCGACGGAACGCGCCGTGCCCGGGTGCGCCATGCCACAGCACGCCGGTCACCGGCGCCTGGATCACGCCGAACACCGACACGCCATGGTCGATGAGGGCGATGTTCACGGTGAACTCGCCGTTGCGCTTGACGAACTCGCGGGTGCCGTCCAGCGGGTCGACCAGCCACAGGCAGGGCCAGCGCCGGCGGATCTCCGCCGGCACGGCGTGCGTCGATTCCTCCGACAGCACCGGAATGTCCGGGGTGAGCCGCGAAAGTCCGGCGACGATGCGGTGGTGGGCTGCGAGGTCCGCGTCGGTCAGCGGGCTCGCATCGTCCTTGCGGGTGACGTCGAAGTCGCGTTCGTAGACTTCCAGGATCGACGCGGCCGCCTCCTGCGCGATCGCCAGCACGTCCTCGCGCAGCGCCTGGATGGTGACGAAGTCAGGCACCGGCGGTCCGTTCCATGTACTCGCGCGCAGCGAACAGGGCGGCGATCGAACGGCCTTCCGAGAAGTCCTCGCGCAGGGCCAGTTCGCCGATCGATGCCAGCGGCCAGGGCACGACTTCCAGTTCCTCCGGCTCGTCGCCCGGCAGGCGCTCGGGGTACAGATCGCGGGCCAGCACGACGGTGGTCTCGTGGCTCATGTACACCGGCGCCAGCGACAGCGTGCGCACCACGTCGAGCCGGCGCGCGCCATACCCCGCCTCCTCCTTGAGCTCGCGGTCCGCGGCCTGCAGCGGCGTCTCGCCCGTATCGATGCGGCCCTTGACCAGGCCCAGTTCGTAGCGGTGCAGGCCGGCGGCGTATTCGCGCACCAGCAGCACGGTCCCGGCGTCGAGCATCGGTACCACCGCGACGGCGCCGTGGCCGCGGCCGCGCAGGCGTTCGAACTGGCGGCGCTCGCCGTTGCTGAACTCCAGATCCAGCCGTTCCATGCGGTACGGGCCGGCGTCGTGCTCGGTGATGCCGTGGATCGTCGGCAGGCGGCGCGTCACGGCACCGCCCCGGACGGGCCACGGGCGATAATGGGGGCATGTCGAATCACGATGACGCCATTCTAGACGAGGCCGGGCGCTGGCGTTCGCGCGACCTCGCCGTGCTCTGGCATCCCTGCACGCAGATGCGCGAGCACCCGGACGTGCTGCCGCTGCTGCCGGTGGCGCGCGGCGAAGGCGCCTGGCTGGTGGGGCACGACGGCAGCCGCACGCTCGATGCGGTGAGCAGTTGGTGGACCAACCTGCACGGCCACGCCGAGCCGCGCATCGCCGATGCCATCGCCCGCCAGGCGCGCACGCTGGAGCAGGTGATCCTCGCCGGATGCTCGCACCCCCCGGCGGTGGAACTGGCCGAACGGTTGCTGGAGATCGCCCCGCGCGAACCGGGGCGAGATCCGTTGGCCAAGGTGTTCTATGCCGACAACGGCTCGGCCGGGATCGAGGTCGCGCTGAAGATGGCGTTCCACTGGTTCCGCAACCGCGACGACGAACCGCGGCGCACGAAGTTCGTGGCGCTGCAGAACGGCTACCACGGCGAAACCATCGGCGCGCTCTCGGTCAGCGACATCCCGCTGTACAGGCGCATCTACGCGCCGCTGCTGATGCAGGCGATCTTCGCGCCCTCGCCCGATGCCTACCTCGCCCGCGACGGCCAGGGCGCTGCGGGCTGCGCCGAGGACGCGGCCGACGCGCTGGCGCACCTGCTCGACGAACACGCCGGCGAGATCTGCGCGCTGGTGCTGGAACCGCTGGTGCAGTGCGCCGGCGGCATGCGCATGCACCACCCGGCCTACCTGCGCCGGGTGCGCGAGCTGTGCGACGTGCACGGCATCTTCCTCATCGCCGACGAGATCGCGGTCGGCTTCGGCCGCACCGGCACGATGTTCGCCTGCGAACAGGCCCCTGCCGAGGCTCGCGTCGGCGGCAAGGGGGGCGTTCAGCCCGACCTGCTGTGCCTGTCCAAGGGCCTGACCGGCGGCTTCCTGCCGCTGGCCGCGGTACTCGCGACGCAGACGATCTACGACGGCTTTCTCGACGACTCGCGCGAGCGCGCGTTCCTGCACTCGCACAGCTACACCGGCAACCCGCTGGCCTGCGCTGCGGCGCTGGCGTCGCTCGCCATCTTCGCCAGCGACGACGTGCTCGCCCGCAACCGCGCCACCGCCTCGACGATGCAGGCGCTGGCCGCACCCATCGGCCGGATCGGGCATGTCGCCGACGTGCGCCAGACCGGCATGATCGTGGCGTTCGAACTCGCCCGCGACGGCGACCGGCGCAGGCCGTTCGACCCGTCCGCGCGCATCGGCCTGCGCGCCTATCGCGCCGCGCTCGCCCGCGGCGTCCTGCTGCGTCCGCTGGGCGACGTGCTGTACTGGATGCCGCCCTACTGCATCGACGAGGCGCAGCTCGGGCTGCTCGCCGACGCGACCGCCGACGCGATCGTCGAGGCCACGACGTGAACGACGCGACCCGGCCCACCTCGCCGGCACCTGCGGGCGTCATGGTGCGCCAGAAGGCCGCCAAGGCTCCCGAGGCGCGTCGTCGACGCCTGCCCGCCTCGGGCCGGGCCCGGCGGAGGATGGCGCGATGCGCGTGATCCGCACCTACGTCGATGTCGCGCTCGCCGTCGGCGCTCGCATCACGCTGCCCGCGGAGGCCGCGGCGCACCTGGTGCGGGTGCTGCGCCTGCGCGAGGGCGACGAATGCGTGCTCTTCAACGGCGACGGCCACGACTACGCCGCGCGCATCACCGCCTCCGGCAAGCGCGACACGCTGGTCGAGATCCACGGCGCGCAGGCGGTCGACAACGAATCGCCGCTGCGGGTCACCCTGCTGCAGGGCATCGCGCGCGGCGAGAAGATGGACCTGATCCTGCAGAAGGCGACCGAACTTGGCGTGGCGCGGATCGTGCCGGTGGACGCGGACCGCACCGAGGTCCGCCTCGACGGCGCGCGCATGACGAAGCGGGTCGCCCACTGGCGCGGCATCGTGTCCTCGGCCTGCGCGCAGTGCGGCCGCGCGCGTCTTCCCCAGGTGTGCGATCCGCTGGACATCGCAAGTGCCGCGATCCAGGCCGGCGACACGCCGTGCAGGCTGGTCCTCGACCCGATGGGCGCGCTAGGGCTGTCGACCCTGGCGGCCGCCGCCGCGGGCGAGGCGGCCGGACCCGTCGTGATCGCGATCGGGCCCGAGGGGGGCTGGTCGCCGCGCGACCGGCAGCGACTGTACGCGGCAGGATTCGAGGGGTTGCGCCTGGGTCCGCGGGTGCTGCGCACCGAGACCGCGGGACTCGCGGCGATCGCGGCCCTGCAGGCGCTGTACGGCGATCTTCGCGGCTGATACCGCGTCCTCATCCGATCGAAGGCCCGGACCGGCGCGTCGTGCCGGTGCGCAGATGCGTCGATCAGCCGTATTCCGGCGGGCCTGGCCCGCCCTCCGCGACTTGCGGCGGGCCGATTGACGGGCCCGCGGAGCCTACGCCGCGAGCGCCTGCCGCAACGCCTGCTCGATCCCGTCGATGTCCGGGATCAGCGCGGGTTCGTCGTTGAAGACGACGTGGGCACGCACGCCGGTGCCGGCGGCATCACCGCCCTCGGCCGTCGCCAGGCGGTCGCGCGAGACCGTCACCAGGCGCGGGAAGCCCTTGGTCAGCAGGGCGAAGTACGGCATGGTCGCCTGTCCGCCCAGCGCCTTGAGCACGATCACCTTGTGCCCCAGCCCGCCCCGCTCCGCGCCCTGACCGCTCAGCGGCGCGAACGCGACCAGCGGCAGGCGCCAGCCGCGCCAGCGGATGGTGCCCAGCAGCCAGTCCGGCGCATTCTCGACCGGGTCGGGCTCGGCATAAGAGAGCACCTCGGAAATGGAGGCGTTCGGCAGCAGCAGGCGCGCCGCCTCGGTCTGGATCAGCACCGCGCGGACGTCCGTGGTGGTGGCCGTATTCATGGCAGCAGCATCCCGTTCGCATCAGGGTCGGGCCGGACCCCGGCGACGGGCCAGCGGTCCAGCAGCATCGCCGCCAGCGCGGCCGGTGTTCCATGCGGCGCACCCGCGGCGATCGCTGCCCGGGTGGCGGCCGGTTCGTAGCAACCTTCGTCCGGGGTCTGCCCGAGTACCAGGCCGCCGCTCCAGCGGTCGCCGGTGACGGCGGGCACCAGCGCGGCGTCGGCGCCGCTGAGGAACAGCACCGCACTGTCGTGAGCGGGCAGCACGGTCGCGGGCTCGAACGGCTCGGACGCCTCGAACGTCCAGGCCGACCCCGTCAGCCTGAGACCGAGGCCGGGCGGCACGAAGTAGACACTGCCCGGCTGCAGCGCCTGGCCCGCGTCGGCCACGGCCACCGGTGCCGATGTGGCGCGGGTCATCTGCTTGACCAGGCGGTCGTAGCGCCCGCCTTCCAGCGGCAACCGGATCAGGATCGGCTTCGAGAAGTCCGCCGGGATCGCCGCGAGCAACTGGCGCACGGCGTCCGGTCCACCGAGCCCGGCTTCGATCAGGACCGCGCCCCGCACCGGGCCGTGGCCGTAGCTGTCTGGATCGGCCAGCGACAGGCCGGTACCCAGCGCATCGAGGTCGAACGCCGGCGCCCGACCCGCCGGCGCGATGGAAGCGGCAGCGTCGTCTTCCACCAGGCTCAGGCCCGACGGCGCTGCCTGCGCCACCGGTGCTTCCGCGGGGGGATCCGCCGCGGGCATCTCCGCCGCGACTGCCGGCCCGCCGTCATCGTCCTCCGCGGGCGTCCGCGTTGCCTGCGCAGCGAGGAATTCCTCGATCCCCGCCGGCACGTCGCCGGCCCGGCCGGCACGGCTGAAGCGTTCGGGATCGTAGTCCAGGTCTTCGTCCGGCACGGCGGCATCCGTGCCGTCTCCGGAATGCCCGAGCAGCGCCAGGCCCAGGTCGGAATCCCCGGGCGTCGCGCCGTCATCGGCGGCGTCCTGCGCGTGCGCGGCGATCGGGGCGACGGGTTCCTCGCCGGCCAGGGGCCAGTCGCCCGCTACCTCGTCCGCGACCGGTGCGTGCGCCATTTCGTCGGACGCGGAGACGGCCGCGAGACCCGACAGGCCTTCCAGCCCGCTGTCGCTCGGCACCTCGTCGGCATGCTGCTGCGCCTCGTCGGTGAATGCGACGATCGCGTTCGCGAAATCCACCGGCGGCCTTGTCGGCGACAACGGACCCGGCGTCGGGTGCAGGTCTTCCTCCGCCTCCGCACCCGCGGGCAGTACGTCGTGGTGGCGGTGCAGTTTCGCCGTCAGATGGCGCAGCCAGCGCGCCGCGTCCCAGCCGGTGCGCTGCGCGGCCTGGTCGGCTTCCTCGAAGATCACCATGTAGCCCGGGTCGGCGAGCACGTCCGCATACAGCTCGATCGCATCCTCGATGGCGGGATCCAGCGCCACCAGGATCGCCTGCGGCGTCGCGTGCCGGATCTGCTCGGGATCGGCCTGCAGCGGGTCGGCCACCAGCACCACTTCGGCGCCGGCCTCGCGCAGCGCGCCGCTGATCCGCTCGCAGGCCTCGCCGGCGCGCGCCAGCAGGGCCACGCGCGGCGTGGCCTCAGTCGCGGCCATGCGGCACCTTCAGCAGTTCGTTGACGTTGCGCATCAACTCGGGCTCCTGGTAGGGCTTGCCGAGATAACGATCCACGCCGAGGTCGAACGCGCGCTGACGGTGCTTTTCGCCGGTCCTCGAGGTGATCATCATGATCAGCACGTCGCGCAGGCGCGGATCGGCCTTCATGTGCTTGGCCAGCTCGTAGCCGTCCATCCGCGGCATCTCGATGTCGAGCAGCATCAGGTCGGGCACGCGCTCGTCCATCCGCTCCAGCGCGTCGAGCCCGTCCTTGGCGGTGATCACCTCGAAGTTGTGCCGTTCCAGCACGCGGCCGGTGACCTTGCGCATGGTGACCGAGTCGTCGACCACCATCACCAGGGGCACCGGGCGTTGCTCGGCAAACGTTGCCGGTGCGGCCTCGCGCGGCAGCACCGCATGGCGGCGGGCCAGCGGTGCGACGTCGAGGATCACCACGACGCTGCCGTCGCCCATGATGGTCGCGCCGAAGATGCCCGGGATCGACGCCACCTGCGGCCCGACCGGCTTCACCACGATCTCGCGGCTGCCGATGATCTCGTCGACCGCCACCGCGGCGCGCAGTTCGCCCGAGCGGATCAGCAGCAGCGGCATCTGCAGGTGGCCTTCGGCCTTCGCCGCACCCTGCCCGACCAGCAGGCCGAGGTCGTGCAACGCATAGTCCTCGCCGCCGTAGCCGTACGCCGCCTCTTGCTTGCCGAGGCGATCGCGTTCGATCCGGCCGACGCCACGGACCGAGGCGATCGGCACCGCGAACTGGGTTTCGCCGATACGCACGAACACCGCCTGCGTGACCGCGAGCGTCTGCGGCAGGCGCAGGGTGAACGTGGTGCCCTGCTGGCGCCGGGTGTCGATGTCGAGCGAGCCGCCGAGCTGGCGGACTTCGCTGGCGACCACGTCCATGCCGACGCCACGGCCCGCCAGGCGGCTCACCTCGTCCGCAGTGGAGAACCCGGGCTCGAAGATCAGCGCATCCAGATCGCCGTCGGTGAGCGCCACACCCTCGCGGATCAGCCCGCGCTCCTCGGCGCGGCGCCGGATCGCGCCGCGATCCAGGCCGGACCCGTCGTCGCCCACCTCCAGCACGACTTCGGACCCTTCGCGGCGGACCGCGATGCGGACCGTGCCTTCCTCCGGCTTCTTCGCCTTGCGACGCGCCTCCGGTGATTCGATGCCGTGCGCCACCGCGTTGCGGAGCATGTGTTCCAGCGGCGCGGTCATGCGCTCGAGCACGTTGCGGTCGAGCTCGCCCTGGCTGCCATCCAGCCTGAGCTGGACCTGCTTGCCGGTATCCGACGCCGCCTGCCGCAACACGCGGCGCAGGCGCGGCACCAGCGCATCGAACGGCACCATGCGCGTGCGCATGAGGCCTTCCTGCAGCTCGGAGCTGACCCGCGACTGCTGCAGCAGCAGGGTTTCGTACTGGCGGGTCAGGTCGTCCAGCGTCTGCTGCAGGCTGGTCATGTCCGCCGCCGATTCGCCCAGCGCGCGCGAGAGCTGCTGCAGGGTCGAAAAGCGGTCTAGTTCGAGCGGATCGAACGTGACGTCGCCGGCGTCGCCCTCGCGCTGGAACCGGGCGATGATCTGCGCCTCGGTCTCGATGTCGAGGCGGCGCAGCTGGTCGCGCAGGCGCGCGTTGGTCTGCTCCATCTCGTTCATCGCGGCGCGGAACGCGCCCAGCTGCTGCTCCAGGCGTGCGCGATAGATCGCAACCTCGCCGGCGTAGTTGACCAGGCGGTCGAGCAGGTCGGCGCGGATGCGCACCTGTTCCTGCGGTGCGCGGATGGCGGCGTCCTCCTCGCCGCCGCCGTCGGTGATCGGCCCGGACAGCGGGGCCAGCTCCACCTTCGGCAGTTCGGGCGCAGCATCGGCAGCGACGTCTTCCTCCGACAGCAACGGGCGGCCGCGGGCGAGCGCATTGAAGGCATCGATCAGCGCCTGCGGCATGGCGATTGCACGCCGGTCGGCGATGCGCGTGACCATGGCGTGCAGGCGATCGAAGCCGCCCTCGAGCAGACCGATGCCGCTGCGGTCGAGCTCGCAGCGCTGTTCGACCACCGCCTCGAGCAGCGATTCCATCGCGTGGCCGAGTTCGCCGATGGTGAACACGCCGGCCATGCGCGCGCCGCCCTTGATCGTGTGCAGGTCTCGCTGCAGTCCGATCAGCGGCTCGCGTGCGTCCGGGGACTGCCGCAGTTGCGCCAGCAGCCCGTCCGCATGGTCGAGCAGGTCGCCGCTTTCCTCGATGAAGATGTCGAGCAGTTCGGTATCGATCCTGGACGTGTCGAACGCCTCGTCTGGATCGTCGTTGGCCAGCACGCGCGCGAGCAGCGCGGCCACGGCGGTATCGACCGGTGTATCCGTATCCGCGTCCGCTTCGTCCGCCGCAGGTGTCTCCGGTTCGGCGTCCGCCTGGGATTCGAGGCGCTCGGCTTCGTCACGTTCGGCTTCGAGGCGCCCGGCTTCGACAGCCTCCGTTCCGGGCGTCTCGGATTCGAGACGTTCCGCTTCGAGACGTTCCGCTTCGAGACGCTCGGCGTCGAGGCGCTCGGCTTCGAGGCGTTCGGCTTCGAGGCGTTCCGCTTCGACACGCTCGGCTTCGAGACGTTCGGACTCGTGACGCTCGGCTTCGAGACGCTCGGCTTCGAGACGTTCGGACTCGAGACGTTCGGACTCGAGACGTTCGGACTCGAGACGCTCGGCCTCGAGACGCTCGGCTTCGAGACGTTCGGCTTCGAGACGTTCGGCTTCGAGACGCTCGGACTCGAGACGCTCGGCTTCGAGACGCTCAGCTTCGAGACGCTCCGCTTCGACACGCTCGGCTTCGAGACGCTCGGCTTCGAGACGCTCGGACTCGAGACGCTCGGCTTCGAGACGTTCGGACTCGTGACGCTCGGCTTCGAGACGCTCGGCTTCGAGACGTTCGGCTTCGTGACGCTCGGCTTCGAGACGCTCGGCTTCGAGACGTTCGGCCTCGAGACGTTCGGCTTCGAGACGTTCGGCTTCGAGACGTTCGGCTTCGAGACGTTCGGCCTCGAGACGTTCGGCTTCGAGACGTTCGGCTTCGAGACGCTCGGCTTCCAGGCTTTCGGTCTCGGCATCGCCACCGCCTTCCGGAAGGCCTGCGTCGATGAGTCCGCCGTAGGCGCTCAGGTCTTCCGTGGTCAGCGCGACCTCGTCGGCCGGGACCGGCACCTCCGGGAACGAAGCGGCCTCTTCCAGGCCCTGCGCATCCACCAGCGCAGCCAGTCCACTGGACGCCTCGGGCAAGCTGTCGCGCAGGGCAGCGAGCCGGGACGCCAGCGCATCCTGGGTCGCGAGGGCGGGCGCCGCCTGCTTCAGCGTCTCGACGGTGTCGCGCACCACGCCCGACAGTTCCGCGAGCGCGGCAATACCTTCGGTCGTCGCGATCTCGTGCGAGGCCAGCAAGCGGCGCGCGTAGTGCTCCGCCGGCCCGAGCACGCTGTTGATGACCGGGACTTCGGTCATCGCGAACGCGCCGTTCATGGTGTGCAACGCCCGCAGCAGCGCATCGCTGCCCCGGGGATCGCCGTCACGCGCCCGCGCCAGCCATGCGTCGACCGTCTGCAGGTGTCCCTCGACCTCCGCGTCCAGGATCTCCAGCAACAGTGCGTCGATCTTCGCCGGGATGGTCGTCAGCCGCTCGCCGGCTTCGGCGAGTTCGACGCCGAGCCGCGTCGGCGCGTCCGCGGGCAGCGGCGCGGCGGGCGCCAAGACCTCGGGCGGCATGCCTTCATCGCCACCTGCGATCCGCTCGGCGGCCTCCTGCAGCGGCTGCAGGTCGGTCGTCAGGCTGCTGTCGCCGCGCAGCGCGGACTGCAGCTCGGGCAGCGTGTAGAACGCGCGATCGACCATCGCGATCACCGCCGGGCTCGGCGGACGCGATCCGTCGAGCACGCGGTTGAGCATGTTCTCGACCTTCCAGCTGAACTCTCCGAGCATGCGCGCACCGACCAGGCGCCCGCTGCCCTTCAGGGTATGGAATACGCGCCGGATCGGCCGCAGCTTTTCCATGTCCTGCGGCGCCGCGCGCCATTGCGGCAGCAGTCCGTCGAGATTGTCGATCTCCTCGGCGAACTCCTCGAGGAAGACCTCCCGGATCTCCTCGTCGATCTCCTCGCCGACGCTTTCGAACCCGCCGACGATCGGCCCGGTGGGCCGGACCGCCGTCTCGACGAGCGGCGCGGCGGCTTCAACCATCGTCGGCGACTCGACCGGCATCGGTTCGACCGGCGGAGCCTGCACGACGGCTGCCTGCGGCTTCTCACGCTGCTCGGGCAACGGCCAGTAGCCCAAGGACTCCAGGCTGTTGCGGGCGATGTCGAGGATCTCGTCGCGGTTGCCGCGCTGTTCGCGCAGCGCCTCGAGGTAGTACTCGAGGCTGGCGAGCGCGTCGGCCAGCGTGTCCAGCTGGCGGCCGTTGGGCACGCGCTGGCGGCTGATGAGTTCGTACTCGGTGTAGCGGCTGACCGCGAGCAGGTAATCGGCGGGCGCCGCCAGTTCCATCATCCGCAGCGCGCCCGACACCTCGTCGAGCAGGCGCGGCACCTCGGACAGCTGTTCGTGCTGCCAGCTGGTCTCGACGAAGGCCACCAGCGCCTGGCGCGCCTGAACGAAATTGGCGATCGCCTCGCGCACGATGGTGTCGACCACCTGCCGGGTTTCCCCGGCGAACAGTTCGTTCTCGGCGTCGCCGCCCGCCTGTTCGGCGGAACCCAGACGCGCCACCTGGTCGTCCAGGGTGGCGTCGACGTACAGCAGCGCGCCGGCGACATCGAGCAGCGCGTCCTCGTTCGCGGCGACTGTTCCGTCGAGGATCGCCTGCATCGCGTCGCGCTGCTGCTGCACCACCTTGCGCGCGACGCCGAGCCCGAGCATGCCGAGCGTATCGGCGACACGGGCCAGCGTTTCCGCGTGCGGCTGCAGCGAGGTCAGGTCGCTGGCGCCGGTGCGCAGGTGCAGGTCGAGCGCATCCTTGACGTGCAGCAGGTCGTCCTTCACCGCCGCGGACACGGTATCGAGCAGGGCGCGGTTGCGCCCGCTGATGCTGCCGCGCGCGTGTTCCAGCTCCGACTGCGTGGGCAGCGCCGCGTCGAGCTCGAAGACCCGCTTGAGCTCCTGCAGCGCGGCGTGGCCGCCGTCCTCGTGGTGGGCGACATGGTAGAGCAGTTGCCGCGTGGGCTCCTGCGCCGCCTCGCCGCGCACTTCGGCGAAGCCGTCGTTGTCGAGCAGGCTGCGACGTACCTCGCGTTCGACGCCGACGAACACCTTGCGCAGGCCCGGCGAAGCAGGCAGGGCGCCGTCCGCGAGCGCGCGGGCCACGTTCGAAGCGACCCACAGCATGCGTCGTACCGGCACCTGCCGCACCTGGGGCAGCAGCGCGTCGACCGCCAGCGCCAGCGAAGCCGGGGCGCCGCCGTCCTGCCAATCGGAGACGGCCTGACGCAGCGCCTCCAGCAGCGGCTGGACATCGTCGTTCGATGCGGGGGCTTCCGCCCCGCCCGGGATCGCACCGGGCAGCGGACGCTCCAGGTCGGGCGAGAACAGCACGCTCTCGCTGAGCCCGCTCTCGCCGCGCGCGGCGCGCAGTTCGTTGAGCAGCGGCAGCAGCACGATCGGGATGTCGCGGTGGCCGCTCTGCAGGCGCTCGAGGTAATCCGGGAGCAGCACGATCCCGCGCAGCAGCGTGCTGCAGGCGGCGTCCCGTTCGGCGATCGTGCCGGCGTGCAGCGCCTGCGCGACCTGCTCCATCTCCTCGGCCACCATCGCCGGGGCATACAGCTCGACCATGCGCAGCGTGCCCTGCACCTGGTGCAGGTAGCCCGCGCACAGCCGCATCCGGCCGACGTCGGCGGAATCCTCGACGTAGTCCTCGAGTTCGGCCTTCGCCAGGCGCAGCGTTTCGTCGAGCTCGGGCTTGATCCAGCCGAGCGCGGTGTGTTCGAGGGCTTCGCGCAGCGCTGTCATCGCCCGCCCCCGCTCGTGCCGGCGTGCATCCGCCTGCGACAGGTCGTCGTCGCGTTCATCCGGGTCCCGGGCTCCGTGCTCAGGCCGGCAGCTTGAAGTCGGCGACCGAACGACGCAGGTTGGCGGCCAGCTGCGCGAGGTTTCCGATCGACTGCGCCGTCTGGTTCGCGCCCTGCGAGGTCTGCGCGGTGATCGACTGGATCGTGTTCATGGTCTCGGTGATGTTGGTCGCCGCCGCCGACTGCTGCTTGGCTGCCGTGGAGATGCCGAGAATCAGGCCGGCGAGGTTGCTCGACACGTTCTCGATCTCGCCCAGCGCGGTACCGGCGTCCTCCGCCAGGCGTGCACCGGCCACCACTTCCGAGGTCGTCTGTTCCATCGAGCTGACCGCCTCGTTGGTGTCCGACTGGATGGTCTGCACCAGCGTCTCGATGCGCTTGGTCGCGTTGGACGCGCGTTCGGCCAGTCGCTGCACTTCGTCGGCCACCACCGCGAAGCCGCGGCCCGCCTCGCCGGCGGACGCCGCCTGGATGGCTGCGTTGAGCGCGAGGATGTTGGTCTGCTCGGAGATGTCGTTGATCAGTTCCACGATCGAGCCGATTTCCTGCGAGCTTTCGCCCAGGCGCTTGATGCGCTTGGAGGTCTCCTGGATCTGGTCGCGGATCGAGTCCATGCCGGCGATCGTCTCGCGCACCACGCCCGCGCCCTTGGTCGCGATCTGCACCGAGCGCTGCGCCACGTCCGCCGATTCGGCGGAGTTCTTCGAGACCTGGTCGATGCTCGAGGCGATCTCGTTGATGCGGCTGGAGGCGGAGTTGATCTCCTGCGCCTGGTGCTCGGCGGCCTCGGCCAGGTGCATGGCGGTGGCCTGCGTCTCCTGCGCGCTCGATGCCACCTGCGCCGAGGTGTCGTTGATCGTGCCCACCAGGTCGCGCAGGTTCTCGACCGCGAAGTTGATCGAGTCGGCGATGGCGCCGGTCATGTCCTCGGTCACGGTCGCCTTCACCGTCAGGTCGTTCTCGGCGAGCGCGCCGATCTCGTCCAGCAGGCGCATGATCGCCTCCTGGTTGCGGTTGTTGAGCTCCATGGTGTCTTCGTAGCGCTTGCGCTGCGCGCGGTTGAGCGACCAGAGCAGGCCGGCCAGCGAGACCAGCGCGAGCAGGCCGCTGATGATGCTGATCCAGACGTTGCCCAGGACGCTGGTGTCCTTGAGCGAGCCGAAGGCGGTGAACGCTGAGAACAGGTCCTGGCTGTCGGACAGCAGCTTGTCCGAGCCGGTGGTCAGCGCGGCCGAGGCGGCCTGCGCCTGGAACAGCGCCGGCGCGCTGGCGATGATCGCGTCCAGGTCCTGCTTCATCGCGGTCCAGCGCGTGCCGGCCTGGGTCAGCGCCGCGACCGCGCCGCCGTTGGTCAGCGGCTGCACGTTCATCGCCTCGTCGCCCGCGCGCAGGCCTTCGAGCACCTGCTCGAACACGCCGACGTCGCGCGCCAGGGCGTCGCCCGCGATCGAGGCGCCTGCGCCGCCCGCCTGGATCTCCGCGACGCGGCGCGCCATGTTGCCCGCGAGCACGTTCTGGCGCAGGGCGATGTAGACCTGCGAGGCGGGCGAACCGCTCGAGGACATCGCGCGCACCAGTTCGTCGAGCTGCGCCTGCAGTTGCGGTACCGCCTGGTTGAAGCGGGTGGCGTTCGCGGCGAAGCCGCTCACCGCCTGCTCGCTCGCGGCGACCTGCTCGGCGCTGGCGGCCAGCGGCGTCCAGGTGGCGGTGACCGTCTGGATCGGGCCGGCCACGCCGGCCGTTTCGCCGAAGTTGGCGTTGAGCTGCTGCACGTCGCGGTCGATCTGCGCCTTGGTTTCCTTGAACGCCCCGAACGAGTCGGCGTCGCCGGCCACCGCTTCCCGGCCCTGGTTGGCCAGCCGCTGCGAGTTCACCTGCAGGCTCGAGGCCGCGGTGCTCGCGCCGCCCAGGCGTGCCGCCTTCCAGCCGGCGTAGCCGGTGTTGGCGCCGAAGATCACGAGCGTGGCGACCAGCGCCGCGATCCAGAAATTGCTCCCCAGTCCGCGCCCCTTGCCGGCGATCGTATCGACTACTGTGCTCATGCGCTTACCCCTGCCCCTGCTTTGTCTTGCTGGACGCGACCGTCAGGCCGCGGCTTGTCTGAATTCCGGTGTCCGTGCCAGCCGGCTCAGGCTGAACACGCCCCATGTCTGGTCGGCGAGGCGATAGGCCCGTTCGACGAAGTGCGCGTAGCGCCCTTCGGCGACCCCATCGGGCTCCACCTGCTGTTCGTCGTGGAAGCTGCGCTGGCCGAAGAGTTCGTCGATGGTCACCGCGACGTCGCCGTCGGGCTGACGCACGATCAGCACCCGCTGGGTCTCGTGCAGCACCGTACGCTCGCCCTCGAGGAACTGCTTGAGATCGACGATGGGCAGCAGGTTGCCGCGGACGTTGCCTACGCCGAGCATCCACGCCTGCGCCCCCGGCACGGGCGTGACCGGCGGCATCGGCACGATTTCCAGCACGTCGTCGAATGCGGAGGCGAGGCGGCGCTCGCCGAGGCGGTAGCCGATGCCGCGCCACAGGCCAGGCGCGTCGAACTGCTCCGGCAGGCCCGCGACGTGCGCGAGGCTGCGCTGCTCGAACTCGAGCAGCATCGCGAACGGGTCGCGATGCTGGGTCATCCCGCCGCCCCCAGCAGCCGGTCGATCTCGCCGATGAGCACCTCTTCCCGCGGTGGCTTGACCAGGTAGCCCTTGGCGCCCTGGCGCATGCCCCAGGCCTGGTCCGTCTCCATGCCCTTGGTGCTCACGATCAGCACCGGGATGTGCTTGGTGTCGGCGTCGCGTCCCAGCGCACGCGTGGCCTGGAAGCCGTTCATGCCCGGGAGCACGACGTCCATCAGCACCAGGGCGGGCTTCTCACGCTTGCACACCTCGATGCCGTCCTCGGCGCTGGTCGATGCCAGCACCTCGTGGCCATGGCGTTCGAGCAGCTGGGTGAGCACCGCCGTGTCGGTCGGCGAGTCCTCGATGATCAGGATACGGGCCACGGCGACTCCCCTTTACGCCTTGACATGGGTACGGATCGCGTCGAGGAGTTCCTCGCGCGTGAATGGCTTGGTGACGTACTGCTCGGAGCCGACGATGCGGCCGCGCGCCTTGTCGAACAGGCCGTCCTTGGAGGACAGCATGATCACCGGCGTGCTCTTGAACATCTGGTTGTTCTTGATCAGCGCGCAGGTCTGGTAGCCGTCCAGGCGCGGCATCATGATGTCCACGAAGATGATCTGCGGTTTCTGGTCGGCGATCTTGGCGAGCGCCTCGAAGCCGTCGACGGCGGTCACCACCTCGGCGCCCTCGCGCTTGAGCAGGGTCTCGGCGGTGCGGCGGATGGTCTTCGAGTCGTCGATCACCATCACCCGCAGCCCATCGAGACTGGCGGCGCGGCTGTCGTCTTGGGTCATTTCTTCGGTTCCCCCGGCACGCAATGCAGGGCCGATGCCCGCATTGCCGCGATCGCCGTATATTCCAGCCTCGTGCGGCACTGTCAAGCGTCCATGAAGAAGTTTGCGCAAGTCGTGGCCGCCACGGACGAAAGTGACGTACGCCGGCTGCTAACATTTGTCAGAAAGTGCCACTGGTGGTTCACATGCCCCTGAATGTCGTGGTCGTCATGGATCCGATCGAGTCGATCCGGATCGCCAAGGATTCGACCTTCGCGATGCTGCTGGAAGCGCAGCGGCGCGGCCATGCGCTGCACTACGTGCTGCCGGGCGGGCTTGGCATGGATCATGGCGTGGCGCGGGCGCGGCTGGCGCCGCTGCGCGTGCGCGACGATCCGGCAGGCTGGTTCGAACTGGGACAACCGTCACAGCGTGCGCTGGAGGCGGGCGACCTCGTGCTGATGCGTCGCGACCCGCCGGTGGACGCGGATTATCTGCACGACACCCTGATCCTGGGGGCCGCGCAGCGTCAGGGCGCGCAGGTGGTCAACGATCCGCGCGGCCTGCGCGACATGAACGAGAAACTCGCCGCACTCGAGTTCCCGCAGTGCTGCCCGCCCACGGTGGTGGCGCGCGACGCCGCCACGCTCAAGGCCTTCGTCGCCGAACACGGCGACGCGGTGCTCAAGCCGCTGGACGGGATGGGCGGGCGTTCGATCTTCCGTGCCAGGGCGGGCGACGCCAACCTCAACGTGATCCTGGAAACGCTGACCGACGGCGGCCGCCACCTGGCGATGGCGCAACGCTACCTGCCCGAGATCGTCGACGGCGACAAGCGCATCCTGCTGATCGACGGCGAGCCGGTGGACTGGTGCCTGGCGCGGATCCCGCAGGGCGACGAGTTCCGCGGCAACCTCGCCGCCGGCGGCCGCGGCGAAGGCCGGCCGCTGAGCGAGCGCGACCGCTGGATCGCCGGCCAGGTCGGTCCGGAGGTGCAACGGCGCGGCATGCGCTTCGTCGGCCTCGACGTGATCGGCGACTGGCTGACCGAGGTCAACGTCACCAGCCCGACCTGCATCCGCGAGCTCGATGCGCAGTTCGGGATCAACATCGCGGGCATGCTGTTCGACGCGATCGAAGCCGGCCCCGACCGATGAGCGCCGGTCGCTGAGCCGCACGATGTCCACCCTCGCCCTGCCCCCCGCCCCGCCGCGCATCGGCGAACGCGAACGCCTCAGCGCCACCCTGGTGCTGTCGCTGCTGCTGCACGGGATGCTGGTGCTGGGCGTGGGCTTCGCCCTGGACGACGCGGCGCCGCTGCTGCCGACGCTGGACGTGATCCTGACCGAAACCACCAGCCCGCTGACGCAGAAGCAGGCGGATTTCCTCGCCCAGGCCAGCAACCAGGGCGGTGGCGAGCACGAGCGCAGCACCCGCCCACGCGACGACCAGGCCGGGCTGGTGGCGCAGGCCGAACCGGGCGTGGCGCCGATCGAGATGCGCGCGCAGTCGCCCAGCGCGCAGCCGCCCCCGCAGGCGCGGGTGGTCGCCAGCCAGCGCGGCGAGGTGCCGCTGCCCACACCCGACGCCCGACCGCAGGCCGACGAAAGCGCCCTGCCACACGGGTCCGAGAAGGTGGAACGCGACCTGGCGATGGCGCGGCTGGCGGCCGAGATCCACCTGCGCTCGGAACGCTACGCCAAGCGGCCGAAACGCAAGTTCGTCTCCGCCAGCACCCAGGAATGGGCCTATGCCAGCTACCTGCGCGACTGGGTCGACCGGGTGCAGCGCGTGGGCAACCTCAACTACCCCGACGAGGCGCGCCGGCGCCGTCTGTCCGGCGAACTGGTGATCAGCGTGGCGATCCGCCGCGACGGGTCGGTCGAGCGCGCCGACATCATCCGCTCCAGCGGCAGCCGGCTGCTCGACGACGCCGCGCTGCGCATCGCCAGGCTGGCCGAGCCCTATTCGCCGTTGCCACGCACCGAGGAGGAGATCGACATCCTCCACGTCACCCGCACCTGGCAGTTCCTGCCGGGCGGGGAACTGATCGACGATTGAGTGGCCACGCGGGGGTGCGGACGCGGGCCGAGAGGACGCGCCCTGCGGGCGCACACGGTGACGGATGGCGGACCGGGGCCTGCCCTACGCCGGTGCTGGCGCCCACAGGGACGACCGGCATGACCGGCAGCCGCGGTGGCGACTGGCACGACCACGGGTATGCGGTGACGACTGGCATGACCACGGAGGCACGCGGAGCTGCCCGGCATTGCGGGCGTCCACGGTGACACGAATGGGCGGGCCAGGGCCCGCCCTACAGCCGCTGCCAGAGCGGGCCTTCGCCGCGGCGCCAGTACACGCCGAGCGCCTTGCCGTAGAACGCCTGCCGCGGGACCAGGCCGAAGTAGCGTCCGTCGGCGCTGCGTCCCCGGTGGTCGCCCAGGACCAGCACCATGTCATCGGGGATGGTGAACGGCGCGATGTCCGGTCCGCCGCCGTCGGCCAGGTCGAGCCGCACGAGGCGGTCGCCGAAGCGCTCGGCGTCGGCCGAGCCGTCGGGCTGGATCGGCTGGCCGTCGATGCGCAGGCGCCCGTCCACCAGCGCCACGCGCTGGCCGCCCACGGCGACCACGCGCTTGATCAGCCGGGTGCCGTCCGCCGGCGAGCGGAACAAGACCACCTCGCCGGGCAGGGGCTCGCCGCGCGCCAACAGCTCGATCGCGGTGAACGGCACGCGCAGGCCGTACGCGCTCATGTCGACGACCACCCGGTCGCCCGGCAGCAGGGTCGGCTCCATCGAGCCGCTGGGCACGTGGTAGTGGTTGGCGAACGACGAGCGCGCGACCACCAGCAGCGCGATCGTCAGCAGCAGCGGCGGCAGTTCGCGGCGCAGCCAGCCGCGCGCCCGGTCGCCGCCTTCGAGGTGACGCGTGTGTGCATCCGCCATGGCCATCTCCCGTGTGGTCTGCGCTGGACCGCGCCCGGCGGCGATTGGTTCCCGCTCAGGCGCGGGCGGCGCGCTGTGCCTGCTGCTGCACCAGGGTCAGCGCCACGTCGTCGCGCAGGTAGGCCGGCTGCAGGCGCTCCGGCGCGATCGCCTCGCCGCGCGCGAACGCCCGCGCCCCCAGGCGCGCGACATCGGCCGCGTGCGGCAAGGCCGTTCCGTCCACCGATGCCAGCGCCCCGGCCAGGCGCGTGCGCAAGGCCCCCTCGGCCGCGTCGAAGCCGGTGCCGACGCCCTGCCAGCCATCGTCGTCCGGCAGGTCGGCCTGGTCCGGCCGCACCACGGTTTCCGTGCCGAGCGCCTGCAACCCGCCGTCCACGCGCACGAACGCGCCGAGGTAGACCTCGCCCATGCGCGCATCGATCGCCGCGAGCACTCGATCGCCATCCGCGCGCGCGGCCAGCGCCGCCAGCGTCGACACCCCGACGACGGGGCGATCCAGCGCCAGCGCGATGCCCTGCGCCAGCGCCACCGCCAGGCGCACCCCGGTGAACGCGCCGGGACCGCGGCCCACCGCGATCGCGTCGAGCTGCGATTTCGCCACGCCGGCCTGCGCCAGCAGCTCGCCGGCCCAGGGCAAGGCCAGTTCGGCATGGCGCCGCGGCGCGATCTCGAAGCGCTCGATCACCGCGTCGTCCACCAGCACGGCGACGGAACAGGCTTCGGTGGCGGTCTCGAAGGCGAGCAGTCTCATCTGGTCATGGTAGCGGGCCCACCGACGCGCCGTGGCTGCGCCTCCGCCCTCGGGGGGGCCGTCTGGACAAAATTTGTCCATCGAGCGGGAAAACAGGCCGGGTCGCCGGGAAAGAAGCCGCCGCGCCGGGTCAGGAAGCCCGCGCACAGGCAAAATTGTCCGCACGCGGGCATCGGAAGTCGGAGCGCCGGCAAATTCTGCCTGAGCGCGGACTTCGACAGCCGGAACACCGACGAGATTTGCCGGGACGCGAACCTCGGAAGCTGGAGCACTGGCAAGATTTGTCGGAGCGCGGACCTCAAGCGCTCGCGGCCTCCCAAAGCGGAAGCGCCGGCAGACGCTGACCGAAACGTGCTTCGAGGGCGGAGCCGCCGGCAAGCTCGTGGCTGCTCCCTGCCGAGAAAAACTGTTCCGCGATGGCGGGTCCGCTTCGGGACTTCGGAAGGACGTCGCGCCCCGGCGGCGCCCGGGAGTCGCTCTCTGCTCGGTCAGGGCCACTGCGTGGCAGTGCAGCGCACGCGGCCTGCGCGCACCCATGGTTGACTCGCCGCTGCGGCACCTACGTGCACTGCTTTCCGCAAGCCCGATCCGGAATGCCCATCGGTCCTTTACTTGCGCGGCTTCGATGGACCTGGCCACCGGGCCACCGCAGCCAGAGCAACGACGCGGCGTCCAGCCGAAGTCCTGACCGCGACTTCTCCCTTGCGACAGTTCAGCCGCGTGGCTCAGATCGCGGGCGCCTGCAGCGCGCCGAACGCGACCTGGCCCTCGGGCGACTGGAAGCACGGGGTGTTGAAGAACGCCGCGAGATACGCGTCGGGCGCCGGCTTGAAGCCCGAGTC
The DNA here is from genome assembly GCF_016774335.1 of Luteimonas saliphila. GTDB lineage: Bacteria > Pseudomonadota > Gammaproteobacteria > Xanthomonadales > Xanthomonadaceae > Luteimonas > Luteimonas saliphila. Next base: position 462,928 of record NZ_JAETWA010000042.1, on the reverse strand, counting down.
GAGGGTGTAGGTATTGCCGCTGGCGGGGTCGGTGGCGGTGAGGTTGACCCCGCCGCTGTCGAGCTTGCGGAAGCGGGTGATCTCCCAGCCCTGCGCCTGCCAGCGCGCGTGCGCGGCCTCGATCTGGGCGGCGATGTCGTTGCCGGGGGCCAGCCCGCGCAGGCCCACCCAGATGTAGAACAGGTCGTCCCGGGTCTCGCCCTGCGCGCCCTCGCAGCGGTTGGCACGCACTTCGAACGACTCGCGCTGCACCGACAGCCCGGCCAGCACGTCCTCCACCTGCGGCAGGAATTCGGTGACGGCCTGGTGCGGGGTTCGCGTCTGCATGGTGTCGGGATCCTCGGCGCCGGCGCATCCGGCGAACAGCAGGCACGCGAGCGTGCCGGCGATGGGGAGACGCCGGGGCCTGTTGTCGCGTGGGGTCTCCATGCCCGACAGCATAGCGCCGGGCGGCGGATCAGCCGAAACGGCGGCCGACCGTATCCACCTGGTCGTAGTTGCCGGTCAGGATGTAGGCCTGGTTGCGCAGCGATTCGGTGCCGGGCTTCCAGTAGTCGCTGTGCCCGGACGCGCCCTCGGTGGTGATGCGCTGGCCGCCGAAGCTCCAGTCGACCGGGCTGTTGCCGTGCACCTCGGTGTAGCTCACGACATCGTCGCTGGCGGCGCCGGCCCAGAAGTGGTCGGCATCGATGTGCATGTCGCTGACGTCGTCGACCAGCGGACTGTCGATCCGGAAGGGGCCCCAGCCCGGGCGGCGTTCCTCGGCTTCGTAGCCCATGCCAGGGCTGCCCATGGCGATGATGTCGTCGACCGCCAGGCCTTCTCCGGCCATGGCGTCGGCGGTGCCGACCACGGTGGATCCGTAGGAATGGCCGATGACGGTCACGCGCGCTTCCGGCCCCTGGTGCGCTTCGCGCAGGCCGAAGGTGAAGTCGCGCAGCGCCGGCGCGCCGTCGTTGGCGTAGCCGGCCAGTACCGCCGCCGGGATGTGGTCGGGCGCGTCGTAGCCGAGCCAGACGATGGTGGAAGTCTCGCCCGAACCGGGAATGGTTTCCGCCTGCGCCTGCAGGTCGGCCATGCGGTCGATGTTGCCGCCGAGGCTGCCGACGTCGGTCCCCGTGCCGGGCACGAAGATCGCGACGTTGTCGGCGGTGTCGGGATTGCTGATCGCAACGATCGCGCGCGCGTCGGATCCGCCGTCCTTCGGATCGAACCCGAGCAACAGCAGGCGATCGGACGCCGGTCCGGACTGCGAGGCCTCGATGCGGTCGAGCAGCGCCTGCGAAGCCTGGCGGTCCTCGCCATGCTCGGCATCGTGCCGCAGGACGGCCAGGTTCGCCTCGTGCCGCACCTCGGCGGGCAGGCCATCCATGTCGCCGAGCTGCGAACCGTAACTGGAGAGGTAGTTCGACTGCTCCTGGGCCGACAGCCCGCTCCACCACTGCGCATTCTCCTGCGCACTGCCGGCGGGCGGCGCCCCTGCGGGGCAGGCGGCCGGTGGCGGCAGGTCGAGCTGGGTCGAAACCGATCCGATGGTGAGGCTCATCAAGGGCTCCGAACGCAGGTCGACGATGATCGAAGCCTGCCGGCTGCCGGCTGCCCGGGCCAGCTAGGGCGTACCCTTGCCCTCGCCTGCCACGCCCTCGCCTGCCACGCCCTCGCCTGCCACGTCCACAACCGCCACGGCCAGCGCGTGGTCCGCGGCCGGCACCGGGTTCTGGGGGAAGAACGCCTGCACGTCGCGCACGTCGCGCGTGCTCGTGAACGGCGGCAGCGAATCGAGGAACAGCGCGCCGTAGGATTTCTGGGTCAGCCGCGGGTCGCACAGCACCAGCACGCCGCGATCGGTCTCGGTGCGGATCAGGCGGCCCACGCCCTGCTTGAGCGCGATCACCGCCTGCGGCAATTGCTCGTCGCGGAAGGGATTGCCGCCGGCACGGCGGATCGCGTCGAGCCGCGCCTCGAACACCGGATCGTCGGGCGCCGCGAACGGCAGCTTGTCCACCACCACCACGCTCAGCGCCGCGCCGGCCACGTCGACGCCCTCGCGGAAACTCGCCGCCCCCAGCAGCACGCCGTTGCCCGACTCGCGGAAGCGCTGCAGCAGCACGTGGCGCGGCGCCTCGCCCTGGACGAACAAGGGCCACTCGCCCTCCTCGCGCAGCAGCTCGGCCGCCTCGCGCAGGGCGCGGTGCGAGGCGAACAGCACGAAGGCGCGGCCGCCGGAAGCCTGCAGCACCGGGCGGATGCTTTCGATCACGGCCCAGGTGTAGTCGCGGTCGGCCGGCTGCGGCATGCGCGTGGGCAGGTAGCACAGCGCCTGCGAGGGCCAGTGGAACGGGCTGGGAACGAGCAGCGTCGTGGGCTGCTCCAGCCCGAGCCGGGTGGCGATGTGGGCGAAGGAGTCGTCCACCGCGAGCGTGGCGGAGGTGAAGATCCAGGCGGCGCGCGACTGTTCGCGATGCGTACGCAGCGGCCCGGATACGTCCAGCGGCGTGCGCTGCAGGCGGAAACCGCGCGGCGAGAGTTCGTACCAGCGCACGTCGTCATCAGGGGACCCGGGGTCGAAACCGGGGTCGGAGTCGAC
>NZ_JAETWA010000042.1:13120-460305 GCF_016774335.1 Luteimonas saliphila | reverse complement strand
AAAAGTCGACTCCGACCCCGGCTTCGGCTTCGTCCAGCGCCCGAGCCGCGACATCATTTCCTGCGCGCGCGCGTGGCAGGCATCGAAGCCCGGCGAGGCTTCGCGCAGCGGCGCCAGCGCGTCGCGCAGCGCCGCCACCGCATCGCCCAGCGCGCGCAGGCCGTCGGCGAACGCGGACGACTGCAGCGCGCGCGCCTGGGTGCCGCGCATCGGCAGGCCTTCCATGGTCGCGCGCAGCCCGCGGGTGGCCTGCTCGAGGTCGCGCGACGGCGCCTGCACGATCGCCAGCGAGCCCGGCACGTCCTTGCTTTCGCCGAGCGCGTCGCGCGCCAGCTCCACCAGGGGCCGCGCCGACAGGCCCTCGCCGAAGAATTGCGCTGCCAGCTCCGGCAGCTGGTGAGCCTCGTCGACCACGAACGCCTGCGCACCCGGAAGGATCTCCCCGAAGCCTTCCTGCTTGAGCGCAAGATCCGCCAGCAGCAGGTGGTGGTTGACCACCACCAGGTCGGCCGACTGCGCCCGCTGCCGCGCCTGCACCACGAAGCATTCGCTCCACATCGGGCATTCGCTGCCCAGGCAGTTGTCGGCGGTCGAGGTGACCATCGGCAGCAGCGGCGAATCCTCCGCCAGCGCCTCGACCTCGGCCAGGTCGCCCATCTTCGTGCGCCCGCTCCAGGCGACGATGCGCTGGAACTGCGCGATCTGCTCGCGCGAGGTGAAGCGTGGTTCGCCCTTGGCGCGTTCGAGCCGGTAGCGGCACAGGTAGTTGGCGCGGCCCTTGAGCAGTGCGGTCTTCAGGCCGGTGCCGAGCGCGTCGCGCACGCGCGGCAGGTCGCGGTGGTAGAGCTGGTCCTGCAGCGCGCGGGTGCCGGTGGAGACGATCGCCTTCTGCCCCGACAGCAGCAGCGGCACCAGGTAGGCGAAGGTCTTGCCGGTGCCGGTGCCGGCCTCGGCGAGCAGGGTCTCGCGGCCGCCGAGCGCGTCCGCCACCGCCGCGGCGAGCCGCTGCTGGGCCTCGCGCGCGGCGAAGGCCGGGATCCGCTGCGCCAGCAGGCCGCCTTCCGACAGCGCGGCGGAACTGCGGGCGGCGAGCGTGTCCGCGCCTTCCGTGGAAGCGGCCGCCGTCATCTCAGAACCGGTTGGGCCCGGCGACCTTGCAGCCCTCGACCTGGTGCCTGGCGGACGCCGCGCCGGCGGCATCGCCGGCGGCCAGGCGCACCTGTTCGATCGTCGCCCAGTGGCGTCGGCACAGCGGCCCCACCTGCGCGCCGAGCGCGAACGCGCGTTCGGCGAGCGCGCCGGCGCGCTCGTAGTCGCGTTGCAGCAGCGCGGTTTCGGCGCGTTCCTGCAGCAGCGCCGGATCGTCTGCGACGATCGCCAGCGCACGATCGAGCGCGGCCGCGGCCTCGTCGTAGCCGCCCTGCGCACGCGCCTGCTGCGCCTGCGCGCGCAGGTCCTCGACCATCGGGTCGCGCAGCGGCTGCACCGCCAGTTCGCCTTCGCCGCTGCCTGCCGCGGCGTCGATCGCGGCGACCATCTGTTCCGGCGAAGCGGACGTGAGCGCCACCGGCTCAGGCGCGGGCGGTGCGGTGGTGCAGGCGGCGATGCACAGGGCGACGGCGAGGGCCGCGATGGCGGGGGTGGAGTTCGATCTCATGACTTACTCGTTGGGGACGGGTGCCGGGGACGCCGGTGCCGGCGCAGGTGCGGGAACAGGCGCCGGCGGGGCGGCCGGCGGCGTGTCGGGCTGCGGTTCGCGGCGGCCGAATCCGAACCAGTCGCGCCAGCCCCGCGAACGCGTCTGCTGCGCATCCGGCGATCCCTGCGCGGCGCCATGCGGATCCGCGCCATAGGGATCGGCGCCATAGGGATCCGGCGGCGCGTACGAGGCGCAGGACGCGTACGGCGGCGCGAAGCCGGCGACGAAGGCGAAGCGGCGCGCGCCGGGGCACTCGGCATCCGTGGTGTTGGACTGCAGTACCCACTGCCAGTCCAGGCCCTCGTTGCCGACCCGCAGCGGTGCGCTCGGCAGGTGCGCGAAGATCCCGGACCAGACCCGCATCGCACCGGTGGCGCCGACCAGGCCGGTCTGCTCGTTCTGGTCGTTGCCGACCCACACCACCGCGAGGTGGTCGCCGGTCCAGCCGGCGAACCAGCTGTCGCGGCCGTCGTTGCTGGTGCCGGTCTTGCCGGCGGCGCCGAGCCGGCCGAGGCCGTCATTGACCAGGCGCCGGCCGGTGCCCGAAGTCACCGCGTGCTGCAGCGCCAGGGTCACCAGCCGCGCCGCGATCGCATCGCCCTCGGTGGCCGGCGCGGGCTCCTTGTCGTAGCGCTTGACCACCCGGCCTTCGGGATCGAGCACGCCGCGCACCGCGTGCAGCGGCTGGATCTCGCCGCCCGAGGCGAGGAACTGGTAGAGCTGCGCCATCGCGTACGGGCTCTGGTCGACCGAGCCCAGGATCAGCGAGGGATTGCCCGGCGCCTCGATCCCCGCCAGCGTCCTCACCAGGTCCGCCAGCCGCTCCGGCCGCACCTGCATACCGATGCGCACCGTGGCCTGGTTGTAGGACTGCGCGAGTGCGTCGATCGCGCGCACGGCGCCGTGGCTGCGCCCGTCGGAATTGCCCGGCGACCAGCGCTTGCCGTTCTCGAGCGTCACCGTGACCGGCGAGTCGTCGACCCAGGTGGCCAGCGACCAGTCGCGCGGGCTGGCCAGCGCCAGCAGGTAGACGAAGGGCTTGAGCAGCGAACCCACCGGCCGCTGCGCCTCGACCGCGCGATTGAAGCCGTGCACCGTCGGCTGGCGGCTGCCGACCACCGCGATCACCTCGCCATCGTGCACGTCGGTCACCACCAGCCCGGTTTCGAGTGGCGGGCGCTTGCCTGTCTGCAGCGATTCGACGGTCCGCGTCACCGAGGCTTCCGCGTACGCCTGCGCCGACGGCGACATGCCGGTCATCACGCTCAGCCCCGCGCCCTGCAGCGCGTCGGCCGGATAGTCGCGCGCCAGCTGCCGGCGCACCAGGTCGACATAGGCGGGAAAGCGGTTGGCGGCGACGCTGCCGGGGGAACGGGTGACGCCGAGCGGTGCCTTCACCGCTCGGTCATGCGCAGACTGGTCGATCAGGCCGGTCTCGAGCATGTTCGCCAGCACGAAGTCGCGTCGCGCCTTCGCCCGCTGCGGGTGGCGGCGCGGATCGTAGTGGGACGGGCCGCGCACCATGCCGACCAGCAGCGCGACATGCTCGGTGTCCAGGTCCTCCAGGCGGCGCCCGAACCAGAACTCGGCGCCCGCGGCCATGCCGTGGATCGCCTGTGCGCCGCGCTGGCCGAGGTAGACCTGGTTGAGGTAGGCCTCGAGGATGGTGCTCTTGTCGTAGCGCGCTTCCATCAGCAGCGCGTACAGGATCTCGTTGAACTTGCGGCTCCAGGTCTGCTCGCGGCCGATGCCCAGCAGGCCGCTGCGCGCGAGCTGCTGGGTGAGCGTGCTCGCGCCCTGCTTCTTCTCGCCCGAGCGCAGGTTGACCCAGGCCGCCCGCGCCATACCGCTCAGGTCGATGCCGTGGTGGTGGGCGAAGTCGCGATCCTCGACCGCCTGCAGGGTGTCGGTCACCAGCGGCGGGACGTCCTCCACGCGCACCAGCCGGCGCTCCTCCTGCTGCTGGCCGTAGAGGGTGGCGATGCGCGCCACGTCCAGGCGCGCGGCCCTGATCGCCTTGCCACTGCCCAGGTCCTTGAGGCCGCCCACCCGGCCGCCGGAGAGCGTGGCCTCGATGCGGCTGGGGCCGACGACCCCGTCGACATCGCGGAAGCCGCGGCTGGCGATCGTCCAGCGGCCGCCATCGCGCTCGTAGGTGCCGGCGCGCACGCCGTCGCCTTCGCGGTAGGAGGCCGCGTCGAGTTCGGTCTTGAGCGTCTGCGCGTCCATCGCCAGCCCCGGCGCGAGCCGCAGCGGGCGCGCGTACACGCGCGTGGGCACCTGCCATCTCAGTTCGCCGAAGCGTTCGCTGATCTGGTGGTTCAGATACAGGGTATAGGGGACGAGGAAGCCGATCCCCAGTCCGACCAGCGCCAGCGCCCCGGTGGCGAGCCTGCGGCGCCAGTCGCTGCCGGACACGCCGGCACGGCGATCGTCGTGGTCGTCTTCGTCGTACTCGATGCGCGCCATGCACTCCGGAACCTGCACCGGCGTGGAGCCGCGGAATGCGACAATCGGCGCGATGTGGAGTCTAGCCCAGCCCCGCCACCACCGGCCGCCCGTCGCGACCCCGCGGTCAGCTGGAGTTGCGGGCGCATGAGGTTTTCGCTGGACGACCTTCGCCTGCTGCTGGCCAGGAGCACGGGGCTCATTCGACGTGGCGCGGCGAGCCTGCGCACGCGCGGCTGGCGGCGCAGCTGGGAGCGGGTGAGGTTGCAGTTCGCGCGCGCGTCGACGCCGTCGCGCATGCCGACGGTAGCGGCCGACGCGAGCCCGTTCTCGGCGTTCGCGCTGCCGCAGGCCAGTGCGCCCGCCGCCAGCGTCGTGATCCCGGTGCACGGGCAGTGGCCGCACACCCTCGCCTGCCTGCGCGCGATCGCGGCGCACCCGCCGCTGCGGGCGACCGAGATCATCGTGGTCGACGATGCCTCTCCGGACGACACCCTCCGCTACCTTCCGCAGGTCTCGGGGCTGCGCATCGTCACGCGCGCAGCGAATGGCGGCTTCATCGCCGCCTGCAACGATGGCGCGGCCGCCGCACGCGGCGAGCTGCTGGTGTTCCTCAACAACGACACCGTGCCCCAGCCCGGCTGGCTCGACGCGCTCCTCGACACCTTCGCCACGCACCCGGACACCGGCCTTGCCGGCGCGCAACTGCTGTACCCGGATGGCCGCCTGCAGGAAGCCGGGGGCGTGGTGTTCGCCGACGGCAGCGCCTGGAACTACGGCCGCTTCGAATCGCCGGACGACCCGCGCTTTTCCTACGTGCGCGATGCGGACTACCTCTCCGGCGCGGCGATCGCGATCCCGCGGGCGCTGTTCGAGCGCGTCGGCGGCTTCGACCCGCGCTACGCGCCGGCCTATTACGAGGACACCGACCTCGCCTTCGCCGTGCGCGAGGCCGGGCTGCGGGTGCGCTACCAGCCGGCGGCACGCGTGGTCCACGACGAGGGGGCGACCGCCGGCACCGACCCGTCCGCGGGCGCCAAGGCCTACCAGGCACGCAACCGGGCGATCTTCTTCGCGCGCCGCTCGGCCGCGCTGGCGTCGCACCTCGCGCCCGGCCAGGTGCCGACGCCGGCGCTGCTGCACCGCGGCCAGCGCCAGGTGCTGGTGGTCGACGGGACCACGCCCACGCCCGATCGCGATTCGGCCTCGCTGCGGCTGCTGAACCTGATGCGCCTGCTGCGGGAGGAAGGCGCCCATGTGACCTTCCTGCCCTCCGACCTCGCCCATGCAGGCGCATACACCGAGGCGCTCCAGGAACTCGGCATCGAGACCTGGTACGGTCCCTACGCGGGCCGCCTGCCTGCCTGGTTGCGCGAACACGGCCCGCGTTTCAACGCGGCGATGGTCAGCCGGCACTACGTCATGCGTGAACTGCTGCCGCTGTTGCGCCGGTACGCGCCGCGCGCGCGGCTGGTATTCGACAGCGTCGACCTGCATTTCTTGCGCGAGACGCGTGCGGCCCGGCTGGCGGGCGATGGCGCGCTCGCGCGCAACGCCGCCCGCACGAGGGCGCTCGAGATGGACGTGGTCGCGCGCAGCGACCTGACCACCGTGGTCAGCGCGGACGAGGCGAGCGTGCTGGCGCGCGAGTTGCCGGGGGCGCGGGTGGAAGTGCTGTCCAACGTGCACGAGATCGCGGGCACCGGTCTGCCGTTCGACCGGCGCCGGGATCTGGTGTTCGTCGGCGGATTCCGCCATCCGCCGAATGCGGACGCGGTGCGCTGGTTCTGCGACGCGGTGTTTCCCGAGGTGCGCACCCGCCTGCCCGGCGTACGCTTCCACTGCATCGGCGATGGGCCGCCGGCGGAGATCCTCGCGCTCGCGCAGCGCGACGGCGTACTGGTCCATGGCCACGTGGCCGACCTGGACCCGTACATGGACGGCTGCCGGATCGCGGTCGCCCCGCTCCGCGTGGGCGCCGGGGTCAAGGGCAAGATCAACCTGAGCATGGCGCACGGGCAACCGGTCGTGGCCACGACGATCGCCGCCGAGGGGATGCACCTGCGGCCCGGCATGGATGTGCTGGTCGCGGACGAGGCGAAGGCATTCGCCGACGCGGTGGTGCGCCTGTACGAAGATGAGGCGCTGTGGTCGAGCCTCACCCGCAACGGCCACGACAACATCGCACGTCACTTTTCCCCGTCGGCCGCACGTGCGGCGGTGCGCCGCGTCTTCTTCGACGACGGTCCGGGCTGACCCCAGACAGGCGCGCCGGTTCGCGGGGCGCCTGCAGGCAGAAGCGCATCCGCGGCGGCACCGGGCGTCGATCCGCGAACGCCGTCACGCGCGCCGGTCCCGCCGGGAGGATGCGCCGAACGCCGGGCCCGGTCATTCCGCGGGCGCGGAGGCGGTGCGCAGCCGACGCTCGAACTCGCCCAGCCCGGGACTCGACGGATCGAGCGAGCGCGCGGTGTCGAGCGCGGTCCTGGCCGGCCCCAGTTGCCCGCCCGCGAGCCTTTCGTCGCCGATCGCAAGCCAGCGTTGCGCCAGGCGCCCGCGCGCCTGACCGAGCGCGCCGGCCTCGTCGCCGAGCGCGTCGCGCGCATCCAGGCAGCGCCGCGCGCGGGCGAGGTCGTTCGCGCTGAGGTGGCGCTCGAAGCAATCGCGCGCCGAGGGCAGCAGGCGCGCGACCGCGCGCCGCACGTCGGCATCGCGAGGGGCGATGGCTTGCGCCGCGCGCAGCCTGTCGTAAGCGCTCTCGCCGGGCGGCGTCAGCAGGTCGCCGCGGGCCTCGGCGTCCGCGGCCTGGCGCAGCAGTTCGGGGACGCGTCGCGCCGGATCCGGGCCGTTGCCGGCAGCCTGCAGTTGCGCGAGCCTGCGGCGTGCGCGATCGACCGCCACCTGTGCGGAGGTTGCCGCAGCGCCGTCCGGCGCCAGTGCGCGGGCCTTCGCGAGCGCCGCCTCGGCCTCGTCGAAATGGAAATCCGCCGCCAGCCGTTGCGCCCGCACCGCAAAGGCCCGGGCGGCACGGCGCAGGCCCTCCGCGGCAGCGGCATCCGTCGGGTCGTAGCGCTGCAGGCGCTGCCAGGTCGCGACCGCCTCGTCGATGCGCCCGCGCGTCAGGTCGGCGTCGGCACGCCGCCGCAGCGCATCGAGTTCCTCGGTGAAGCGGGCCTGGGTATCGGGCAGATCGACATGCCCCGCGTCGTACCGGCGCGCGGCCGCGATCGCGGTGGCGGCCGCGGCGATGTCGCCTGCGCGCAGGTCGCGCCTGGCCTGTTCGAGCAGCGCGCTCAGGGCGTCCTCGCGCCCGCGCAGCGCATCGGGCCGCCCGGGGTCGAGTTCGAGCACACGCGCGTACAGCGGCAGGGCCGACTCGTCGTCCCCATGCAGGCGTCCGGCGAGGCGGGCGGCCTCCGCTCGCGAGACCAACCCGTCCAGGCCCGCGACCGCGGCTTCGCGCCTGCGCAGCCGTTCGGCGACGGCATCGGCGCGCCCGCGCGGAATCGACAGTTGGCGCGCCAGCCGCAGATTCGCGTGCGCCTGCTCGAAACGACCCTGCTGTTCGGCCGAGGCCGCCTGCGCGAGCGCCGCCTCCGCCACGCGCGCCAGCCCTGCGCGCGGTTCGACGCGGTCCGGATCGATCGCCATGGCCGCCTCGTACAGTTCCCGCGCGCCGCTGCCGTCGGCGGCGGTCAGGTGGCCGCGCGCCAGCGCCTGCGCGGCCTCGCCGGTGAGCGTATGTACCCGCGCCTGCGGCCACAGCCGCTCGCCCATCGGTCCGCGCAGCAGCACGGCCACCAGCACCAGCGCCGAGAGCAACGCGAGCCCGGCGATCCACCAGCCGTGCACGGGAGACGGCGGCCGGGGTCGCGCGTCGGCCGCGCGCCCGCGCGCCTCGAACCGGAGGTCGCGAAGGTCGCCGACCACGGGCTCCCGGCGGCCGCGAGGCCGCGCGTCATCGCCCGCCGGTGTGCGTTCCCGAGTCACCGGCGCAGCTTACGGAGCGCGGCTGAACCCTTGCGTGAAACGTGCGGCGGAGACATGTTTCATGGTCCGGGCGGTTCATGCCCGCCCGCCGCGGGCCGTGGGCGTCGAGGCGGCCGGGCGGCGGGGGCGCAGTCACGCGCTATTCCCGCCTGGCCTGCTCGACCCCGGGCAGGCTGTCGAGGCGCGCCAGCAGCCGCGAGAGTTGCTCGTAGCCGTCCACGCGCAGCCGCAGCCGTAGGCGCATGCGTCCGTGGCGGCTGGCCTCGCTGTGGATCGCGAGCACATGCGCGTCCTCCTGCGCGATCAGGTTGCTGACGTCCTTGAGCAGGTGCCGGCGGTCGACCGCGTCGACCACCGCCGTGGCCTCGTGCAGGCCGCCCTGGCGCCCCCAGTCGACCGGCAGCACGCGCTGCGGCTGCGCTGCCGCCAGGCGCAGGAACGCGGCGCAGTCGGCGCGGTGCACGCTGACCCCACGCGCGCGGGTCAGGTAACCGGAGATCGGCTCGCCGGGTAGCGGATGGCAGCAGCGGGCGATCTGCACCAGCAGGTTGTCCACGCCGACCACGGTGACCCCCTCCGCCGCGGCCTTCGGCACCCGCCGCGGCTGGCGCGGCATGAGCGTCGACGTCGCCGGCGCTTCCTCGGGCCGTGCCTGGCTGCGCTCGTGGTCCTGCAGCGCACGTCCGACCTGGTGCGGGCCGACATCGCCGAGCGCCACCAGCACCAGCAGCTCGTCGACCGCGGCCACGTTGAACTTCGCCAGCACCGGCTGCAGCTCCGCGTGCAACAGACCCATGCGCCGCAATTCGCGGTCGAGCATCTCGCGGCCGGCCTGCAGGTTGCGCTCGCGGTCGAGCCGGTGGAACCAGCTGCGTACCTTCTCCCGCGCGCGCGGGCTGGCAAGGAAGCCGTTGGCGGCCACCAGCCAGTCGCGCCGCGGCTCGGGTTCCTTCGCGGTGAGGATCTCGACCCGGTCGCCGCTGTGCAGCTTGTGGTCGAGCGGCACGATGCGCCCGTCGACCTTGGCGCCCCGGCAGCGGTGCCCGACCATGGTGTGCACGTGGTAGGCGAAATCCAGCGGCGTGGCGCCGCGCGGCAGGTCGACCACCTCTCCCGCGGGCGTGAGCACGTAGATCCGGTCCTCGACCAGCTCGGTGTCGAAGCCGCCGGCCAGCGCCGCCTCGCCCTCGCCCTCGCCGTGCGCCTCCAGCAATCGCCGCATCCATTCGATCTTGCGTTCCAGCGCGGCATTGCCTGCCGCAGATCGCTGCGGGCCGCCGCGGCCGTCGTAGGCCTGTTCCTTGTAGCGCCAGTGGGCGGCGACGCCGAGTTCGGCCAGCTGGTGCATCTCGCGGGTGCGGATCTGCACCTCCAGGGTCTTGCCCTCGGGCCCCACTACCGCGGTGTGCAGCGAACGGTAGTCGTTGTGCTTGGGCCGCGCGATGTAGTCGTCGAACTCGCCCGGCACCGGCGCCCAGAGCGCATGCACCACGCCCAGCGCGGCATAGCAGGCGGGGATGTCGTCGACCAGCACCCGCATCGCGCGCAGGTCGTAGAGCTCGCCGATCGGCACGTCCTTCTTCCGCATCTTCTTCCAGATGCTGTAGATGTGCTTGGGCCGGCCGGCGATCTCGGCGGCGACGCCCTGCGCACGCAGGGCTTCGTCCAGCTGCGCCTTGACCTGCTCGATGTAGCGCTCGCGGCCGGCGCGCTTGTCGTCGAGCAGCGCGGCGATGCGGCGGTAGGTGTCGGGCTCCAGGTAGCGGAACGCGAGGTCCTCCAGCTCCCACTTCAGCTGCCAGATGCCCAGGCGGTTGGCGAGCGGCGCGTGGATGTCGCGCGTCAGCCGCGCCAGCCCGCGGCGCTCCTCCTCCGGCAGCGTCGTGGCGTGGCGCATGCGCGCCAGCTGGCGCGCGAGCAGGATCGGCACCACCCGCAGGTCGCGCACGATCGCCAGCAGCAGCCGGCGCAGGCCTTCGGTATTGCCGGGGCCGGCCGCCTGCGCGTGCAGGGTCCAGACCTGGTTGGCCGCGCGCTGTCCTTCGAGCAGGGCGGCGACCGCCGCATGGCGCGGCGGCAGCGTGGGCTCCACCTTCTGCGCCAGGCCGGGCAGTTCGAACAGCAGGGCGGCCGCCACCGTGTCGCCGTCGGCGCCGAGCAGGGCCAGCGAGGCGAGCGTGTCGCGCAGGATCGCGGGCGAGACCGGCTCGGTGGAGACGGCGGCTTCGCCTCCGGCCCCGCCCTCCAGCGCGGCCCGGCGCAGCGCATCGCGCAGCGTCGACGCGATGGCCGACGCCGCGGGAAGCGCGAGCCAGCTCTCGATGCCGGGCGGCGGGGCAGCCTGCACGAACGTCATCCGCGGGAAAGAAGCCCTACACTATCCGCGTCGCGCCAGGAGGAACAGCCATGCGTACGCTCCATTTGCTGCTGCTTGCCACGCTGCTCGCCCTGCCGGCGCTGGCCCTCGCGCAACAGGCACCACCGATCGAACAGGCCATGTCGGCGGAAGAGTTCAGGGCCGCCGGGCTGGACAAGCTCAGCAGCGAGGAACTGGCACGCCTGAACACGTGGCTCGACCGGAGGGTGCAGCAGGAGACTTCCGCTGCGGTCGCGGCCGCCACCGAGCAGGCACGCGAGGAAGGCCGCAAGGAAGTGGTCGAGAAGAACCGCGGGTTCTTCCACTTCGGTTCGGAAGAGCCCATCGAAGCGAACATCGTCGGGGAGTTCAACGGTTTCGGAAGCCGCAAGCGCTACCGGCTGGACAATGGCCAGGTGTGGGAACAGACCGATGCGGCGACGCTCGCCGGTGTCCGCAAGTCCAATCCCAAGGTGCGGATCAAACCCGGCCTGATGGGCGCGTGGTGGATGAGCATCGACGGCTACAACACCCGGGCGAAAGTCCAGCGCGTCGAGTGACCCCGTGGCCCGCGCGCACTCGCATGCCGGCCTCGGGGTCCCGGGATGGCGGGTCCCACACGCACTCGATATGGTGATTCGGCACTTCCTTCAGAGCGGATGGTCGCTCAGCCCTGCTGGTCGACGCGCACTGACGACCATCGCCCATCTCCAAGCGCCGCGATCCGTGCGGCCAGTTTCTTCGCAGTCGGCGCGCCGCGCGCGGCCAGTTCCTGGGCGTAGATCGACACCCGCAGCTCTTCCAGTTCCCAGCGCAGCGCATCGTGCTCGGCCGCGTCGCCGCGTCCGGACGCCGCGGCGTCCGCCAACGCGTCGACCAGCGGCTTGAGGTCGAGCATCCGCTGTTGGTCGCGCAGCGGATCGCGCTGGGCGCGTTCGGCACGGATCGCCAGCGCCTTGAGGTAGCGCGGATATCCCTCCAGCGCCGCCGCGGGCACGTCGCGCAGGAATCCGGGGTGCGCCAGCGCCGCGAGCCGGGCCTGCATGTCGTCCAGGTTGGCCCTGGCCCAGCCGATCAGCTGCGATTCCAGCTTCACGCGGATCTCCGCCACCAGCGCCAGGATCGACTCGGCCTGCGCAAGGCGGCGCATCGCCTCGCCGAACAGCGCGCGGGCGACCGCATCGCGGCGGGCGGCAAAGGCGTCTGCATCGCGGATCCCGCCGAGGTCGTCGGCCAGCAAGGCAGACAGTGCGCCATCGACGAGATCCTCACGTAGCCTGTCACCGCCGCGCCCGGGGCGCGTCGCGTCGCCGGTCGATTCGATCGCCGCATACAGCAGGGCGGTCTTTGCGAGCACCGGAAGCTGCTTGCGCGCCTGCTTCACCCGGTCCTGCAGCGCGATGACGAGCAAGCGCCGCACGCCCTGCGGGTGCAGCCTCGCGGCATGCGCGCGATCGGCGTGCACGCCCAGAACCGCGCTGTCGCCTGCGTCCTCCAGCGCCGGCCAGGCGCGCACGCCGCCTGCGCCGGGAACCGATTCGGGGATCGGCGTCGCGGGAAACTCGCGCAGGCCCGACTGCGCCAGTCCTTCCGAGGCGCGCGCGGAGAACGCCTCGGCGGCGCGCGCCCCGAAGCGCTCGCGCAATTCGTCGAGGTCGCGCGATTCGGCGAGCACCTGCGCGCCTCCGCGCGCATCGGGATCGACCAGCCGCAGGTTCGCGCGCAGGTGCGGCTCGAGCGCCGATTCGTCGAAATCGGTGGGCGCCACCTGCACGCCGGTCATGCGCGCGAGGAAGCGCGCGAGGGTGCCGGCGAATGCATCGGGCTCGTCGCCGCGGTGAGCCTCGGCGAAGGCGCGCGCGAAATCCGGCGCCGGCACGAAGTTGCGGCGCAGCGCCTTGGGCAGGCCGCGGATCAGCGCCGCCGCCTTGTCGGCGACGAAACCCGGTGCCAGCCACGACAGGCGCACCGGGTCCAGTGCGTTGAGCAGGTGCAGCGGCACCGAGACGGTCATGCCGTCGTCTGGCGCGCCGGGTTCGAACCGGTAGCGCACCGCGAGCCGCGCGTCGCCGAGTGCGATGAAGGCGGGGAAGCGCACCGCATCGGCGCCCTCGCCCATCAGCAGGTCGTCCTTCGACCAGGCCAGCGCCCGGCGGGCTTCCGCCGACTGTTTGCCATGCCACGCGTCCAGCGAACGCGCGTCGACGATCTCCGCGGGGATGCGGTCGGCGTACCAGCGCTGCATCCAGTCCTCGTCGACGACCAGGCCGGCCCGGCGCTGCTTGGCCTCCTCCTCGCGCGCGTCCTCCAGCATCTTGAGGTTGCGCGCCAGGAACGGGCTGCGCAGGTTGATCTCGCCGCTCACCAGGCCATCGCGCAGGAACAGTTCGCGCGCCTCGAGCGGATACAGGCGGCCGTAGTCGACCGGCCGCTTCGGCGCCAGCACCAGCCCGAACAGGCTCACCTGTTCGCTGCCGAGCACGCGTCCCTGCGCGCGCGACCAGCGCGGATCGTGGTGCCGCCGCGCCAGCAGGTGCGGCAGTTCGGCGATCGCCCAGTCCGGCTCGATCGCGGCATTGGTCATCGCCCAGACCTTCTCGGTATCGAGCAGGGTCGCCGACAGCACCCACGGCGGCGGCTTGCGCGCCAGCGGCGAGCCGGGGAACAGCTGGAAGCGGCGCCCGCGAGGGCCCTCGAAGATGCCGCGCTCGCCGAGGTGGCCGATCTGTGTCGGCAGCCCGGCGATGAGGGCGCGGTGCAGCGCGGCATAGTCCTGCGGCGTCAGCGCGACCGACGCGGGGCCGGCGTCGCCGGCGAGCTTCGGTCCCGGCGTCGCCCGGTCGCGCAGGGAGCCCTGTTCGTTCTCCGCTGCCGCGGGTTGCGTCGACCACCCGAGCTCCTCGCACTGCAGCTTGAGCTGGCGGTGCAGCTCGCGCCATTCGCGCATGCGCAGGAAGCCCAGGAAGTGCTTCTCGCACCACTTGCGCAGCTGCGATTGCGTGAGTTCCTCGTGCGCCTCGCGATACGCCTCCCAGAGGCGCAGGATGCCGACGAATTCGGATTTCGGATCGGCGAACAGCGCATGCGCGTTGTCGGCCGCGGCGCGCTGGTCGGCCGGTCGCTCGCGCGGATCCTGGTTGCCCAGGAACGCCGCGATCGCCAGCATCGCGTGCAGGCAGCCGTGCGCCTTCGCGGCCACCAGCATCCGCGCCAGCTTCACGTCGACCGGCAGCCTCGCCATCGTGCGGCCGATGTCGGTGAGCCGGCGCTGGCCCTCGACAGCGCCGAGTTCGGCCAGGTGCTGCCAGCCGTCCGCGACCGCGCGCGGATCCGGTGGCTCGACGAACGGGAAGGCGTCGATGTCCCCGAGCCCCAGGAACAGCATGCGCAGGATCACGCCTGCCAGCGCGGCGCGGCGGATCTCCGGGTCGGTATACGCCGGGCGCGACTGGAACTCGGCTTCCGAATACAGGCGGATGCAGGTGCCCGGCGCGATGCGGCCGCAACGGCCCTTGCGCTGGTCGGCGCTGGCCTGCGACACCGGCTCGATATGCAGGCGGTCGAGCTTCTGCCGCGGGCTGTAGCGCTTGATCCGGGCCAGTCCCGGATCCACCACGTAGCGGATGCGCGGCACCGTCAGCGAGGTTTCGGCGACATTGGTGGCCAGCACGATCCGCCGCTGCGGGCCGGGGTTGAACACGCGGTCCTGGTCGCGCGCAGAGAGGCGCGCATACAGCGGTACGACCTCTGTGTGCCGGTACTTGCGCCGTTCCAGCGCCTGGTGCGCCTCGCGGATCTCGCGCTCGCCGGGCAGGAACACCAGGGTGTCGCCGGTGCCGCGCTCGTGCATGATCTCGTCGCAGGCGGCGACGATGCCGTCGAGCATCGAGATTGGGGCCGAGATGGGGTCAGAGTCGACTTTTCCGCGGGTCCTGATCGCCTCGTCGACCCCTCGGGGAAAAGTCGACTCTGACCCCGGTTTTCCCCCTTCCCCTCCCAACGGCCGGTAACGCACCTCCACCGGATAGCCGCGACCCTCCACGTCCACCACCGGCGCATCGTCGAAGTGGGCCGAGAAGCGTCCGGTGTCGATCGTCGCCGAGGTCACGATCAGCTTCAGGTCGCGGCGCTTGCGCAGCAGCTGCTTGAGGTAGCCGAGCAGGAAGTCGATGTTGAGGCTGCGCTCGTGCGCCTCGTCGACGATGATCGTGTCGTAGCGCGACAGCCAGCGGTCCGAGGCGATCTCGGCCAGCAGGATGCCGTCTGTCATGAACTTGATCGCGGTGTCCTCGCCGACCTGGTCGTTGAAGCGCACCTGGAAACCGACCAGCCCGCCCATCGCTACCTGCAGTTCCTCCGCCACCCGGCGCGCGACCGCGCGCGCGGCGATCCGCCGCGGCTGGGTGCAGCCGATCATCCCGGCCACGCCGCGGCCGGCCTGCAGGCACAGCTTGGGCAACTGCGTGGTCTTGCCCGAGCCGGTCTCGCCGGCCACCACCACCACCTGGTGCGCCCGCACCAGTTCGACGATGCGCTCGGCGTGCGCCGCGATCGGCAGCTCGGGGGCGACCGTCGAGGTCGGGATGCGCGCGGCCTTGGCCTCCCGCGCCGTCAGCGATGCCTGCAGCGCCGAGGCGAACGCGTCCTGCGCCGCGACCTGCGAGGGATTCGCGTTCCAGCGCGACCACAGCCCCAGCAGCCTGCCCCGGTCGCGCGACAGGCCAGCCTCGATCGCGCGACGGGCCTGCTTTAACGCAGCCGTCGCGGGAGCGCGCCTAGAATCCATCGCCACCCTTGCAAAGGCGCCGGCAAGTCTCATATTCGTTCCGCATCGGCGTATTGTCGCCAAAATCCAACCGATTCCGAGGTCCCCATGTCTAAGACCAAGCCCGCGAAGCCCGCCAAGACCGCGAAGGCGGCGAAACAGTCCAGGGACGCCAAGCCGGCCGTCGCCATCTCCCCCGCGGCTTCGCCCGCCGCCGGCGGCACCGGCCCGGCCATCGACATCGGCATTTCCGACAAGGATCGCAGGCAGATCGCGAAGGAGCTGTCGAAGTTCCTCGCCGACAGCTACACCCTCTACCTCAAGACCCACAACTTCCACTGGAACGTGACCGGGCCGATGTTCAACGCCCTGCACAACATGTTCGAGGCCCAGTACACCGAGCAGTGGACCGCGCTGGACGACATCGCCGAGCGCATCCGCGCCCTGGGCTTCAACGCGCCGGGCTCGTATGCCGAGTTCGTCAAGCTCTCCTCGATCACCGAGGAGGCCGGCGCCACCGAGGCCCCGGAATGGCGCGAGATGGTGCGCCAGCTGGTGGTCGGCAACGAAGCGGTCTGCCGCACCGCGCGCAAGGCGCTCGACGTCGCCGACGACGCCGACGACGCCCCGACCGAGGACCTGCTCACCCAGCGCCTGCAGACGCACGAGAAGTACGCCTGGATGTTGCGCTCGCTGCTGCAGTAGGCACCCGCTGACGCCGGTGCGGCCCGCCCACGGGGCGCTCCGGCCGGTCGCACGGAGCGCGTTCGCGCGACCTGCGCCGACACGGCCGCGGCCGGTTTTCTGACGGCATCGGGCGCAGGCGACGGTATCCTGAGCACATGAAGGAATCCCCCGAGGCGCTGCTGCGCCGCGTCTTCGGCCATGCCGCGTTCCGCGGCGAGCAGGCGGCGATCGTCGACCACGTCGCCAGCGGCCAGGACGCGCTGGTGCTGATGCCCACCGGCGGCGGCAAGTCGCTGTGCTACCAGCTGCCGGCGCTGCTGCGCGAGGGCACCGCGATCGTGGTCTCGCCGCTGATCGCGCTGATGCAGGACCAGGTGGACGCCCTGCGCCAGCTCGGCGTGCGCGCAGCCTGCCTCAATTCCACGCTCGACGCCGACACGGCCCAGGCCGTCGAGCGCCAGCTGCTGGCCGGCGAACTCGACCTGCTGTACGTCGCGCCCGAGCGACTGCTGACCCCCCGCTTCATGTCCCTGCTCGACCGCGCGCGACTGGCCCTGTTCGCGATCGACGAGGCGCACTGCGTGTCGCAGTGGGGGCACGACTTCCGGCCCGAGTACCGCGAACTGACCGTGCTGCACGAGCGCTGGCCCGACGTGCCGCGCATCGCGCTCACCGCCACCGCCGACCCGCCCACCCAGCGCGAGATCGCCGAGCGCCTGCAGTTGCAGGACGCGCGCCGCTTCGTCAATTCCTTCGACCGCCCCAACATCCGCTACACCGTGGTGCACAAGGAGAACGCGAAGCGCCAGCTGCTCGATTTCCTGCAGGCCCACCGGGGCGCCGCCGGGATCGTGTACTGCCTGTCGCGGCGCAAGGTCGACGAGACCGCGCAGTTCCTCGCCGCGCAGGGCATCGACGCCCTGCCCTACCACGCCGGCATGGACGCCGCCACGCGCGCCTCGAACCAGCGTCGCTTCCTGCGCGAGGAAGGCGTGGTGATGGTCGCGACGATCGCCTTCGGCATGGGCATCGACAAACCCGACGTGCGCTTCGTCGCCCACGTCGACCTGCCCAAGTCGATCGAAGGCTACTACCAGGAGACCGGCCGCGCCGGTCGCGACGGCGAACCCTCGGATGCGTGGATGTGCTACGGCTTGGGCGACCTGGTGCTGCTGCGGCAGATGATCGAGCAGTCCGACTCCGGGCCCGAGCGCAAGCGCCTGGAGCACCGCAAGCTCGATGCGCTGGTGGGCTACTGCGAATCGATGCGCTGCCGGCGGCAGGGACTGCTGGCGAATTTCGGCGAATCGCATCCGGGCGCCTGCGGCAATTGCGACAACTGCCTGCAGCCACCCGAGGCCTGGGATGCCACCGAGCCGGCGCGCAAGGCGCTCAGCTGCGTCTACCGGACCGGCCAACGCTTCGGCGCCGCGCACCTGATCGACGTGCTGCGCGGCGGCGACGGCGAGCGCGTGCGCCAGTTCGGCCACGACCGCCTGGGCGTGTACGGCATCGGTACCGAGCTCGACGCGCGCGCCTGGCGCGGCGTGTTCCGGCAACTGGTCGCGCACGGCCTGCTCGAGGTCGACGCCGAGGGCCATGGCGGCCTGCGCCTGGCCGAGGCCAGCCGCGCGGTGCTGCGCGGCGAACAGCCGGTGATGCTGCGCAAGCCGGTCGCGCGCCGCGCCAGGACGGGCGGTACGCGCGGCGAAGCCATCGCCGACCTGGCGCCCGCCGACGTCGGCGCGTTCGAGGCCCTGCGCGAGCTGCGCGCGCGCCTGGCCCGCGAGCAGAACGTGCCCGCCTACGTGGTGTTCCACGACAGCACGCTGCGCGCGATCGCCCGCGAGCGGCCGTCGGACCGCGACGCGCTCGGGCGCGTCGAGGGGATCGGCGCGGCCAAGCTCGAGCGTTATGCCGATGCGGTGCTGGAGGTGCTGCGGGACGCGGACGCGACCGTCGCAACGGCGCATTAGCCGAGCTGCGCGTGGCGACATACGACTGCCGCGAGTGCCATGGCGGCGGTCACCCCCACCGGGCATTCCGGCCGGGCGCCGCGGATCGTGGGGCGGGAAAGCTGGTGGGTCGTGATGGATTCGAACCATCGACCAGCGGATTAAAAGTCCGATGCTCTACCGACTGAGCTAACGACCCGTCATGTGCCGGCATTGCGCCGGGAAACGCATTCTATCGCATCGTCCTCAGGGCACGTAGCGCGTGGGATCGGGGATGCCTGCGGCGGCGAAACCTTCGGCACGCAGCCGGCAGGCATCGCAATGGCCGCATGCGCGCCCGTCGCCGTCGGCGCGGTAGCACGACACGGTCTGCGCGAAATCCACGCCGAGCCGCTGGCCCTCGCGCACGATGTCGGCCTTGCCCAGGCGCAGCAGGGGCGCGTGCACGCGGATGCCCGCGCCTTCCACACCCGCTTTCGTGGCCAGGTTGGCGAGTCGCTCGAAGGCCTCGATGAACGCCGGGCGACAGTCGGGATAGCCGGAGTAATCGACGGCATTGACCCCGCAGAACAGGTCGTTCGCGCCCAGCACCTCGGCCCAGCCGAGCGCCAGCGACAGCATGATCGTGTTGCGCGCGGGCACGTAGGTCACCGGGATGCCCGGGCCGCCGGCATCGGGCACCTCGATGTCGGCGGTCAGCGCGGACCCGCCGAACGCGCGCAGATCGACCGTGACGGTCTTGTGCTCGACCGCTCCGAGCGCCCGCGCCACGCGTTGGGCGGCGTCGAGTTCGGAGGTGTGGCGCTGTCCGTAGCTGACGCTGAGCGCATGCAGCGCGAAGCCCTGCTCGCGGGCCATCGCGAGCACGACGGCGGAATCCATTCCGCCGGAGACGAGGACGACTGCTTTTTTCATTTCGGGAATCGGGAATCGGGAATCGGGAATCGGGAATCGGGAATCGGGAATCGGGAAAGGCTAAACCCTTGTCATCCCGAGCGCAGCGAGGGATCCTGGCGGCGCCGCGAGAAGCAGATCCCTCGCTGCGCTCGGGATGACATTCCGGCGGCGCGAAACCGCTCGGGGCCGCGTCGGACTGCAACCACTGGCCCCCTGCGCATCCGCACGAAAAGCGCCCGAGAACGTCGCCTCGTCACCGCCCCGGCGCGTCGTTCCACAGCAGCTTGTGCAACTGCATCTGGAACCGCACCGGCAGACGGTCGGCGACGATCCAGTCGGCCAGCGCGGTCGGCGACAGTTGGGACTTGCTCGGCGAGAACAGCACCTCGCAGCGCGCGTGCAGCGCGCGTTCGAGCACGATCCCGCGCGCCCATTCGTAGTCCGCACGATCGCACACCACGAACTTCACCTGGTCGTGCGCGCTCAGCAGCGGCAGGTTCTCCCAGCGGTTGCGCCCGGCCTCGCCGGACGCCGGGGTCTTGATGTCCAGCACCCGCGACACCCGCCCGTCGACGCCGGAGATGTCGATCGCCCCGGAGGTTTCCAGCGACACGACGTGGCCGGCATCGCACAGCCGCGACAACAGGCCGAGGCAGCGCTTCTGCGCGAGCGGCTCGCCCCCGGTCACGCAGACGTGGCGCACGCCGTGGCGCGCCACTTCCGCGACGATGTCGTCGACATCCCACCACTCGCCCCCGTGGAAAGCGTAGGCGGTATCGCAATAGGTGCAGCGCAGCGGGCAGCCGGTCAGGCGCACGAACACGGTCGGCCGGCCGGCGTCGCGCGCCTCGCCCTGCAGCGACAGGAAGATCTCGGTGATCCGCAGCCGGTCCGCCGCCGACGCGGCAGCCGCGTCGGGCGCGACCGCGGACACGGCTAGCGCGTCACGCGCGCAAGCTGGATCGCGTGCAGCCGATCCTCGGCGGTGCGCGCCGCGTCGGTCCCGGGAAACCGGCTCGCCACCCGGGACAGGGTGTCTTCCGCGCCATCGAGATCGCGCAGCCCGTACTGCGACAGTCCGACCTTGAGCAATGCGCCGGGCGCCTTGTCGTGGGTGGGATAGCGATCCACGAGCGCCTGGAACTGTTCGCGCGCGAGGTCGTAGTTCTGGGTGACGTAGTAGCTCTCGCCCAGCCAGTAGCGGGCGTTCGGCGCGTACACGCCCTCAGGGTGCGCCTGCAGGAAGGCCTGGAACAGCTGCGCGGATTCCGCGTAGTCGCCGGCCTTGAGCGCACCGAAGGCGGTGTCGTAGGCGCCGCGCTCGTCGGCGCTGTTGGCCAGAAGTCCGGGATCGCCATGGACCGTCGGTGGCGTGTCGCTCGGCCCCGCGGCGGCGGGCGGCGGCGTCGCGGGAGCCCCCCCTTCCTGTACCGGCAGCGCACCGCCCTCCAGACGGTTGAGTCGACCATCCAGATCCAGGTACTGGCTGCGGCTGGTGGAACGGAGTTGTTCGTTGGTCTGCTGCAGTTCCTCGATCTGCGCCCGCAGCGCCTGCACCTCCGAGCGCAGTGCGGTCAACTGGTTGAGCAGGTCGACGTTGCCGCGGTTGTCGGCGGCGCGCTGTTCGAGCACGGCCACGCGGTCGGCCAGACTCGCACGCTGGGCAGACGCGGGCGCGGCGGCCACGAGGGCCGCCGCGAACACGATTGGAACGATGATTGCGCGCATTCTGTGCCGCTTACTTCGCCGTGTACACGATCTCGACGCGACGGTTGCGGGCCCAGCAGTCCTCGCTCGACTCGGTGCAGGTCGGACGCTCCTCGCCGTAGCTGACGACGGTCAGCTGGGCGCCGGAACCACCGTTGGCCTGCAGGGCCGACGAGACGGCGTTGCCGCGACGCTCGCCCAGGCCGAGGTTGTACTCGCGGCTGCCGCGCTCGTCGGCATTGCCTTCCAGGGTGATGCGCGAGGACGGACGGTCGCGCAGGTACTTGGCGTGGCACGACATCGCCGCCTGGAACTCCGGACGCAGCGCGTCCTGGTCCAGGTCGAAGTAGACCACGCGCTGGCGCAGGCAGGCATCGGTGTCGAGGTCGGACGGACCGTACGCGCCCGGCGTGGTCGGACCGGGATCGGTCACGCCGCCGGTGGACGGGCCGGTGTCGGGCGGGGTTTCCTTGACCTTCTTGGAACAGGCGGCCGCGGCGACGCACATCACGGCGATCAGCAGGGCCTTGCCGAGCATGGCGGGCTTGTTGGTATTCATTTCTCGTCGATCCTCAGGCGTTGTAACGGACATTCAGGGTGATGGACTGGCTGTGCAGAACATGTCAGCGCTGGGAACGGTACGGACCCCAGGCCGGTTCGCGTACGTCGCCGTCCGCGAGGACCAGGCGCTGACGGACGCGGCCATCGGCCGAGACAGCATACAGGACACCACGCCGGCCTTCACGCGCCGCGTAGAGGAGCATGCTGGCGTTGGGCGCGAAGCTGGGCGACTCGTCCAGCGACCCCGGCGAGAGGGTGGACCAGCGTGGCGAACCCATGCTGCGATCCATCACCGCGATCCGGTAGGTATTGCCCGAGCCCTGCGCCACGGCGATCTTCTGTCCGTCCCAGGAAATGCTCGGGTCGGCGTTGTAGTTGCCCTCGAAGGTCACCCGGGTGGCGCCGCCGCCCGAGGCCGGCGTCTGGTATATCTGCGGGCGCCCGCCGCGGTCGGAGGTGAAGTACAGGGTGTTGCCGTCCGGGCTCCAGGCCGGCGCGGTGTCGATGCCGAACTGGTTGGTGATCTGGGTCAGCGCCTTGCTCGCCAGGTTCATCACGTAGATCTCGGGGTTGCCGCTGCGCGACAGGGTGAGCGCCAGGCGACTGCCGTCTGGCGAGAACGCCGGGCCGCTGTTGATGCCACGGAAGCTCGACACCAGTTCGCGGCTGCCGGTGGTGATGTCCTGGATGTAGATCGAGGAATTGCCGCGCTCGAAGCTCACGTAGGCCAGCTTGCGGCCGTCCGGGCTCCAGGCCGGCGACAGCAGCGGCTCGTTCGAGCGCACCACCGTCTGCGGGTTGTAGCCGTCGGCGTCGGCGACCATGAGCGCGTAGCGGCTGCCCTGCCCGGCGCCGGTGGCGGTGACATAGGCGATCCGGGTCCAGAACGCGCCGCGCACGCCGAGGATCTTCTCGTAGATCGCGTCGGCCATCTGGTGGGCCACGTCGCGCATAGCGCTCGAACGCGCGGTCATCGCCAGGCCGAGCAGGCGCTGCTGCTTGGCGACGTCGAACAGCTCGTACTCGACCCGGTAGCTGCCCTCGGCCGCGTCGACCACGCGGCCGATGACCAGGAAATCCTGGCGCAGCGCACGCCAGGCCGGATAATCGACCTCCGCGCCGGTGGTCGGGCGGCTGGCGATGTCGCGTTCGGGCAGGGTGCGGAACTGGCCGGAGCGCTCGAGGTCGGCGCGCACCACCGCGGCCACGTCGGTCTCAGGCGCGGTCCCGCCGCCCTGGTAGGGCATCGGCACGACCGCGATCGGCAGCGCCGAGGCGTTGCCGCCGATGATGTCGATCTCCAGTCCCTGCTGCTGCGCGGCCGCGGCGAACGGCAGCAGCAATGCGAGCACGGCGAGCAGACAGCGTTTGGCGAGAGTCATCGGTAGGTCCTGGCGCGACGGAAAGAAGGCGGGCCACAGCTTGGCGGCGAATCGATACGGGAAGATGAACGGGGATGGACTCCGGGAATTTCCCCGCCGGACGCGGCGGCGCCATGACGCGGACCGCCGACCCGGACCTGGCCCGTCCCGAGCGATCGCGCACGCAAGCGTCCCGGTAGCGCGGGGTTCGTTCCGGGACAGACAGATATCGGGCGCGGCGTGAAGGCGTTGAGAGGACGCCAGGCCGGTCAGCGGTCCTGCGCTGTGAAGTTGAGCAGCAGGGTGCGCTGGAACACCGACTCGAAGCCGACGTACGGCAGCGGTTGCGCCTTGAGGACGGCGGCCTCGACCGAGCGCCGGCCGAGTTCGTCGTATGGACAGGACGGATCGACCTCGGCCGAGACCACTTCCCCGCCCGGGATCTGGCGGATGACGATGCGACAGCGCTGGCCGATCGGCACCGTCTCCGGTCGCGTCCAGTTGCGCAGGATCGCTTCCTGCAGCGCCGCGGCGTAACGCGCGGACAGACCCGTGTCCACGCCCTGGTTGCCGGGCGGCGGCGCGCTGGACTGTTGTGCCGCCGCCTGCTGCGAGGCCTGGCGCGCCTCGCGGTCGGCGAGCTGCTTCAACCGTTCCTCGGCGAGCCGCGCCTGCCGCTCCTCGCGCGCGCGCTCGGCGCGGATCCTTTCCAGTTGTTCCTGCGCCAGGCGCCGCTTCTGTTCGGCCTCCTCCTGGCGCTTGCGTTCGGTCAGGTCGATCTGCTCCTGGCGGCGCTTCTCCTCCTGCTCGCGATCGATGCGGGCGCGCTCGGCCTCGGCGTCGCGGCGCACTTCGTCCTGGTCGACCGGCGCCGGTTCCGGCACGCGCTCCTGCGGCGTCGGCTGCGGCTGGACCGGTGCATCCTCCGGCACGGGTTCGGGGATCGGTTGCGGCGGTGGCGCCACGTCCTCCTCCACCGGCTCCGGAACCGGCAGCACCGGCGCCGGCATGGGCTCCGGTTCGACCGCAAGCGCGCGTTCCACCGCCCGCTGCTCGGCGTCCGAGACGTCCAGCACCGCCTCCATCGACGGCGCGCCGGCGACGCTGATGCGGTCCGGGTCCCAGCTCAGCAGGGGCGAGAGCAGCAGGATCGCCGCCACCAGCAGGTGCACGACGACCGCCCAGGCGATCGCTCGGCCCAGGCCTTCGTCCTGCACGTGGGCAGGACGCGGAAACGCGTCAGCGTGCATCGCTCCTCGAATCCGTCCAGAGACCGACGTTGCTGACGTTCGCCCGGCGCAGCACGTCCATCGCATCGATGACGCGCTGGTAGGGGGCATCGCCCTGGGCGGCGACCATCACCCGGAAATCGCTGCCGCGCTGGGCGCGGATCGGGGCGAGCATCGCCTCCATCTGGGTGCGGTCGATCTCGCGCGGGTTGTCGTCGCCGGGCAGCTGCAGCCCCAGCCGACCGTCCGGATAGGCGATGACGATCACCGGGTCCTCGCGGTCCTGCATCGCCCGGGCGTTGGAGGACGGCAGCTTGACGTCGACGCTCAGGGTCAGCAGCGGCGCGGTCACCATGAAGATGATCAGCAGCACCAGCATCACGTCGATATAGGGCACGACGTTGATCTCGGACTTCAGCTTGCGCCGCTTGCGATGGATGATGCTTCCGGCCATGGGGCGCTCCGCTTACTCGATCGAACCCTGGCGCTGCAGGATCGTGCTGAACTCCTCGGCGAAGCTCTCGTAGCGCACCGCCAGGCGCTCGACGCGCATGGTGAAGCGGTTGTAGGCCCAGACCGCGGGAATCGCGACGAACAGGCCGATCGCGGTGGCGAACAGCGCCTCGGAAATGCCCGGCGCGACCGCGGCGATGCCGGTCTGCTCGCCGCTGTTGAGCATGTCGTGCATGGTCACCATGATTCCGAACACGGTGCCGACCAGGCCGACGTAAGGCGCGGTGGAGCCGATGTTGGCCAGCAGTTCGAGGTTGCGCTCGAGCTGGTCGACCTCGCGCGCGTGGCTCACCCGCATCGCGCGTTGCGCGCCCTCGAGCTGCGCGCGCCCGTCGAACCCGCGCTTCTCGCGCAGCCGGGCGAACTCGCGGAAGCCCGCCTCGAAGATCGCTTCCAGCCCGCTGACCTGGCGGTTGCGGTCGGTGGTGGCCGAGTAAAGCTTGCCGAGGTCGGCGCCCGACCAGAACCGGCCCTCGAACGCATCGGCCTCGCGGTTGGCGAGCTTGAAGATGCGCGCCTTGCGGAAGATGATCACCCAGCTGATGATCGAGCCGACCAGCAGCAGCAGCACGATGATCTGCACCGGCAGGCTGGCCTTGAGCATCAGGTCGATGTAGTTGATGCCCGAATGGGCCACGGCGGCGGCCGTGTCGGCGCCCTCGGCCAGGGTCGTGGTGGTGGCGGCCGCCTCTTCGGGCAATGGCTCGATCTGGGTAGCCTGCAGCAGCATCGCGAGGGCGGTCATTCGTCTTCGGCTCCGGGTTCGACGAGGCGGTTCAATTGCCGGTACAGCGGTTCGGGGATCGCGCGCGGACGGAACGTCGAGGCATCCAGCGCCGCGCACCGCACCTCCGCGTCGAGCAGCTTTTCGCCTTCGCGCAGGATGGATTGCGCGAAGACGACGCTGGCATGACGGCAGCGGCGCAACGAGACCGTCACCTGCAACGCGTCGTCCAGCCGCGCGGGCCTGCGGAAATCGATCCGCATCGCCCGCACCGCGAACACCAGATCGTGCGACAGGCGCAGCACGTCCTGCCCGTACCCCAGCGCGCGTACCCATTCGGTGCGCGCGCGTTCGAGGAACGCGACGTACTGCGCGTGGTAGACCACACCACCGGCGTCGGTATCTTCCCAGTAGACCCTTGTCGGAAGGCTGAACGGGTGGGAATCGGGAATCGGGAATCGGGAATGGGTGGTCAAGCCTGTGGCTCCGGTAGGGTCGGGATCCGCGTTCAATCGTTCGACTGCATCAGAACAGCGCTTCGGATTCCCCATTCCCGATTCCCGATTCCCGCGTGGGCTTCAGCCCGAGATGCCGCCAGGCCTTGACCGTCGCCATCCGGCCGCGCGCGGTGCGGACCAGGAAGCCCTGCTGGATCAGGTAGGGCTCGATCACGTCCTCGAGGGTGCCGCGCTCCTCGCTCAGGGCCGCGGCCAGCGAGTCGACCCCGACCGGCCCGCCGTCGAAGTTCTCGATGATCAGGTTGAGCAGCCGCCGGTCGAGCTCGTCGAACCCTTCCGGGTCGACCTTGAGCATCTTCATCGCCGCATCGGCGACGGCGTGGTCGATCCGCCCCTGCGCCCGGACCTGCGCGTAGTCGCGGACTCGCCGCAGCAGGCGGTTGGCGATGCGCGGCGTGCCCCGCGAGCGGCGTGCGATCTCGACCGCGCCCTCATCCACGCAATCGATGCCGAGGATCCGTGCGGCGCGGCGCACGATCCGCGCCAGTTCCTCGGCGCTGTAGAACTCCAGCCGCTGGACGATGCCGAAGCGGTCGCGCAGCGGCGCGGTCAGCAGGCCGGCACGGGTGGTGGCGCCGATCAGGGTGAAGGGCGGCAGGTCGATCTTGATCGAGCGCGCGGCCGGGCCCTCGCCGATCATGATGTCGAGCTGGAAGTCCTCCATCGCCGGGTACAGCACCTCCTCGACCACCGGCGAGAGGCGGTGGATCTCGTCGATGAACAGCACGTCGTGCGGCTGCAGGTTGGTCAGCAGCGCGGCGAGATCGCCGGCCTTCTCGATCACCGGACCGGAGGTGACCCGCAGGTTCACGCCCAGCTCATTGGCGATGACGTGGCTGAGCGTCGTCTTGCCGAGGCCGGGCGGCCCGAAGATCAGCACGTGGTCGAGCGCCTCGGCACGGCCCCTGGCGGCCTCGATGTAGATCGACATCTGCTCGCGCACCGGTTGCTGGCCGAGGTATTCCTCGAGCCGCTTCGGCCGGATGCTGGCCTCGATGGCGTCGTCCTCGCGGGTCGCGCCAGCAGCGATGATGCGTTGTTCTTCCATGCCGCTATGGTCGCATGGCACCCCGGCCGGCGCACCGTCGACGGAGGCGCCGCGGGCCGGCCGTCGCGGCGTCAGTGGGCCGCCGCTTCCCCCACCGGCAGCGCCTGCACGCCCTGCGGTACCCCGGCCATGTCCGGCAGCTTGTGGGCGACGCCCTTGTGGCAGTCGATGCAGGTTGCTTCACCCGTGGCCAGGAAGGTGCGATGGGTCCTGGCGGCCCGGCTGGCCTGGCGGGTCAGGTCCATCGAGTCGTAGTCGTGGCAGTTGCGGCATTCCAGCGAGTCGTTGGCCTTGAGCCGCGACCATTCGTGGGTGGCCAGCACCAGGCGCTGGTCGAGGAACTTCTCCCGGGTGTTGATGGTGCCGAAGATGTTGCCCCAGACCTCCTTCGACGCTTGCATCTTGCGCGCGATCTTGTCGGTCCAGTCGTGCGGCACGTGGCAGTCGGGGCAGGTCGCGCGCACGCCCGAGCGGTTGCTGTAGTGGATCGTGGTCTTGAGTTCCTCGAACACGTTGTCGCGCATCTCGTGGCAGCTGGTGCAGAACTCCTCGGTGTTGGTGATCTCCAGCGCGGTGTTGAAGCCGCCCCAGAACATGACGCCGGCCAGGAACCCGCCGAGCGTCAGGAAGCCCAGGCTCAGGTACCGCGCCGGTGCGTTGAACTGGCGCCAGAAGGTACGCAGCACGTCCGCGATACGGCGCAAGAGCCTCATTGCAGTTCGCGCTCCGAGCGCAGGAGGCTGTCGATGTCCCGGAAACCGTTGGCCACCAGCGGCTGCGCGTTCGTCTGCACCACGTGACACTGCACGCAGAAGTAGCGTCGCGGCGAGATCTCGGCCAGGAACTGGTCGTTGCGGTCCATGTAGTGGGTCACGCTGACCTCCGGCGCCTGGAACTGGGCGGCGGTGCTGCGCGCATGGCAGAGCATGCAGCGGTTCGAGTTGAGGTCCACCTGGTAGCCGTCGATGCTGTGCGGGATCGTCGGCGGCTGCATCGGGTAGGCGCGGCCGCGACGGATGTCGAAGTTCTCGGCGGTCGCCATCGGCAGCGGCGTGATCTCGCTGGTGATCGGCACGTGCCGGCGCAGCCCGTCGATGTCCTTCGCCGGGTTGCCGCGCGCGCCGACCTCGGGCGCCGGCGCGACCACCTGCGGGCGCGGGTCGCGATCGCGACCGCAGGCCAGCAGCGCAGGCAGGAGCACGGGCAGGAGCAACAGCAGCAGGATCGCACGCATGGTCAGGCTCCTCCCACCGCCACGACCCGCGCGGCGCATTTCTTGAAGTCGGTCTGCTTGGAGATGGGATCGGTCGCGTCCAGCGTGACCTTGTTGATCAGCTGCGCGGCGTCGAACCAGGGCACGAAGATCACGCCGCGCGGCATGCGGTTGCGGCCGCGCGTCTCCACCCGCGTGCGCATCGCGCCGCGGCGCGAGGCTACCGACACCTCGTCGCCGCGCTTGAAACCGCGCTCGCGCGCATCGTCCGGATGCATGAACACCACCGCCGAGGGGAAGCTGCGGTACAGCTCGGGGATGCGCCCGGTCATCGAGCCCGAATGCCAGTGCTCGAGCACGCGGCCGGTGACCAGCCACAGGTCGTATTCGTCGTCGGGCGACTCGGCCGGCGGCTCGTACGGCAAGGCCCAGATCACCGCCCGGCCGTCGGGATTGCCGTAGAACTCGAAACCGGTGCCGGGCTTGACGTAGGGGTCGGCGCCCTCGCGGTAGCGCCACAGGGTCTCCTTGCCGTCCACCACCGGCCAGCGCAGGCCGCGCACCTGGTGGTAGGTGTCGAACGACGCCAGGTCGTGGGCGTGGCCGCGGCCGAACTCGGCGTATTCCTCGAACAGGCCCTTCTGCACGTAGAATCCGAACGCCTCGGACTCGTGGTTGGCGTAGCCGGCCTCGATCTGGTCCACGCCGAAGGCGTCGACCTTGCCGTTGCGGAACAGCACCTCGAACAGGGTCTTGCCCCTGAAATCGGGATGGGCCGCCAGCGTCTCGGCGGGCCAGCACTCGTCGGTGGTGAAGCGCTTGGAGAACTCCATCAGCTGCCACAGGTCCGACTTCGCTTCGCCGGGGGCATCGACCAGCTGGTGCCAGAAATGGGTGCGCCGCTCGGCGTTGCCGTACGCACCCTCCTTCTCCACCCACATCGCGGTCGGCAGGATCAGGTCGGCCGCCTGGCAGGTCACCGTGGGGTAGGCATCGGAGACGACGATGAAGTTGTCCGGGTTGCGGTAGCCCGGATACCCCTCCTCCAGCATGTTCGCCGCCGCCTGCATGTTGTTGTTGACCTGCACCCAGTAGGCGTTGAGCTTGCCGTCCTTGAGCGCACGGTTCTGTTCGACCGCGTGGTAGCCGATCTTGTCCTTGATGGTGCCCGGCGGCACCTTCCAGATCTCCTCGGCCATGGCGCGGTGCTTGGGATTGGTCACCACCATGTCCGCCGGCAACCGGTGGCTGAAGGTGCCTACCTCGCGCGCGGTGCCACAGGCCGAGGGCTGCCCGGTCAGCGAGAACGGGCTGTTGCCCGGGGTGGCGATCTTCCCCGTCAGCAGGTGGATGTTGTAGACCATGTTGTTGGCCCAGGTGCCGCGCGTGTGCTGGTTGAAGCCCATGGTCCAGAAGGACATCACCTTCACCGCCGGGTCGGCGTAGAGCTCGGCCAGCTTCTCCAGCCAGCCGCGTTCCACGCCCGTCATCTCCACCGCGCGCTCGAGCGTGTACGGCGCGACGAAGCGCGCGAACTCGTCGAAGTCGATCGGCGTGCCGCCGTTCGGGTCGTCGGCGTTCTTCGCCTTGACCTGCAGCGGATGTTCGGGGCGCAGGCCGTAGCCGATGTCGTCGTTGCCGCGCTTGAAACTGGTGTGTCTGTCGACGAAGTCGCGATTGACCCTGCCCGTGCGGATGATGTGGTTGGCGATGTAGTTGAGGATCACCAGGTCGGTCTGCGGCCTGAAGACCATCGGGATGTCGGCCAGGTCGAAGCTGCGGTGCTCGAACGTGGACAGCACCGCGACCTTGACGTGCGGATGCGACAGCCGCCGGTCGGTGACCCGGGTCCACAGGATCGGGTGCATCTCGGCCATGTTCGAGCCCCACAGCACGAACGCGTCCGCCGCCTCGATGTCGTCGTAGCAGCCCATCGGTTCGTCCATGCCGAAGGTGCGCATGAAGCCGGTGACCGCGGAGGCCATGCAGTGGCGTGCGTTGGGATCGATGTGGTTGCTGCGGAATCCGGCCTTCATCAGCTTGTTCGCCGCATAGCCTTCCCACACCGTCCACTGGCCGGAACCGAACATGCCGATGCCATCGCCCCCCTTGGCCTTGAGCACAGCCCGGAACTTTTCCGCCATCACGTCGAAGGCCTCGTCCCAGCCGACCGGGGTGAAGTCGCCCTGCTTGTCGTAGACACCGTCCTTCTTGCGCAGCAGCGGCGTGGTCAGGCGGTCCACCCCGTACATCACCTTCGACAGGAAATAGCCCTTGACGCAGTTGAGGCCTCGGTTGACCTCAGCATGCACGTCGCCATGCGTGGCCACGACGCGGCCGTTGTGGACCGCGACGTTGATGCCGCAGCCGGTGCCGCAATAGCGGCACGGCGCCTTGCTCCACTTGAGTTGCCCTTCGCCTTCCATCACCACGTCGGCGACCTGTGCGGGCAGCGGCAGTCCCGCGGCGACGGCGGCGCTGGCGATGGCACTGTTGCGGATGAAATCGCGGCGGCTGGTGCTCATCGTGGCGGTTCCTGTGGTTCGGGTGGCGCGCCCACCGGGCCGGGCGACGCCAGCGGCTCGATGTGGTGGTAGACGAGGTTGACGGCGTACACGCCGGGCACGGCGTTGAGCAGGTCGATGCTGCGCATCAGCCCGGCGGTGCCGTCGCTTTCCTGCACGAGCACGCTGCGGGTCTGGTCCTGCAGCGCCAGTTCGAGCCCCTCGGCCGCACCGATGGTGTTCGCGAGCGCGGCGATCGCGTCGGGCCGGTGGCGGACCACCAGGCTGGCGACATGCCATTCGCGCGCGGCATCAGGCATCGGGCGGCGCCTGCAGCGTGCCTGGGCTGGCGTGCAGTCGCCGGTGCGGCAGCCCCGTGCGGATTCGATCGGCGTGGACGGATACGGGCAGGGCCATCGCGCCCTCAGATCCCCGGCGGCCCGGGTGGACCCGCGATCATCTGCCAGATCCAGACCGCGAACCCGTAGCCACCGACGATCATCACCGCCAGCAGCGGGAACAGCACCACGGTGATGAACAGGAACAGGATCAGTTCCCGTCGCTTGCTCGGCTGTCCGGCCCTCGGGTCCAACGCGCACCGCTCCTGGTGGAGACACCTGGCTTGCAGGCGCGTACCCTAACCCGCGCAGGCCCGGAGTCCAAGTGTGGCGGGCCGACAGGTGCGCAGGACCCGACGAGCGTCACGTTGCGACGAGGATCGCCCGGCGCCGCTGGCCCGGTGCTGCCGGCTGCGTTGCGCCGCTAGCGCGCGCCGAACGCGTCCGCCGCGAGCGAGAAGGAGTGGCGCCGCGCGGCGTGGTCGAAGATGTTGGCGGTGAGCATGAGTTCGTCCGGCCGATGCCGCGCGACGAACTGCGCGATGCCCTCGCGCACGTCGGCCGCATCGCCCACGACGGCGCAGGCCAGCGCCTGTTCGACCATCGCCTTCTCCTGCGGCGTCCAGAACGCCTCGATGTCGTCGATCGGCGGCGGGATCAACCCGGGCGCGCCACGTCGCAGGCGCACGAAACTCTGCTGCTGCGTCGTGAACAGGCGCTGCGCCTGCGCGCGGGTATCGGCCGCGACCACGTTCAGGGCCAGCATCGCGAACGGTGCGCGCAGGCGCCGTGAAGGCTTGAAGTCGCGGTGATAGAGCGCCAGCGCCTCGGTCATGGCCGCCGGCGAGAAGTGCGAGGCGAACGCATACGGCAGGCCCATCGCCGCGGCGAGCTGCGCGCCGAACAGGCTGGAACCCAGGATCCACACCGGCACGTCGATGCCGGCCCCCGGAACCGCCTGGACCGGCTGGCCGGGCTGTGCCGGCTCGAAGTAGCGCAGCAGTTCCGCCACGTCGGACGGAAACGCATCGGCGCCCGCGTAGTAGCGGCGCAAGGCTCGGGTCGTCGCCTGGTCCGTTCCCGGTGCACGACCGAGGCCGAGGTCGATCCGCCCCGGATACAGCGAGGCCAGCGTGCCGAACTGCTCGGCCACCTGCAGCGGCGCGTGGTTGGGCAGCATCACCCCGCCCGCGCCGACCCGGATCGTCGAGGTGCCGCCGGCGATGTGCCCGATCAGCACCGCCGTGGCCGCGCTGGCGACGCCCGGCATGTTGTGGTGCTCGGCCAGCCAGTAGCGGGTGTAGCCGAGCGACTCGGCCAGGCGCGCGAGATCGAGCGCGTTCGAGAACGCATCGGCGGGGGTGGAACCTTCGCAGACCGGCGCAAGGTCCAGTATCGAGAATGGAATGTGCTTGGTGGCCATGGCGGGCAAGATGGGGGCGTTCGCCGGGGATTGCCAGCGCGAGGCGCGATCCACGGTGCGCGCCGCCGCTCGCGTGGCACAATGCGCGCCGTCGCCCCCTCCCCTCGCCGTCTCCGGAGTGCGCCTTGCGCCAGGGCATCCACCATCCCGCCCGCCTGCTCCCGCTCGGCTTCCTGATCGTGATCGCCATCGGCACCGGCCTGCTGATGCTGCCGGCCTCGACCGTGGGCGCGGGCTCGGCGCCGCTGCTGACCGCCCTGTTCACCTCGACATCGGCGGTCTGCGTCACGGGGCTGGTGGTGGTGGACACGCCGACCTACTGGTCCGGATTCGGCCAGGTGGTGCTCATGGGCCTGTTCCAGGTCGGCGGTTTCGGCATCATGGCCGGCGCGACCCTGATGGGCCTGCTGGTCGCCGGCCGGCTGAACCTCCATACCCGCGTCGCCGCGCAGCACGACACCCGGCTGGGCCTGGGCAGCGTGGGCGGCGTGGTGAAGATCGTGCTGCTGACCACCCTGACCGTCGAGGCGATCGTCTGGCTGCTGCTGATGCTGCGCTTCCGCTTCGCCTACGGCATGGCCTGGGGCGAGGCCTCATGGCATGGCGTGTTCCAGTCGGTGTCCGCGTTCAACAACGCCGGCTTCTCGACCTGGTCCGACAGCCTGATGGGGTTCGCGCACGACCCGTGGGTGATCGCCTCGATCAGCTTCGCGGTGGTGCTGGGCGGTCTGGGCTTCCCGGTGGTGTACGAACTGCGCCACAAGCTGTTCTCCTACCGGCGCTGGTCGGTGCACACCAAGATCACCCTGCTCGGGTCGGCGGGGCTGGTACTGACCGGCGGCGTGGTGCTGGCGCTGTACGAATGGAACAACCCGTCCACGCTCGGCCCGATGCCGGCATGGGAGAAGATGCTCAGCGTATTCTTCGGCGCGGTCAGCGCGCGCACCGCCGGGTTCAACACCATCGACACCGGTGCCATGACGCTCGAGAGCCAGGCCGCCACCTGGGCGATGATGTTCATCGGCGGCGGCAGCGCCGGCACCGCCGGCGGCATCAAGATCACCACCTTCTTCCTGCTCGGCTTCGCAGTCTGGTCGGAAATCCGCAGCGAGCCCGACACCATCGCCTTCGGCCGCCGCATCCCGTCGCAGACCCTGCGGCTGGCGCTGACCGTGGTGCTGATGGCCATGACCGTGCTGTCGGTCGGCACGCTGGCACTGATGAGCGTGACCGATTTCCCGCTGGAGGACGTGATGTTCGAGGCGGTCTCGGCCACCGCCACCGTCGGCCTGTCCACCGGCATCACCGGTGAGCTGCCGCCCGCAGGACAGTGCATCATCATCGCATTGATGTTCATCGGCCGTGTCGGCACGGTGACCGTCGCCACCGGACTGGCGTTGCGCGCGCGGCGCCGCCTGTACCGCTACCCAGAGGAGCGCCCCATCGTTGGCTAGGACAATCGCAACCTCGAACGACAGCGTCGTCGTCATCGGACTGGGCCGCTTCGGCGGTGCGGTCGCCGATTCGCTGATGCGGCTGGGCCACGAAGTGCTCGGCATCGACGCCAATGCCGAACTGGTACAGAAGTGGTCCGACCGCCTGACCCATGTGGTGCAGGCCGACTCGACCGATGGCGACGCCCTGCAGCAACTGGGCCTCAAGCACGTGGAACACGCGGTGGTCGGCATCGGCAGCGACATCGAGGCCAGCGTGCTGACGGTGCTGGCGCTGGAGGAGATCGGCGTGCCCGACATCTGGGCCAAGGCCACCGGCCTGCGCCACGGCCAGATCCTCGAACGCATCGGTGCGCACCACGTGGTCCATCCGGAGGCGGCGATGGGCGAGCGCGTGGCCCACCTGGTGACCGGCAAGATGATGGACTTCATGGAGTTCGAGGACGGCTTCGCGATCGCCAAGACCACCGCGCCGGAGGAGTCGCATGAGATGACGCTCAGCGAATCCGACCTGCGCAAGAAGCACGGCATCACCGTGGTCGGCGTCAAGCGTCGCCATGCCGACTTCATCTACGCCCAGGCCGACACCTATATCGAGCCCGGCGACATCCTGGTGATCTCGGGTCCGACCGAGCTGGTCGAGAAGTTCGCGAACCTGGCGTAGCGATGGTTCAGCCGTGATTGGTGTCTGGTGATCGAGAAGCGAGCCGGACGGGGGTGACGGTGTCTCCGGATCCTTTCGAATCACGAATCACCAGTCACGCTCAGATCTCCACCTGCGCGCCCAGCTCCACCAGCCGGTTGCCGGGGATGTGGAAGTAGCCGGCCACCGGCGCGGCGTTGCGGTGCATCGCGGCGAACAGCTTGTCGCGCCACAGCGGCATGCCTTCGCGCCGTGCGCAGGCGACCACGTTCTCGCGACTGAGGAAGTAGGTCGTGTCCATCGGGTCGAGCACCAGGTCGCAGACGTCGCAGGTCTGCATCAACGCCTGCGGCACGTCCGGCGTCTCCATGAAGCCGAAGCGCAGCACGACCTTGTAGAAGCCGTCGCTCATCTGCTCCACCAGCATGCGCTTGTGCGCATGCGGCACGTTGAGCGTGGCCACGGTGAGGAACACGTTCTGCTCGTGCAGCACCTTGTTGTGCTTGAGGTTGTGCAGGAACGCGTGCGGCACCACGTTCTTGTCGGCGGTGAGGAACACCGCCGTCCCCGGCACCCGCACGGGAGGCGCCAGCATCAGGCCGGGCAGGAAGGTCTTGAGGTCGATGCCTTCCTTCTGGATCTCCGCGCGCAGCAGCTTGCGGCCGCGGCGCCACGTGCGCAGCATCGTGAACAGCGCGATGCCCAGCGCCACGGGGAACCAGCCGCCCAGCGGGATCTTGACGAAGTTGGCGACGATGAAGGCCAGGTCCACCAGCAGCAGCACGATGCACAGCGGCACCACCCACACCCGCCAGCGCGGCCACAGCGCACGCGCCACCACCGCCAGCAGCACGGTGTCGATCAGCATCGTCATCGACATCGACACGCCATACGCGCTGGCCAGCGCCGACGAGCTGCCGAAGCCGATCACCAGCCCGACCACGATCACCATCATCCACCAGTTGATCGCGGGGATGTAGATCTGGCTGATGTTGCTGCTGGAGATGTAGCGCACGGTCATGCGCGGGATGTAGCCCATCTGCACCGCCTGCTGCGCGACCGAGAAACTGCCTGCGATCACCGCCTGCGACGCCATCACCGTGGCCGCCGTGGACAGCACGATCAGCGGCACCAGCCCCCAGTCCGGCACGCCCATGTAGAACGGGTTGCGCGCGGCCTCCGGGCTTTCCAGCACCAGCGCGCCCTGTCCGAGGTAGTTGAGCATCAGCGACGGCAGCACGAAGAAGTACCAGGCGCGGCGGATCGGACGCGCGCCGAAGCGGCCGAGGTCGGTATAGAGCGCCTCGCCACCGCTGACCGCCAGGATCACCGCACCGAGGATGAAGATGCCGCCGAATGCGTGATCGGCGAAGAACCGCGCCGCCCACAGCGGGTTGACCGCCTTGAGCACCTCCGGATCGTGCAGGATGTTGAGCACGCCCATCAGCGCGAGCACGAAGAACCAGACCGCCGCGATCGGTCCGAACAGCAGCCGCGCGAAGCGGGTCGTGTCGAAGCGCTGGATCGCGAACAGCGCGATCAGCACCGCCAGCGTCACCGGGATGACCAGGAAGTGCAGCCCGGGCGACACCACCTCCAGCCCTTCCACCGCGGCCAGCACCGAGATCGCCGGCGTGATCACGCCGTCGCCGAAGAACAGCGCGGCCCCGAAGATGCCGACCACGCCGATCAGGTAGGCCTTGCGCGACCCCTTCTCGACGAAACGCCGGGTCAGCGTCATCAACGCGATGATGCCGCCCTCGCCCTCGTTGTCGGCGCGCAGGATCACGGTGACGTACTTCAACGTCACCACCAGCATCAGCGACCAGAACACCAGCGACAGCAGGCCGAGCACGGTGTCGTGGTTGGCGACCAGGCCGTACTGGGGAGAGAACGCTTCCTTGATGGTGTACAGCGGACTGGTGCCGATGTCGCCGAACACGACGGCCATCGCGCCGATCATCAGTCCGCGCGCGCCGACGGCCGGGCGGCCGGCCGGCGGCGATGGGGACATGGAAGGACTGTTCATGGGCTTGGCGTGGGGCCTTGTCTGCGGGTGCGATCAGCGCAGCGCCGATTGCAGCGCCTTGCGGATGATGGTTTCGGGCGGATCGCCGTCGCTGGCCGCGGCCTGGGCCATTTTCTGCGCCTCGGCCGGCTTGTAGCCGAGTTGCTGCAGGGCGATGGTGGCTTCGGACAGGGGATCGGCGGGCACCGCAGTGCCGCCTGCGAGCGTGGCGCCGCCGACGAAGTCCGCGGCGCGGTCGCGCAGTTCCACCACCATGCGCTCGGCGGTCTTCTTGCCGATGCCCGGGATCTTGGTCAGCGCCGCGACGTCGCCGGTTTGCACCAGCGACGCGAACTGGTTGACCGACGTACCCGACAGTACCGCCAGCGCGATCTTCGCGCCGATGCCGCTGACCTTCTGCACATCGCGGAAGAGCCGGCGCTCGGGTTCGGTCAGGAAACCGTACAGCGACACGCTGTCTTCCTTCTGCGCATGGTGCGTGAACAGGGCGACGTCCCTGCCGACTTCCGGCAGGTCGTAGAACGTGCTCATCGGCGCCTCCAGCTCGTAGCCCACGCCATGCACGTCGACCACCAGCCACGGCGGCTGCTTGTGGATCAGGGTTCCGCGGAGGCGGCCGATCATGGATGCGCCCTCCGGGCAGGTGATTGGTGATTGGTGATTGGTGATTGGAAAAAGCGATACCCGCCCTTGCCCCTTCGAATCACGAATCCCGAATCACTGATCACGGCTCTTCTCACTTCCGGCTCCAGGCCTGTTGCGCGCTCACGCCGAGTCGCTTCGCGGTGGCGCGCACGTGCGCATGGGTGATGGCGATCGCCAGCGCGTCGGCGGCGTCGGCCTGCAGTTTTCCGTGCAGGCCCAGCATGATGCCCACCATGTGCTGGATCTGTTGCTTTTCCGCGCCGCCGCGCCCGACCACCGCCAGCTTCACTTCCTTCGCGGCGTACTCGTGCACCGGCAGGTCGCGCAGCACCACCGCGCTGATCGCGGCACCGCGCGCCTGTCCCAGCTTCAGCGCCGAATCCGGGTTGCGGGCGAGGAATACGCGCTCGATCGCCACCTCGTCGGGACGATGCTGCTCGATGATCGTCGTCAGTCCGTCGAGCAGGCGCCGCAGGCGCATCGGGAAATCGCCTTCGCCCAGCAACGCGATCGGCGCGTGGAACACGTGCGACGTCCTGCCGGCGGCATCGACGTCGATGATCCCGACGCCGGTGCGCTGCGAGCCCGGATCGATGCCGAGGATCCTGGTCATGGCGGCCGTGATGGGTCATTGGCGATCGGTGATTGGGAAAAGCGGGATTCGTCCGAACTCTCGCTCTTCCGAATCACCAATCACGAATCACCAATCACCGCTCTCCGCGTTCGAATAGACATCCTGGACGTCGTCGAGTTCCTGCAGCCATGCCAGCAACTTCGCCACCTGCTGCGCGGTGTCTCCGCCGACCGCGACATCGTTGTCGGCGCGCATCGTGACTTCCGCGATCTCCGGCGCCAGCCCGGCCGCCACCATCGCGTCCTTGACGTCGTTGAACGCTTCGGGCGACGTGACCACGTCGATCGCCCCGTCCTCCGGATAGATCACCACGTCGTCCGCGCCGGCCTCGATCGCCGCCTCGGTGATCCGGTCTTCGTCCGCGCCCGGCCCGTAGGACAGCACGCCCAGCTTGCGGAACATGAATGCCACGGAGCCTTCGGTGCCCAGGTTGCCGCCGAACTTGCCGAAGGCGTGGCGCACGTCGGCCACGGTGCGCACGCGGTTGTCGGTGAGGCAGTCGACGATCACCGCCACGCCGCCGGGCGCGTAGCCCTCGTAGCGGATCTGCTCGTACTCCACCCCTTCGAGCTCGCCGGTGGCCTTCTTGATCGCGCGTTCGATCACGTCCTTGGACATGTTGACCGACAGGCCCTTGTCGATCGCCGCGCGCAGGCGCGGGTTGCCGGCGGGATCGCCGCCGCCCGCGCGGGCCGCCACGCCGATCTCGCGGATGATCTTGGTGAAGATCTTGCCGCGCTGCGCGTCGACGGCGTTCTTGCGCGCTTCGATGGAAGGACCGCGTCCCATGGCTCAGGCGGATCTCGTGCGGAAAGCGCGGATTATACGTTTTGCGGTCAGTTGCCGTGTTCGAAGCGCCCGTTGCGCAGGAATGCGGCGGCCTGGCGCGCGGCGTCCGCGGACAGCACCAGCCCGGTGTGGCTGCAGTCGACCAGGCAGTGGTCGCACAGGCCCGGCAGCCTGGTTTCGGCGATGCCGACGGTCCCGTCGGAAGCGCGGTCCACCGCGGCCAGGACCCGCCCCAGGCCGCGCGGTACGCAGCCCGCCACCACCCCCACCTCGGCCGGACCGTCCCAGTGCTCGAACCCGCGCAGCAGCAGGTCGGCGCTCCGGCCCAGGATCGGCGAGGACCATCGCCGCGCGCCCAGCGCACGCGCGGTGCCGCTGCCGCGCAGCGGCGAGCCCAGGCAGACCACGCGCCGCACCGGCAGCGCCGGATCGAGCCGCAGGGCCTCCAGCGCCACCAGCCCTCCCAGGCTGTGACCCACGATGTCGGTCTCGGGCCCTTCGCGCAGCCGCTCCACCAGCGCCCGGGCCGCAGCCGCGCCGCCGTCACGCACGCTGTCGTAGGCCCAGATCCGCGGCGCGAACCCGGCCGCGCGCAACTTCGCCGCCAGCGGCG
This sequence comes from Luteimonas saliphila, assembly GCF_016774335.1. Taxonomy (GTDB): domain Bacteria; phylum Pseudomonadota; class Gammaproteobacteria; order Xanthomonadales; family Xanthomonadaceae; genus Luteimonas; species Luteimonas saliphila. The sequence goes on along the minus strand of NZ_JAETWA010000042.1, from coordinate 421,562 downwards.
CGAGCCAGAAGCCGGCGTTCCAGATGCCGTGGATCAGCAGGACCGGACGCGGCGCGGGCGTTGAAGCGGCCGCGGATTCGGGTGCGGGTGCGGGGTCTCGACGCGGTGCCATGCGCGGATTGGGCCGCGGCGGGGGGGATTGCGCAAGTCGGCGCCCGGGCGCCTGCCCTCGCCGTGCCCGACTGGTCCGCCGCCTTCCGGCCTCCAAGGCAGGCGGGCGGCACGACCGTGCCGCGCCCGGCCTAACCGGCGGGCCGACGCAGGATGAACTCCAAGTCCTGCGTCGCGCCGACGCGGAACAGGTATTCGCCGACCTTCCCGAAACCATAGCGCGCGTAGAAACGCTGCGCCCCCGGGTTCTCCGACCAGACTCCGACCCACAGCGTCCGTGGCCCGTCGCGCAACAGCCAGTCCATCGCCGCGTCCATCAGCCGGCTGCCGTGGCCGCCCCCCTGCATGCCGCGTACGAGGTACAGCCGCTTGAGCTCGCCGTCGCCCGGTGCGACCTCCGGGTGCGGCAGGCCGCAGGGACCGGCGGCGACATGGCCGATCGCCTCGCCCCTTCGACCTTGCTCAGGGCAGGCGTCGCATTCGAGCAGCCAGACCGCGTAGTCCGGATGCGACAGGATGAGGTGCTGTCTCTCCACCGCGTAGGCTTCACGCAGGAAGTCTGCCAGATCCTGCGGCGGATACAGGTGGCCGAAGCTCTCGGTGAACGTGCGCGCGGCGAGCGTCGACAGGGTGCCGGCGTCTTCAGCGGTGGCGCGGCGGATGGCGACGCTCATCCGGTACCTCGCGCCCAGGCCTTCCGCCCTACTCGGAGCAGAGGACATCGCTCGACGCCCGGCGTTCCCGCCGTCCACCGTGCCCGCCGAAGCGGCCACCGGCCGGCGCGCGGCATCGGCTTCCTCCCCCACGTGCGGGGAAGGACCGGGGCGGCAGCGAACCGGCCACGGGGCGCCATCGCCCGCTAGCCTTTCGGCCGCACCTGGACGTGCACCTCCGCCAGTTGCGCATCCGGCACCGGCGACGGCGCGCCGGTCATCAGGCATTGCGCGGAGGTGGTCTTGGGGAAGGCGATCACGTCGCGGATCGACTCGGTGCCGGCCATCAGCGCGGCGATGCGGTCGATGCCGAAGGCGATGCCGCCGTGCGGCGGCGCGCCGTACTTCAGTGCGTCGAGCAGGAAGCCGAACTTCGCCTGCGCCTCCCCGGCGCCGATGCCCAGCAGCTCGAACACGGCCGACTGCATGCCCGAGCGATGGATGCGGATCGACCCGCCGCCGATCTCGTTGCCGTTGAGCACCATGTCGTAGCCGCGCGACACGGCCGTCGCCGCGTTCGCGCGCAGGTCGGCCTCGTCGTCGATCGCCGGCGCGGTGAACGGGTGGTGCAACGCCACGTAGCGCTGCGCCTCCTCGTCCCACTCGAACATCGGGAAATCGGTGACCCACAGCGGCGCCCAGCCATCGGCGACCAGCCCGAAGTCCTTGCCCGCCTTGAGGCGCACCGCGCCCATGAAGTCGCTGACGGTCGGGTACCTGCCGGCGCCGAAGAACACGAGATCGCCGTTGCCCGCGCCGACCTGCGCGACCAGCGCGGCGAACCCGGCTTCGTCGAAGAACTTCTGGATCGGCGAGCTCACCTCGCCGGTGTCGGAGATCTTGATGTACGCCAGACCCTTCGCGCCGTACTTGCCGGCATGCGCGGCGTACTCGTCGATCTGCTTGCGCGAAAGCGACGCACCGCCGGGAATCCGCAGCGCGCAGACGCGGCCGCCGGCCTCGTTGGCGGGGCCGGTGAACACCGCGAACCCGCTGTCCTTCACCAGATCGGCGACGTCCACCAGCTCCAGCGCGATGCGCAGGTCGGGCTTGTCGGAGCCGTAGCGGCGCATCGCCTCGGCATAGGTCAAGCGCGGGAACTCGGCCGCGAGCTCGACGCCGGCCACCTCGCGGAACACGTCGCGGATCATCGCCTCGACCGTGTCCTGCACGTCGCGTTCGGACACCCACGCGAACTCCATGTCGAGCTGGGTGAACTCCAGTTGGCGGTCGGCGCGCAGCGCCTCGTCGCGGAAGCAGCGCGCGATCTGGTAGTAGCGGTCGAAGCCCGCCATCATCAGGATCTGCTTGAACAGCTGCGGGCTCTGCGGCAGCGCGTAGAACTCGCCCGGGTGCATGCGCGCCGGCACCAGGAAGTCGCGCGCGCCCTCCGGCGTGGCCTTGGTCAGGATCGGGGTCTCGATGTCCTGGAAGCCGCGGGCGTCGAGCCAGTGACGCAGCGCGCTGACCAGCTTCGTGCGGGTGCGCAGCTTGCGTTGCATGGCCGGGCTGCGCAGGTCGAGGTAGCGGTAGGTCAGGCGCGTCTCCTCGCCCGGGTTCTCGTGGTGGTGGAAGGGCAGCGGTTCGGCCTTGTTCAGCAGCTCGATGCGCTCGGCCACCACCTCCACCTGGCCGGTGTGGATCCTGGCGTTGACCGCGTGGCGACGGCGCACGGTACCGGTGACGCGCAGGCAGTCCTCGTAACCCACTTTCTCGGCCGTGGCCACGACCGCGTCGTTGCCGGCGGTCGGCGACGGTTCGGCCACCACCTGGACGATGCCCTCGTGGTCGCGCAGGTCGATGAAGCACACCCCGCCGAGGTTGCGGGCGACATCCGCCCAGCCGCACAGGGTCACGGTCTGCCCGATCAACGTCTCGTCGACCAGGCCGCAGAAGTGGGTACGCATGGAACGCAGACTCCAGTGAATCGGTCCGGCCAGGCCGGTAAACCCGCAAGTTTAGACGGTTTGGCGCGCGCGGACCCGGGGGCCGGGGGGCGATGTCATGCGGCCCGGCGCTCCGGTGTCGACACCCGGTTCAGCAATATGACAGCAACGTGTCAATACGGTCCGGGCTTCGGCCACGTTCCGTCGGCCCCCTCCCTTTCGCAAACAAGATCACGCCGCATGTCGACGATCCTGCTGCTGTCGCTGGTGTTGTTGGCCTACCTGCTGGTGGCCGCGGAACGGCTGGCCTGGGCCAAGGCCGGGCTGCTGTCGCTGCTGCTGCTCGCGTTGAGCGGCTGGTGGCTGGTCGACCGGCTCAGCGGCAACGGCATCGACGCGGCGACCCTCTACCACCTGCAGGCCGGCATCGAGGGCGCGGGCGTGGCGGACTTCAGCGGCGACCTGCTGCGCTTCGGCGGCCTGGTGCTGCTGTCGCTGCTGCCGCTGGTCCTGGTCGGCGCGCTGCGCGGGCGTCTGGCCGGGTTTCGCGGCCGGCATCCGGGGCCGGCGGTGACCGCGACCTTCGCCGCCATCTTCGTGGCCGCGATCCTCGCCAGCCCGCTGTACGCGGACGCCAGGCGCCTGCAGCGCCAGCTTGCGCCGGTCGACGTGGACGGCGTCGCCGCCGAGTACCGCGTCCCCGTGGGCACGCTGGCGCAGCGCAGGAACATCGTCTGGATCTACGTCGAGAGCCTGGAACGCACCTACTTCGACCAGTCCGTCTTTCCCGGCCTGATGCCCAATCTTTCCCGGCTCGCCGGCCAGGGCCTGGACTTCCGCGACATCGCCTCGCCCGAAGGGTCGGGCTGGACGATCGCGGGTATCGTCGCCTCGATGTGCGGGGTGCCGCTCACCACCGCCCGCGGCGACGAGAACAGCCTCGGCCGCATGCGCGAGTTCCTGCCGGGCGCGCACTGCCTCGGCGACTACCTGAAGACCCAGGGCTACCGCAACGTGTTCCTCGGCGGCGCCGATGCCGGGTTCGCGGCCAAGGGCAACTTCCTCCAGCGCCACGGCTTCGACGAGGTCCGCGACCTCGCCCATTACCGCGCCGCGGGCATCGACCCGGAACACTTCTCCAACTGGGGCCTGCACGACGACGTGCTGCTCGAGGACGCGTTCGACACCTTCATGACGCTCTCGGCCAGCGGCGCGCCGTTCATGCTGAGCGCGCTGACGATGGACACCCACCATCCCGCCGGCCACCTGCCCGCGGCCTGCCGCGACGAGCGCTACGAAGGCCCGCTGGGCGACATCGGCCTGCTGCACGCGCTCAAGTGCAGCGACCGGCTGGTGTCGCGGCTGATCGAGCGCATCCGCGCCAGTCCCCACGCCGACGACACCCTGATCGTGCTCGCTTCGGACCACCTGGCGATGCCCAACGACCTGAGCCACGTGCTCAAGGACATGCGCCGCGAGAACCTGCTGCTGTTGCTGGCCCCCGGCCTCGAACCGCGGCAGCTGACGGTGGCCGGCTCGGTGCTCGATACCGGCGCGACCCTGCTGTCGCTGCTCGACCCCGCGCACGAGGCACTCGGTTTCGGCCGCTCGCTGCTGGTCCCGAAGGCGCAACCGGGCGCCTCCCGTGCCGCGCTGGCCGGTGACGGTTCCGGCTACGCGCCCTACCTGGCGTACGCGCGCGAGCTGTGGACGGGCGGCGACGTGCGCACGCTGCGCGTCGACGGCGACCAGGTGCGGATAGGCCTGCAGCACGTCAAGCCGCCGGTGATGATCGAGTACGACGCCGACTGGGGCCTGGGCTCGATCACGATGGAGGACGCGCCGCGCCAGTTCGGCATCGACGATCCGGCCAACGTGCGCGCCTACGTCGACCGCTGCACCGCGTTCGACGACAGCACGCTGCGCGGCGAGTGGTGTGCGCTGCTGGTCGATGCCGACGACAACCGCAAGCTGTTCGCCGGTGCCGACCTGCAACGCGGAGTGCGCGTCGACGCGAAACTCGAGGTGGCCACCGGCCCGCGCCCGCGCCCGCGCCGCGCGGTCTGGCTCGGCGCAGAGTCGGCCGTGGTCTCGGGCGAATACCAGTTGCGGCTGCGCCCGCGCGAGTGGCCGAGCCACGCGTTCTGGCTGGAAGCGGTCGCATCGGACGGCCGCGTGGTCGCGCGCGAGTGGATCCGGCCCGACGAGCGCGACCTGTCGCGACCGATCCGGCTGCGGATCGGCGTCGACCAGCGCATCGACGATCTGGAGTTCCGCGCGTGGCTGGACTGGGCCGAGTACATGGAGCTCGACAGTCTGGCCATGGTGCGCACCGGCGCCCGCTCGCGCTCCTGACACCCCGGACGCCGACGCCCGCTTATCCGGGCGCGCGAGCCGCGGGCCCTGCATCGCGGGTCGCGCCGGCGGCATCGCGGCAACGCGCTCCGGATCAGCGGCGGCTGCCGCGGCCCGTTCGGCACGCCCTGGCGGGCGGCGGGTTCAGGCGTCGGGCGCTTTCGCGACCGGCGCTTTTTCCGTCGGCTTGGCTGCGGGCTTGTCGACCGGCTTGTCGCTGGGCTTGGCCGGCTCGGACGCCGCGCCCGCATCGGGCTTGGACGCACCCTCGCCGCCTTCGGCAAGGTTGCGCTTGCGGTCCCCGTCCTTCTTGAAGTCGGTCTCGTACCAGCCGCCGCCAGCCAGCCGGAATGCCGGTGCGGTGAGCGCGCGCCGGATTGCGACCTCGCCGCAGACCGGACAGGTGTCCGGATCCGGATCGGACAGCTTCTGCAGGCGGTCGAAGGCATGGCCGCATTGCTCGCAGCGGAAGGCGTAGATGGGCATGGCGAGGTGTGGAAGTCCTGAACTGGCGCGCAGTGTGGGGCTGGAACCACGGAAATCAAGCGACGCCAGGCGGCGCGTCGGACGGTCGCCCCCGGCGCGCGGTCAAGGCCCTGCCGCTTTCCGCGACCGGGCGGCTCGCGCCGGGACCGCCTTCGGGCAACCTACTCCTGCGGCGCGTTGCCCCAGGGCGGCGGCGGCAGGTCGACCGGCACGGCGAGGTCGAACTCGACCTTGAACTCGCGTCCACCCGGGCGCGTGAGCTCGTACAGGAAGCGCCGGCCCGGCTCGACCTCCATCGCCCAGGTGTTGGTCACCGAGGCGCTGAGGCCCTCCTTCTCGAACATCGCGATCGATTCGGCGTCGACCGGGAATTCCTGGCGCACGGCGGTGCCGGCGCTGGCGGTGTCGCCGCCGTACATCGTGACCGCGTCGTCGCTGCCGTCCTCGTGGCGATGGTCGTGCTTCAGACGCAGGCCGGACCCGGTCCGGGTGAGGACCCAGGTGCGGGAGTGGTCGTCGCCGACGTGGAAGGGTACGCGCAACTCCTCCGCAGGATCGTCGCAGCCGCGCACGTGCATCACCAGGCGCTGGCCTTCGAATGCATCGGGTTCGGGCGATTTCGGCTCGTTGGCGACGATGCGGCCCTCGTACGCCTGACCGCAGTGCGTCGCGAGCGCGGCCATGAAGGCGTCGGCCGGGGCGGCGGCGGGCTCGAAGTCTTCGGCCGCGGCATCGGCCTGCGCGGCGGCATTGTCGCCCTGGTCGTCGGTATCGTCGATGCCGATGCAGGCGGAGAGCGCCAGCGCGAGCGCGGCGAGCGACAGGTTGCGCAGTGTCGTGTTCATGGACTGCACCGTAACCGCGCCGGCGATCGGTCGCAAGCACGAGCGCGGACACGCTGCGCGGCATGGCCACGCCGCCGCGACCGGTCCGGACCGCGTTGCGCGCCCGATGCCGGTCCGTGCACGTCGCGCCCGGCGCGAAGCCCGTGCCGGTCGCACGCCACGACATTGGCGGCGCGCCGCGACGGGCGCGCAGGCTCAGCCGTACAGCGCCAGCAACTCGGCTTCCGCGGCTTCGAGCTGCGCGCGCAGCCGCGCCTGGCGTTGCCCGAGGTCGACGACCTTCTCGCCGTCGACGTAGGTGCCCGGATCGGCCAGCGCCGACTCGATCTCGGCCAGCGCGCGCTCCAGGTCGGCCACGCGCGCTTCGGCCCTGCCGAGCTTGTGCGGGTTGACCTTCGGCTGCGGCCTGGCAGGCGCGGGCGGCTCCGGCACGGGTTCGGCCTTCGCCGCCTGCGCCCGCGCCTGCTCGCCCGCGGGACGCGCGCGCAGCCAGGCGGCGTACTCGTCGAGGTCCCCGTCGAACGGCCGGACCACGCCCTCGGACACGCGCCAGAAGGTATCGCTGACCAGGCCGATGAGGTGGCGGTCGTGCGAGACCAGCACGATCGCGCCGTCGAAATCGCTCAGCGCCTCGGCCAGCGCCTCGCGCATGTCCAGGTCGAGGTGATTGGTCGGCTCGTCGAGCAGCAGCACGTTCGGCTGCTTCCACGCGATCAGCGCCAGCGCAAGGCGCGCGCGCTCGCCGCCGGAGAAGCCGTCGATGCTTTCGAACGCGCGCTCGCCCGGAAAGTACCACTTGCCCAGGAAATCGCGGAACGCCTGGGTCGGGCTGTTCGGCGACAGCGTGCGCAGGTGGTCGATCGGCGAGGTGCCCGCAACCAGCGATTCCACCGTGTGCTGGGCGAAGTATCCGATGCGCAGGTCCGGATGCGCGTAGCGCTCGCCCCCAAGCAGCGGCAACTCGCCGACCAGCGACTTGACCAGGGTCGACTTGCCCGCGCCGTTGGGGCCGAGCAGGCCGATGCGGTCGCCCGCCTCCAGGCCGAAGCCGACGTCGTCGAGAACGACGACGTCGGCGTGATTGGTGATTCGTGATTGGTGATTCGAAACAGCCGACGTCTCCCGCTTTTCCGAATCATCAATCACCGATGACGAATCACTGCCTCTCGCGGCATAGCCGCACTGGCCATGATTGATCCGCAGCAACGCATGCGGCAGCTTCAAGGGCTGCGGGAATTCGATCCGGAACTCGCGCTCGGCGCGTACCGCCTCGGTGCCCGCAAGCTTCGCCAGGCGCTTCATCCGGCTCTGCGCCTGCCGCGCCTTGCTGGCCTTGGCCTTGAAGCGGTCGATGAACTTCTGCAGGTGCGCGCGCTCGGCCTGCTCCTTCTCGTGTGCGATCTGCTGCTGGCGCAGATGCTCGGCGCGCTGGCGCTCGAACGCGGTGTAGTCGCCCACGTACAGTTTCGCCCTGCCGTCGTTGAGGTGCAGGGTATGCGTCGACACGCCGTCGAGGAACTCGCGGTCGTGGCTGATCAGCAGCAGGGTGCCCGGGTACTTGAGCAGCCACTGCTCCAGCCACAGCACCGCGTCGAGGTCGAGGTGGTTGGTGGGCTCGTCGAGCAGCAGCAGGTCGCTGGGCATCATCAGCGCGCGCGCCAGGTTCAGGCGCACGCGCCAGCCGCCGGAGAACTCGCCCACGGCGCGGTGATGGGTGTCCGCCGGAAATCCGAGACCGTGCAGCAGCCGGCCGGCGCGTGCTTCGGTGTCGTAGCCACCCAGTTCGGCGAGTTTCTGGTGGGCCTCCGCGACCGCCTCCCAGTCCTCGCGCGCGTTCGCCTCGGCTTCGGCGCGGATCACCGCCGCGATCGCGGCGTCGCCGCCGAGCACAAAGTCGATCGCCGGATCGGGCAACGACGGCGTTTCCTGGGCCACGCTGGCGATGCGCACCCGGTTGGGCACGTCGATGTCGCCCCTGTCGGCCTCCACCTCGCCGCGGATCGCTGCGAACAGGCTCGACTTGCCGGTGCCGTTGCGACCGACCACGCCCACCCGCCAGCCCGCGTGCAGGGCCAGGTCGACGTCGGACAGCAGCAGGCGCTCGCCCCGGCGCAGGGCGAAATTGCGGAAGGCGATCATGGGGCGCGGATTCTACCGGAGCCGGCAGCGACCCATGCCTCGCAGCACTTATGCCGGCACGGCAGCGCGAAATGCACTTCCGGCCTTTGACCCTGTTGTTACAGATGTGTTAAACCCGATCGCGACCCATCCCTTTCCCCCGAAGGAGCGCGTCGATGCCCCGCACCCCCCTGTTTCTGGCGCTGTTGGCCGCCGCCGGCGCCACCAGCCCCGTGTTCGCCCAGCAGGCGCCCGAAGAACGCGCCCGCACCCTCGATACCCTGATCGTCACCGGTACCCGGACCGCCGACCGCACCGTCGCCGAGTCGCAGTCCCCGATCGACATCATCACCCCGGAAGCGCTGCAGGCGACCGGCACCACCGAACTGGCCACCGCACTTTCGCGGGCCGTGCCTTCGCTCAATTTCCCGCGACCGGCGATCACCGACGGCACCGATGCGGTGCGCCCGGCGCAGTTGCGCGGACTCGCCCCGGACCAGGTGCTGGTCCTGGTCAACGGCAAGCGCCGCCATGCCACCGCGCTGATCAACCTCAACGGCAGCCAGGGACGCGGCTCGTCGCCGGTCGACCTCAACGCGATCCCGGTCTCGGCGATCGACCGGGTCGAGGTGCTGCGCGACGGCGCCGCCGCGCAGTACGGCTCCGACGCGATCGCCGGCGTGATCAACGTCGTGCTCAAGGGCAGCGCCCGCGGCGGCAGCGTGCTCGGCAGCTACGGCAAGATGAGCGCCGGCGACGGCGAGCAGTGGAACCTCGGCGCCGATACCGGCATCGCGCTCGGCGAGGGCGGCTTCCTGCACCTGGCCGCGCAGGGCGGTCACCAGGACAACACCAACCGCGCCAAGCCCTACAACGGCGTGGTCGAGCAGCGCTACGGCGATCCCGAGGTCGACGCCGGCGCGTTTTCCTACAACGCCGAGTACAGCCCGGCCGAGGGCATCACGTTCTACTCCTTCGGCAGCTACAGCGAGCGCGACGTCCTGTCCAACGGCTACTTCCGCTGGCGCGGCGACAACCGCAACAACATCGCGATCTATCCCGACGGCTTCCTGCCGCAGATCCACAACGTCAGCGAGGACCGCGCCTTCGTCGCCGGCATGCGCGGGTTCACCGCCAGCGACTGGAACATCGACCTGAGCTTCAACCACGGCCTCAACCACCTCACCTTCGACATCGAGAACACGCACAACCGCAGCCTCGGCGACGCATCGCCCACGCAGTTCTATGCCGGCGCGCTCGAGACCACGCAGAACGTGCTGAACCTCGACATCAACAAGGCCTTCGACGTGGGCTGGCTTGCCTATCCGCTGAACGTCGCATTCGGCGCCGAGTGGCGGGGCGAGAAGTTCAACCTCTCTCCCGGCGAACCCGGATCCTACGCCGACACCGGGCTGATGATCCCCGAGCGCGACGGCAACGGCGAGTTCACCGGCCGCATGATCCGTGCCGCCGGCGGCGCGCAGGTGTTCGCCGGCTTCAAGCCGGTGGATGCCGGCTACTTCAACCGCGAGAGCTACTCGATCTACCTCGACCTGGAAGCCGACGTCACCGACAGGCTCTCGCTCGGGCTGGCGGCGCGCGGCGAGGACTACAGCGACTTCGGCAGCACCTCGACTGGCAAGCTGTCGGCGCGCTACGCCTTCACCGACGCGGTCGCCCTGCGCGCCACCGCCTCGACCGGCTTCCGCGCGCCGTCGCTGCAGCAGCAGTACTTCCAGTCGACCGCGACCAACTTCATCGACGGCGTGCCCTTCGACATCGTCACCTTCCGGGTGACCAACCCGGCGGCGATCGCGCTGGGCGCCGAGCCGCTGCGACCGGAGGAGTCGACCAACCTCGGCCTCGGCCTGGTGATGCAGCCGATCGAGAACCTGTACGTCACCGTCGACGCCTACCGCATCGACATCGACGACCGGGTCTACCTGTCGGAGAACCTGACCGGGCCGGTCGGCGACTACCTCGCCACCGAGCACGGCATCTTCGGCGTGCAGGGCGGGCGCTATTTCACCAACGCGCTCGATACCCGCACCCGCGGCATCGACATCGTCGGCAGCTACCGCTGGGCATTCGACACCAGCAACCTCGCCGCCACCGCCGGCTACAACCGCAACAAGACCACGATCTCCCGGATCGCGCCCAACCCGCCGGCGCTCGAAGCGGTCGCGGAGGAATATGGCGTGGTCCTCAACCGCATCGGTCGGGTGGAACAGGGCCGCATCACCGAGGGCACGCCGCGCGACCGGCTCTTCGTCAACGGCATCTGGACGCTCGGCGACTTCTCGATCGACGCCACCACCACGCGCTGGGGCGAGTTCACCAATTTCGGCACCGCGGCCGATGGCAGCGGCGACCAGACCTACGGCGCGGAGTGGACGCTCGACCTCGCGTTCAACTACCGGCTCGACGCCTGGACCTTCACCATCGGCGGCGACAACGTGCTCGACGCCTACCCCGACCAGAGCGTGGCCGGCGCCGGGGGACGCGCGTACCTGCCCTACAGCACGCAGTCGCCGTTCGGTTTCAACGGCGCGTTCGTGTACGGGAAGATCGGGTACAGGTGGTGAGCGGCTGAGGGCGGCGCCGCGTGTCGCCGTCCGGAAAGCCTGGGCGAGGGTGCTGCGCGAGGAGGACGCTCGCCCGGCGTTCGCGAACAGCGCGAGGCAGTGCCTCGCGAGCGGGCTTGGCTCATCCGGCCCGGCGCAGCGCGCCGGGCGTTCGTAGATGGCGCGAGGCAGTGCCTCGCGAGCGGACTTGGCTCATCCGGCCCGGCGCAGCGCGCCGGGCGTTCGTAGATGGCGCGAGGCAGTGCCTCGCGAGCGTCATCTACTCACCCACTCCGTCTTCGGAAGAGGAACCACGACACCGCCAGCATCATCAGCGGCGGTACCAGGTAGGCGAGGCGGTAGTCGAACCCGTACACCGCCGCCAGCTTCACCACCTGGGTCTGCAGCAGCCAGAAGCCGAGCGCGAATACCACGCCGATGAACAGGCGCCGGCCGAGGCCGCCGCTGCGCAGGCTGCCGAAAGCGAACGGAATCGCCGCCAGGCACAGCGCCAGCACGTTGAGCGGATAGAACCAGTGGCCCCAGTAGTACTCCTCGAACTCGCTGGCATCGAGCTGGTTGCGCTCGCGGTACTCGATGCCCTGCTTGAGCTCGGCCGAGGACATGTAGCGCGGGCGCCAGATGTTGCTGGCGTTCGCGGCCAGCGCCGCGGCATCCAGGCTGGACTCCCAGTGCTCTTCCGAGACGTCCGCCTGCGCCACCGCGCGTTCCTCGAAATAGGTGCGCTTGACGTCGCGCAGGAGCCAGCCGGTGCTGCGGTGCTCTGCGATGCGTGCGTGCGCCACCGATGCCAGCCGGCCATCCTGGTCGAACTCGAACAGGCGCACGTCGTTGAGTTCGAGCCAGCGATCGTTCTCGTCGCCCCGCTCGTGGCCGGCCTGCGCGTTGAGGAAGGTGTCGCCCTCGCGCGCCCACAGGCCCGAATACTGGGCCACGATCATGTCGCTGGAGCGGGCCGCCGACTTCATCATGTCGGCGCTGCGCTGCGCCCACGGCCCGAGCGTTTCGGCGTTGAGCATCATCAGGCCGGTCAGCAGCAGAAGCGGCAGCGCCACCGACACGCTCAGCCGCCTGCGCGAGACGCCCACGGCACGCAGCGCCGTCAGCTCGGAACTGGCCGCCAACTGTCCCAGTCCCATCAGCGAGCCGATGACCGCCGCGGTCGGGAACATCATGTACGCGCGCCGCGGCACGGTATGCGCCACGTACGTCACCGCGCCGAAGAAGCCGTAATTGCCCTGGCCGACGCTGCGCAGCTCGTCCACCATCGCCAGCACCAGGTCGAGCCCGGTGAGCACCGCCCAGGTCAGCAGGACGGTGCCGATGACCACGCGCGCGACCAGCAGGTCGTGCACCTTGGGGAATGGCTTCATCGCGCCGGCCCTTTCGCGCCAGCGACCAGCCGCGAACGCTTCATGCGGCCGTCTCCGAAGTACATCCACAGGCCCAGCAGCAGCAGCGGCAGCACCAGCCACCACAGGCCCAGCGCGGTCGGCAGCCGGCCCGAAGCCAGCGCGTTGGTGCCGAGCAGCATCAGGTTGATGCCGAAGACGTACGCAAGCAGGCCGAGGATGATCCGGCCCCAGCGCGCCTGCCGCGGCGGGCTGCGCGCGAGCGGCACCGCCAGCAGCGCGAACGCCAGCGCGAGCAGCGGCGGCGCCATGCGGAAATGCAGCTGCGCGCGGGCCTCCGCACGCCCGTCGCCGAGCAGCGCGGGCGTCGGCATCAGTTCGGGATCGTCGCCGATGTCGCGGGACTCCGCGTCGGGCAGGCGCACTTCGTTCGCGGCATAGCGCATCAGCCGGAAATCCTTGCCGCCGTCCATCGGGCCTTCGACGCGGAAGCCCTCGTCGAGCGTCAGGTAGCGGCTCGTGCCCTCGACGTTGAGCGTACCGGTGCGCGCCGAGGTGACGTCCATCCGGCCTTCTTCCTGCCGGTAGATGAACACGCGGCCAAGGCGCGTGCCGTCGTTCGACATCGAGTTCGCGTACACCACGCCGCCACCGCCGGGCAGCTCCACGAAGCGGCCGGCCTCGAGCCCCGCGACCAGCAGGCTGCGCTGGCCGACCTCGATCATCCGCTGCGAGTACTGCCGCGCCCAGGGACCCAGCCACAGCGAGCAGGCGCCGATCATCAACACGAACGGCACCACCAGCAGCATCAGCGGGCGCAGCAACCGGCGCGGACCGACGCCGATCGAGGTCAGCACCGGCATCTCGCTGTCGCGGTACAGCCGCCCCACGCTCAGCAGCAGGCCGAGCATCAGCCCCAGCGGCAGGATCAGCGGCAGGTAGTTGAGCACCTGCAGCCCGAGCTGGGCCAGCATCATCCCGGCCGGCACCCGCCCGCGCACGATGTCGCCCAGGACATCGGCGAACACCGCGCCCAGGCTCACGATCATCAACACCACCAGCGCGGCGAACGTGGTCTGTGCGAATTCGCGGAACAGGTAGCTGTCGAGCTTCGGCATCGGGCGGGGGCTTGGATTAGACTAGGGCGTTGCGTCCGGGCCCCGCAGCGGGCCGCGAACGAAGTGGCCCGGGGCATGAGGCCGCTGTCCGGGCGCCGATTGTACGTAAGTCAACCCGGAATCTGATTGATGACCCTCGAATTCACCCTGAACCGGACCGCGCCGGCCGACGCCGCCACCGACTGCATCGTGGTAGGCGCTTTCTCCGATGGCTCCCTGTCGCCCGCCGCGCTGGCGCTCGACGGCGAAGGCCGGCTCGCCGCGCTGGCGAGCCGCGGCGACATTTCCGGCGCTACCGGCCGCAGCCTCCTCGTGCACGACGTGCCCGGCATCGGCGCGCCGCGGGTGCTCGTGATCGGGCTCGGGGACAAGGGCAAGTTCGGCGTACCGCAGTATCTCAAGGCGGTGGCCGACACGGTACGCGCGCTGAAGACAGGCCCGGTGAAGCAGGCGCTGTTCACGCTCTCCGAGCTCGCACTGGACGGCCGCGACGCCGCCTGGAACATCCGTCAGGCGGTGGTCGCCGCCGACCATGCCGCCTATCGCTATCTCGCCACGCTGGGCGCCAAGAACAAGAAGCGCAGCGAGTCCGGGCTGTCGGTGCTGTCGATCCAGGGCACCGACGAGCAGGCGCTGGCGCAGGGCAAGGCGATCGCGGCGGGGGTCGAGTTCGCGCGCGAACTCGGCAACCTGCCACCGAACGTCTGCAATCCAGCCTATGTCGCGGAGCAGGCGCAGGCGTTCGCTGCGCGCTTCGACAAGGCCGAGGCCGAGATCCTCGACGAGGCGCAGATGGAGCAACTGGGCATGGGGGCGCTGCTGGCGGTGGCGCGCGGATCGGCCAACCGGCCGCGCCTGGTCGTACTGAAGTGGAACAACGGCGGCGAGGCCAAACCCTTCGTCCTGGTGGGCAAGGGCATCACCTTCGATACCGGCGGCGTCAACCTCAAGACCCAGGGCGGCATCGAGGAGATGAAGTACGACATGTGCGGCGCCGCCGCCGTGCTCGGCACCTTCGTCTCCGCGGTGGGCCTGCAGCTTCCGATCAACCTGGTGGCGATCGTGCCGGCGGTGGAGAACGCGATCGACGGCAATGCCTATCGCCCTTCCGACGTGATCACCAGCATGGCCGGCAAGACCATCGAAGTCGGCAACACCGACGCCGAGGGCCGCCTGATCCTGTGCGACGCCCTCACCTACGCCGAACGTTTCCAGCCGCAGGCGCTGGTCGACGTGGCCACGCTCACCGGCGCCTGCATGGTCGCGCTCGGCCGCTACGCCTCGGGCCTGATGAGCAAGCACGACGATCTTGCCGGCGAATTGCTCGCCGCCGGCGAGGACGTGTTCGACCGCGCCTGGCGCCTGCCGCTGTGGGACGAGTACCAGACCCTGCTCGAATCCAACTTCGCGGACGTCTACAACATCGGCGGCCGCTGGGCGGGCGCGATCACCGCCGGCTGCTTCCTGGCGCGCTTCGCCGAAGGCCAGCGCTGGGCGCACCTCGACGTCGCAGGCAGCGCCAGCACCGACGGCAAGATGGGCATGGCGACCGGCCGGCCGGTGGGACTGCTGAGCCAGTGGCTGATGGATCGCGCGGCGGCCGTTGACTAGCCCGGGGTTCGTGATTGGCGGATTGGTGATTGGAAAATGCTAACGGCATTGAAGCAGTTTTCCACCAGCCAACGACCCGCCCTTTCGAATCACGAATCACCAATCCACGAATCCCCGCCGAATGCGCGCCGACTTCTACCTCATCGCCAAGCCACGCTTCCGCGCCGAGCCGCTGCGGCTGGCATGCGAGCTCGTACGCAAGGCCTACGAGGCGAACCAGTGGACCCTGGTGCTGGCGCGCGACACCGCGCAGGCGGAACAACTGGACGACCTGCTGTGGGACATGGGCGACGATGCCTACATTCCGCATCAGATCGCAGGCCGCGACGAAGAGGACGAACTGACGCCGGTGCTGATCGCCGAGCCGCAAACCGATGCGCCGATGCGCGCGCTGGTGATCAACCTGCGCGACGCACCCGTATCCGACGGCTTCGAGCGCGTGCTGGAAGTGGTGCCGGCCGACGAGTCGGCGCGCGGCCCGCTGCGCGAGCGCTGGAAGCACTACAAGGCGCGCGGACTCGAGGTCAACAAGCACGACATGTGACCCACGATTTTTTGTCACCCCACAACTTCTGTCATTCCGAGCGCAGCGAGGAACCTGCTCCACGAAAGCGCACGTTCCGTCGACGAGCAGATTCCTCACTGCGTTCGGAATGACACCCCGGACTCCATGACCATCCAAACCCTCGCCCCTTCCTACGACCCGGCCACCTTCGAATCCCGCCTCTACGCGGAGTGGGAAGCGGCCGACGTGTTCGCACCACGCGGCGACGGCCCGGCCTACACCATCCTGCTGCCGCCGCCGAACGTCACCGGCACCCTGCACATGGGCCATGCGTTCCAGCACACACTGCAGGACGCGCTGATCCGTTACCACCGCATGCTCGGCCACCGCACGCTGTGGCAGATGGGGACCGACCACGCCGGCATCGCCACCGAGATGGTGGTCGGCCGCAACCTGGCGCTGGAAGGCAGGGGCGAGACCCGCGACTCGCTCGGGCGCGAGGGCTTCATCGGCAAGGTGTGGGAATGGAAGCAGCGCTCGGGCGACACGATCGAGCGGCAGATGCGCCGACTCGGCACGTCAGGCGACTGGACGCGCAGCGTGTTCACGATGGATCCGATGCCGTCGAAAGCGGTGGTCGAGGCCTTCGTGCGCCTGCACGAACAGGGCCTGATCTACCGCGGCAAGCGGCTGGTGAACTGGGATCCGGTGCTGAACACCGCGATTTCCGACCTCGAGGTCGAGAACCGCGAGGTGCCCGGCCACATGTGGCATTTCAAGTACCCGCTCGCGGGCGGCGAGACCTACGAGTACGTCGAACGCGACGCCGACGGCAACGTCGTCCTGCGCGAGACGCGCGACTACATCGCCATCGCCACGACCCGTCCGGAAACGATGCTCGGCGACGGCGCGGTCGCGGTGCATCCGGACGACGCGCGCTACGCGCCCATCGTCGGCAAACTGTGCGAGATCCCGGTGGGCCCGAAGCAACACCGACGCCTGGTGCCGATCATCACCGACGACTACCCGGATCCCGACTTCGGCTCGGGCGCGGTCAAGATCACCGGCGCGCATGATTTCAACGACTACGCGGTCGCCGCGCGCAACGGCATTCCGCTGTATGCACTAATGGACGGCAACGCGCGCATGCGCACCGACGGCCTGTCCTACGAGGAGAGCGCGTGCATCGCGGGCGAGATCGCACGAGGCGAACGCGCGCCGGACGACGTCGGCGCGGTGAACCTGGTGCCCGACGAGCTGCGCGGCCTGGACCGCTACGAGGCGCGCGCGCGCGTGGTGGCCGCGATCACCGCCGAGGGGCTGGCCGTGACCGGCGCCGACGGCGAGCCGCTGGTCGAGTCCAAGCCGATCATGCAGCCCTTCGGCGACCGCTCCGGCTCGGTGATCGAACCCTATCTGACCGACCAGTGGTTCGTGCGCATGGACACGATGGGCCGGCGCGGCATGGAGCTGGTGGAGAGCGGCGCGGTGAAGTTCGTGCCGCCCAACTGGATCAGCACCTACCGCCACTGGATGGAGAACATCCAGGACTGGACCATCAGCCGCCAGCTCTGGTGGGGCCACCGCATCCCGGCCTGGTTCGACGACGCCGGCAATGCCTACGTCGGCCGCGACGAGGCCGACGCGCGCGCCCGCGGCGGGATCGGCAGCGAGGTCGCGCTGCGCCAGGACGAGGACGTGCTGGAGACCTGGTTCTCCTCGGCCCTGTGGCCGTTCAGTACGCTCGGCTGGCCCGATGCCGACGCGATGCGCGAACGCGGCTTCGACGACTTCCTGCCGACCAGCGTGCTGGTCACCGGCTTCGACATCATCTTCTTCTGGGTCGCGCGCATGGTGATGATGACCGACGCGCTGACCGGCAAGGTCGCCTTCGACGACGTCTACATCACCGGCCTGGTCCGCGACAGGGACGGCCAGAAGATGTCCAAGTCGAAGGGCAACATCCTCGACCCGCTGGACATCATCGACGGCATCAGCGCCGACGCGCTGGTGGCCAAGCGCACCACCGGACTGATGAAGCCGACCGACGCGCCGAAGATCGAGAAGGCCACACGCAAGGAGTTTCCCGACGGCATCGCGGCCCACGGCGCCGACCCGCTGCGCTTCACCATGGCCGCGCTCGCCGGCCCGGGCCGCGACATCAAGTTCGACCTCGGCCGCGCCGAGGGCTACAAGAACTTCTGCAACAAGCTGTGGAACGCCACGCGCTTCGTGCTGATGAATACGCAAGACCGGGATTCGGGATTCCGGAGCGGGGAGACGGGACAGCACGCGCCGGCCACCGACGCCGAGAAGTGGATCCTCTCGCGCCTCGCGAAGACCGCAGCGGAAGCCGAAACGCACTTCGCCACGTACCGCTTCGACCTGCTCGCGCAATCGCTGTACGAGTTCGCCTGGAACGAGTACTGCGACTGGTTCGTCGAGCTTGCCAAGCCTGCCCTGAGCAACGCCGAAGGGCCCGCGCTCCAGGGCGGCGATGCCGCGGCCGCCGACAGTACCCGCCGCACGTTGCTCCACGTGCTCGAAGCGCTGCTGCGCCTGCTGCATCCGCTGATTCCGTTCGTCACCGAGGAGTTGTGGCGCCAGGTCGCGCCGCGCCTGGGGATCGAGGGCGGAACCATCTCGCTGCAACGCTACCCCAGGAGTTCCGACCTCGCCGGCCACGATTTCGCCCAGGCCGAGGCCGACGTCGAATGGCTCAGGCAGATGGTCACCGCGCTGCGCCGCATCCGCAGCGAGCTCGGCGTGTCGCCGTCGAAGCAGGTGTCGCTGCTGGTCCAAGGCGGCCAACGCGACGACCATGCCCGGCTGCAGCGTTTCGATTCGCAGTTGCGCTTCCTCAACCGGCTCGCGGTGATCGAACCGGTCCTCGGCGAGCCACCCCCCGCCGCTGCCGGCCTGCTCGGCGAGCTGAAGCTGTTCGTGCCGCTCGAAGGCCTGGTGGACCTGGACGCCGAGCGCGCACGGCTGGACAGGGAGATCGCGCGCATCTGCGGGGAGAAGGACAAGAGCACGGCCAAGCTCGCGAAATTCAGCGACAAGGTGCCGCCGGCCGTGATCGCGCAGGAGCGGCAGCGCCTCGCCGACTGGACGGCCCAGCACGAGGCCCTGACGGCCCAGCGCGCGCGGCTGGGCTGACCCGCGCCTGCCGTCTGTCAGACGTCGCGCGGTTTTCCCGTTCTCCGGAGCACATTCCCCGGAGAACCGCCATGCGCCTCGCCCTGCTGCTTGGATGCCTGCTGCTCGCCCCGCCCATGCATGCGGCCGAAATTCTGCTGGTCAACGGCCGCCTCTGGACCGGCGACGAGCGGCAACCCCAGGCCAGTGCGATAGCCGTGCGCGATGGTCGCATCGTGGCGGTCGGGGACGATGCCGTGGTGGCGGCCACCGTGTCCGAAACCGCCGTCCGGATCGACCTCGGCGGACGCCGCGTGGTACCCGGCATCAACGATGCCCATGTCCACCTCGGCACCAGTCCGCCCTCGACGCAACTCGACCTGCCGTTCCCCGAATCCACCAGCGACCAGCTCGTGGCCGCACTGCAGGCGCAACCGGCCGATGGCGAGGGCTGGATCACGGGCGACATCGGTGGTGCCATCTGGACCGATCCGGGCTGGCATCAAGCCAGGCTCGACGCGCTGCATCCGACACGTCCGGTCCAGTTGCAGATGTTCACCGGCCATGGGTTGCTGCTCAACAGCGTCGCACAGCGCGAACTCGGCCTCGACCCCGCCATCGCGGTCCCGGGCGGCTGGTACGGAAAGGGGGCGGACGGCGCATTCGATGGACGCGTCTACGAGTACGCCCATTGGCGCATCCTCGCGCAACTGCCGCCCCACCCGGACGCCGAGGAACTGCAGTCGATCCAGCGCTATTCGCAGGCCACCCTGAAGTGGGGCACGACGACGCTGCAGGTGATGCCGTGGATGCCGCCGGAACGCTTTGTCGGCCTCTGGATCGACGCGGGCGCCCGCTCGAGGCTGCGGCTCATCCGATTCCCGACACCCGCCTCGCACGACGAACCTGTCGTCACCGATACCCTGGTGAAACATCCTGCCGATGCACCACGGATCACCGTGTCGGGCACCAAGTGGATCATCGACGGCACGCCGGTGGATCAGGCCGCACCTCTGCGCGCGCCCTATCCCGACACGGGCGGCAACGGCCGCCTGAACTTCGACCAGGCGCAGATCGAAGCGCTGCTGCGCGAGATCCTGGCGCGCGGGGACCAGGTGTTGCTGCACGTGGGCGGCGACGTCGCCGCGATCGCGATCATGGACGCGATGGAAGCCATCGCGCCGCCGGCGCAGTGGCGCGAACACCGGTTGCGGTTCGAACATGGGGATGGACTGACCCCGGACCTGCTGGCGCGAGCGGCGAGCTTCGGCATCGTGGTGGTGCAGAATCCGTCCCATTTCGCCGTGCCCGAAGCGCACCCGTTCAGCGCGCTCGTGCGCGCACGCGGGTTCTCGCCGCTCTCGGGCCTGCTCGATGCCGGCCTGCCGCTGGCGCTGGGCAGCGATGGCCCACCGAACCCGTGGCTCAACCTGATGTTCGCCACCACGCCGTCGACGCGCCCCGATCAGGCGCTGACCCGCGAACAGGCCTTGCGCGCCTACACCCGCGGCAGCGCGTATGCCGAGTCCACCGAACACGAGAAGGGCAAGCTGGTCGCGGGTTACCTCGCCGACTTCGCGGTGCTGTCGCAGGACGTGCTGGACCCGGAACTGCCCGCGCAGGCGCTGCCCGGAACCCGCAGCCTGTTGACGGTGATCGACGGCGAGATCGCGTGGCGCGATCCGGAGTTCTGAGCCGCCGGCCCCCGCTGCACGCGGCAGGCCGGCGTCGAGAAGGGCCCGGCCCTCACCTGGCGTCGACCGTGCCGCGGCGTCGTGCACCGGTTGACTGGCTCCCGCGGCGAAGGTGCCCGGATCGTCAGGCGGCGACCGGTCCCCTCCTACGACGGCATTCGCGTCGGCGCGTCGGACAGCAGTTCCTTCGCCATCACGATCGCGTCCTCGCGCCCTTCGTGCGCGGGGTAATAGCGCGGACGGCGTCCGATCTCGTTGAAACCCTCGTCGTGGTACAGCGCGATCGCGGTCGGATTGGACGGTCGCACCTCCAGGAACACGCGCTGCACGCGCAGGCCGCGCGCGACCCGCTCCAGACCGCGCAACAGCCGCCGGCCGTGCCCCTGCCCCTGATCGGCCGGGTCGACGCACACGTTCAGCACGTGCGCCTCGTCCGCGGCGACGCTCAGCACGCCGTAGCCGATCAGGCGCGCATCGGCCTGCAGCACCCAGGCCGGATAGCCGGCGCGCAGGCAGTCGCGGAAGATGCCGATCGTCCACGGGAATGGATACGCGCGCAGTTCGATCCGCATGATCTCGTCGAGATCGTCCTCGCGCATCGGCCGCATCGAGGCCCGCGCGCGACCGGCGTCGGCGGCCACCGCGCTCACCGTGCGGTTCGGGCGCGCAATCCACGCAGCCGCGGCCACAGCGCACGGCGGGAACGCGCATCGCGCAGTCCGTCCGGCGGCACCAGGCTGCGGCACAGCGCCAGCGCCTCGGCATCGCGCGCGTCCCGGCCGGCCGCGCGCAGCAGCGCCCGCAGCAGCGGATCGCGGTCGCTCCCTTGCGCAGCGGTCGCGTTCGCCGATGGCGGCGGCATCGCGGCGGCCGGAACGGTTTCCGCCCCCGCGGCCTCCTCTCCCTGCAGGGCATACACGGTGTAACCCATCTCCGCGAGGATCTCGCGCTGCAGCGGGTCCAGCCTCATGCCGATTCCACTCGGCCGGCGTCGTGCCGGCGCCAGAACCACAGCACCGGTCCGGACAACGCATACACCGCCGCAACCGCCAGCAGCGTCTTCGGTGGATCGACCCACAGCGCGATCAGCGCGCCCACGGCGATCGGCAGCGCGACGAACGGCACGCGTTCGGCCTTCGGCCCGCTGCCGCTGCCCTTGAAACTGTTGTAGCGCAGGCGACTGACCATCAGCAGGCCCGCCACCACCGTCACCGCCAGCGCCACGTAACGCAGTTCTTCGCCGACGAAGCCGAGTTCGTGGCAGGTCCAGACGAAGCTCGCCATCAGTCCCGCGGCGGCGGGACTGGCGAGGCCGACGAACCAGCGCTTGTCGACCAGCCCCACCTGGCTGTTGAACCGCGCCAGCCGCAACGCGGCGCAGGCGGCGTAAAGGAAGGCGGCCAGCCAGCCGACCTTGCCCAGGGTCACCCCATCGAGCTTCATCGACATCAGCGCCCAGTGGTACATCACCAGCGCCGGCGCCATGCCGAAGCTGACCAGGTCGGCCAGCGAGTCGTACTGCACGCCGAACTCGCTCTGGGTATTGGTCAGCCGCGCGACCCGGCCGTCGATGCCGTCGAGGACGCCGGCCACGAAGATCGCGATGCAGGCCGCGCCATAGCGCCCCTGGGACGCGGCGATGATGGCGAAGAAGCCCGCGAACAGGCCGCCGGTAGTGAACAGGTTGGGCAGCAGGTAGATGCCGCGGCCGCGCGGCGGCACTGGGTTCTGGGGCTCCATCGGCGCAGTGTAGCGCCGCCGGAGCGGCCCCGGTTGGTCCCACACGGACAGGCGCCCGGGAGCCGCGCGGGGCGCGGACCGTGCCGGCAGTTCACGTTTCCGCCGCGCCGCGCTTGCGTCGGCGACACGGCGATGCTGCAATCGCGCCACGACCACGCTCCTGCAGGACTCTCGCGATGCCCCGCCTCCCCTTGCTGGCGCTTGCCGCCGGACTGCTTGCCGCGTCCACCGCGTACGCCGCCGAGGTCTACCAGTGGAAGGACGCCAACGGCGTGACCCACTACTCGCAGACGCCGCCGCCCAAGGGCAGCTACCAGCAGCGCCAGATCACCAGCGCCGGTGCGGGCACGGCGCTGCAGGCGGCGCAGACCGAAGCCCCTGCCGACAACCCCCAGTGCGCGGCCGCGCGCGCCAACGTGGCGGCCCTGGCCGGCAACCGGCCGGTACACGAAGCGGGGGAAGACGGGCAGCCGGGGCGCGCCCTGAACGATGCCGAGCGCGCCAGCCAGCTCGAACTGGCGAACGCGGCGGTGAAGGCCTACTGCACCACGCCGGCTGCCTAGGCCCGTCGTGAGGCTGGCCTGGGCCGTCGTCGCGGGTGCCCTCGGTGCCGGTGCGCTGGCATGGTGGCTCACGCGCGAGGAGCGGCCCTCCCTGGCGACCGACGCCGGCGACCCCGTTCCCGACACACCGCCGGGCGAGGCGCGCACGGCGCCCACGGGACCCGCCCTGTACCGATGGCGCGACGACGCCGGCATCGTGCAGATCACCGATATCCCGCCGAAGGACCGCGCCTACACGATGGTGGACGTGGCCGCGCTCGAGCGCCGCAACACCATCGACCCCAACCCGGCGATCGAAGCCGCGCGCTGAACGCGAGACGGGATCCGGCGGGCGCGCGTGGCAAAATGCGCCTCCCTCCGCCCCGAGCCCGCCGATGCGCCTGTCGCAGTTCCACCTCCACACAGAGAAGGAAACGCCTGCCGACGCCGAGATCGCCAGCCACAGGCTGATGCTCAAGGCCGGCATGGTCCGCAAGCTCGCCGCGGGCCTGTACACCTGGTCGCCGCTGGGGCTGCGGGTGCTGCGCAAGGTCGAATCGATCGTGCGCGAGGAGATGGACCGCGCCGGCGCGATCGAGATGGCGATGCCCTCGGTGCAGCCGCGCGAGTTGTGGGAGGAAAGCGGCCGCTGGCGGAAGTTCGGCCCCCAGTTGCTCAAGATCCGCGACCGCCGGGACCAGGACTACTGTTTCACCCCCACCGCCGAGGAGGCGGTGACCGATTTCTTCCGCCAGGAGATCGCCAGCTACAAGCAGCTGCCGGTGAACTTCTACCAGATCACCAGCAAGTTCCGCGACGAGATCCGGCCGCGTTTCGGGGTGATGCGCGCGCGCGAATTCATCATGAAGGACGCGTACTCGTTCCACGTCACCGACGAGGACCTGCAGCGCGAGTACCGCAACATGTACGACGCGTACGCGCGGGTCTTCACCCGGCTCGGGCTGCGCTTCCGCGCGGTGTTCGCCGACACCGGCGCGATCGGCGGCAGCGCATCCCACGAATTCCACGTGCTGGCCGATTCGGGCGAGGACGCCCTGGCCTTCGCGCAGGAGTCCGGCTACGCCGCGAACGTCGAACTGGCCGAAGCGATCTGCACGCAGCCGCGCCCCGCCGCCAGCCAGGCGCTGGAGAAGGTCGAGACCCCCACCCAGAAGACCTGCGAGGACGTCGCCGACCTGCTCGGCATCCCGCTGCAGCGCACGGTGAAGTCCGTCGCGCTGATGGGGGTGGACGCCGAAGGCAGCGCGCAGTTCGTGCTGGCGCTGGTGCGCGGCGACCATGCCCTCAACGAGATCAAGCTGTCCAAGTTGCCCGGCCTGGCCGACCATCGGCTGGCGAACGAGGGCGAGATCCGCGAGCACCTGGGGGCCGAACCGGGCTTCCTCGGACCGTACAACGCGCGCGGGAAGATCCGCGTCGTCGCCGACCGCAGCGTCGCGGCGATGGCCGACTTCGTCGTCGGCGCCAACGAGGACGGCTTCCACCTGACCGGCGTCAACTGGGGCCGCGACCTGCCCGAGCCGGACGAGACCGCCGACATCCGCAACGTCGTCGCCGGCGATCCTTCGCCCGACGGCGCGGGCACGCTGGGCATCGCCCGCGGCATCGAGGTCGGCCACGTGTTCGCGCTCGGCCGCAAGTATTCCGAGGCGATGCGCTGCACCGTGCTCGACGCCGAAGGCAGGGCCGTGCATCCGGCGATGGGCTGCTACGGCATCGGCGTGTCGCGCATCGTCGCCGCGGCGATCGAACAGAACCACGACGAGGCCGGCATCGTCTGGCCGGCACCGATGGCACCGTGGCAGGCGGTGGTGTGCGTGATCAATCCCAAGGGCAACGCCGAGGTGGCCGCCGCGGCCGAGGCGCTCTACCGCGAACTGGGCGAGGCCGGGATCGAGGTCGCGCTCGACGACCGCGGCCTGCGCCCCGGCCCGATGTTCGCCGACATCGAGCTGGTCGGCATTCCGCACCGGATCGTCGTGTCCGAACGCGGCCTGGCCTCGGGCACGTTCGAATATCGCGCGCGCACCGCAGCCGCATCGGAGAACCTCGACCGCGCCTCGCTGCTGGCGCGCCTGCGCGGGGAATGAAACCGGCGACGCCGGGATAATCGGAAGGATAATCGAGCTCGCGCATTGCCGCGGGTGCGTTTTATCGTCCTCACGCGTATTCCACTATCATGCACCGGTGCCAGGGACGGGACATTCCCTTCCAGATTCCGGAGTTTGTTTGCATGGCAATCGATTTGACCGCATTTTCACCGAAGCAGCTCGACGCCCTGATTTCCGAGGCCAAGCGCCGCAAGACCGCCCTGAGGAAGCGCAAGCCGATCGCCGCGATCCGCAAGCGCATCGTCGATTTCGCCACCGCCGAGGGTTATACGGTCCAAGAGCTGTTCGGCGGGCGCGCGGGTGCATCGGCGAAGGCGCCGGCCGCGAAGAAGACCACGAAGAAGGCCGCGAAGACCGGGCGCAAGCTGGGCAAGGTGCCTCCCAAGTACCGCAACCCCGCCGTTCCGACCGAAACCTGGACCGGCCGCGGCAAGCAGCCGCGCTGGATGGCGGCCCTGGTCAAGAAGGGTCGCAAGCCCGAGGACTTCCTGATCAAGAAGTGAGCCGCTGCTTCCTCCTTTCAAGGGGAAGCTTCTGCGATGAGGAAACGCCGGCGGAACAGCCGGCGTTTCTTCATGCGGGGGAGAGGCGAACGCCAGGCCCGACCACGAACGGGGCCCGCACTACAGGTTGCGGCGCGCCGGCAGCAGCAGGTTGCCGATCAGCAGGCCGGCGATCAGCGCCAGCAGCACGTTGGCCACGGTGATCGCCGCGTCCTGCCCGGCCGCCACGTCCTGCTGCTGCACCGCCACCAGCAGGCTGCGCAGGCTGGTGCTGCCGGGAACCAGCATGATGATGCCCGGCACGCGGATCAGGGCACCCGGGCGGCGCATCCAGCGCGCGTAGCCGTTGCCGGCCACGGTGACCACCAGCGCCGACAGGAACACGCCGACCGGGCTGCCCAGCCATTGGCCCACCATGCGCGAGATGTAGTAGCCCACGATCGCCGCCGCCATCACCAGCAGGTAGTCGCGGCGCCCGGCTCGGAACAGCGCCGCGAACGCCCACGCGGCCGTGACCACCGCGCCCCACTCGACCCACACCGGCTGCGGTCGCCAGGCCCGCACCTGCGGCTCCAGCCCCAGCAGCTGCACCGTGGTCAGCGCGATCATCGTGCCCACCGTCAGCTTCAGCAGCGTGGTCAGTGCGCCGAACAGGCGCGCGGTCCCCGAAACCAGGTGCTGGCTGGTGAGCTCGCTGAAGGCATTGGTCAGCGCCATGCCCGGCATCAGCACGATCATCGAGGCGATCACCACGGTATTCAGGTTCAACGGCACCAGGAAGGTGGCCACCAGAGCCGCCAGCCCACCCGCGACGATGCCGGCGATGGCGTCGTCGGCCTCCTTCATCTGCGGGCTGCCGCGGCTGGCGATGCCGAGCAGGCCCACCAGCGTGCCGATGACGCCGGCCGTGGCGATATCCAGCCACGGCAACCGCAGCATTCCCGCCATGCTCGCCGCGGCAAGCCCGAACCCCAGCACCTGCTGCAGGTTGCCGCGCCAGCCCGTGTCGCGATCCAGGGCCCGCAGTGCGGCATGGCCTTCGGCGATGCCGAGTCGGCCCGCCATCACCTCTTCCGCGATCCTGTCCGCCTCGCACAGCTTGTAGAGGTTGGTTTCCCCGGGAGCCAGCCGAATCACGCGCGTGGTGTCGCTCTCGCCCGGCGGCCGCTGCGGATCGCTGAAGCTCAGGATCAGGCCGGTGGGATTGCTCCAGGGCTCGCAGTCGAGTCCCAGCTGGCGAGCGACCGACACGATCGCACCCTCGAGGCGCTGCGAGGTGGTGCCGTAGCGGTGCAGGTGCCCCGCGAGCTCGACGATGAACGCGATGCGCGTGGCGTAGGTGGCGCTGGCGGGCATCGTCGGCATGGCGTCGCGAAGGATCGCATGGCGCGGCCACGAGGGCATCAGCGGACCCGGCCGGCTTCCTGCTGCCGACACGGCGATCCCTGTATCCTCGCCCCCGATGACCGTGCCAGCCAGCCAGCCGCCGACCGCCGAGCCGGATCCACAGGACGCGACCCTGCTGCGCCTGGGCGGCCGCTGGACGCTCGACCACGCGTTGGAGATCGGACGCGCGTTGCGCGAGCTCCCGGACTCGATCGGGGCGATCGACGCCTCGGGTGTCGACCGGCTCGATTCCGTCGGCGTGCTGCAGTTGCTGCGCTATGCCGAACGCAGGCAGCTCGACTACACGACCTTCCGCTTCCGCGACGACCAGCTCGCCCTGGTGGCCGCGATCGAGGACGTGCACGACGACCGCCCCAAGGCGAAGCGCGAGTACGGTTTCGCCGCGGCGCTGGCGCGGCTGGGGCACGCGGTCCAGGACAACGCCCGCGAGGTCGTCGCGCTGGTCAGCTTCCTCGGCGAAACGCTGGTCAAGCTAGGTCGCACGATCCTCGACCCGCGCCGCTTCCGGCTCACGCCCACGATCCACCACATGGAGCAGGTCGGGCTCGACGCCGTGCCCCTGGTGGCGCTGCTGTCGTTCCTGGTGGGCGCGGTGATCGCGTTCCTCGGTGCGCAGATCCTGGCCGACTTCGGCGCCACGATCTTCGTGGTCGAGCTGGTGTCGATCGCGTTCCTGCGCGAGTTCGGCGTGCTGCTGACGGCGATCCTGCTGGCCGGCCGCACCGCCAGCGCCTTCACCGCGCAGATCGGCGCCATGGTCAGCCGCGAGGAGATCGACGCGATCCGCACCCTCGGCCTCGATCCGGTCGAGCTGCTGGTGATTCCGCGCGTGATCGCGCTGCTGGTGATGCTGCCGCTGCTGACCTTCATCGCGATGCTCTCCGGCCTGCTCGGCGGCCTGTCGGTCGGCGCGTTCAGCCTCGACATCCCGCCGCAGGCGTACCTGGCGCGCATGCACGAACAGATGGAGCTGCGCCATTTCCTGATCGGCATGTCGAAGGCGCCGCTGTTCGCGCTGGTGATCGGCCTGATCGGCTGCCTGGAAGGCCTGCAGGTGAAGGGCACGGCGCAGTCGGTGGGCGAGCGCACGACCTCCAGCGTGGTGCAGACGATCTCGCTGGTGATCGTGTTCGACGCGATGGCGGCGATCTGGTTCATGTACATGGATTGGTGAAGACGTGACTGGTGATTCGTGATTGGCGATTCGAAAGAGCAGGCGCGTGCAGGCCACCCCGCGGCAGGGGAGGATGCCGCCGTTTCCGATCACGAATCGCCAATCACCAATCACGGCGACGCGGACGCGTCGCCCATCATCCGCGTGCGCGGCCTGGTCAACCGTTTCGGCGCGCAGACGGTGCACGAGGGGCTCGACCTGGACGTGGTGCGCGGCGAGATCATCGGCGTGGTCGGCGGCTCGGGCTCGGGCAAGTCGGTGCTGATGCGTTCTCTGATCGGCCTGCGCCGGCCCGATGCCGGCGAGATCGAAGTGCTGGGCGTCGATCCCCGCTCGGACGATCCGCAGGACCGGCTGCACCTCGAACGCAGCACCGGGGTGCTGTTCCAGGACGGCGCCCTGTTCTCCTCCCTGACCGTCGGAGAGAACGTGCAGGTGCCGCTGAAGGAACACCATCCGGACCTCCCCGAATCGCTGCGCTACGAACTCGCGCTGCTCAAGGTGCGCCTGGCCGGCCTGCCCGCGGACGCCCTGGAGAAGCTGCCTTCGCAGCTGTCGGGCGGCATGCGCAAACGCGCCGCACTCGCCCGCGCGCTGGCCCTCGATCCGCCCCTGCTGTTCCTCGACGAACCCACCGCCGGCCTCGATCCCATCGGCGCCGCGGCCTTCGACCGCCTGATCCGCACCCTGCAGCAGGCGCTGGGGCTGACGGTGTTCCTGATCACCCACGATCTCGACACGCTGTATGCGATCTGCGACCGTGTCGCCGTGATCGCCGACCGCAAGGTCGTCGCTGCGGCGCGGCTGGACGAGATCGAGCGGCTCGACCACCCGTGGATCCGCGACTACTTCCATGGCCCGCGCGGACGCGCCGCGCGCGAGGCCACGGCGACCGCTGAGGACAAATGACGCATGGAAACCAAGGCCAACTACGTCCTGATCGGCGCGTTCACCATCGCCGTGACCGTGTTCCTGCTGCTGTTCGCGCTGTGGGCCGCCAAGTACTCCTCCGAACGCAGCTGGAACGAATACCTGGTGGTGTTCAGCGAACCGGTCACCGGGCTCTCCGAGGGAAGCAGCGTGCAGTACAACGGCATCGCGGTGGGCACCGTCGACGACCTGATGCTGGCGCCCGACGACCCGCGTCAGGTGATCGCGCGGCTCAAGCTGCAGGCGAACGCGCCGGTCAAGGTCGATACCCGCGCCCGGCTGTCGATGACCAGTCTCACCGGACCGCCGATCATCCAGCTCACCGGCGGCAGCCCCGGCGCTCCGGCCCTGGTGCCGGGTCCCGACGGCAGGCCGCCCAGGATCGAGACCGCGGCATCGGCGCTGCAGAACATCGCCGACACCGCCAACCGCCTGGTCGAACGCCTCGACCAGGTGCTCAGCGAAGAGAACGTGGCGCGCATCGCCGCCACGCTCGAGAACATCGAAACCATGACCGGCGCGATCTCCGACCAGCGCGAGGACATGCGCGAGATCCTGATCAACGCGCGCGCCGCGAGCGAGCAGCTGACGGTGACGATGAGCTCGGCCAACCGCGCCCTCGACACCGTCGACCGGGAACTGGTGCAGCAGTTGCCGCAGCTGATGGACAAGATCGACGGCACCCTCGGCAAGCTCGACTCGGCCGCACACGGCGCCGACACCATCCTCAACGAGAACCGCTCCGCCATCAACAGCTTCGCCAACGACGGGCTGTCGCAGCTCGGCCCCACGCTGGGCGAACTGCGCGGCCTGATCCGCGACCTGCGCCGGATCAGCGACCGGCTCGATGCAAATCCCTCGCGCTATCTGCTGGGACGAGACGCAACGAAGGAGTTCGAACCGTGAGAACGGCAGTGGTGAATCGCAAGCCGGCAATCGCCGCAACCGGGCGACCTCCTCGTGCAGGCACCCTGGCGCGCGGCGCCGTGGCGGCCGTGCTCTGCGTATCGCTGGCGGGCTGCTCGCTCCTGGGCGGCGGCAGCGAACGCGAACGCTCGACGATCTATGCGCCCGACCCACGCGTCGGCATCGACCCATCCGCACCGGCGGCGAGCTGGCAGCTCTCGCTCAGCCCGCCTTCGGGCGCGCGCTCGATCGACAGCTTCCGTATCGCGGTGCGGCCGACGCCGGGCGAGCTGCAGGTCTATCGAGGCGCAAGCTGGGCCAAGACACCGACCGACATGCTGCAGGACGCGCTGCTGCGCGCCCTCGAGGACTCGGGCAAACTGCCCTCGGTCGCGCGCCAGGGTGCGGGCATCGCCGCCGACTACAAGCTGGTCGTCGACCTGCGCCGCTTCGAGGCCGACTATGCCGGCAACGCGGTGCCGGCGGCCACCATCGAGTTCAACGCGAAGTTGATCCACGCCATCGACCAGGGCATCGTCGACTCGCGGACCTTCCACGCCGCGCAGCCGGCGGCCGGGACCGACATCGGCCTGGTGGTCGACGCGTTCTCGCGCAGCCTCGAGGACGTCACCGGCGAACTCGCGCACTGGATCCTGGCGACCGGCGACGCCCACGAGCGGGAGGCACACCCGCAAGCGCGTCGCTGAGACTGGTCGCAGGCACGCGTTCACCGATCCGCGCCGGGCGGATAGATTTCCTTTCAACGCCTTGCCGGCGGCGGCGTGCACGGCGGCGTGTCGTGAAACATGCGACAACCGAAGGCGCCCGAATCGCTGCTCGAGGGGGTCGGCAGAATTCGCCGGAAGGTCAGGTTGATCCGAGGTCCGACATGCTTCGCGGTACGCGGCAGCGCATGGCGGTAGTCCTTCTGCGTGTCGCCACGCATCACCAGCAGGCTGCCATGCGGCAGCTCCAGCGCCACCTTTCGCGACGGATCGCGACGATGCCGGAACACGAAGCGCCGCGTCGCCCCCAGGCTCAGCGAGGCGATCACCGGCTGCGCGCCCAACTCGGGCTCGTCGTCGCTGTGCCAGCCCATGCAGTCGCTGCCGTCGCGGTACAGGTTGGCGAGCACGCTGTTGAACGGCACGCCGGTCTCGCGGACCAGTCGGACGCGGACCGGAAGCAACGGCTCCGGCCAAGACGGGGGATCATGCTGAAAAACCGAATAGCGGTACACCGCGCCAGGATCACCGATCCAGCAGCTCAGCCGGGGCGAGTCGATCTCACGGCCGAACAAGCGTACGCGAGGGATTTGCCAGGCAAGCTTCGCGAGAAGCGCCCCCCCTGAAGGGCCTCACACACTTCCTGCGATAGCCATTCCGGAACGTAGTCCATCGCGGCGCCTTCCAGGCCCACGCTGACGGGACCCTTGGCAGGCATTTCCCAAGCGTAGCGGCGGAGCAAGCCAGCGGCCGCGTCGGGATCAGGCGCCACGGCGACCCCGCCGGCCTGAAGAACGCAAACCCGGCGTTTCCGCCGGGTCCGCGCACGCACCGCTCCCCATCAAGGAATGATCGCCCATCCTGCAGGATACGTCCCCACACGGAAGGACTGGAAGCTATGGCTGGGCGTGATGTACCACACATACAATTCGCGCAGGCTCGGATTGCTCCAGAGGATGTCATCGCGACCATCGCCGTTGAAATCGGCAACCGAAGCCACCGAATAACCTGCAGCTATGTTGTTGAATGTCGTGCTCCTGGTCACGCTCGCACCCGTCATCTGCCAGTACCCGAACTGGCGACTTGTGGGATTCATCCAGACGATGTCGGCGCGGCCATCGGCTGTGACATCACCCACGCCCGCCACCTGCCACCCTGCCGGGTAGCTCGGGAGGGCGGTGGATGTGTATGCACCGGCGACAGTGCCCTGCCACAGGTAGAGGGAACGCTGGGTCGGGTGTGTCCAGAGAACGTCCGCACGTCCATCGCCATTGAAATCACCGATACCTGCCACAGTGAAACCGGTGGATACGTTGCCGAACGTCCGACTACCGACAATCCTCGTGCCGTCCATCAGCCAGTACGCCATCTGGCGTGTCGTCGCATTGAACCAGAACAAATCGGTCTTGCCGTCGGCATTCACGTCCCCGGTTCCGACGAGCGCCCAGCCGGCCGGATAGTCCGCGACGTGGCGCGACCCGAACGCACCTGCCGTATTCGCCAACCACACATAGAGCTTGCGCTGGGTCGTGTTGATCCACAATACGTCGGCCCTGCCGTCGCCATTGAAGTCGCCCGTTCCGGGGACAGTGTAGCCGGCCGTGATGTTCCCGAATGAGGCCGAGCCCAACTGCGTCGCTCCCGACATCCTCCAGTAGGCGAAGTAACGTGCCCCTTGGTTGAACCAAAGGATGTCCGAGAATCCATTGGCGTCGACATCGTTGCGTGTGTATCCCACCGGCACCACCGTCTGGCGGAAACCAGAGATGATCGGCATGGTGATGTTCATGCTGCGGACGTTGTCCGCAGTCGCCGAACCTGTCGGACGGCTCTGGTAGAGGACCGAGGGATTGCCGAAATGCGGGATCTCCAACTGGGCGTCCCCGGACGGGTACGCCATGATGGTAAAGAAGCCGCTCGCGGAGGATTCGCGGTAGCCGTACGAGTAGGTATGCGCGCCCGCCCGGCCCTGCGCGTCCTGGGTGTTGTGGGCCTGTCCCATCAGGTGACCGAGCTCATGCGCAAGCGAGTAGTCGCTACAGAAGTAGGTGTTGCCATCGCCCTCGTCGCGATCCTCGCCATCGCTGACGACCGCATAGCCGAACTCTGCATCGTTTGCGGCGGAGATCCCGGACTGGTTCATGCCAAGCAGCCATGCGATGCCGCACCCGTCCTGTTCAGGCTCGCGATACTGCCGCACGAAGGCGACCAGGTCGGCACCATACTCATTGCGTGCCGCGCGTAGCGCGTTGAATGCGGCATTCGGCGTGATCGGCTGCTGCGTATTGGCGTTGTAGCCGGTCAACTGCTGCAGCGCGTCCTGGTTGTCCGAATTGTCGGCGTAATTGACCTGGAGCGTGTGCACGACTCGCAGGCGCATGCTGACGCCGCTGTTCGCATAGGCCGCATTGGTGATTGCAGCCAGGCTGGTCACGAACGTGGCCGCAGCTGACTGGCTCCCGTACACGCTGGCCAGACCGTTCGAATAACCGATCAGCACGTCGACCACGGCCGCAGCCTTCTCCGGCACATCGGCACTCGGCGCGGCCTTTGCCAGCCGCCGGGATGCGGCGGCCGTGAGTGCGCCGCTCTCCGGCGGCACCAGGAAGTCCGGCCCCTTCTCGCGCCGTCCGCCGCCGGAGGCGACCAGGCTGCGATCGGTCTCGACCACCCACGCGCCGGTCCTGTCGGTCCGCACTCGGTAATAGTCGTCGCCCCTCGAAATCATGCCGAACACGGCCTTCCCGCCGAAGGTGAGCACGGCGCTGCTGCCATCGTGGTTGCGGCCGATCCAGGTCCAGTTCCCATCCGGCTGCTCTTCGTGCCGTTCGTACTTCAGTCGCAGCGCCTCGCCATCGGGCGTGTTCACGACCATTTCGCCGCTGCCGATCGCGTTCAGCGCATGCGCCTCGCTGATCGCGACGGGATGATAGGTATACGCACCCGACTGCCGGCTCTTGCGGGCACCGCCGTAGGACAGCAGTTCACCGCGGTCGGGGAGCGACGCGAAGCTCGCCGACGAACCACGGAGCGCGGCGAGGGACGGTGCGGTCGGCACGTCAGTCACGGGCTCGCGCGGTGCGACGGCCCCGAGGGCAGTGTCACGGCCGGAATCGGATTCCGAAGTGCAGCCAGCCAATGCTGCGATCAGCACCAGTCCCAACAGATGTTTGCGCATGTCGCGATCCCGGATATGAGGAGAGTCCGCCCTGTGGCGGAGAGTGTCGCAGCATACGCCTGCCGTTGACTGGCCGGTAGCTAAACGGCGTCTAAAGGCCGGAAATCACGGTGCGCGCGTGAACGGCACCCCGGTTTTGGCCCGGACCTCGTCCTCGTTCACGCCCGGGGCCAGCTCCAGCAGGACCAGCCCCTCCCCGGTGACGTCGAACACCGCCAGGTCGGTGACGATTCGGTCGACCACGCCGACGCCGGTCAGCGGAAGCGCGCATTCAGGCAGGATCTTGTGCTCGCCGTTCTTCGCCGTATGTTCCATCAGCACGACCACGCGCTTGACCCCGGCCACCAGGTCCATCGCCCCCCCCATCCCCTTGACCATCTTGCCCGGCACCATCCAGTTGGCCAGGTCGCCGCTGTCGGTGACCTGCATGGCCCCGAGGATCGCCAGGTCGATGTGGCCGCCGCGGATCATGGCGAAAGAGTCGTGGCTGCCGAAATAGCTGGCGCCCCGGCGGGCGGTGACCGTCTGCTTGCCGGCGTTGATCAGGTCGGCATCGACCTCGTCCTCGGTCGGGAACGGCCCGATGCCGAGCAGGCCGTTCTCCGACTGCAGCCAGACGTCGACACCCTCGGGGATGAAGTTGGCCACCAGCGTCGGCAGGCCGATGCCGAGGTTCACGTAGGCGCCGTCGCTGAGCTCCTGCGCGGCGCGCTGCGCCATTTCGTCGCGGGTCCAGGCCATCACTTGTTCTCCTGGCGCACGGTGCGCTGCTCGATGCGCTTTTCTGGGTTCGGATTGAGCACGATCCGGTCGACGTAGATGCCCGGCAGGTGCACGTGGTCCGGATCGATCGTCCCGGTCGGGACCAGCTCCTCGACCTCCGCCACGCAGACACGTCCGGCCATGGCGCAGGCTGGGTTGAAGTTGCGCGCGGTCTTGCGGAACACCAGGTTGCCCGCTTCGTCGGCGCGCCAGGCCTTGATCAGCGCGACATCGGCCTTCAGCGCGGTTTCCAGCACGTACCAGTGACCGTCGTCGAACTGGCGGGTCTCCTTGCCCTCGGCGACCACGGTACCGTACCCGGTGCGGGTGAAGAACGCCGGAATCCCCGCCCCGCCGGCGCGCAGGCGCTCGGCCAGGGTGCCCTGCGGGTTGAACTCGAGCTCCAGTTCGCCGCCGAGGTACTGGCGTTCGAACTCCTTGTTCTCGCCCACGTAGGAGGAAATCATCTTGCGGATCTGCCGCGTCTCCAGCAGTTGACCAAGTCCGAAGCCGTCGACGCCGGCATTGTTGGAGATGACCGTCAGATCCTTGACCCCGGCGTCACGCAGTGCGGCGATCAGGGCCTCGGGGATGCCGCAGAGACCGAAGCCGCCGACCGCCAGCGTCTGGCCATCGGCGACGAGGTCGGCGAGCGCGGCGCCGGCATCGTGGAATCGTTTGGATGTCGCCATGGGGTCCGTTCTCCGCTGATACTGCCAATTCTACCCAGCAGGGAAGGCGGCGCCACGTACTTTCGGGCAATCGACTGTCGCCAACCGACGGGCACTGCTTCGTCACCGCCGGTTTCTGGGATCATAGGCGCATGAGCCGATCGATCCGCGACCGCCTGCGCGCAGGCCTGTTCCATGCGCTGCGCGCGGTGTTTCGACTATTGCCGCTTTCGACGGCGATGCGCGACCGCTGGCGCAACTGGTTCGTCGACAAGCTGCCGCATCTCGTGCCCTACAAGCGGCGGGGCGCGCTGGTTGACGATGCGCTGGGGCTGGGGAGCGCGTTGCGTGCCGACCACCCGGCGATCGGACACGTCCCGCGGCGCGAAGGCCCGCTCCCCTCGCCGCTGCCCGCCACGCTCGTCGCGTTCTACCTTCCGCAGTTCCACCCGATCCCGGAGAACGATGCGTGGTGGGGAGCAGGTTTCACCGAATGGCGCAACGTCACCCGTTCCCTGCCCCAGTTCGACGGTCACCACCAGCCGCGCCTGCCCGCAGACCTGGGCTTCTATGATCTGCGTAGTCCGGCCGTCATGCGCGAACAGGTTCGCCTCGCACGCGAGTACGGGGTCGGCGCGTTCTGCTTCTACTTCTACTGGTTCGGTGGCCGCACCCTGCTCGAAACGCCTCTGCGGCAATGGTTGCAGGACACCACGATCGAGCTGCCGTTCTGCTTGTGCTGGGCAAACGAAAGCTGGTCGCGGCGTTGGGACGGGCGCGAGAAGGATGTGCTCATCGCTCAGACCCACAGTCCCGCCGATGATCTGGCCTTCATCGAGTACGTCTCCGGCTACCTTCGAGACGAGCGTGCGTTGCGGGTCGATGGAAAGCCGATGTTGCTCGTTTACCGCCCCGGCCTGCTCCCGGAACCGCTGGCCACCACCGCGCGTTGGCGGACATGGTGTCGGGACAACGGCTTGGGCGAGATCCATCTGGCCTACGTGCAATCGTTCGAGCGGCCGGATCCGGGTGAGATCGGCTTCGACTCGGCCGTGGAGTTCCCGCCGAACATGTCACCGCCGAGCTCGATCTGCGAGCGGCAGCTTCTGCTGAACCCGGACCATCGCGGCGACGTGCTCGACTGGCGCTACCTCGCCGACGACGCGCGGCGGCGCGCGATGCCGGATTACCGCCTGTTCCCCGGCGTGAATCCCGGGTGGGACAACGAACCGCGTCGGCCGGGCCGCGGACACGTCTATCTGCACGCTTCGCCGCGCCGCTACGGCGACTGGCTTCGCGACACGATCCGCGACCGGCTGGCGGACGTGCCCGCCTCGCAGCGGTTCGTCTTCATCAACGCCTGGAACGAGTGGGCGGAAGGCGCCGTTCTCGAACCGGATGCGCGACTGGGCTACGCATGGCTGGAGGCGACCCGGCAGGCGCTCTGGCAGGCGGCTGCCCCCGCGCCCGTACCGCAGCGTCCCTGCGCGGTGGTGCACGCGTGGTATGTGGACGTGCTCGACGAGTTGCTGGAGCGCCTGCGCATTTGCGGCGTCGACTGGCGCCTGGTTGTGACGACGGCGCCCGAACGTGCCGACGCGGTCCGGGCCGCACTCGCCCGCGCCGCCACCGACGCCGAGCTGTTCGTATTCGAAAACCGGGGTCGCGATGTTCTGCCCTTCCTGCATGTGGCCAATCGCCTGCTCGACGAGGGCGTCGACGTGGTGCTGAAACTGCACACCAAGCAGTCGGACCATCGATGGGACGGCGATCGATGGCGGGCGGACCTGCTGGACAAGCTCCTGTCCCCCGACCGCGTTCCCGCCGTGCTTTCCGCTTTCGAGGCCGATCCCCTGCTGGGCATGGTCGCACCCGAGGGCCACGTGCAGCCCCTGGGCTACTTCTGGGGCGGCAACGAGGCGAACGTGCGCCGCCTGGCCACCCGGATCGGCCTCGCGGGCATCGATCCGGACACCGACCGGTTCGCCGCGGGCAGCATGTTCGTCGTGCGGCTTGCGGCCCTGCGTCCCCTGCTCGATGCACATCTGGACCCGCAACTGTTCGAATCCGAACGTGGTCAGGTCGACGGCACCTGCGCACACGCGGTCGAACGCCTCTTCGGGCTTTCCGCCCTCGCGGGCGGCTTCCGGATCGCGACCGCGGCCGGGGTCTGCGGCGAGCCCGACCCCGCCGATGGCGATGCCCCCTATCCCTACGCGCGTCGCGATGGCTGAATCGACCGTCCCTCGCCCCCCTCGCGAGGGACGGGTAGAATCCGCAGACTTCGCGTTCTCCGTCCCTGACGGGCGTTCAGTTCCAACTCCCGGGAGCCCCCAGAAAAGATGAAGATCCTCGTCGCCTACAAGCGCGTGGTGGACTACAACGTCCGTATCCAGGTCAAGCCAGACGGTTCCGGCGTGGTCACCGAGGGCGTCAAGCTCTCCGCCAATCCGTTCGACGAGATCGCGCTGGAAGAGGCCCTGCGCCTGCGCGACAGGGGCATCGCCAGCGAGGTCGTGGTCGCCACCATCGCCCCGGCCGATGCCGCCGCGCACCTGCGCAACGGCCTGGCGATGGGCGCCAACCGCGCCATCCACGTGGTCACCGACCAGGCCATCCAGCCGCTCACCGCCGCGCGCACCCTGCTCAAGCTGGTGGAGAAGGAAACACCGGACCTGGTGATCCTGGGCAAGCAGGCGATCGACGACGACGCCAACCAGACCGGCCAGATGCTGGCCACGCTCTGGGGCCGGCCACAGGCGACGTTCGCCTCGAAGCTGGAAGTCGCGGACGGCAAGGCCACAGTCGTCCGCGAGGTCGATGCCGGGCTCGAGACGCTGGAAGTCGACCTGCCCGCCGTCGTGACCACCGACCTGCGCCTGAACGAGCCGCGCTTCATCAAGCTGCCCGACATCATGAAGGCCAAGAGCAAGCCGATGGAGACGCTGCAGTTCGCCGAACTCGGGGTGGAATCCGGCGATTCCCTCAAGACCACCGGCTACGCGGCGCCCACCGGGCGCAGCAAGGGGGTGATGGTCAAGGACGCGGCCGAGCTGGTCGCCGCACTCAGGCAGAAGGGGTTGCTGTGATGGCCAAGGTTCTCATCGTCGCCGAACATCTGGATGGCAGGCTCAACGGCTCGACCGCGCGCACGCTGAGTGCAGCGCAGGCGCTCGCGGCCGAAGCGATCGACATCGTCGTGCTTGCCGTCGACCCCGCCGCCGTCGCAGCCGAAGCCGCGCAGCTCGCGGGCGTTTCCCGGGTGGTGACCGTGGCCAACCCCGCCAACGCCCATCCCCTCGCCCAGGTGCTCGCCCCGCAGGTGGCGTCGCTGGCCGACGGCTACAGCCACGTTCTCCTGCCCAGCACGACCTTCGGCAAGGACCTGGCACCGTGCATCGCTGCGCTGCTGGGCGTGGCCCAGGTTTCCGACCTGATGGCGGTCGAAGGGCCGTACCTCTACAAACGTCCGATCTACGCCGGCAATGCCATCGTCACCGTCGAGGCACCGGCCGACCGCACGGTGGTCGCCACGGTGCGCACCGCTTCCTGGCCGGAAGCGGCCAAGGGGGGCAACGCGGCGGTGGAGTCGGCCAGCGTCGATGCCGCCCTGCCCGCCCATACCCGCTTCGTCGGACTGGCCCAGGGCAAGTCGGACCGTCCGGACCTGCAGTCGGCCCGCCGCGTGGTGTCCGGCGGCCGCGGCGTAGGCTCGAAGGAGAACTTCGAGATCATCTACAAGTTCGCCGACAGGCTCGGCGCCGCGGTCGGCGCCTCGCGCGCCGCGGTCGACGCGGGCTACGTTCCCAACGAGTTGCAGGTCGGCCAGACCGGCAAGATCATCGCCCCCGAGCTCTACGTGGCGATCGGCATCTCCGGCGCGATCCAGCACCTGACCGGCATCAAGGACGCGGGCACGATCGTCGCGATCAACAAGGACGCGGACGCGCCGATCTTCGAGGTGGCGGACATCGGGCTGGTGGGGGACCTGTTCGCGCTGCTGCCGGAGCTGGAAGCGGCGCTGTGATGCCAGGCGCTGATCGCTGCCCGCACGGGGGCCCGGCGCGGCTCCCCTCTCGGGCGAGAGTCCGATGAACCAACGCGTCGTTGTCATCCAATCCAATTACATTCCTTGGAAAGGATATTTCGACATGCTGGCGCAGGCGGATACCGTCGTCCTGTTCGATGCAGTGCAGTCGACCAAGAACGACTGGCGGAACCGCAACCAGATCAAGACGCCATCCGGTAAGCGCTGGTTGACCATACCCGTCAAACACTCCACGACAATCCGGGTGAGGGAGGTGGCGGTCGCACGCAGCGATTGGCACGAGAAGCACTACCGCAGCTTGTCCCAGGTGTACGCAAGGGCTCCGCACGCGGCGCAGGTGTTGCCGCAACTCCATGAGTGGTATTCGGAAGCCGGCGAACTCTCCCGCCTTTCCGCCATCAACCGGGTTTTCCTGCGGGGCGTCTGCGAGTTTCTGGAGATCAAGGCGCGCTTCCTCGAAGTCGAGTCGATCTTGGACGATGAACAGCACGACAGGCTCGACCCCACCAGCCGGCTGGTCGAGATATGCGAGCGCCTGGGTGCGACCTCCTACCTCAGCGGCCCGGCTGCGCGCGGCTACCTGGACACTTCGGCTTTCGAGCGGCTATCGATTGCCGTTGAATGGTTCGACTACGTCGGCTATCCCACGTACCCGCAGCTCCACGGCGAGTTCGACCATTCCGTGTCGATCGTCGACCTGCTGCTGATGACGGGCCCGGACGCCAGGCACTATGCGATCCGCCACGGACCTACCGCCCACGAACTTCCATCCCAAGACTGCGCAGCCACCCGATGACGGATTGTTCGCACGCCGAATCCAGCAACCGGGCGCGAGCGTGCACCCTAAGCGTGGTCACGTCGGTATACAGGTCGTTGCCGTTCCTGGCCGACTTCTTGGCGCAAATGCGCGAGGCGATTCGGCAAGCGGGCGTGCACGACTACGAGATCGTGTTCGTCAACGACGGATCGCCCGACGAATCGCTCTCCTACCTGATGTCAGCACGCGAAACCGACCCGCGGATAAGGATCGTCGACCTTTCGCGCAATTTCGGCCACCACAAGGCCGCGCTTGCGGGCCTGAGCTACGCTCGGGGGGAGCTCGTATTCATCATCGACTGTGACCTCGAAGTGTCGCCAGGCGTGCTCCCACGGTTCATCGAAACGATGATGTCGACTTCAGCAGATGTGGTCTATGGTGTCCAGCCGACACGGAAGGGTGGCCCACTGGAACGCCTGGGCGGCGACCTGTTCTGGAAGATCTTCAACCGTCTTAGCGACACCCATGTCCCGGCGAATGTACTGACGGAACGCCTCATGACGCGCGACTACGTCAGGTCGCTGCTCAGACTCGGGGATCGCAACATCTTTCTCGCGGGGATGATGTACTGGACGGGGTTTCACCAGGTCGGCATCAGCGTCGAGAAGACCCGGCGCAACGGAGCATCCACTTACTCGCTCAGACGAAGGATTTCGCTCCTTGTCGAGGCGATTACTTCGTTCTCCACCGTGCCCCTGAAGCTCGTCCTCGGGATCGGATTGACGTTGACCTTCTGCACGATGGCCTTCGCATTGACGATCCTGGTCCGGAAGATCCTCTTTCCCTCCTCCGTCCTGGCTGGCTTCACCACGCTGTCGCTGCTGGTCATCGGGACCAGCGGCGTCATCATTACATTGATGGGCATTCTCGGCCTGTACATCTCGCGCATTTTCGTTCAGACGCAAGGGCGGCCAGCCTTCATCGTCCGGAATTTCCATGGAGAAGAATGCCAAAATGAAAGAGAACCTTGACCAGTACAAGAACGCATACGAGGACTCCTTCCCTTATTACTGGGACGAGACGGTGCTGCTCGATGCCTACGTGCGGAAACTGATCGAGGCAATGGCCGGCCGCCGAGACGTCAGGGCGCTGAGTCTCGGGATCGGCCGCCAGATCGTCAGCCGTGCCCTGTTCGAGAACATCGACCTGCGCGAGTATCATGTCATCGAAGGTTCGCCCGCGATCATCGAGGCATACCGTACGCAGGCCTCGCCACCGGATTTCGTCCGCCTGCACAACGCCTATTTCGAAGACATCGAGTTCGACCAGACGTTCGACCTGATCGAAATGGGTTTCGTGCTCGAACACGTCGACGACCCCGAATTGATACTCAGGAGATTCCGGAAGTTCCTTTCGCCCGACGGTCTCTTGTTCGTCTCCGTTCCAAACGCACGTTCGTTGCACCGCCTGCTCGGTCAGGCAGCGGGGCTGATGCCTGACATCTATGCGTTGAGCCAGTCCGACCGAGAACTTGGCCACAAGCGCTACTTCGACACGCAATCGTTCACCAAGCTCGTCGAGGATTGCGGTTACCGGGTTACCGCGCGCCACGGGCTGATGCTCAAGCCGTTGACCACCAGCCAGATCCATTCTCTTGGCATGGGCAGCGAGCTTGACCAGGCGCTCATTGAAGTCGGCTACGGGCTACCGGACATTTCGAACGGAATCCTGATCGAAGCAAGGTTGAAATGACGAACGCCCTAATCGTCAGTGGCGGAGGCTTCCAGGGACTCGGGTTGTTGGAGGCCCTGCAGGCGATCCCGGGTGTCAGGCCGATCGTCGCCGACATCCACCCGGACAATGTCACCCGCTATCTGACACCCGACTACGTCATCGTGCCTCCGCTCGCGAAGCCAGCGGATTTCGCGGCGGCGATACGACGGCTCGTGGTCGAACGCGATATCGATGCAGTGTTTCCCGCTACTGCGCGCGAACTACCGGTGCTCGCAGGACTGCGCGATTCACTCGCCGCCCTGGGCTCGCGGGTCGCCGTCTCGCCGCCCGCGCTCACAGGGGTGTTTCTCGACAAGCGGGCGACCGCCCGTTTCCTGTTGGACCATGACCTGCCCACGCAGGAACCCGTCGACCCCGTTTCCCACGATTTCTCCACCACGCTGTTCGGGAAGCCCTGCCTCGGCTGGGGTGGTACCGGCACGTGCGTAGCCACCGATATAGGGGCGGTCCGTCAGCAGGAATCCGCCGCACCAGGCACGGACATGGTCTGGTTCCCGCTGGTCAGGGATTTCGAGGAGTATTCCGCCGACTTCGCGATCTCTCCCTCAGGACACGTCTCCCCCATCGTGCTCAGGAAACGTCTTCGAACGTCCGGTGGGTATGCAGTGGTCTCGGAAACGGTCAAGGACGATGCGCTTGCGCGAGTCGCGGCGCAGGCCGCGGCCGTGATAGCGACGGCCAACGGACGCGGCATCTTCAATATCCAGCTCATCCAAGCAGCCGGGGCGGAAGCATTCCTCTCGGACGTCAATCCGCGCTTTGGCACATCCGCCGTCCACGGATTGTCTTCTGGCATCAATCTAGCCGCGTTCTTCCTCGACGACAGG
The DNA here is from genome assembly GCF_016774335.1 of Luteimonas saliphila. Taxonomy (GTDB): domain Bacteria; phylum Pseudomonadota; class Gammaproteobacteria; order Xanthomonadales; family Xanthomonadaceae; genus Luteimonas; species Luteimonas saliphila. The sequence continues at coordinate 378,949 of NZ_JAETWA010000042.1, read as the reverse complement.
CCGGCACCCAGCCGTCCCTCGCCTGCCCCCATGGTCCGGACGGTGCGGTACCTCAGGACAATCGCCATTCCCGTCCTCGACAGACGCCCGAAAGGCATCGTGTTCGACCTGGACGATACGCTCGTCGACCACAAGGTGTGGATGGCGGCCAAGATACTCGGAACCTACGAGGCAGTAGCGCGCGACTGGGTTCCCGCCGATACGTTCAGGACCCGTGCGCTGCAGCTCGTCGACGAGGGTGAACGAGCACTCCTGATCGACCGCCTCGCCACGTGCTTTTCATGGACCGAAGCGCAGCGAATGACGATAATCGAGGCCTATCGCGGCATTCGCATTGCACCGACACCGCTCTACCCGGATGTCGAGCCCGTCCTTTCGGAACTGGCTGCCGCGGGCTTCAGGTTGGCGATACTCACGGACAACCCGGTCGCTACCCAGCGCGCAAAGATCGAGGCTGCGCCGGCTTTGCAGGTCGTATCGTCGATTGTTTATGCGCGAGACTCCGGGAACGAAAAGCCGGCTGCTTCGGCTTTCTCCGCGGCAGCAACCTCGCTTGGATTGCCGCCTGAAGACGTGTGCATGGTGGGCGACAACTATTTCCGCGACGCATTGGGCGCGATCCGCAGCGGGTATTCGTGCGCATTCCTGCTGCAGCGACGGGGCGGATTCGTGCAGCACCACTTGGCCATCACCGACCCCACGCCAACTGGCTCCTCCGGCGACATCCATCCCATCGAGAGCCTGACGATCCTGCGCGAGGCGCTGACGCCGGATCGCTGATGCGTGCTTGGTGCACGCCCCCAAGGGCTCGACAATCGTCAACCTGCTGTCATCAGGCTAGAATTCTCGTTCCGATCGTCAATGCCACGGGTATTCGCCAATGAACCCCCTCGCCTCCTACGCACTGGTAGGCTTGACAGTACTGCTGACGGTCTACGGCCAGTTCGCCATCAAGTGGCAGATCCTTGCGTCGCCTCCCATGCCCACCGATCCGCACGGGCGCTTTGTTTACGTAGCACAGCTCTTCCTCTCCCCCCTGGTCATCAGCGCATTGGTGGCGGCCGTACTGGCATCGGTGTCTTGGATGGTCGCTCTGACCCGCCTGCCCCTGAGCCACGCATATCCCATGACGGCATTCACCTTTGTAGCGGTAGTCCTGGGCAGCCACACGTTCTTCGCGGAACCCGTCACCACTCCAAAGCTGGTCGGTCTCGCATTCATCGTCACCGGCATCATCGTCGGAAGCCAAGGATGAAGCCTTGTCTGGCGTGCGAGGCCACCTACTGCTTCACGCAAGAGGCAAGAGGTCAAGAGGCAGGAGTGTTCCACTCGTATGGCCGGCAACGAACCAGAACCGGCGTTTTCGATGCCTATGCGCTGGATCTGGATGGCACTACCGAGGGATTCTGGCCGAATGCTTCCAACTGCTCGGATCTCTGGAAGCGGGCAACTTCCGGTCCGCATCCGCAGCAACCTGATCCTGCGCATGATCCGCAAATTGTTCTCCCACCACATCGAGCGTCCTCAAGGTTTGCTGCGGCATCGACTTCGTGCTCTCGGCGCCTGCGCAACAACTTCCAGCGGCCCGTGTCTCCGGCAGCGAGATATGCCGCCGAGGCCCCGAGTACACTGCGAGGCCGGTTGCTCCGGCGTGCTGAGGCATCCGGCGTGCCTGAGGCAAATGGATGCGAAGGGATATCCCGGTACACGAAGAAGACGTGGGGACATTCGATGATCTCGAATACATCCCGGAAAGATGCCCGGTTCTCCTCGAGGTGGCAGAGGCTCCGAAGCCAGGGGACGGGCTGTAGTCGATGGGCCCACATCAAATGACCCTCAGGAGAGCACGGGACGTGGCCGCGCGCGATGTTCCTCGGTACCACCTTGGCGTACTGGAAGAACGAAAACTGGCTCGTTCGAGGTTCCGGGTACTGGACGCACATCCTTCGCGACCCTGCCTTTCGTGCTGCTGTACGCATCTCATCGGCACGGGTGCGGGGACGGCGGCACGCAGCTCGACCATGCGCGCGCACTCCGGATTCCGAAGGTCGTCGCCACCGTCCTTTACGCCATCCTACGCATCGAAGACCAGATATCGCGCGGGGTGTCGTTCCCCTTCGGCAACGTGACACTGATCGCCGCGATCAAGGAAATGCCATGATTCCTTTCAATCGACCCTATACCACGGGGCGCGAACTCACGTACATCGAGGAAGCCTGCAGAAACATGCACCTGTCCGGGGACGGCGTGTTCACCAGGAAGTGCCATCACCTGCTGGAGCGCGACATCGGCTCGTGCAAGGCGCTATTGACCCACTCGTGCACGGCATCGCTCGAAATGGCCGCGCTGTTGCTGAACCTGGCTCAGGGCGACGAGGTGATCATGCCGTCTTACACATTCGTGTCGACAGCCAATGCTTTCGTCCTGAGGGGTGCCGTACCGGTGTTCGTCGACATCCGCGAGGATACCCTCAACCTCGACGAGAACCTGATCGAGGCCGCGATCACCCCGCGAACCAAGGCCATCTGCGTCGTGCATTACGCGGGGGTGGCCTGCGAGATGGACGCGATCATGGCGGTCGCCGGAAAATATGGACTTGCGGTCGTCGAGGACGCGGCGCAGGGAATCCGTTCGAGCTACCGCGGGAAGCCTCTGGGATCGATTGGCACCCTTGGATGCCTGAGTTTCCACGAAACGAAGAACGCGATCTCCGGCGAGGGAGGCGCGCTTCTGATCAACGACGCCCGGCTAGTGGACCGCGCCGAGATTATCCGCGAAAAGGGAACCAACAGGAGCCGGTTTTTCAGGGGACAGATAGACAAGTACACATGGATTGACGTCGGCTCCTCCTACCTGCCGAGCGAACTCACGGCGGCATTCCTCCTTGCGCAGCTCGAGGATATCGAGGAACTCACCCGACGACGCCTGTCCATCTGGACTGCCTATCACGAGTGGGCGGCCGAACATGAAGCCTCTGGGCTGGTGAGACGCCCGATCATCCCCACCCACTGCGGACACAACGCCCACCTCTACTACCTCTTGTTGCCGTCGCTTTCGCGTCGGCAGGCGTTCATTGCCTCAATGAAGGAATCGGGCGTGCTCGCGGTCTTCCATTACGTCCCGCTGCACTCCACACCCGCAGGTATGAAGTACGGACGGGCACACGGCAGCCTTGATGTCACCAACCGCATCAGCGATCGGCTGGTGAGGCTCCCACTTTGGGTGGGAATCGAATCCCAGTTCGATACGGTCCTCGCCGCTTGCGACAAGGGTCTCGCGGACGCCGCATCCGAGCAGGTTGCGGACTGACCCCACGGTCGCGGACGTCTTACGTCCATGGCTAGGAGCACTCAGCCCACACGAGCTGCGATACCGGGCAGACCAATACACGCGAACGACAGCACCGACAAAACCAGCATCCATACCAGCAGCGGCTTCATGACCCCGGGCATGGCCCGCATACCCATCGCGATCACAAATCCGAGCATCGGCACGATCGGAAGCAGGTACCGTCCCTGCGCCTGGAATGCGTATAGCCAGCTAAACAAGGCTGCGCTGAGCATGACAACGAAAGCCGTACCCAGCACGATCCCAACCTGTTTCGCGGCTAGCGCCCCCTGGCGCCATACCATCACCCACGATGAGACTAGCAACAGGGCGCCCAAGGAGCTCAAAAACAGCAGATACAGGGCTTCAGGGGCCCATATCTTCATGTTGCCATAGGTACCGAACGCGCTCTTCAGCGACGTGCTCAGCCACTGCCGTTGGCCGAACACCATGTCCGGCAACGAAATCCCCTTCTGAGCGAACCGGAGTCCAGGGTGTCCCTCGCCCGCGTCGATCGCGGACGGCTTGAACTTCTCGGCTGCGTAACGCTCGGTCATCTGCGTGAGGGTGGCCGCCTTGGCATCTGGTCCACCATTGATCCAGAGATCGTTAACGATCCTTGGCGCCGCAAATCCGATCGCCAGCACCGCCAGCACCATGAAACGAATGATGGTCGTCCGCGTCGAGGGATCTTTCCTGCTTCGCAACAACAAACTGGCCGCAGCGATGGCCGCGCACGCCAGGCCAAGCCACGGCAGGACATCGCTTAGGAACGGAGCACCTGGCAGGGGCCAATCGCCGAGCATACTCGCGGCGCCAAGCGCACCAACGGCCACGATCACGGCAACCAGTTCCACCCAGCGCAACCGCAAGTGGCTGGCCGAGAGCCAGAGGAATGCAGTCATGGCCACTGGGTAATAGTTGGCCTTGGACACCACCAGCATCCCGATGCAGAGACAAAAAGCGACCATCGACGGGTTCATGCGTCCTTCGCGCAGGAACCGATTGACTCCGCGACCATGGTCGCAGGCGAGCGCCACCGCACACATCGAAACGAAGAAGGGGAACGCATCCCCATTGAAGTAGCTGAAAACATACCAGGCCTGGGGGGTGACCAGTACCGCCGATATCGGAAGAGCCCACGTCCGTCGGAAGGCGGCCATGAGCAGCAGCGCCAGCCAAAGCACATTCTGGAACGCGCGTCCCGCGGCGGTCGGAGAACCAAGCATTTGCTCGAACGGAGACATGAGATGTCCCGCGATGAAATAGACAACGTCGTACGAGTTGAGGTACGCAATGCCCCAGACCGACGACTGAAGGACAGGCACGATCCTGGGATCGTGCGCCGCCGGCGGCCAGACATGGCTCAGGTAGTACTGGAAATTCGCCACGTGCAGCCCCTCGTCCGGGTGCAGCGGCTGGCCTTCCGGGCTCAGGGCGCCCATCGTCACGATAAGGGCGAGTGATGCCGCGAGCCCGGACACGACGATCATGCGTACGCCGCAGCGACGCATCACGAACAGCGAGAGGAAAAGCAGCAGGGCGAGCGGGACGGCGGACTGGAGGATCGACGCTGTGGAAACGCCCTGTCCACGCATCTCCAACGGCACCGAAGGGTTCAGGCCAAGCTGGACATCGTTCGTCCCCTTCGTCGGGACCACCTGCAGTCCGGAGGCGGTGCGGGATGCCAATGCAACGTTCTTCCTGGCCACCAGCGAGTCGAGGCTTGGCGATACTCCTCCGGCGCCAGGGATATCGCCGGTGAGCGTCAGGTCTACGATGGTGATGGGTCCGTCGCCAGCAGACGGATCGAACCTGAGGCTGCGGTAGGTCCCGGGTGGTACAGCGAACCAGAGATCCGATCGCCCGCGAGGATAGGTTGCTTTCACGGACTCGGCTTCCGAGTAGCCATTGCCGCTATCAAAGAACCATTGCGCGAATCCCGCTTCGGCGGAAACGATCGTCATGCGGATGCCGGTATCCCGTGACGCGGCAGAAAACAGCCCGTACAGGAGGACGCAGCTGGCGACAAACAGCGCCAGCAGCGCCAGGCCATGAGAACGCCACCGGGACCATGCCTGCATCTGGCCGGCAAGTCGCACCCACGCTTCCTGTACGCTCTGACCCATACCTCTTCCGATCTGATGAGGCTCACCAATCCGGCCGACAGGACGCAGTCCGTCGGACCCTGCGCCTGCCGGCTGCGGGAGCGCATGATTCATTGTAAACGCAGGGAATATGCAAGCCCGCTCGCCCCGGCAAGGCCGGCTGGACGGAAATCGTCAGCATCGATACGACCCGCTATCGCCGCCGTGCGAGGCCGGGCGCACGTTCAAACACGCGGCGAACCGGAACCTCGCGAGGGAATGCTAGCGCGCCTCGGCGATCTCCACCCCGTCCAGCCCCTGCGACAGGGTGCGCGCGTCTCCGCCCTGGGCGAGCTTGATCCTGAGCCGGACCTCGTTCTGCGAATCGGCGAAGCGCAGGGCGTCCTCGTAGGAGATCTCGCCGGCCTGGTACAGCTCGAACAGGGCCTGGTCGAAGGTCTTCATGCCCAGATTGGTGGATTCCTTCATCACCTCTTTGAGCTTGTGGATCTCGCCGTCGCGGATGTAGTCCTGCACCAGCGGCGTGCCGAGCAGGATCTCCATCGCCACGCGCCGGCCCTTGCCGTCGGGTGTCGGGATCAGCTGCTGCGCGACCACGCCCTTGAGGTTGAGCGAAAGGTCCATCAGCAGCTGGCCGCGACGGTCCTCGGGGAAGAAGTTGATGATCCGGTCCATCGCCTGGTTGGCGTTGTTGGCATGCAGGGTGCACAACACCAGGTGGCCGGTCTCGGCGAAGGCGATCGCATGGTCCATGCCCTCGCGGGTGCGCACCTCGCCGATCATGATCACGTCCGGCGCCTGGCGCAGGGTGTTCTTCAGGGCGTTGTCCCAGCTGTCGGTGTCGATGCCGACCTCGCGCTGGGTGATGATGCAGCCCTCGTGCTTGTGCACGAACTCGATCGGGTCCTCGATGGTGATGATGTGGCCGGTGGAGTTCTGGTTGCGGTAGCCGATCATCGCCGCCAGCGAGGTCGACTTGCCGGTGCCGGTGGCGCCGACGAAGATGATGATGCCCCGCTTGGTCATCGCCAGCGTCTTGATGATCGGCGGCAGGTTGAGCTCCTCCACCGTCGGGATCTTGGTCTCGATCCGGCGCAGCACCATGCCCACCTGGTTGCGCTGGTAGAAGCACGAGACGCGGAAGCGGCCGACCCCGGCGACGCCGATCGCGAAATTGCACTCGTGGGTCTTCTCGAATTCCTCGCGCTGCGGCGGCGACATCACGTTGAGCACCAGGTCGCGCGACTGCTGGGGCGTCAGCGGATTCTGGGTGATCGGCGAGATCTTGCCGTGGACCTTCATCGACGGCGGCATGCCGGCGGTGATGAACAGGTCCGACGCCTTCTGGTGCGCCATCAGCTTGAGGAACGAGGTGAAGTCGATGCTGCTCATTTGCGGCTCCTGCGAAGCCGTGATTCGTGATTGGTGATTGGTGATTCGAAAAAGCGACTTGCCCCTTTTCCGTACCCACCACTCCACTTCATCAGAACCGCGGCTTTATGAATCACGAATCACGAATCACCAATCACCAATCACGGCCGTTCACTCGAACAACCGCTTCTCCTTCGCGTATTCCTTCGCCTGCTGGCGCGTGACCATGCCGCGCTTGACCAGGTCCTGGAGATGCTGGTCGAGGGTCATCATGCCGTGCTGCTGGCCGGTCTGGATCGACGAGTACATCTGCGCGACCTTGTCCTCGCGGATCAGGTTGCGGATCGCGGGAATGCCGACCATGATTTCCCAGGCCGCGGTGCGCCCGCCGCCGACCTTCTTCAGCAGCGCCTGCGAGATCACCGCGCGCAGGGACTCCGACAGCATCGAGCGCACCATCGGCTTCTCGCCGGCGGGGAACACGTCGATGATGCGGTCCACGGTCTTGGCCGCCGAACTGGTATGCAGGGTGCCGAACACCAGGTGTCCGGTTTCCGCGGCGGTCAGGGCCAGCCGGATCGTCTCCAGATCGCGCAGTTCGCCGACCAGGATGATGTCCGGATCCTCGCGCAGCGCCGAGCGCAGCGCCTCGCTGAAACCGTGGGTGTCGCGATGCACCTCGCGCTGGTTGATCAGGCACTTCTGCGAGTTGTGCACGAACTCGATGGGATCCTCGATGGTGAGGATGTGCCCGTACTCGTTCTTGTTGATGTGGTCGATCATCGCCGCCAGCGTGGTCGACTTGCCCGAGCCGGTCGGGCCGGTCACCAGGATCAGGCCCTGCGGCTGCTCGATCAGTTCGCGGAAGATCGGCGGGCAGCCCAGGTCCTCGAGGCTGAGCACCTCGGAGGGAATGGTACGGAACACCGCGCCCGCGCCACGGTTCTGGTTGAACGCGTTGACGCGGAACCGCGCCAGGCCGGGGATCTCGAACGAGAAGTCGGTTTCGAGGAATTCTTCGAAGTCACGACGCTGCTTGTCCGACATGATGTCGTAGACCAGCGCGTGCACCTGCTTGTGCTCGAGCGCCGGAATGTTGATCCGGCGCACATCGCCGTCGACCCGGATCATCGGCGGCAACCCCGCCGACAGATGGAGGTCGGAGGCCTTGTTCTTGACCGAGAACGCCAACAGTTCGGCGATATCCATGCATGCTCCCCTGGCACTGCAATGTAACGTGATGCGGCCGCGCGCCACGAACCGCTGGCGACAGCCTATCCCCGGCCGGCAGTATAGCCCTGTACGCGGATCACAATTCCAGCCCTTTCAATTGGATATCCGGAGTTGCGGGCACGCGTCCTGCACGAGGTCCTGCAAGGAGTTGAAACGTACCCGGCAGCCCGGCCGGGCCAATTCCCGATGGCAGCCCGGTCCATGCTGGCGGCTGCCGACGCCACGCCCCCTCGCTCCGATGATCGGCGGTGGAACCCCCGACGCGTGCCCGCCATCGGCTTCGGATCCGGCGCAGTACCCGATGCGCGACGGCGAGCGGCCCGGCTGCGTTGGCCGCGGCGGCCGCGGACGCGGTAGGGTGGGCACCCTCTCCCGCCCGGATCCGAGGTCCATGCCTTCGGCAAAGTCCATCCCCGTTGCTTCCGGATCCGTCGCCTTCGTCGGCGGCGGCAACATGGCCCGCAGCCTGGTCGGTGGCCTGGTCGCCGCCGGTACCGACCCCGCCACGATCCGCGTGGCCGATCCCAACGCACAGGCGCGCGATGCGCTGGCGGCGGATTTCGGCGTACGCGCCTTCGCCGCCGCCGCCGAGGCGGTGGAGGGCGCCGGCACCTGGGTGTTCGCGGTCAAGCCGCAGGTCATGCGCGAGGTGTGCGCCGGACTGGCCGGTACCGCGCAGGCAGGCGGCCCCCTGGTGATCTCGATCGCCGCCGGCATCACCTCGATGCAACTGCAGCGCTGGCTGGGCGGCGCGACGGCGGTCGTGCGTTCGATGCCCAATACCCCCGCCCTGCTGGGGGCCGGGGTCACCGGGCTGTACGCCAATGCGCAGGTCGACGCCGGCGGGCGGGCTAGTGCCGAACGCCTGCTCGCCAGTGCCGGTGCGACCGTCTGGATCGACGACGAAGCGCTGATGGACGCGGTGACCGGCACGTCCGGCAGCGGCCCGGCCTACGTCTTCCTGCTGGCCGAAGCGATGGAGGAGGCGGCGATCGCAGAAGGTCTGCCGGCCGCGGCCGCGCGCACGCTGGCGTCGCAGACCATCCTCGGCGCGGCCCGCATGCTCACCGAGTCCGGCGAGCCGCCGTCGGAACTGCGGCGGCGGGTCACCTCGCCCAACGGCACCACCCAGGCCGCGATCGAGACCTTCGAGGCTGGCGGCTTCCGCGCGCTGGTGGCGCGCGCGATCCGGGCGGCGACCCGGCGCGGCGGCGAACTGTCCGCCGCCAATGACTGAGCCGCCGGCGATGCGCGGGGCTCGCCTGGGCCTGCCGTTGGCGCTGGCCGCGCTCGCGGCCTGCGGCGTCGATCCGTCCGCACGCGCCGACCTCGCCGCGCACGCCGAGGCTGCGCGCCAGCCGGCCGAACTGCAGGTCGGCGATACCCGGATCCACGCCAGCCTCGCGCCGACCGCAGCGTTGAGCCCCGCCATCTCCGAGCGCTACGGCGTCGATCGCGCCCGTGACGCCCAATTGCTGCTGGTCGGTGTGCGCCAGGGCCCGACCGGGAACGAGGTCTCGGTCCCGGCGCAGGTGTCCGCCCGCGCGCGCGATCTGCGGGGCGCCTGGCAGGACATCGCGATGCGCGAAGTGCGCAGCGACGGCTTCGTCGACTACGTGGGCACGGTACGGGTGACGCCGCCGGACACGCTGGCATTCGAGATCACGGTCCGGCGCGAGGGCATCGACGCGCCCGCGATGCTGCGCTTCAGCCGCGAGGTGCTTGCGCCCAGCGGCGGATGATCGCGGCGATCGCGCCCACGCCATCGGTCAACGCCGCGGGGCCGGGCTGCAGGATCAGCGGCGACCTGATCTCGTGCAGTTCGCCATCGCGCACCGCCGGGATCGTGTCCCAGCCGGGGCGCGCGGCGACCTTCCCCGGCCGGAACTTCTTGCCGCACCACGACGCCAGGATGATGTCCGGGGCGCACTCGACCACCGGGTCGCCGCTGGCGAGGATGCGCGCCTTCGCCAGCGGCTCGGCCGACAGGTCGGGGAACACGTCGTCGCCGCCGGCGATCCGGACCAGTTCGGCCACCCAGCCGATGCCGGCGATCAGCGGCTCGTCCCACTCCTCGAAGTAGACCTTGGGCCGCACCGGCAGGGTCGCGGCCCCCTTCGCGATTCGCTCCAGTCCCGCCTCCAGCTCGCCCGCATACGCGTCGGCCCGCGCAGCGACTCCGACCAGCGCGCCCAGCCGGCGGACGTAGTCGAGAATCCCCTGGACGCTGCGGTGGTTGGCGATCCAGACCTCGACGCCGCGCCGCACCAGCGCCGCGGCGATGTCGGCCTGGATGTCGGAGAAGCCGACCACGAAGTCCGGCTCGAGCGCGAGGATGGCATCGATCTTCGCGCTGGTGAAGGCGCTGACCTTCGGCTTCTCCCTGCGCGCCTGCGGCGGGCGCACGGTGAAGCCGCTGATGCCGACGATGCGGTCCTGTTCGCCCAGCGCGTAGAGGACTTCGGTGGGTTCCTCGGTGAGGCAGACGATGCGGCGCGGGCCCACGCTAGAGCCGCTTGCGGAAGTAGACCACGCGTTCGGTCTCCTCGAACCCGCAACCCACGTGCGCAGCGTGGGACGGCGCATTGTCGAGCAGTGCGTCGGACGCCAGCTCGCGGCAGCCGATGGCGCGTGTCCACGCTTCGACGCCGGCGACCAGCGCACGTCCCACGCCTCGACCGCGCCAGGCCGGCACCACGTACCAGCCTTCAAGGAATCCCACCGGCGAGGAGTCGGTGCCGTTGACGTAGTCGACGCGACGCCGCGCCTCGGCGAAACCGACGGCCTCGCCACCCGTCGCGACCGCCAGCAGCACGCAGCTGTCGGCGACGGGCTGCAGCGCCGCCCGCATTTCCTCCGGCGAATCGACGCCGGCCTCGTCGGGCCACAGCGCCAGGCGCATTCGCCCCCAGTCGGCGGCATCCCCGACCGGATCGACCGGACGCACGGCGAAGCCCGTCCCGGTGGTCACGGATACAGCATCCGCTTGCTGCACTGGCCCGTGCAGTCGAACTCGTACAGCCAGCGCTCGTGCAGGCGGAATTCGGCGCCGTACCAGAACTCGATCCGGTCCGGACGCACCCGCAGCCCGGTCCAGCGCGCCGGGCGCGGGACCTCGCGACCGGCGAACTCGCGTTCGAGTTCCTCCATGCGGGCGTCGAAGGCCTCGCGCGAGGCCAGCGTCTCCGACTGCCGCGACGCCCACGCCCCGAGCTGGCTGACGCGCGGACGCGAGGCGAAATAGGCGTCGGCCTCCTCGTCCGGCACCGTGGCCACCCCGCCCTCGATCCGCACCTGCACTCCGTTGCGCACGCGCGGCCAGTGGAACAGCAGCGCGGCCTGCGGGTTGACCTGCAGTTCGCGGCCCTTGCGCCCGTCGAGATGGGTGTAGAACACGAAACCGCGCGCGTCGTGCTGCTTGAGCAGCACCGTGCGCGCCGACGGTCGCCCATCCGGCGACGCGGTGGCGACCGTCATCGCGGTGCGGTCGGGCTCGCCCGCGGCCAGCGCTTCGGCGAACAGGGTGTCGAACGTGGCCAGGGCTTCGGCCTGGAGGTCTGCGCAGTCCATTGCGCTATTGTGGCGCGATGCCCCGCGCCGCGCATCCCGCTCCGCCGGACGGCTTCGGCCAGGCCTTCGTCGCCCGCGTGCTCGACGACGCGCTGGCGCACGACGCACGCGTGTTCGGCCTGTCCGGCCCCCAGGGCAGCGGCAAGTCGACCCTGGCGACGCAACTGGTGGCCGCGGCCGCCGTGCGCGGGCTGCGGGTGGTCGGCCTCTCGCTCGACGACTTCTACCTCGACCTGCCGGCGCGTCTGCAGCTTGCGTGTCGGGTGCATCCGCTTCTCGCCACGCGCGGTCCGCCGGGCACGCACGAAGTGGCGCTTGCCGGGGCGACCCTGGATGCGCTGCGCAACGGCGACTCCGTGGCGCTGCCCGCGTTCGACAAGCTCCGCGACCGCCGCCTGCCGCGCACGCGGTGGCGGGAGGCGGCCGGCGTCGATCTGGTCGTGTTCGAGGGCTGGTGCCTCGGCGTGCCGGCGCAGGACGCCGACGCGCTGCGCGCGCCGGTCAACGCACTGGAACGCGAAGAGGACCCCGATGGCGGCTGGCGACGGTTCTGCAACGACGCCCTCGCCCGCGACTACCCGGCGCTGTGGCGGCGCGTGGACCGGCTGCTGTTCCTGCAGCCGCCGGGCTTCGACATCGTCCCCGAATGGCGCTGGCAGCAGGAGCGGGCGCTGCAGGCGCGCGAGCCGTCGCGCCCGGGCATGTCGCGCCCGCAGCTCGAGCGGTTCGTGCAGCACTACGAGCGCGTCAGTCGCCATGCCCTGTGCACCCTGCCCGAGATCGCGGACGTCGTGGTCGCGCTCGATGCCGCGCGCAAGCCACTCGCCGCCAGCGCATCGACGCCACCGTAGGAGCGCCTTTCAGGCGCGACCCGCCCGGCGCCCGGGAACGTCGTGAGCCCGGGCCGATGGTCGTGCCCGAAGGCGCTCCTGCGGGATCGGCCCGCTCAACGGCACCCGAGGAAGGGCGAGGCGACGAGGTACGGGCGATACCGTTCCGGCAGCGTCGGCCCGCCCTGGTAGTCGAGATCGTAGACGTCCACGGTCGGCCGCCTGGGCGTCTCGTCGGCGTTGAGCGTGAGCACATATCCTTCTCTCCTCATGGCACGCGGGGATCGCCGCACGGACCGGCACCAGGCATCTCCTCTGCATGTCACCGCCACCGGAGGATCGTGTGGGGCGCAACGGCTGCACGAACCGACCGCGGTTTCCGATCCGTTGCCCGCCCTTGCGGGCACGCGCCAGCTTGCTTCGTGCCCGCGTCAATCGATCAGTTCGCCGATGTCCTCGCTGCGCCAGGGCTCCGGCATCTCCGGTTGCGGGCACAGGCGCGCAGCGTGCTCCCAGCCCTGGTCGTCGACGAACGAGAACGAGGTGCGGTCGGGGATCTCGTAGACCGCGGCAGCCGGCGCGGCACCATGGTGATCGCCGCACGACTGCGTCACCCGGTAGGTCGTGGCATCGATCCGCTCGATGCGGTCGAACAGGCAGTGCGAGGTCACCCATTGCAGGCCCGCGCGACGCAGCAATTGCACGCCCGCGGCCGATGCGTCGCGGCAGGATTCATCGCTGCGCACGTAGTAGCCACGGTCCAGCGGCAGTTCATCCACTACCTCGGGTGCGACTTCCGGCGGCGCCGTGCCGTCCGTCGCCGCGCCCGCGGGACCGGGCTGGCAGCCGGCCAGCAGCAGCGCCAGTGGTGCTATGGCTGTGGTGATCGTGGTCTTCATGCGTCGGTCTCCTTCGGATGCGGCAGCGTCCAGAGGCGTCCTGGCAGGACACCCGCCCTGGCGAACCGGTACCTGCGCCTCGTCGACGCGGGTCACTTGTTGCGGATGTGCTGCAAGGCCTCGTTGATCTTGAACAGCACGATCATGACCTCGCAGTAGATGCGCGCCAGCACCGCCAGCAGCACGGCCAGGATCGGCGCGGCGACGATCATGCCGAAGCCGGCGAACCCCGAGTACTTCATCACCCCGAACCCCTTGGACAACAGCACCAGTCCGCCGACCGCCGCGGCGGCGAGCAGCATCCAGTAGATGAAGGTGATGATCTTCGGGGTGATCATCGAATCGAAGTGGAGCAGGTCGCGCATGATCTCTCTCCTGTTGGTGTCTTGTCGGCGAAACGTCGCTGCGAGGCGACGGATCGCATCCGGTGTGGGCGGACAGCGGCGCGGCGCCGCGCGACCGCCCCCGCCTCAATCCTTGCGCACGAAACGCAGGCCCATCGGCCCCGACAGCGTGTCGTCGTCGATCCGGGTGAGCACCAGTGCCGCGCCCGCGGCTTCGGGATGCATGATCCGCACCCGGTCGCCGTCGACCTCGTAGCGAAGCTCCAGTTCCACCCCGGCGAGCGCGGTCGACTGCACCACCCGCCCGCCGCGCTCGAAGGTGTAGGCGCTCAGGCCCATCTCGTCCTCGAACGTGCCGGCCAGCCCGCCGCCGCAGCCGGCGAGTGCGAGCAGCAGGATCGATGCCAGCCAGGTCCTGGTCTTCATCGTCGTCACTCCCGGTCCGGGTCATCGAATCGACGCTCACCCAGCATCCCCGGCTGGCCGTACCGGCTGCTGACGATCGCGTACCCCAGCAGGGTCGCCGTCAGTTCCGCCTCGGTGCTGCGGCGACGGATGCCGGTGATGCGCAACCGGCTGTCCAGTGCGACGTTGCGCTGGCCGTTGTTCCTGGCCAGGACCTCCTGCGCGGCGGACGGATCCAGCGGCCAGAAGTTCAGCTCGCCGGGATTGTCGATGCGCAGGCTCACCGTCTCCTCCCGGAACGGCGGAGGCGCCGCGCGCGCGGAGAACCGGAACACGCTGCCGGGGGTGAAGGCGTCGAGGTAGTAGCCGCCGCGCGACGCGTCGTACTCGCTGAGGTTCGCCCGCACGTTCAGGCGCAGCAGACCGACGCCCTCGGTGCCGTCGTAGACCGCCTGCAGGCGCGCCTGTTCCTGCTCGCGCACCTTGCCGCGCTCGAATTCGTTCGCCCTGACCACCGCGTATTGCGCGGCCGCCCATTCGGCGAGCGGCGGCTCACGGCCCTGCAGCCGGTAGCCGAGCAGCAGCATCTGCAGGTCCTCGGGATGGGCCAGTTCGCGGCTGCCGAACCCGCTGGCGGCCGCGGGCGCCGCCGGGGTGCGGGCGGATGGCGGCGCGACGGAAGCGCCAGCGTGGTCCTGGTCCGAAGCCGGCGCGGCCCGCGCACCTGCATCGGCAACGGACCGCGTCGGAGAGGTGTCGCCGTCGCCACCAGACCGGTCGCCGCCACCGCAGGCCGCCAGCGCCAGCAGCACCGCGGCGAGGATCGCGCAGGGCGCGCGTCGCGCGCATTCAGAGACGGACATCGCCGGCCTCCTGTGCCTGCTGCACTTCCGACTCGCGGCGCGCCTGGCCCAGTTGCTGCAGTTCGGCCTGCATCGCCTCGACCTGCGCGAACAACTCGCCCTGGTGCAGCATCGCGCTGCCCAGTTCCATCGCCAGCCCCGGGTTGTTTCCGCTGGGCAGCACCCGCGCGCGGATGTTCAACCCGCAGCCGTCGTTCCAGCGGGCACTGGTGTTGCCCTTGTACGCATGCACGGCGCCGCGGCAACGGGAGAACATCGGGTTGGCCTCGGCCAGCGGATGGCCGGCCCGGTCGAAGACCCACTCGAGGTCGCGATGGCCCGCGGCGTAGCCGCGCGGCTTGTCGGAAGTTTCCGTGATCTGCGGTGGGCCGTACTTGGACGCCAGCGCATCGAGCAACGCCTGCACCGGCGGCATCGCGCCCTCGCGGAACGTCTGCGTGCGCCACACGCCCAGCGCGGTCTCCTTCCCCGGCGCCCCAGGCGTGGCGACGGTGACGATCTCGTCGACGTGCTCCCATTTCAGGCCACCCTCGCACTCCTGCCACTCGCGCTGGAAGTTGCAGGGGCGGTGCTCGCCCTTGCGCACGGTGAAGGTCTGCGTGCCCAGTTCGACGCCATGGGTCTCGACACGCTCGAGCCAGCGGTCGCCGGCCTTGACGTCCGCGTCCTCGCCGAGTGCGCAGCGCGTCGTGGCCAAGGCCTCGTCGGCGCTCATGCCGATCCTGATGCCGATGATGTCGGGGCCCGACAGCTCCGCGCGGACCTTGGGCGGACAGCGCAGCGCGGCACTGCCGTCCGCGGCGGCGGGAGCCGCGTCGCCGCCTGCGGCGGCCGGTTCGTCGCCGGATTCCGCGTCGCCTTCCCGCGTGCCGCCGCAGGCGGCGAGCACGAGCGAGACCGCGATGGCCAGGCACAATCCCCATTGCGGGCGCATATCGTCCATCCCTTCTCTCCCATCGCGTGGCCGGAGCGTTCCGATCCGGGCCGGTTGATGTCCACGAGCCCCAGGCCCGTCCCTGCAACGCATTCAATCCAGCAGCAGCACCTCGACCCGCCGGTTGGCCGGATCTTCCGGCGCATCGGGCCGCTTCAGGCGATCCTCGCCGTGGCCGCGCACGTCGAGGCGTCCAGACCGAATCGCGAAACGCGCGACCAGGTAGTCGCGCACGGCCTGCGCGCGGCGTTCGGACAACGCGCGGTTCGCGTCCGCGCCACCGACCGCGTCGGTGTGCCCGTGCAGGCCGACCCGGCGCTGCGACAACGCGGGCGACTGCAGGCTCCGGCCCAGTTCGTCGAGCTGGCGGATGCCGTCGGCACGCAGCGTGGCCTGGCCGAAGTCGAACAGGATGTCGAGATCGATCCGTCCGTCCGCGGCGAGCGCCGCGCCGATGCCACCGGCATCGACCAGTCCGGGCTGCGCCGCCGGCATGGCGATCGCGCACTCCGCCCTTGCGGGCGCCGGCGAGGGCCTGCGACCGAGGTCGAACAGCTTGCAGGCCGCGGCGCCGCCGACCTTGCCGCTGAAGCGGCGGCCCTGCGCATCGACATGGCCGTCGAAGTTCACCACCTGGTAGCCGCCGGGCCGCAGCCGCCATTCCCCGCCGCGAAGCCGCAGCCGGCCGCTGCCCGGATCGTAGTCGCCGTCCATGGCGAAGCAGCCGGTCGGCACCTTCGGGTTGCGCGGATCGGCGTAGAAATGGAACAGCGCCCGTGCGCTGGTCGGCGTGGCCTCGGCGATGCTCAGGGTCAGGCCGGTCAGCCCCTGCGCGCAGACGTAGGTGCCGACCCATTCGCCCAGGACCGTGCCCGGGCCGGCGTCGGCATCCGGCGCCGGGCCCGCGGCGATCGCGGGCGGCCCGGCCAGCGCGCAGGCCAGGGCCGCTGCCGCGAACGCGCCGATCCGGCCGGTGGTGTCGCTGCGCATCCAGGATCTCCCGCCGCAAGATGCGTGGAGACTGCGCGGCGCGACGCGACAAGTCCTCGCGCCGCGTTCAAGAAACCTTCAAGCCAGCCATCCACGCCCCCGCGCCGGCCGCATATCGCGCCCCGCGTCGCCCGCGCTCGCTATCATCGCGACATGCCGCCGGATCTCCCGCAGCGCGACACCCGCGTCTATCGCTGGCGCTTCGGCGCGGTGGAATTCGACGAGGCGCGCCACGAACTGCGCGTCTCCGGACTGCCGGTCGAGATCGAGCACAAGCCGCTGCAGGTGCTCGCCATGCTGCTGCGACACGCCGGCGAGGTGGTGACCAAGGAAGAACTGTTCGAAACGGTCTGGGCCGGCCGCGTCACCGTGGACCACGTGCTCGCGACCGCGATCGGCAAGCTGCGCAAGGCGCTGGACGCCGGCGGCGAAGGCCGGATCGCCACCGTGCCCCGGATCGGCTACCGCTTCGACGGTCCGCTCGAACGCATCGCGGTCGGCCAGCGCCGCGGCAGCGAACTGAAGCTGGAGCCGGGCCAGCCGGTGCCCGGCCGCGAGCACTTCCTGCTCGAGCGCGCGCTCGGGCAGACCCTCGGCAGCGAGGTCTGGCTGGCGCGGCACCCGCGCAGCCGCGAGTCCCGGGTGTTCAAGTTCAGCCTGGGCGGCGAGCGGCTGGCGGCGATCAAGCGCGAGGCCACGCTGATGCGCGTGCTGCGCGACACCCTGGGCGAGCGCGAGGACTTCGTCCGCGTGCTGGACTGGAACTTCGAGTCCGAACCCTGCTTCCTCGAATGCGAGTACGGCGGCGAGTCGCTCCCCGAATGGGCGGACAACCACGACGTGCTCGCCGGATGGCCGGCGCCGCAACGCCTCGAATTCTTCCTGCAGGTCGCGGCGGCGGTGGACGCCGCGCACGGCGTCGGGGTGCTACACAAGGACATCAAGCCGGCCAACGTGCTGGTCCGCCACCGCCAGGACGGGCGCTGGCAGGCCTGCCTCACCGACTTCGGCAACAGCCGCCTGCTGCAACCCGAACGGCTGGCCGAGCTGGGCATCACCGGCCTCGGCCTCACCCTGACCGGCGCGCTCCCCGGCGACGGTTCCGGGACCCCGCTGTATCTCGCCCCGGAACTGGTCGCGGGCCAGCCGCCGACCGTGCGCAGCGATCTCTACGCGCTCGGCATCCTGCTCTACCAGCTTCTGGTCGGCGACCTGCGCCGGCCGATGGCGCCGGGCTGGGAGCGCGACATCGACGACCCGCTGCTGGTCGAGGACATCACCCGCGCCACCGACGGCGACCCCGCGCGGCGGCTGGGCAGCGTGGCCGAACTGATCGACCGGCTGGCCTCCCTGCCCCGCCGTCGCGAGGACGCGGCGCGCCGGGCCGACGCCGCGGAAGGCGCCCGCAACGCACGCCGCGCGCTCGAGCGGACGCACGCGCGGCGGCCATGGATCGTGGCCACCATCGCCGTGCTCAGTATCGGCCTGCTCGCCAGCTCGCTGCTGTGGTATCGCAGCGAACGCCTGCGCGAAGCCGCGACCATGCAGGCCGCGCGCGCCGAAGCGGTGGCGAATTTCCTGAGCGACGACCTGCTCGGCGCGCTCAGCCCCGGCGGCAGCGGTTTCGAACGCGACCCGAGCATGCGCGAAGTCCTGGAACTGGCCTCGACCCAGGTCGCCGAGCGGTTTCCGGACGATCCGGCCACGCGTGGCGGCGTGCACGCCGCGCTGGGCCAGGCCTGGCGCACGCTGGGCGACCGCGAACGCAGCATCGGCCACCTGCGCGATGCCGAGCGCCATTACGCGAGGGCGTTCGGCGCATCGGATGCGCTGACCCTGCGGACGCGCTACGCCCTGGTGCGCACGCTCGCCTACTCCAATACGCCGCAGCACATCGACGAAGCCGGCAGGCTGCTCGCCGAAACCGACGCCGCCGCCGGGCAGCGGCTCGATGCAGACGACGAACTGGCACTGGAAGCGACCTATGCGCGCGGCGTCTTCCACTTCCAGCAACTGCAGATCGAGCCCGCGCTCCGGGCCTATCGTCGCGCCGACCGGCTGCAGCGCCTGCTGCGCCCGGACGACGCGCTGACCGCGGTCGCGATCCGCGAGAGCCTCGCCGACAGCGCGCTGCGCCAGGGCGACCTCACCGGCGCCATCGCCCAGTTGCGCGCGATGCTGGCCGATCCGCTGTTCGACGCCCGCCGCATCGGCGAGGGCAAGGCCGCGGGCCAGCGCATCATGCTGGCGCGCGCGCTGCGCAACCTCGGCCGCTACGACGAGGCGCTGCCGCTGGCACAAGCCGCCGCCGCGACCACCGAACGCATCCTCGGCCCGGACGACTATTCCACCCTGGTGCAGCTCTCCACCGTCGCCAGCATCCACGACTATGCCGGGGACTGCACCCGGGCGCTGGCGATCGCGCGGATCGTGCGCGGGCGCATGGCCGCGCGCTACGGCGCGGAACGCCAGGCCACGCTGATCGAGACCGGCAACCTCGGCTTCAAGGAGTACGACTGCGGCGAGCGCGAGGCCGGCCTGGACTACCTGCGCCAGGCCGAGCGCGGGCTGCGCGAGCGCTACGGCGAGGACAATGTCGCCGCGCACAGCTTCCGCTATGCGCTGGCCAAGGCGCTTGCCGACGAAGGACGCTACGCCGAAGGACTGCGCATGGTCGACGGGCTCAACGTCGCCTCGCTCACCGCCGCGGATTCCACCCCCGGCTGGGAACAGCGCCTGCGCGCGCTGCGTGGGCGCCTGCTCCTGCAGTCGGGCGACGCCGACGCCGGACGCGCGCTGCTCGCCGAGGCGGTGCCGGCGCTGGTCGCGCTCGGCAGCGAAGACGCAGCC
This sequence comes from Luteimonas saliphila, assembly GCF_016774335.1. Taxonomy (GTDB): domain Bacteria; phylum Pseudomonadota; class Gammaproteobacteria; order Xanthomonadales; family Xanthomonadaceae; genus Luteimonas; species Luteimonas saliphila. The sequence goes on along the minus strand of NZ_JAETWA010000042.1, from coordinate 359,225 downwards.
GACATCGGGCAGTTGCAGGCGCTACTGTCCGAAGACGACCATGCCGCCGCCGAGTAGTCGCGCGGTCAATCCACCACGAAGGTCACGCGCATGTTCACCCGCCACTCGGTGATGTTGCCGTCCTCGTCGGTGACGACCTTGGTTTCGTTGATCCACGCGCCCTGGATGTTCTTGACGGTTTCGGCGGACTTCTTCAGCCCGGACCGGACCGCGTCCTCGATGCTGGTGGCGGACGAGGAATTGATCTCGATGATCTTGGCGACGGCCATGGCGGACCTCCCTGCTGCTGCCGGCGACATTGCCGGACCCCACACCCTGCGCCCGGCGGCGTGAACGCGGCGGCCAGGCGACGCGGCCTGCTAGGATTCTGTGGATGAATCCCGCCCCCAACCTCGTGCTGGTCGGACCGATGGGCGCCGGCAAGTCGTCGATCGGCAAGCGCATCGCCGGGCGTTTCGGTCTGGTGTTCGTCGATGCCGACCGCGAGATCGAGACGCGCACCGGCGCGAGCGTCGCCACCATCTTCGAACTGGAGGGCGAAGCGGGCTTCCGCGCGCGCGAGGCGGCCACGCTCGAGGCCCTGCTGCAACGCGAAGGGCTGGTGATCGCGACCGGCGGCGGCGCGGTGCTCGACGCCGGCAGCCGCCAGCGGATGCGCGTGCGCGGGTTCGTCGTGCACCTGCAGGTGAGCCTGGCGCGGCAGCTGGAACGGCTAGCGCGCGACCGCAGCCGTCCGCTGCTCGCCGGCGACGATCGCGAGCAGGTGCTGCGACGCCTGTCGGAACTGCGCGCGCCGCTGTACGCCGAAGTCGCCGACCTGTGCTTCGACACCGACACGCTGTTTCCGCCACAGGCCGCCGCGCAACTGGCACGCCTGCTCGAAGCGCAGTGGACGCGCGACGCCCACCCCGATCTCCAGGAACACCCCGCATGAGCCACGACCGCACGGTCGCCGTGGGCGGCGCCCACCCCTACCACATCAGCATCGGCCCCGGGCTGCTCGAGGATGGCGAGCGGCTGGCGGCGACCCTGCGCGGCCGCGATGCGTTCGTGATCAGCGACGACAGCGTCGCGCCGCTGTACATGCGCCGCGTGGTCGATGCGTTGTCGGGCGCACGTCCCGGCCTGCGCATCGGGCACTGGACGCTTCCGGCGGGCGAGGCCTCGAAGACGCTGGACGGGTTCGGCCGCGCGATCACGGCGATCGCCGATGCCGGCATGCGCCGCGATGCCACCGTGTACGCGCTCGGCGGCGGCGTGGTCGGCGATCTCGCCGGCTTCGCCGCGGCCGCATGGATGCGCGGCATCGACTGCGTGCAGTTGCCGACCACGCTGCTGGCGATGGTCGACTCTTCGGTCGGCGGCAAGACCGCGGTCGACCTGCCGCAGGGCAAGAACCTGGTGGGCGCCTTCCACCCGCCGCGCGCGGTGCTGGCCGACACCGCCACCCTGCGCACGCTGCCGCCGCGCGAACTGCGCGCGGGGCTGGCCGAGGTGGTGAAGTACGGCGCGATCGTCGATGCGCCGTTCCTCGACTGGCTGGAGGCGCAGGCCGATGCGCTGCTGGCCGGCGACGACGACGCCCTGGCCGAGGCGATCGCCCGCAGCTGCGCGCACAAGGCCGCGATCGTCGAGCGCGACCCGTTCGAGCACGGCGAGCGCGCCCTGCTCAACTTCGGCCATACCTTCGGCCACGCGATCGAAACCGAGCAGGGCTACGGCGGCCTGGTCCACGGCGAGGCGGTCGCGGTGGGCATGGTGCAGGCGGCGCGGTTGTCCGAACGCCTGGGGCTGGCCTCCCCGGCCGACACGGCGCGGCTACGCAGCCTGCTTCAGCGCCTGGGGCTGCCGGTGGACCCGCCGCCGGGCCTGGACGCGGACGCATTGATCGCGCACATGCGCCTGGACAAGAAGGCGCAGTCCGGCGGCCTGCGCTTCATCGTCTGGGACGGCGCCGGCCGCGCACGCGTGCTTGCCGACGTGCCCGAGAACGCCGTGCGTGAGGTGCTGCGCGGCTGAGCGGACCGGTCGCCGGCCCGGTACGGCTTCGCCCGCGCCGCGCCGTCCAACCCGGCGGCGACCGGCACCGCCGCGGCGTCCGGACAGCCGCGACGTACAATGCCCGGCCCATGCGCCTGCTCCTGCAACAACGCCCCGACGGCCGCGAAGCCCCGCGCTTCGTGCAGCTGACGCTGCAGCCCGACCTGCTCGGCGGCTGGACCCTGCTGCGCGAAACCGGCCAGACCGGCGGCCGCAGCACCCTGCGGCGCGAACTGTTCATGGACCACGCTGGCGCGCTGGCCGCACTCGAACAGGCGCGGGATGCCCAGCTCAAGCGTGGCTTCCAGCTGATGTACGCCGAAGGCACGAGCGCGCCGAAGTGAGTCTCCCCTCCCGCCGCCGGACGCCCATCGAAGCCCCATGCCAGTCCGACCCCATGTCACTCCGAACGCAGTGAGCAATCCGCTTCTTGCCCGTCCGTCCCGGACCCATGGCCGGATTCCCCGCTTCGTGCGGAATCGCAGCCCATCACCTTCGTCCGGACCGATGACCGGACACGGAACCCCATGACCAGCCCCCTGAAGAACGACCGTTTCCTGCGCGCCCTGCGCCACGAGCCCGTGGACCGCACGCCCGTCTGGCTGATGCGCCAGGCCGGCCGCTACCTGCCCGAGTACCGCGCCACGCGCAAGGCTGCCGGCAGTTTCCTCGGCATGGCGAAGAATCCCGACATCGCCTGCGAAGTGACCCTGCAGCCGCTGCGTCGGTTCGACCTCGATGCCGCGATCCTGTTCTCCGACATCCTCACCATTCCCGACGCGATGGGCCTGGGGCTGTACTTCGTCGAAGGCGAAGGCCCGAAGTTCGAGCGCACCGTGCGCAGCGCCGCCGATGCCGAGAGGCTGGGCGTGCCGGACATGGAAACAGAGCTGCGCTACGTGATGGACGCAGTGCGCGTGATCCGCCGCGAACTGGGCGGTTCGGTGCCGCTGATCGGCTTCTCCGGCAGTCCGTGGACGCTGGCCTGCTACATGGTCGAAGGCGGCGGCAGCAAGGACTTCGCGCGCATCAAGGCGATGGCGCTCAACGATCCGGCCACCCTGCACAGGCTGCTGGCGGTGAACACCGACGCCGTGATCGCGTACCTCGCCGCGCAGCGTGCGGCGGGTGCGCAGGCGCTGCAGGTATTCGACACCTGGGGCGGCGTGCTGTCGCCTGCGATGTACCGCGAGTTCTCACTACCCTACCTGCAACGCATTGCGCACGAGCTGGAGCGTGGCGATGGTGCCCAACGCACGCCACTGATCCTGTTCGGCAAGGGCAATGCCGCGTATCTATCCGAACTCGCGGACTCCGGCGCCGAAGGCGTCGGCGTCGACTGGCTGGTCGAGCTGGGCGAAGCGGCGCGGCGCACGCAGGGCAAGGTCGCCCTCCAGGGCAACCTCGACCCGGCCACGCTGTACGGCTCGGCCGACGCCATCCGCCACGAAGTGCGCCGCGCGCTCGACAGCTACCGCGACGGCAACGACGGTTCGCGCGAGGGCCACGTATTCAACCTCGGCCACGGCATGTCGCCCGACATGAACCCGGACCACGTCGCGGTGCTGGTCGACGAGGTGCACGGCTACAGCGCGCGCTGAGGGTCGCCCGGACCCAGCGACTCAACCGAATCCGCTGGTCTGGTGGCCATGGCTTCGGCTGCCGCGCGGGCATCCCCCGCGAGGTCTGATTCAGAGCTCGGGAGCTCCCGGAGAGGGGGCTTTCCGGCAGGCAATGCTCTGCCGCGATCCGCGATCCGCGATCCGCGATCCAGGCGAGAGTAACGGCCTGCGGCAATGGACCCGACTCGGGCGAGCCGGGATCAGACCTCCGGATCCAGCTCCCGCCGAATCCTCATTCGTCCGGCGGCATGCCTACCGTTTCCTGCGCGGCGGCAATGGCGTGCTCATTTGTCGGAGGGTGGGTGCGTCCTGCAGCACCACTCGCGCGCGTGTCACCACGGGATTCGCGCCGGTGATTTCGCTGAGGACGACATGGAACTCTTCGTCGCCCTCGGGCTCACTGTCGCTGAAGCACTCGATCGTGTCGGTATAGCCGAAGGTTGCACCTTCCGGTATCTCCATGATGCCGTCGATGTGGGTGTAGTCGCTGCCCGCCGTGGCCGTGCCGGCCACGGTGCGGTAGCGCAGGCGAACGCCACCCGTGGGCGCGGGCGCCGACAACTGGATGACGAGCTGGAGCGAGATGCTCGTGCCGTACGGACTTTCCCGGTACTTGCCGCCTCCCCAGATCACGAGGCTTGGACGTGTCGACAGCGCGATGTCCTGCACGAGATCAGAGTCGACATAACTGTGCACAGCGAAGAAACGCTCGTAGGGCGCCGGCGGTACCACCTCCATGTACAGCCATGCGCCTGGAACGACCCAGTGGGTATAGCGGAAATCCGGTGGTTCGAGCTGCGGGTACGGCTGGTACTGGTAGACACCATCGATCGAGGCCCGGATGTCCAGGGTCAACGGGGCCGTGAGGGCAGGCTGCCCATCCGGAAGCTTGACCGCGCCCGAAATGCGCAAGCCCTTGCGTAGCGGGATGTCGTGTACCCGCGAGGATTCGATCTCATCGATGGTGAAAGGGAGGATAGCGAAGGGCGGCGGCGGCCTGATGCTGAACGTCAGGCTCGATCCCTTCACCAGCGGCACTTCATAGGCGAAGTCAGGTGGCGACAGCGCGACCTCGACGCTCTCGTACCCGTTCGACGCACCGCTTACGGTCATCCAGAACGGGGACTGCGGCACGGGCACGCCATGGTCGAACAGGATGCGTCCGGATACCGTCGGTCGGGGATCATCGTTGAGGATACGGCCAACGGCTTCGCCATCGTGCACCGCGGCACCGACGACGTTCGCCAGCCGCAGCAGGATGGTTTCGTCCGGTTCCCTGGCGTCGTCACCGATGATCTCGAACACGACATTCGCCTCACGGTCGCCCTCGGGGATCACGATGCCCACGTTCGTCGTACCCACGGAGTAATCCGTGCCCTCCCTGGCGGTTCCTCCGTACACTACCGCGTCGAACTGCACGCCGCCGACTGGCGCCGGCCCGGACAGCCTCACGCGGAACAGCAGAACACTGCGGCTCCCGGGATCCGGTTCGTAGGCTTCCGCATCCTCGATCGACAATGTACCCGGCGGCCCCCGGAACGCTGCGACCACGGGTGCGAAGGCGTCGAAACTGCGGACGTTGTCCGCGCGGTTCTCGACGCCGCATTGTGCGCCGCACACCGTGGAGTCGGGATTGGAAAAATATCCGAGCCACGGCTCTCCGTGGGAATAGGCCATGATCGTGGCGAAGGCCGACGGCCCGTTCTGACGGTGTCCGAAGGAGTACTGGAACGCCCCGAACTCGAGGTAGCCGTTGATCGACTGGGTCTCGCGGTCGTGCGCCGATCCCATGTTGTGCCCGATCTCGTGGGCCAGCACATGCGGCCCGCAGGGAGCGACGTTGCTGACCGATACACCGTAACGATCCGAGACGTACTGCGGCGCACGCCCAGCGCCGTTCAGCCAGGCGATACCGCAACTTCCATGCGCATCTCGATAGGGGCGCACCACGGCCAGCAGGTCGGCCGCCATCTGGTCGCGCAGCCTCGCCAGGTCGACGCCCGCGACAGTGTCGTCGGTGACCGCGTAGAGGACTTGGCTGTTGTCCATGGAAGGGTCGATGTCGATCTGGCGCAACGCTGCCAACACCAGCCGTACGCGTGTCCCGCTGTCGATGTGGGACTGGTTGGCGGTGGCGAACAGGTTCGTGACCTCGGTTTCCGCGGCGGAGATGCTGCCGCGCAGCTCGACCAGGTCGCTCGTGTAAAGACCCAGAACCACGATGTGAATGATGGACGACGACTTGGTTCGCACAGCATCCAGGACGCGAGTCGAATCGCTGGCCACGTTCCGTGCCCGGCCGACGTCGGGCAGCAGATAGTCCGGATCGCTGGCAAGCGAGCGCTTACTTCCGGGCGGCAGCAGGCCTCCGGCGGCAACGATCCCGGTGCGCCCACGCGTTGTCGTGACCTGCAGCAGCGAGCCATCCGGCTGCGGCAGGACGCCGAAAACGGCCTCGGGGCCGACCGTCATGACCATCGCCTGGGCGCCCAGACGGGTTTGCACACGGCCCACAACGGTCCAAAGGCCGCCCGGATCGACTTGTTCGCTTTCGAGCGCCACCACATAGCGATCGCCGTCGGGCAGGCGCACCTCGAGGTTGCCGTCCAGCCAGGCCTGTTCGAGCACGGCCCGTGTCAACTGCAGCGGCTGTGGGTCCTGTGCCCGCATTGTCGGGAGCTGGATCACTGCGACCTGTCGCGGGCCCGCTCTGCGCCGCCGATCGCTGCCGGCCGTGGCCGAGGCGGCGCCCGACGCTGCCACAGCGGATTCTGCCCTACCGTCTTCGGCCGAATCCGCTTGTCCGGTGCTCCGGCCAATCTGGGCGACGAGCACCAGCAACACCACCACGGCCAGCGCAACGCCGGCCAGTCCCCATCGCTTCATCCTTGCCCCCCGCCCGGCCCCTACGCTGGTCTGAGGATCATAGCAAGCAGCAGGGTCGCGACAACATAAGCCGCGACAGTCCCCGGAGACGCGGCATCAGTTCCTGGCATTCCCTTCTCCCGGCATTCGTCCACTCACAGGCGTTGCCGATAGTGAGGCCAGGCGACGAGTGTCGCTTTCCACTCCAGGTCGATGCCGTGGAGCACCACGTCCGGTCGCTTTCGGTTCCCCGACCCTTTCGGAATCAACCACGCGAATCCTGGAAGTCCGTTCCCGCCGCCGGCAATGCGGAAGCGAGCGCTTCGGCCAGCATCGCGCCGGTCACCGGCTTGCGCACGAAGGCGTCGAATCCCGCCTGCTGGGTCGCGGCCTCGGCCTCGCCGTCGGCGCGCGCGGTCACCGCGATCAGCGGCTGCGAGAATCCCTTCTGCCGCATCAGCTGGGCCAGCGTCAGGCCGTCGATCCCGGGCAGGTCGAGGTCGAGCAGCGCGGCATCGAACGACTGCGCCGCGATCTCCGACAACGCCGCCAGGCCGTGCGCGACGTGGACGACGCGATGGCCCTGGCCCTCCAGCAGTCCCGCCACCACCTCGGCGATCGTGGCATCGTCCTCCACCAGCAGCAGCGACAGGCGATCGGCACGCGCGAGGCGCTCGATGCCGGCGCCTGCCGGTGCACGTACGGCCTGCAGCGGCAGTTCGACCAGAAAGCTGGTGCCTACCCCCGGCGTGCTGTCGATGTCGATGCGCCCGCCCATCGCGGCAGCGAGTTCCTGCGAGATCGCCAGCCCCAGGCCGCTGCCGCCATAGCGGGCGGTGGTGCGCGCGCCCTCGGCCTGCTCGAAGCGGCGGAACAAGCGCTGTTTCTGCTCCTCGTTGAGCCCGGGCCCGGTATCGCGCACCGTCAGGCAGACACCGGCGGCACGTCGCGGCTCGGCCTTCAGGGTCACGCTGCCGCGCTCGGTGAACTTGACCGCGTTGCCGAGCAGGTTGAGCAGGATCTGGCGCACGCGCCCGACATCACCCAGCACCCAGCGCGGCACCCCGTCGGCGATGGTGCTGTCGAAGGCGAGGCCGCGCTGCTGCGCCAGCGGCCGGCAGAACTCGACGGTTTCGCGGATCAGCGCATGCAGGTCGAACGGCTGTTCGTCGAGTTCCAGCCGGTCGGCCTCGATCCTCGCCAGGTCCAGCGCGTCGTTGACCAGGCGCAGCAGGTGCTCGCCGGCACGCCGGATCGATTCGACGTGGCCGCGCTGGCGCGCGTCGAGGTCGGTGCTGGCGAGCAGTTCGCTCATGCCCAGCACCCCGGTCATCGGCGTGCGCACTTCGTGGCCGAGCGTGGCGAGGAACCGGGTCTTGGCCAGCGATGCCTGCTCGGCCAGTTCGCGTTTCTCCTCGGCCAGTTGCCAGGCGTGTCGACGCTTGAGCCGGGCCCGGTACTGTCCGGCGAGCAACGCCAGCAGCAGCAGCGCGCCCACCACCCATCCGACCTTCGCCCAGGGCGTGCGCCACCAGGGTTCCTGCACCTTGAACCGCAGTTCGATCGCCGGCGTCCAGTCCTCGTCCGCGGTGCGCGCCTGCACCTCCAGCATGTAGTGGCCGTGGCGCAGGCTGGGGAACAGGCGCTCGCCCACCGCGTCCACCTCGACCCAGTCCGGGTCGTAGTCCGCCAGCCGGAAGCGATAGCGGTGGGCATGCGCATCGGTGAACGAGAGCAGCCGCGCGGCCACGCGCAGGTCACGGTCGTCATGACGCAGAACGTTGTCTTCGGTGGTCGAAAGCTCCAGCCGATCCTCGCCCCGGCGCACGCTCACCGACTCGATCGACAGCGTCGGCGTGCGCTCCCCCGCGCCCACCTGCACGTGGCGCGGATGGAACAGAAGCAGGCCGTCGGCGGTGCCGGCACCGATATAGCCGCGGGCGGACGGCTGGAACTGGAGATCGCTGAATTGCTGGCTGGGCAGGCCATCGAGCACGCTGTAAAGACGCAGGCGGTCGCGCGCCGGGTCGTAGCGCACCAGACCGCGTGGCGTGGTCATCCACACCACGCCGAGCTCATCGGGGATCAGCGCGCCGGGAGCCACCGCGGGCATGCCCTGGCGCGCGTCGACGGTCCGCTCGGCCACCAGCTCCGCGCCGGTCCAGTGGTAGGACATGAGCACGCCATTGCCCGCGATCCACACCCTGGCGTCGGGAGCGAAGCCGAACGCGAAGACCTGCCACTCCGGCCCCCCCGGGACGGGCTGGAAGCGGCCCTCGCCGGCGTTCCACATCAGCACCCCGGCGCTGGTGGCCAGCCACAGGGCGCCGTCGGGCCCGTGCGACATCTGCTGCAGCGCGTTGTTGACCGGGAAGCCCTCCGGACCACCGGCCCGCACCACGCGGAGCAGGCGTCCGTCGGGTGCGCGAAGTTGCAGCTCGTCGGTGGCGCCGAGCCAGACGGAGCCATCGGGCTCCTCCGCCAGTTCGGTCACGCTCAGCGCCGTGGTCGGGTCGACCGCATCCCCGTGCCTCCAGCGCTGGACCTCGCCCGTGGCGGGCACGAACCGCGTGAACGAGGCCGGGCAGCCGATCCAGACGCTCCGGTCGCGCATTTCGCGCGCCACGTACGGCAGCAGGTCGCCGCACACGCCCGAGAGCCGGTGCTCGATCCGCGCGGTCTGCGGATCCAGCCAGTCGAGTACGCCGCCGGTGCCGACCAGCCACAGGCCGCCATCGAGTGCGGGCGAAGCGCTGTAGACGAAGGCGTTGCCGGGCGAGGCCGGATCGTCCAGGTCGCGCCGCAACACGGTGAAATTGCGCCAGTTCGCCGGCAGGTGCCACAGCCCGGTCTCGGAACTGGCGAACCACAGGCCACCTTCGCGATCCTCCAGTGCGGCCGACCAGGTGGGCCGCACCAGACCGCGGCTGGTGTTGCTGTACAGCGGGACGTCCTGGACCACGCCGTCGCGTTCGATGGCCAGGCCGCTGCGGGTGTCGAGCCAATGCGCGCCCTGGCGGTCCTGGACCAGCATCGCCAGCACGGGCTCGCCCTGCACCGGATCGCGCCAGGGGGCGGGGTCGATCCTGCCGCTTGCGGCGCGATACACATAGGCCGCACCGGAGGTGCCGATCCACAGGTCGCCGGCGTCGTCGAGCACCAGCCCGTTCACCGCGGAGCTCGGGCGCACGTCCTGCAGCATCCGGTCGAAGCCGTCGCCGGTCCAGCGCGCCAGCCCCTGGTAGGAGCCCACCCACAGGTGTCCATCCCCATCCACGCGCAGCCAGGTCACCGCCTGCGACGGCAGGCTGCGGGGATCGTCGCCGGGCGCGAACCGGGTGACGATGCCGTCGTCGTCGAGCCGGTGCAGGCCGCCATCCGAGGTGCCGAACCAGATCGCGCCGTCGCGCGTCTGCGCCAGGGACCAGACGTCGTTGCTCGCGATCTGCGGATGCGAGCTGCGGTCGAAGTGGGTGAACCCGCGGCGCTGCGCGTCCAGCATCGACAGGCCGGCGTTCTGGGTGCCGATCCAGACCCGGTCGCGGTCGTCGACGAACACCGTCCAGACGTGGTTGTCGCGCAATCCGTCGCCCACCCGCCAGACGCGGAACCCGACGCCGTCGTAGCGCGCCAGGCCGTCGCGGGTCGCGATCCACAGGTAGCCCTGCCGATCCTCGGCCAGCGCGTTGATCCGGTTCGAGGGCAGGCCGTCGTAGACGCTGAGCTGGCGCGGCATCGGCAGTTGCGGCGCGGCGAGCGGCGCGCCCGCGCGCGCGGCCTGGCCGGGAACCCGCGCGTGCACGGCCATCACCGCAAGCAGGCACCACGCGCATGCTGTCCAGACGATCGCCCGCACCCGGCCTCCCCGGTCCCCGTCGTGCCCCTGTCCCTGGCGTTGCCGGCACGTGCCCGGGCATCCTCGCAACGCAACGTTGCCGGCGCAACCCCGGCCCGGTCGTGTCAGGCGGCCTAGAATGCAACGCAGATGGACCCGTCCGCCACGGCCACGCCGATGCCACGCCGCCTGCGCTTCCCGCTGTCCGCATTCCCCTGGCTGCTGATCGCACTGGCCGGGCCCGGACGCGCCGAGCTCGCCACCTATGCACTGGACCCGGTGCACACGCGCGTCCTGGTCGCCGTCGACCACGCCGGTTTCTCGAGCGCGCTGGGCACACTCTCGGGCACGCGCGGTACCTTGTGGTTCGATCCGGAAGACTGGCGCAGCGCGCGGGTCGAGGTCGAGATCCCGCTCGAACAGCTCGACTTCGGCGACGCGGCCTGGAACCGCGCCACGCTCGCGCGCGGCCTGCTCGATACGCAGGCGCATCCCGTGGCCCGCTTCGTCTCGACCCGCGTCGAGCCGATCGACGCGCAACGCGCGCGGGTCTACGGCCAGCTGGGCCTGCGCGGGATCGAGCGCGAGGTGGCGATGGAGGTGCGGCTGAACGCCGCCAGGCGCCATCCGATGCCCCCATTCCGCCGTACGGTCGGATTCTCTGCAACCGCGACGCTGAGCCGCGCCGCGTTCGGGGTCGACGCCTGGAGGTCGATCATCGGCGACACGGTCGAGCTCCGGATCGAGGCGGAGGCGACGCGGACGCGGAACGTCGCGTCCGCAGCGGACGCGGCGGAACCGGCGCCGGACACGCCCGGTGCCCCCGCCACGAGTGAAGGCGCCGCGGATCCGTCGCCGGGGCCGGAAGCGTCCCCGGACCTCGTCGAAGCGGCCGAAGCCGCCGCACGCGAGGCCAAGCCGGATTCCGACCCGCTGCCCAGCCCGCCCGACCCGGAGCCCGTGCCATGACCCTGAAGAACACCCGCGAGCGCTGGGGCGGCGTCAGCCAGGGCTTCCACTGGCTGATCGTGCTGATGATCCTGGGCCTGGCCATCGTCGGTCTGACCATGGGCGAACTGCCGCGTACACCGAAATACTTCTGGGTGTACACCGCGCACAAGTCGATGGGCATCAGCGTGCTGGCGCTGATGCTGCTGCGGCTTGGCTGGCGCCTGTACGCCGGCGCACCCGCACCGGTGGCGGGCACGCCGCGCTGGCAGGCGGCGGTCGCGTCCGCCACCCACTGGGCGCTGTATGCGCTGGCGCTGGCGATGCCGCTGTCGGGCTGGCTCTACGATTCGGCCAGCGGCCTGCGGCCGTTCCGCTACTTCGGGCTGTTCGCCATGCCCAAGCTGTCCGGCCCGAATGAATGGCTGGCCGAGCGCGCGCGCGATGCGCATGAACTCCTGTTCTGGGTGCTGGTCCTACTCGTCGCCGTGCACGCCGGCGCGGCGTTCTACCACCACCTGTTCCGCCGCGACGAGACCCTCGCGCGCATGCTGCCCGGGCGCCCGGCGCGACCCGTCCCCCCTCCGGAATCCGAACATGTCGCCTAAGCTGACCTCCCCCTCCGCCGTTGCCGCCATGCTGGTGGCGATGATGGCCACGCCCGCCGCCGCCGCTGCCGACTACGTGCAGGCGCCCGGCTCTTCGCTGGTGTTCGCGACGAAGTACGACGGCGAGGTCTTCACCGGCCGCTTCGGCGACTTCTCCACGAAGCTCAGCTTCGATCCGGCGAACCTCGATGCCGCCCGGCTCGACGTGACGATCCGGCTCGCCGGCACGGCGACCGGCAACGACGACCGCGACTCGACCCTGGCCGGCAGCGACTTCTTCGATGTCGCGAAGTTCGCGCAGGCGCGCTACGTGGCCGAGCGCTTCCGCGCGCTCGGCGGCGATGAATACGCCGCCGACGGCACGCTCACCCTGCGCGGGGTCAGCAAGCCGGTCACGCTGACTTTCACCTGGACGCCGGGCTCGCCGGCGACGCTGGCCGGCCGGGCTTCGGTGAAGCGGCTGGAGTTCGGCGTCGGCGGCGGCGACTGGGCCGACACCGGCGCGATCCCGGACGAGGTCGCGATCAGCACGCGGGTGTTCCTGCGACCCGCGCGCTGAGGACCTGGCGCCGCACGCGCCGACGATCTATCGCCGTAGGAGCGCCTTCAGGCGCGACCCCCTTCGGGCTGTCGCGGGACCGGGCGAAAAAGCATCGCGCCTGAAGGCGCTCCTACGGTTCGGTCGGCACAAGGCGGCTTCGGTGAAGATCGAAGCAGCCGCGCGCTCCGTCGTCGGCCAGCAGGCAACCGCGCCGGCCGCCGCCGTCGGCATCGATCTCCAGTTCGAACACGCGTCCCGAGCGCATCAGCAGCACCGCGTGCCAGATGCCGTCGCGTACCCGCCAGGGAACGGCATGCTCGTCCGTGGCCTGCAATGGCGCGTCCGCATGCGCGGCCAGCATGCGGCGCACGTTGCGCAGGTCCAGGTCCGCCGGCGCGCTGGTCGCCGCGCGCAGCAGGATCACGCGCTCGACCTCCGACGCATCGACCACGTCGCCGAGCGTTTTCCCCCGCCATCGCGCCGGGTCGTCCCGCCCGGGCTTGGCCAGGTTCACGTCCGCCGCCATCGCCCCTCCCGCCAGCAGCATTCCGAGGACGAGGCGCCATCGCCTCATCGCAACTGCGCGCGCAGCGCCACCAGGTCGAACGGCCAGTCCAGTTCGGCGCCGCTGTCGACCAGGCGCAGCACCGGCACGCGCTGGCCGTAGCGCGCCTCCAGCGCGGGATCGTCGTCGATGAACACGCTGTCCGGCTCCGGCAGCCGCGCCCGCGCGAGCAGGTCGATGGCCTGGTCGCACAGGTGGCAGTCGTCGCGCTGGTAGAGGATGTACTCGGACATGGCGGGCCGGACGTCGGGGGCACAAGGTAAACCGCCCGGCGCGACCGCGCACCGCGTCACGTCGGTTTCGAGCGCAACCAATACAATACCGCCACTTCCGCACGCAGGCGCCCCGCATGGCCGTCAGCACCTTCGACCTCTACAAGATCGGCATCGGACCGAGCTCCTCGCACACCGTCGGGCCGATGCGCGCGGCGGCGCGTTTCGTCGAGCGTCGGCTGGCCGGGCCGGGCTTGCTGCCGCGGGTCGCGCGCATCCGCGCCGAGGTCTTCGGATCGCTGGCGCTGACCGGTCGCGGCCACGGCACCGACAAGGCGCTGCTGATGGGCCTCGAGGGTCACCTGCCGAACCTGATCGATCCGGACCTCATCCCCGCCGCGCTGGCGCGCATCCGCGCCGACAGGCGCATCCACCTTTGCGGCAGCCACGAGGTCGCCTTCGACGAGAAGCGCGACCTGGCGATGAACAAGCGCCAGAAGCTTCCCTACCACACCAACGGCATGCGCTTCACCGCATACGACGCCGGCGGCGAGGTGCTGGCCACGCGCGATTACTACTCCGTCGGTGGCGGCTTCGTGGTCAACCAGGACGATGCCGCGGAGGATCGCATCGTCGCCGACACCACGCCCCTCGCGCACCCGTTCTCGAGTGGCGACGAACTGCTGGCTGGGGCCGCGCGCAGCGGGCTGACGATCGCGCAGATGATGTTCGAGAACGAGCAGGCCTGGCGCACGCCCGACGAGATCCGCGCCGGCCTGCGCGAGCTGTGGGCGGCGATGCAGTCGTGCGTGGCCCGCGGCATCCGCGAGACCGGCACCCTGCCCGGCGGCCTGCACGTCGCGCGCCGTGCGCCGGCGCTGCACGCCGAGCTGGCTGCCAAGCCGGAGGCCGCGATGCGCGATCCCCTGACCACGCTCGACTGGGTCAACCTGTACGCGCTCGCGGTCAACGAGGAGAACGCCGCCGGCGGCCGCGTCGTGACCGCCCCCACCAATGGCGCCGCCGGCATCCTGCCCGCGGTGCTGCACTACTACGACCGCTTCTGCCCGGGCTCGAACGAACAGGGCATCTTCGACTTCATGCTCACGGCCGCCGCCGTGGGCATCCTCTACAAGGAGAACGCCTCGATCTCCGGCGCCGAAGTCGGCTGCCAGGGCGAGGTCGGCGTGGCCTGCTCGATGGCCGCCGCAGGGCTGACCGCCGCGCTCGGCGGCACGCCCAGCCAGATCGAGAACGCCGCCGAGATCGGCATGGAGCACAACCTCGGCCTGACCTGCGACCCGATCGGCGGCCTGGTGCAGATCCCCTGCATCGAGCGCAACGCGATGGGCGCGGTCAAGGCGATCAACGCTTCGCGCATGGCGCTGCGCGGCGACGGCAAGCACAAGGTCAGCCTCGACAAGGTGATCAGGACCATGCGCGACACCGGCCGCGACATGCAGGACAAGTACAAGGAGACCTCGCGCGGCGGGCTGGCGGTGAACGTGATCGAGTGCTGACGTCGTCGCGTCGACGCATCGCGCGCTAGCATGCCGGTTCCCACGGCCTGCGAGACCACGATGCGCCTGTCGCCCTCCATCGCCGCGCTCGCGGCCCTGCTGCTGCCAGCGCAGATCCTGGCATCCGACCCCCGCTACGGCGCGCGGCTCGAGGGCTTCGACTATCCGCATCCGGTGCGGATCCATGCGTTCGAGTCGCAACGGCAGGCGCTGGAAATGGCCTATCTCGATGTCGCGCCCACGGCGCCCGCCAACGGACGCACCGTGGTGCTGCTGCACGGCAAGAACTTCTGCGCGGCCACGTGGGAATCGGCCATCGGCGCGCTGGCGGCCGCGGGCTATCGCGTGATCGCGCCCGACCAGATCGGATTCTGCAAGTCCAGCAAGCCGGAGCGCTACCAGTACTCGTTCGCCCAGCTCGCCGGCAATACGCACGCCCTGCTCGAGGCGCTCGGCATCGGGCGCGCCATCATCGTCGGTCATTCGATGGGTGGCATGCTGGCGACGCGCTACGCGCTGCAGTATCCGCAGGCCAGCGAGCGCCTGGTCCTGGTCAATCCCATCGGGCTGGAGGACTGGAAAGCCGAAGGCGTGCCCTGGCGCAGTATCGACCAGTGGCGCGAGCGCGAAGCCGGGACGACGTTCGACAGCATCCGCGACTACCAGCGCGAGGTGTACTACAGCGGCGAATGGGCGCCCCAGTACGAACGCTGGGTGCGGATGCTCGGCGGCATGTATGCCGGCCCCGGCCGGGATGCGGTGGCATGGAGCCAGGCACTGACCTCGGACATGGTGTTCAACCAGCCGGTGGTCCACGAATTCGGGGACATCGCGGTGCCGACGACATTGCTGGTCGGACAGAAGGACCGCACCGCCATCGGCAAGGACCTGGCGCCACCGGAACTCGCGCGGCGCCTCGGCGACTATCCCGCGCTCGGCAGGCGAGCCGTGGCCGCGATCCCCGGCGCGCACCTGGTCGAGTTCGAGGATCTCGGCCATTCGCCGCAGGTGGAAGCGCCCGCGCGCTTCAACGCGGCACTGATCGAGTCCTTGCGCCCCTGAGCCGGACTGCGCGCTCCGGAGGATCGTGCAGCGCACGATGTAATCGGTTACATGCGGCGGTATCTTGAAGTTCCGCGCGCGTGTGCCCAGTCCGCCGCGTCACCGAGGAGGCCGAACATGCCCGCCACGCTCAGCCGTCGTCATCTGCTGCAACTCATGGGCACCGCCACCGCCGGCATGGCCTTGCCGGGCGTACTGGCACAAGCCCGCGAGCAGGCCGCCGGCCCCGTGCGCAAGGCCCACGACGGCGCACCCAACATCCTGTTCGTCATGACCGACGACCAGGCGCGCGGCGCATTGGGCATCTACGGCAACCCAGTGCTGAAGACGCCGAACATGGACCGCATCGGCAACGAAGGCCTGCGCTTCGACGAGGCGTTCGTCACCACCTCGGTCTGCGCGCCCAGCCGCGCCAGCTTCCTGACCGGCCTGTACGCGCACACCCACGGCGTGACCAGCAACGGCGAGGAACCGGGCTGGTACGAGCAGATGGGGCTGCGCCACGACCAGATCACGTATCCGATGCTGTTGCAGAAGGCCGGCTACCACACCGCGATGGTCGGCAAGTGGCACATCAAGTCGATGCCCACCGGTTTCGACCACTGGGCGATCCTGCGCGGACAGGGCAGCTACTTCGATCCGCAGTTCATCGTCAACGGTGCGCCGGTGCACTTCCGCGGCCACACCGACGACGTCATCGGCGACCAGGCCCTGCACTACCTGCAGCAGCGGCCCAAGGACAGGCCGTTCTGCCTGTGCTACCAGTTCAAGGCGCCGCATGGGCCGTGGGAACCGGACCCGCGCTTCTACGACGCGTTCAAGGAGGTGGAGGTGCCGCTGCCGCCCGGCTTCGGCGAGCCGCAGCCCGGGGACGCGCCGGTCGCGTTCTCCAAGACCACGCAGGAGATCGCCCACATGGACGACTTCTTCCGCGACAACGAGCGCCGCAAGGCCCAGGTCGACCGCGACCTGCCCGACGAGGAGCGCCTGCGCGAAGTGTTCCAGGCCTACGTCCGCAACTACTACCGCGTGCTGCTGGGCGTGGACGAGAACGTCGGTCGGGTGCTGGATTTCCTCGACGAACACGGGCTCGCCGACAACACCATCGTCCTCTACACCTCCGACAACGGCATGTTCCTCGGCGAGCATGGTTTCTACGACAAGCGGCTGATGCTGGAGCCCTCGATCCGGGTACCGATGCTGATGCGCTGGCCGCGCAGGATCCGCGCCGGCGGCGTGAACGACCGGCACATGGTATTGAACGTCGACGTCGCGCCGACGCTGCTGGAACTGGCCGGCGTGGACGCGCCCGACTGGATGCAGGGCCGCAGCTGGAAACCGCTGCTGGAGGGCGAGCCCGCGGATTGGCGCGAGGAT
The DNA here is from genome assembly GCF_016774335.1 of Luteimonas saliphila. Taxonomy (GTDB): domain Bacteria; phylum Pseudomonadota; class Gammaproteobacteria; order Xanthomonadales; family Xanthomonadaceae; genus Luteimonas; species Luteimonas saliphila. The sequence continues at coordinate 342,030 of NZ_JAETWA010000042.1, read as the reverse complement.
TTCCTGTACGAGTGGTACGAGTATCCGGCGGTGCACTGCGCGCGCAAGCACCGCGGCGTGCGCACGCGGCGCTGGAAGCTGATCCACTTCTGGGAGCAGCCGGACGAGTGGGCGCTGTACGACCTGGAGAACGATCCGCTGGAGCGCGACAACCTGTACGCGGATCCGGCGCACGCCGGAACCGTCGCGCGGCTGCAGGCGCGCATCACCGAACTGCGCGCATCGATCGGGGACGTCGACCCGCCGGGCCACGTCGCTGCGTCGCTGCAGCCGGGCAAATGCCCGGCCTGAGCGGCAGCCGCGGGACGGCGTCCGCTCGTGGCGCTCAGACGACCTGTTGGGCGATCCGCAGCACGTCGTCGAGCAGCGCCGCTGCGGTCACTCCGGCCCCCGCGCCCGGACCCTGGATCACCAGCGGCCGGTCGGGGTAACGGTCGCTGAAGATCGCCGCACGGTTCTCGGTGCCGTGCCCGCTGGCCAGCGGATGCGACAGCGGCAGCGCGCGCAGCCCCACGCTGGCGCCGCGCTCGGCATCGAAGCGGCCGATGAAACACAGTCGTGCATCGTTGCGGTAGGCATTGATGAAGCGCTCGCGCAACGGCGTATCGAGCGTGGTCAGCTGGGCGTCGACCGCGTCGGCCGGCGCGTCGCGCAGCGCGTCGGGCACCAGCGACGAGACGTTGATGTCGCGGCCCTCCAGCGGCAGGCCCGCCGCGCGGGCGAGGATCAGCAGCTTGCGGCGCACGTCCTCGCCCGACAGGTCCTGGCGCGGGTCGGGCTCGGCATAGCCGGCGTCGCGCGCCTCGCGCACCAGGTCGGAGAACGGACGGGTGTCGTCGAAGCGCGAGAGCAGCCACGCCAGCGACCCCGACAGCACGCCTTCCACCGCATGGATGCGGTCGCCGCCTGCGACCAGCTCGCGGATCAGGCGCAGCAGCGGCAGGCCCGCGCCGACCGTGGCCGAATCGCCGTAGCGCGCGCCCTCCTTCTGCGCCTCGACGATCGCCTGCGCGCGCGCCAGGTCGCCACCGTTGCCGAGCTTGTTGGCGGTCACCACGTGGATGCCGCGCAGCAGCCATTCCGCGTGCCAGCCGGCGACGGTGTCGCTCGCGGTCGCGTCGATGACGATGTCGCCGCGCGCCAGCGCCTCGCCCTCGGCCCAGGGCGGCACCGTGGACGACAGCTGCGGGGCGGCGCGCGCCGTGGCGATCGCCTCGTCCAGCGAGCCTTCGTTGACCACCTGCGCGCGGGAATTGCTCAGCCAGGCGAACGGCGGCAGCGCCACGCCCTTGCCCACCAACTGCCGGTAGCGCGCCACCACTGCGCTGCCGACCACGCCGGTGCCGAGCAGGGCGATACGCCCCTCGCGCGCGCCGGAGGCTGCGGTGCGGATCCGGGTCACCGTGCTCATGCGTCCACCCGCTTCAGGGCCGCACCCTGGCTGTCGACAGCGCCCTGTGCACGCACCAGTGCCGCGGCCAGGTCGGCCTGCAGGTCGACCTGCGCCTCGATGCCGACCGACAGCCGCAGCAACCCGTCGGGGATGCCGGCCGCCGCGCGCGCTTCGGGCGTCATCGCCGCATGCGTCATCGATGCCGGATGCGCGACCAGGCTCTCGACGCCGCCCAGCGACTCGGCCAGGGTGAAGTACTGCAGCCCGTCGACGAAGGCGCGCACCGCCTCGACGCCACCGTCGAGTTCCAGCGACAGCATCGCGCCGAAGCCGGTCTGCTGCCGCGCGGCCAGCGCGTGCCCCGGATGCGAGGCCAGGCCGGGGTAATGCACCTTGGCCACCGCCGGATGCGCCTCGAGCTGCTGCGCGATCGCCTGCGCATTCTCCTGGTGCACGCGCAGCCGCGCGTCCAGCGTGCGCAGGCCGCGCAGGGTCAGGAAGGCGTCGAACGGCGCGCCGGTGATGCCCAGCGCGTTCGCCCACCAGGCGAGGCGCTCGTGCAGTTCCGCGGTCCGGGCCACCACCGCGCCGCCGACCACGTCGCTGTGTCCGTTGATGTACTTGGTGGTCGAATGCACCACCACGTCGGCACCGAATGCGATCGGGGTCTGCAGCGCCGGCGACAGGAAGGTGTTGTCGACCACGGTGAGCGCGCCGGCGCGCTGCGCGGCCTCGATCACGAAGCGTAGGTCGGTCACCCGCAACAGCGGGTTGGAGGGGGTTTCGATCAGCACCAGCTTCGGCGACTGCGCCAGCGCGTCGGCCAGCGAACGTGGATCGGTGAGGTCGGCCGTGACCAGCCTGAAGTGGCCCTTGGCGGCCAGCGCGTTGAACAGGCGCCAGCTGCCGCCGTAGGCATCGTGCGGCACCACCAGGGTGTCGCCGGGCTCGAGCAGCGCGTTGAGCACCAGGGTGATCGCGCCCATGCCGGTCGCCGTGACCACGCCGCCGGCGCCGCCCTCGAGTTCGGCCAGCGCCTCGCCGAGCAGGTCGCGGGTCGGGTTGCCGCTACGGGTGTAGTCGTAGGCGCGCTTGTTGCCGAAGCCGTCGAAGCTGAAGTTGCTCGACAGTACGATCGGCGGCGTGACCGCACCGAACGCGGGATCGCGGTCGATGCCGGCCCGCACGGCACGGGTCGCGGGGCGGCGACAATCGGCGGCAGCGGCGTTGGGGGGCGTGGCGGTCATGCGGGATCTCCGGGGTTGTGCAGCACGCCGGCGAGGATGCCGTCGATGCGGTCGGTTTCTTTCAGGAAGGCGTCGTGCCCGTAGGGCGAGCGCAGTACGCGCAGCTGGCCTGCGTGGCCGAGGCCTTCGACCAGCGCCACCGAATCGGACAGCGGCACCAGGCGGTCGCCCTCGACCGCGACCACCAGCGTCGGCACCCGCACCTGCCCGGGGTCGATGCGGTGCAGGTCGATCGATTCGGACAGCCGCAGCCAGGCGTTGACCGGGGTGCGCGCGACGAAACGCGCGCCGGCCGCATCCAGGTAATCCTCGGCGGCGACGCGCACGCGGCCGTTGGTCACTTCCGGCGGCGCGTCGAAGCGCTCCTCGAATTCTTCCGGCGTGCGGTAGCTGAGCATCGCGAACTGGCGCGCCAGCGACAGCCCCTGTACGTCGGCGCACTGCAACTGGCCCAGCGCCACCGCCTTGCGCTGCAGCGCACGCCATGCCGCGGCGTAGGGATGGGCACGATGCGCGCCGCTGACCGCGACCAGCTTCGCCAGCCGGCGCGGATGCCGGACGGCGAACTGCAGGCCGACCAGGGCGCCGTAGGAATAGCCGACGAACGCCTTCAGTGCGTCGACATGCAACGCGTCGAGCAGTGCCGCGACCGCATCGGCCTGGTCGGCGGTGTCGATCGGCGCGTCGGTACGGCCGTCGGCACCGACGTAGTCGAAGCCCAGGATGCGGGTCTTCGCGGGATCCAGCGCGCGGCCGTCGCCAGCCAGGTCGCCGGCCCAGCCGGCTTCGGGGAACGCGGCGCTGGCGACGACGTGGCGATGCGCGGAGATGCCGCCGGCCACCAGCACCACCGGCGCGCCGGCCGGGCCGAGGAGCTCCCAGGCGACGCGCACCCTGTGCGCGCCGGCGTGGCGCAGCGGCAGGTCGAGTTCGAACTCGCCGCGGCGTGCCGGCGGCGCGTCGACCCCCGCCGCGCGCAGCGACGACAACACGACGGCATCGGCCGATAGCAGCGTGCGGGCGGGGAAGTCGACAAGGCTCATCTGGCGCGATCCGGCGAAAGGACGGCCATCGGGCTTGCGGGGGTCGGAAGACGCCGGGGCTGCCGGCAAGATGCGCATCCACCGCCAGCGGCGTTGCGCAACCATCTTCCGGTGGACACCAGGTCCCCGCAGGAGTTGGCACCGCGACAGGCACGACCTTGCGGTCGTCCCCATCAGGTTGCCCCGGCGTCTTCGGGCCTGTCCCTCAGCCGGTCTCGATGGATGGACGCAGCTTGCCGGCCCTTTCGGCGTTTGTCAATCGCTTCATGCCGATGAAGCGATATTCCGTTTGCGCGGGAGTTCCGGCGATAATCCGGCCATGCGCCTTGCCCTCCCCCTCTTGGCGGCCCTGTTGCTGGCCGCCTGCGCGACTCCGCGCGCCCCGGCCCCGCCCGTCGGGGCCCCGCTTTCGCCCCCCGCGGACGTCGTCACCGTGCCCGAGCGGTACGTCACCATCGAGAACCCCGAGGACGAGCTGGATTCGCTCGCCACCTGGCCCACAGAGGACGGCGGTACCTGGCTGATCGCCACCGCCAAGAACACCCACGAACTGGTGGTGTTCGATGCCGACAGCGGTGAGCAGTTGCGCAGCGTCGGCCACCGTGGAGGCGCCGACGGCGAGTTCCTGCGCCCCAACGGCGTCTTCGTCCACGGCGACGTGCTGTTCGTGTCCGAGCGCGACAACCGCCGCGTGCAGATGCTGGCGCTGCCGGATTTCCGGCCGCTGGGCAGCTTCGGCGAGGGCCAGTTGCGCAGCCCCTACGGCCTGTGGGTCCACGAACCCGTGCCCGGCGAGCTCCACGTGTACGTCACCGACAGCTTCATGGACGGCCCGCGTTTCGACGTGGTGCCGCCGCTGGAGGCGCTCGACCAGCGCGTGCGCCGCTACCGCATCCGCTTCGACCCCGACGGCATGCCGACCGTGCACGCTGTCGGCGCCTTCGGCGATACCCGCGAAGCGACTGCGCTGCGCATCGTCGAATCGCTGGTCGGCGATCCGGCGCACGACCGCCTGCTGGTCGCGGACGAGGACCGCCGCCACGGCACCGCGCTGCGCGAATACACGCTCGACGGCCGTTTCACCGGCGGCGGAGTCGCGCCGGGGGCGTTCCTGGCTGAACCCGAGGGCATCGCGCTGTGGGCCTGCACCGCCGACGCCGGCTACTGGATCGTCGCGGACCAGTTGCGCCCGCTGACGATCTTCCGCGTGTTCGACCGGGTCACGCTGGCGCCGCGCGGTACGTTCTCGGGCCAGGTCGCGGCCTGGACCGACGGCGTCGCCCTGCACGCCGGCGCCACCGCGCGCTTCCCCGCGGGCGCGCTGTTCGCGGTCCACGACGATCGCGCGGTCGCGGCCTTCGACCTGGGCGACATCGCCCGCGCGCTGCAGCTCGATCCGGCCTGCGTGCGGTGAACACGGCCACGCTGCTGCCCGGCATAGCGCTGATCGCGCTGGGCATGGGCGCGGCGCAGGCTTCGCAGGTGTATCGCTGGACCGATGCGCAGGGCCACGCCCAGTACGCCGACCGCGTCGACGAGCGGGTGCCGGCGCAGGACGTCGCCCGGCTCGAGGTTCCGGTCGAGGCGGCCGTGGTCGCGCGCCTGCGCGTCGAGCAGGGCCACGCCGGCGCGCTCGCCTGGGTCGACAACCTGCTGGCCGGGCCGATCGAGGTGATGCTGCATGCCGATGGCGGCGGGTCGCTGGCGAGCGATCCGCCGCTGCCCGCGCGCGGCACGGTGCCGGCGCAGTCGGGCGCCCTGCTGGCGCGGATCCCACGCGGCAATCCGCAACTGCGGGTGGTCGCCGTCCCCGGCACACCGAATGCGCGGCCGCGCGATGTCGAATACGCCTACCCGCTGCAGACCGCCTCGCTGCGCGTCCAGCAGGCCTGGGACGGCGGCTTCAGCCATGCCGACGACGAGAATCGGCACGCGGTCGACTTCGCCGCCCCGGTCGGCACGCCAGTGCTCGCCGCGCGCGACGGCGTGGTGATGCAGTCGGAAGCCGGCTTCGGCGACGCGGCACCGGGCGAGGACGACGAGGCGCTGGTCGCGCGCGCCAACTTCATCCGCGTGCTGCACGACGACGGCACCATGGCCCTGTACGCCCACCTGCAACCGGGCGGCGTGCTGGTCCGCCTCGGTCAGCGGGTGCGCCGTGGCCAGGTGATCGGGCTGTCCGGCCATACCGGGCGCAGCACGGCGCCGCACCTGCATTTCGTGGTCCAGGCCAACCGCGGCATGCGGCTGCATTCGGTGCCGTTCCGCATGTTCGGGCCGCAGGGGATCCTGCGCTTCGGCAGCGCCCAGGCCGGCGGCGACTGAGGCCGGCCACGTTCGTCGGCCACAGGCCGCTGCCGACCGGTCGGGGTCCACGCACCGGTGACCGCACCGGATGGGCCGCCATCCTCCGTCCGGGACGACATCCGCAGCGCCGGCACCGCTGCGCCTATAATCCCCGCCCCTCCCTGCCCCGGTCCGCGCACGCCCGTGCGCGCCAAGCATGCCCGACGTTTCCGCCGAAGCCGCCCGCCGCCGCACCTTCGCGATCATCTCGCACCCCGACGCCGGCAAGACCACGCTGACCGAAAAACTGCTGCTGTTCGGCGGCGCGATCCAGATGGCCGGCAGCGTCAAGGGCCGCAAGGCCGCGCGCCATGCGACGTCGGACTGGATGGCGCTGGAGAAGGAGCGCGGCATCTCGGTCACCAGCTCGGTGATGCAGTTCCCGTATGAGGGCCGCATCGTCAACCTGCTCGATACCCCCGGCCACGCCGACTTCGGCGAGGACACCTACCGGGTGCTGACCGCGGTCGACTCGGCGCTGATGGTGATCGACGTCGCCAAGGGCGTGGAGGAGCGCACGATCAAGCTGATGGAGGTGTGCCGCATGCGCGACACGCCGATCATGACCTTCATCAACAAGCTCGACCGCGAGGGCAAGGACCCGATCGACCTGCTGGATGAGGTGGAGAGCGTGCTCGGCATCCAGTGCGCGCCGGTGACCTGGCCGATCGGCATGGGACAGCGGCTCAAGGGCGTCGTGCACCTGGTGACCGGCGAGGTGCACCTGTACGAACCCGGCCGCAATTTCACCCGGCAGGACTCGACGATCTTCCCCTCGCTGGATGCGCCGGGACTGGAGCAACGGATCGGCGCAGACATGCTGGCCGGCCTGCGCGAGGAGCTGGAACTGGTGCAGGGCGCCAGCCATCCGTTCGACGAGCAGGCCTACCTCGCCGGCAGGCAGACCCCGGTGTTCTTCGGCTCCGGCGTCAACAACTTCGGGGTGCAACCCCTGCTGGACTTCTTCGTCGAGCACGCGCCCTCGCCGCGCCCGCGCGCGACCACCTCGCGCGTGGTCGCGCCGACCGAAGCCCCGCTCACGGGCTTCGTCTTCAAGATCCAGGCCAACATGGATCCGCAGCACCGCGACCGGGTCGCGTTCATGCGCGTGTGTTCGGGACGCTTCAGCGCCGGGATGAAGGTGCTCCACGCCCGCACCGGCAAGGACATGAAGCTGGCCAACGCGCTGACCTTCATGGCCAGCGACCGCGAGATCGCCGCCGAGGCGTTTCCCGGCGACGTGATCGGCATCCACAACCACGGCACCATCTCGATCGGCGACACCTTCACCGAGGGCGAGCAACTCGCCTTCACCGGCATCCCCAACTTCGCGCCGGAACTGTTCCGCCGCGCCCGGCTGCGCGATCCGCTCAAGCTCAAGCAACTGCAGAAGGGCCTGGCGCAGTTGTCCGAGGAAGGCGCCACCCAGTTCTTCCGCCCACTGATGAGCAACGACCTGATCCTGGGCGCGGTCGGCGTGCTCCAGTTCGACGTGGTGGCCTACCGCCTCAAGGACGAGTACGGCGTCGATGCCGCCTTCGAACCCGTGCAGGTGGCGACCGCGCGCTGGGTGAAGTGCGAGGACGCGAAGAAGCTCGAGGAGTTCCGCGACAAGCACGCGATGAACCTCGCGATCGACGGCGCCGGCGAACTGGTCTACCTCGCGCCGACCCGAGTCAACCTGCAACTGGCCGAAGAGCGCGCGCCCGCGGTGCGGTTCATGGCGACCCGCGAGCACGCGCACGCCGTCGCCGTCGACTGAGGCGGCACCGGCGCGGCGTGCCTGCGGCTGCGCGCCGCACGCGTCCGACCGGATCGCGCCTGGTGGCTGGTCCGGCTCTTGACCATCCACCGGATCCGGGACGACCGGCGGTCACGCCGCGCCATGTTGCAATGCGGTAACGTATGGACGTGAGCCGCCCCCATTCCAGTTTCAGTTCGATGCGTGCCCGCGTGCGCGCGCATCGGGCGCTCGACCTGCGCGACGAACTCGCCAGCGCGCTCACCCACGGGGTGGGCGCCGCGGCGGCGCTGGCCGGCAGCGCGGTGCTGATCACGCTCGCCGCCATCCATGGCGACGGCTGGCAGTTGGGCGCCGCGATCGTGTTCGGCGTTTCGCTGCTGCTGCTCTACCTCGCCTCCACCCTCTACCACTCGATCCAGCACCCGATCGCGAAGGGTCGCCTGAAGGTGTTCGACCACTGCGCGATCTATCTGCTGATCGCGGGCACCTACACCCCGTTCACCCTGATCGGCCTGCGCGGCACCTGGGGCTGGAGCCTGTTCGCGGCGATCTGGATCCTCGCGCTGGCCGGGGTGGTGTTCAAGCTGTTCTACACCGGTCGTTTCAGGAAGCTCTCGACCCTGATCTACGTCGCGATGGGCTGGCTGGTGGTCGTGGCGATCAAGCCGGTGATGGCGACCCTGGACGGCTGGACCCTCGGCTGGCTGCTCGCGGGCGGGCTGTTCTACACGCTCGGCACGTACTACTACCACCGCGAATCGGTGCGGTACTCGCATGCGATCTGGCACCTGTTCTGCATCGGCGGCAGCGTCTGCCACTACGTGGCGGTGATGGCGCAGGTCATTCCACGCTGACGACGTCCTGGCGATCCGGCCGTCACGAGGCGTTCGCCTCGCTGAACATGGGCGCGGATTTCGCGCCGCGACAACACCGCCCACGAATACTGGAGCAATGCAGCGCCCCGACCGCCCAGGTACTCCGTTCGCCCGTCTGCGCCGGCAGTGGCCGCCTTCGCGGCGCACCGCCACGATCCTGGCCGCGGCGGTCGGCGCCGTCGTCCTGCTCGTCCTGCTCTGGGACTGGAACTGGCTCAAGGGACCGGTCGAACGGATCGTCGAGGCGAGGACCGGCCGCGAATTCGAGATCGCCGGCAACCTCGGCGTCGACCTCGGACGCATCACCGCCGTCACCGCCGACGACGTGCGCCTGGGCAATGCCGACTGGTCCGAGCATGCCGACATGGCCACTGCCGACCGCATCGCGCTGCAGCTGGAACTCTGGCCGCTGCTGCGGGGCTCGGTGAGGTTGGCCGAGATCCGGTTGAGGAGGCCGGACGTGCGGCTGGAGGCGCATCCCGAAGACGGCCCGGGCAACTGGGACTTCGGCTTCGAGGACGATGGCGGCGAACCGCTGCGGGTGCGGCGCTTCTGGGTGGAGGACGGCCGCCTGCGCTTCGACGACGCGCGCCGGAAGACCGGCATCGACATCCGCCTGGCCAGCCGCGAACCCCGCGAAGGCGACGCCGCGCCCGCGATCGCGCTCCGTGGCGACGGCCGCTGGACCGGCAACCCCTTCACCCTCGAAGGGGCCGCGGAGTCGCCCATGGAGCTGCGGGACACCGAGCGACCCTACCGGCTCGACCTGCGCGCCCGCGCGGGCGCCACCCGTGCCCACGCGCGCGGCACCCTGATCGACCCGCTGCGCCTGCGTGGCCTCGACCTGGAGTTCGCGCTCGCCGGCCGCAACCTTGCCGACCTCTATCCGCTGTTCGGCGTGGCGATGCCGGATTCGCCGCCCTACGACGTCGACGGGCGCCTGACCCGCGACGGCGACACCTGGCATTACGACGGCTTCGCCGGCAAGGTCGGCCAGAGCGACCTTGCCGGATCTGCGGCGCTTACCGTGGTCGGCCGCGATCGGCCTCTGTTCAAGGCCGACCTGGTGTCGAAGCGGCTGGACCTGGACGACCTCGCCGGTTTTCTCGGCGGCGCCCCGGACCCGGACGGCGAGGCCCTGGACCCGGCGCTGGCGGCGCAGGCGGCCAAGCAGCAGGCGCGCGGCAAGGTGCTGCCCTCCACGCCCTACGACCTGACGAAACTGCGCGCGATGGACGCCGATGTGCGCCTGCGCGCGCAGCGGATCGACGCGCCGGACCTGCCGATCGACGACATGGACGCGCACCTGCTGCTCGAAGGCGGACTGGCGCGCCTGGAGCCGCTGAACTTCGGCGTCGCGGGCGGCGACATCCGCGCCGACATCCGCATGGATGCGCGCACCGACACCATCACCACGCGGTTGCAGGCGGACGTGCGCCGGATCGAGCTGGCGCGCCTGTTTCCGAACGCCGAGCTCACCCACGATGCGGTCGGCCGCCTCGGCGGCAGCTTCAACCTCGACGGCACCGGCAATTCGGTGGCGGCCATGCTCGCCAGCGCCAATGGCGACGTCGCGATCGGCATGGGTCGTGGACAGATCAGCAACCTGCTGATCGAACTCGCCGGCATCGACATCTACGAGGCGCTGGAGTTCATGATCGGCAAGGACCGCAAGGTCGCGGTGCGCTGCGCGTTCGCGGACTTCGGGGTCGAGGGCGGCGTGATGCAGTCGCGCGCGCTCGCGTTCGACACCAGCGACACCATCATCGTGGGCGAGGGCCAGGTGGACCTGCGCGACGAGACCCTCGACATCGAGCTGCGCCCGCGACCCAAGGATCGCAGCATCCTCGCCCTGCGCTCGCCGCTGCATCTCGGCGGCACGTTCGCCGACCCGAGCTTCCGACCGGACTTCGCGCGCCTGGGCCTGCGCGGCGCGATCGCACTGGCCCTGGGAAGCATCGCGCCGCCGGCCGCCCTGCTGGCCACGCTGGAGCTGGGGCCCGGCGAGGACAGCGACTGCGGCGGCAGCTACGCGCGCTGAGGACCGCGGCGCGGCGCGCGCGAGGCGCGGACCGCTTCGCGGCCGCCACTGGAATCGCGCTCAGCCGGCGATATAGCGCTGCAGCTGTTCCAGCTCGTGCTGCTGGTCCTCGATCACCGCGGCGACCAGGTCGCCGATCGAGATCATGCCGACGACCACGCCGTCCTCGAGCACCGGCAGGTGGCGGATACGATGGCTCGTGACCAGTTGCATGCATGCCGGCACGACATGGTCGGGGCCGACGGTGATCACGTCGGCGGTCATGATCTCGCTCACCGGCGTGTCCTTCGAAGACCGCCCCTCGAGCACGATCTTGCGCGCATAGTCGCGCTCGGACAGGATCCCGGCGAGCCGCGCGCCATCCATCACCAGCACCGCGCCGATACCCTTGAGCGCCATCAACCGGATCGCATCGAGCACGGGCGCGTCCGGCGCGACCGCATGCACGTCAGGCGTCTTGGCTCCCAGCAGTTGCCGCACCGTACGCATGGTGCTTGCCTCCCATTGGCTGCGACAGCGTCGAGGATACTCCGCCCGGCGCCGGACGCCAGTCGTCGACCAGGTACAGCGGCCGCTGCTTGGACTCCTCGTACAGCCTGCCCAGGTACTCGCCGATCATGCCCAGCGCCACCAGTTGCACGCCGCCGAGGAACAGGATGACCGTCATCATCGTCGGCCAGCCGGCCACCGCGTCGCCGTAGAGCAGCGCCTTGGCCACGATCCACACCGCATAGGCGAACGCCGCCAGCGCGGCGGCCAGGCCGACATAGGTCGCCAGCCGCAGCGGCGCGGTGGAGAAGCTGGTGATGCCCTCCAGCGCGAAGTTCCACAGCTTCCACAGGTTGAACTTGCTGTCGCCGGCAAGCCGGGCCTCGCGCCGGTACGGGACCGCGACCCGGTTGAAGCCGATCCAGCCGAACAGGCCCTTCATGAACCGGTGCCGCTCGCGCAGTTGCCGCAGCGCCGCCAGCGCACGCGGCGAGAGCAGGCGGAAATCCCCGGTGTCGGTCGGGATCGGGGTCCGCGACAGGCGCTGGATCACGCGGTAGAACGCATGCGCGGAGCTGCGCTTCAGCCAGCCCTCGCCGTCACGCTGCTCGCGCATGCCGTAGACGTCGTCGAAGCCTTCGCGCCACTTCGCGATCAGCAGCGGGATCAGCTCGGGCGGGTCCTGGCCGTCGGCGTCGAGCAGGACCGCGGCACCCGCGTCGACGCGGTCGAGCCCGGCGGTCAACGCCGCCTCCTTGCCGAAGTTGCGCGACAACCGCAGCAACGCGACACGACGGTCGCCGTTGGCGAGGCCGCGCATGACGTCCCAGGTGCCATCGCCGCTGCCGTCGTCGACGTACAGCACGCGACCCTCGACGCCGTCGGCGAGCAGCCCGTCGAGCACCCCCGACAGGCGCCGGTGCAGCAGCGGCAACGCCTCGGCCTCGTCATGGGCCGCGACGACCACGGTCAGCAGGTCACAGGTCATGCCGGCATCCTAGCCGACGGTGGCGCGCCTGCCGCCGCCAGGAGCGTCATTCCAGCGCCTCGAGGTACGCAGCGCCGCCGATCTGGCGCATGTTGCGCTCGATCGCGCGGGCGCGCCGCTGCACGTATGGTCCCGGGCGCGCGGCACTGTAGCGTTTCGGGCTGGGCAGGACCGCCGCCAGCTGCGCCGACTGCGACGGCGTCAGTGCGCCCGCGTCGCGTCCGAAAAAGCTGCGCGCCGCCGCCTGCGCGCCGTACACCCCGTCGCCGAACTCGGCGACGTTGGCGTAGACCTCGAGGATCCGCCGCTTCGGCCACATCAGCTCGACCAGCACCGTGTACCAGGTTTCCAGCCCCTTGCGGATCCAGCGCGAGGCCGTGCTGGAACCTTGCCACAGGAACAGGTTCTTCGCCACCTGCTGGCTGATCGTGCTGCCGCCGCGCAGCCGTCCGCCACGCTCGTTGCGCTTGCGCGCCTGCTCGATCGCGGCCAGGTCGAAGCCCGAATGGGTGGCGAAGTTCTGGTCCTCTGCGGCGATCAGCGCCACCGGCAGGGACGGCGTCATCGCCTCCAGGTCGCGCCAGTCGTGGGCGATGCGGAAGCCGCGCTCCCCGGCCAGCCAGGCATCGACCTGGCGGATCGCCATGAACGAAGAGAACGGCGGATCGACGAAACGCAGCACCGCGACCTGCAACAGGCTCAGGAGCACGAGCCACACCGGCAGCAGCAGCAACCGCCGCAGCCAGCGCCGCCGAGGACGCCCGGGAGGCAGGCCGTGCGTGCGCGCTTCGGGCGAGCCTTGCGCCATCGTCATCACATCCCCATCTTTTCGGGCACGCGAGCATTCGCGTGCAGTCCCGCTATTCGACCACGCCCCCGCCCGCCTACGCCAACGCCGATGACCCTGCCTCCCGCTCCTCCCGACAGCGACCGGCTGACCCGCTTCCTCCTGCCAATGGCCGGCGTGCGCGGCGTGCGTGTCCACCTGCACGATGCCTGGGCAAGGGTCCGCGCCTCCGACGACTATCCTGCCGCCGTGGCGGAACTGCTGGGCGAGGCGCTCGCCGCCGCCGCGCTGTTCACCGGCCACGCCAAGGTGCAGGGCCGCCTGTCGGTGCAACTGCGCGGCGAGAACGGACTGCGCACCCTGTTCGCCGAATGCACCGCGGCCGGCACGCTGCGCGGCATCGCGCAGCTGGCCGAAGGCGCTACGCCGCCGCCCTCGCGCGACCTGCGCGAACTGGGCGCGGGGGCGTTCCTGGCGATCACGATCGAGAATCCGGGCCTGCGCGATCGCGAGCCGACCCGCTACCAGGGGCTGGTGCCGCTGGAAGCGGACTCGCTGGCCGGCGCGTTCGAGGACTATTTCCGGCAGTCGGAACAGCTGCCCACGCGCGTGCTGCTCGCCGCCGACGAGCGCCACGCGGCGGGCCTGATGCTGCAGAAACTGCCCGGCGACGAAGGCGACGAGGACGGCTGGAACCGGGCCGGCGCGCTGTTCGACACCCTGTCGGGCGGCGAATTGCTGGCGCTGCCCGCTGCAACGTTGCTCACGCACCTGTTCCATGAGGACGGTGTCGAGCAGCTGGGCGACCGCGCGCTGGCGTTCGGCTGCTCTTGTTCCCGCGAGCGGGTGGGCGCCATGCTGCGCTCGCTGGGTGGCGGCGAGGCCCGGGCGGCCGTGATCGACGGCGCCGCCCGGATCCGCTGCGAGTTCTGCGGCGAGCGGTACGCCTTCACGCGGGCGGAGGTCGAGGATCTGGTGGCCGGCCCGGAGGCGGACCTCGCCGCGCCTGAACGCGTTCAGTGATCATGCAGGCGGCCTGTGTTGTGGCGTTGTTAAATAAACATAAACGGGATAGGATCCTTATCCCTTGAGGGAGGGAACTCCGGTTGCGACCGCCGGTCCATTGCTCGCCATGCCACGCCATCTCGCACGACTGACCACCACCCTACTGCTTGCCATAGGCATGGCGGCCGGCGCGCACGCGCAGGTCAAGCGTGCGGACCAGACCGTGCTGCCGATCGTCGACCATAGCAGCGGCAAGGTGCAGGCGTACCTGCTGCTCGAGCCGACCACCGAAGGGACCCGGGCCGGCGCCCGCTGGCGCACCGGCGACAGTTCGCTCGACGCCACCTTCGGCCTCCAGGCCGGCGACTCGCTGGCCCTGCTGTGCAACCAGCACAGCGGCGTGTTCAGTGCGGTGAGCAGCCTCGCCCACAACTGCCAGCTGGCATCGCTCGGCGAACGCGACGGCAGTCGCCGCGCCAGCGCCACCGCGGCCTTCGGCCGGCCCGGCGGCGGTTTCGGCGTGACCGTCGGCCAGGGCCGGGACAGCCTTCCGGCATGGCTGACCCGCGACAGCACGCCCCAGAGCAACGACATCGACCTCAACGACCTGACGGTCTTCGCCCAGAAGAACCTCGGCGACGCGGCCTACGTCACCATCGCCGGTACGGTCGCCAGGGCCACCCTGATCCCGTTCGCGGAAGCCCCTGCCGACATCAGCGACCGCTGGAGCAGCAAGAGCCTCGCCGTCGGCGGCGGCTATGGCGCGTTCAGTGCCAACGTCATCGGCCGGGTCATCGAAACCCCCGGCCAGCCCCGCTTCGAGGGCCTCGGCCTCGGCGTCACCTGGCGGACTCCCTGGAGCGGCCAGCTCACGGTCGGTGCCGAGAACGTCGTCACCCGGGGCAAGAACCCGTTCTCTCCCAACAGTGAGACGAACGACGAGGGCGCCGTGCCCTACGTGCGGTACGAGCAGGATCTCTAGATCCGCTCGGCGCCCTGCACGGGGCGAAGCTGCCTGTCATCACAGAACGCAGCCAATTTGTTAACGACACTTTAATTCTTGACCGGTGCCGGGTAGTATCGCCCGCAACCTTGCCGGTCTTGGCGTCTTTCTTGACTCCTTCGGCGGGGTTCCCATGGGGATACACCCAAGACTCACTTGGAGAGAGAGATGACTTTTAAGACCACCACGCTCCGCGACGCCATTGTCTTCGCGCTCGCGGCAGGTGCTGCAACGATCGCCACCGTTGGCGTCGCGCATGCCCAGGACGCCGCCACCGAACCGACCACCGATCTGGACCGGATCCAGGTCACCGGTTCGCGCATCCGGCGCGCGGAGATCGAGGGTCCGCAACCGATTACCGTCGTGTCGCGCGCCGATATGGATGCAGCCGGAGAAATCTCGGTCGCTGACTTCCTGCGCAACAATGTCTACAACTCCTTCGGTTCGGTCCGCGAGTCTTCGGGGTCCGCGACCGGGTCGCAGGCGACCATCAGCCTGCGCGGCCTCGGCGCAGCCTATACGCTGGTGCTTCTCGATGGTCGTCGCATCACGCCGTCGGGCGCGCTGGCGGGCACCGCAGCCAATATCAACATGATCCCGACCTCGGCGATCGAGCGGATCGAGATCCTGCGAGAGGGCGCGGCCGCGGTCTACGGTTCGGATGCGATCGGCGGCGTGATCAACATCATCACGCGAAGGGATTACGAAGGCGCCAGCATCAGCCTCGGCTACGAAACCCCGAAAGTCGGTCCCAACGGCACGACCGGCAGCGCGTCTGCGGGCATCAGTTCCGATCGTGGCAACGTCACCTTCATCCTGGACCACCAGGAGCGGGAGATGATGTACAACCGCGAGATCAAGGACATCGTGATCGATGCCGGACAGGCCTGGGCGTACAGCGCCTACAACTCTTCGGCAGGTTTCTTCAGCGGAAGCACCGGCCTGGTAAGCATGGCGAACTGCGACCAGTTCGAGAACAGCGTCCGTACCAGCCCGACCAGCTGCGGCTTCGACCACGGCGCAACCTCGGCCAATGAATCCTCGCTTCGGCGCAACGCGTTGTTGGTCAATGGTACCTACGACATCACGAACAACACCTCGATGTTCTTCCGCGGCCTGACCTCGGAGACCAAGAGCCTGGGCGTCTACGCCTCTGCGCCGGTCGACAACTCCGGACGGGGCCCGGGCATCCTGCCGACCATCGCTGCGGACAATCCGTTCAATCCGTACGGCGTCGCCGGTACGCTGTATTACCGGTTCACACCGCTGGGTACCCGCGACTCGCACCGCAAGGACACGCTGCGCGATTTCATGATCGGGCTTCGCGGTTACTCCGAGATCCTCGGTGGGTCCGACTGGGAAGTGGGCGTGGGCTATGGACAGTCGGCACAGGCTTCGGTCAACTACAACTACGGTATCGGCAGCGCGTTGCAGGCGGCGATCGATTCGGGCACCTATAACCCGTTCGACCCGACCCACCCAAGCGTCGCCGCCGCCGCCCCGGGCATCGGGCACACCGTTTTCGTGGAGTCCACCCAGACCACCCGCGGTATCGACGGCAACATTTCCTTCGAACTCTTCGAGATCGGCGGCCGCCCCACGGGCTTCGTCACCGGCTTCGAGTATCGCGAGGACGCGCTCAACCAGACGTTCGACGCGCAGAGTGCCGCCGGCAACGTGTTCGGTTCGGCCGGCGCCGGTACCGATGGCGAGCGCAACTACCAGGCGGTGTACTTCGAAGCGCTGTTCCCGGTTCTGGAGTCCTTGAACCTGACCGTGGCCGGTCGTTACGACGACTACAGTGATGTGGGCTCCAAGTTCTCGCCGCGCGTCTCGCTGGAGTTCCGACCGGTGGATTCCCTGCTGGTTCGTGGCTCGTGGGGCAAGGGCTTCAGGGCGCCTAGCCTGTCCAACCTGTACAACGCCCCCTCCTCGACCAACCTGAACTCCGGTCCGGACAGCTCCATTCCGCACCAGGGCGGCGACGAGCTGGCATGCAATGCGTTGCGCGCATACCGCACCGCATCCGGCAACGCGGCGTACCAGCCCTATCCGGTCGACCCCTGCAACACCAACCTCCAGTACACCTGGCTGCAGCTGTCCAATCCGGACCTGGAGCCGGAAGAGTCGCAGAACTGGGGTCTGGGCGTGGTCTGGAGTCCGACCGATACGCTGTCGATGGCGTTGGACTACTACGACATCGAGATCGAGAACATCATCGCGACCATCCCCCGCGCCCTTGCCTTCCGCTTCGGCGACGACGGCGTGCCGCTGTACGGCGTGACCCGTGGCGACAACATCGTCGCGCCGGGTGGCACGGTCCTGCCCGGTCCGGCGAACCTGATCCAGTTGCCGATCGTGAACGGCGCCTCGCAAACGGCTCGCGGCCTCGATTTCGAGGCGAACTACCGCTTCGAAACCGCCACGGCGGGCACCTTCAGTTCGAAGCTGCAGTGGTCGCACACGCTCGAGTTCGACTTCACTCCCGTGGGTGCAGGCACCCAGGAACGCGCGGGCCTGTTCAACTTCCCGAGGAATCGCGGCCAGTTGGGTCTGGGCTGGAACAGTGGTGACTGGTCGGCCACCGTCATCGGCAACTACATCGGCAGCCACGCCAATGTGGGAAGCGCCACGGCACTGCACCCCTCGTGGACCACGGTGGACATGCAGGTCGGTGTTGCGACCCCATGGAACAGCCGCGTCACTCTGGGCGTGCGAAACGTCGGCAACAAGATGCCTCCGTTCAGTTCCGCGCTGGGTTTCCCGTTCTACAACAACTCCCTGTACAACATTTACGGTCGTACTCCGTACCTGCGCTACGAACAGAACTTCTGATCGGCACGCGTGATTGTTGCAGCATCGACGACCCGCTTCGGCGGGTCGTTTTTTTTTGGTTCTTCACCCAAGTCCGGGGAAGGCGGCACGGATCTTCAGGAAGAAGTAGGCGTCATCGCGGTAGCCGTAGGCCATGCGCTTGATGACCTTGATCTTGTTGTTGATACCCTCGACCAGATTGGTGCCCAACGGCCAACGGCAGTGGGCAAGGATGCCGGGCAAGTAGGGTTCCAAGCGGCGCACGAAGACTTTCAGCGGCTCCAGGCCGCTGTCCAGTGCCCGCTGCTTCCAGTCGTGCCAGAACCGCTTGGCCCAACCGGCATGGCGGTAGCGCCACAGACGCTTGAGGTCGTCCTTGAGCAGGTAGACGGTCAGCAAGGCGCCGTTGGCGGCAAGCAGTTCGTCCAGCTTCACCGCCTGTTCGCTGGGACGTTCTCGCGGTTGCGCAGCAGCAGCCAGCGTGACGTCTTGGCCACCCGGCGAGCGGACTTGTCTTCGCGCAGCCGATTGGCCTCGTCTACCCGCACCCCGGTCGATCACCTCACGGCCGTACTTGGCCACGACGTGGAACAGGTCATAGACCACCTCCGCGTTGGGACAGTGCTGCTTCACTTCCAGGTCGTAGGCGGTATTCATGTCCATCGCCACGGCGCGCAGGCGATGGCAGCCTTCCGACCCCAGCAGTTCGAAGAACGGTCGGACCTCGGCTCGCGAACGGCCTCGGCCGACCCACAGCACCCGCTTACGCTCAGGTTCGACCACGACCGTCGCGTAGCGGTGGCCCTTCTGGATCGCGAACTCGTCCATCGCGATCACTGTCACCCCGGCCAGGTCTACCGGACCCAGCGTCCGCTCCAGGTGCCGGAAGTCAATCGCATTGACCGTCTTCCAGTTCAATCCGAACCAGCGCGCCGCATGCACGATCGAGGTCGCCGTGCACAGCCGCGCCACGTTCTCGGCCAGGCGCCGGGTGACGCGCGCATGCGCGTCCAGCCAGTCCAGGTGTTCCAGCCGAGGGCCACAGTGCACGCATGCCAAGCGCAAGCGCGGGACCTGCAGTTCCACCGAATCGTCGAACACCGGCAGGTCGCGGATACGACGTGTCGTACAGTCGTGGATTGCGCTGGCCGACTCGCCACAGCCCGAGCAACGACGCACCGCATCGGCCTGGGGCTCCAGCCCCACGATCAACCAGCAGTGACCGCCCCGCTGCTCACGCCGCCAACTCGATACGCCATCCCCCACCCAGCCTCCCAGCTGGGCCATACAATCCCCGTCGGCCACGGCCGATCCCCGTTTTGTTGCCTAGACAACAGCAATTCTGCCGGGTCGGTCGTGCGCCTCTTCCCTCAGTTGGGAGAAGAACCCTTTTTTTTGGGGCACGGCCCATTCGATCAGGCATGGTAGCGACTGCCCTTCTGTCACCCTCGGAGCTTGAGCTAGACTGGCTGCCAGAGGCGGCCCTTGCGCCGCCGTCAGGGAATTCGGCCCACGGCCCATATGAGTTCTATCAACGCCAGCATCAATCCGATGTATGCCGTGCCTCTGATGCACTGCCTGATCCCGGGGCACGAGTCGCTCAACGTGGAACTGGTGAAACTTTTCTTCGCCCTGGAAGGTGAAGGCGACAGGCACCGGGACAGGGAACCCCGGGATACGCAGGTCGGCATATTCGAGAGCAACTTCTATCTGCACAAGAGAACTGAAGCCTGCGTTTCAATTCTCTTCGGCAACATCAAGCAGGCGATCTTCAGCCTCGTCCAGGGAATCAACGCCTATAGCGATTCGCAGATGGCGAACATCCGCTTCGAAATGCATAGCTGGTTCCACATCACCCGTAATGGGGGCTTCCAAAGCTCCCATAGGCACCCTAACGCGAGCTGGTCGGCCATTTACTGCGTCGACCCCGGCGACAGCGACGATCCGCAGAGTGGCATCGTGAGATTTCACGATCCGAAGAGTGACAGCATGATGTACATGGATCCTGCGATCGCGAACCTGCAGATGCCCTACCGACTTGGAGCCTTTCAGCTCACGCACAAGCCGGGACAGCTGATCGTGTTTCCTTCCTACCTCGTGCACGAGGTCTTCCCGTACACCGGCCGGCGCCCGAGAATCGTCGTTGCGCTCAACTCGTGGGCCCAATGGCTCAAGCTGCCCGCCTGAGTCACTGGCCGGCCGGATCTACGCGTATGAATTCCCCCGTTTCGGACGCGGCCAGCTCATGGACCCGCCTTTGGCAAACGGGCGTCCGCCATTCGTGCAGTCACGGCTTCTCCGGCAATTACGATGGAGAGATACGCCAATTTTGGCTTGATCGCTTCAGCGTTCTCACGGACGGCGATATCGTGCTGGATCTGGGGACCGGCAACGGCGCGATCACGCTACTGGCGAAGACCTTCTCGATGGAGCGCGGCATCTATCCGCAAATCCACGGGGTGGACCTGGCCGATATCAATCCGGTCGACCATGTGCCCGGTGGCGCTGAACTCTATGACGGTATCAGCTTCCATCCGTCCACCTCGATGGCGTCCCTTCCGTTCGCGGATGGCAGCGTTCGCCTGCTGTGCTCCCAGTTCGCTTTCGAGTACGGGCCGCGCGACGCTGCGGCGGCCGAGATTCTGCGCGTGATTGGCACACGGGGGTGCGCAGCGCTCGTCATGCACAGCGACGATTCCGTCATTGCTGCGATCACCCGGGCACAGCTCCGGGGATGCGACTGGTTGCTGCGGGGAAGCAGCATCGTGCAGGATACGGAGAATCTGATCGCCGAGATGGCTGGTGCGGGCACGCCAGAAGCGCGATCGAAGCTCGGATCCAGCCCATCGGCCGAAGCTGCCCGTATGGCATTCAACGATGCAGCCTCACAGCTGGTGTCGAGAATCGAATCCGATCCCGATTCGGAGATCCTGCAACGCGCCGCCCAGCAGATACCCCGGCTGCTGGCGACGCCCTGCTCCAACCGGGAGGAGGCTTCGGCGATTAGCTTTGGGCTGCGTGCCTGGATAGAGGACGAGGATCATCGACTGCGCATGATGCATGCGGCGACCCTTGACCGTCCTGCGCTGGAAGCGGTCGCGCGAAGGTTCGGCTCCGGTGGCCTTCCTGTCCGCACCGGACGACTGCTGTATCGGGAAAGCATCTGCATGGGATGGACCGTGGTTGTCGGCAATGAATGAGGCCGCTCGCGCACGCGCGCTTCATGCTGCCGGCGAGTTCGCGGCAGCCGAAGTCATGTACAGGTCGGCATTGCGTGCACGTCCGGACGATCGCCCGCTCCGCCGCGACTTCGCGGTACTTCTCATGCAGGCACGCCGCGAAGCCGAAGCCGTGTCGCTGATCGACGACCCGGTGACGCTTGAGCAAGGTGATGCCGACACGCTTTCGATTCTTGCGCTTTGCCTGCGGGCGATGGGCCGCTACGACCGCAGCGGCGACATCGCGGAGCGTATTACCCTGAGGGAGCCGACCCTCTCGTTGGGCTGGTTGCTGCAGGGGAGCGCGCAAGTCCGCCAGGGCCGTTTCCGAGACGCCGAAGCGTCCCTGCGCAGGTGCATCGGGATCGAACAGGCCCTGTTCGAAGCCTGGCATTACCTTGGCGAATCCCTGCAGGCGCAGGGGCGCTGGGACGAGGCGATCGCCGCCTATGCGACATCCGCGCAACAGATGCCCGCCGATGCGTTCAATGTGGCACTCTGCCACGAGTACGCGGGCAGGATCGAGCTGGCCGAACGCCATTACTCTGCAGTCCAACGCATGATGCCTCGTCGCGCGGACGTTCTGGCGCGTCTGGCGTATGCGCAGGCGATGCTGTGTCTTCACGACCGCGAGCCATCCAGCAGTTCCGCGCTCGCCGACGTGCTTGATCGTCCGCTCGCGGACGACGATGCACCCGAACCGTTCGTGCTGGCCGTTCTCGACCTCGACGTAGCGACTAAGGCAGCAGCCCTGGGCCGCCATTCCTCCAGGATCCGCCGGTCGATCGAACCGTTACCGCCAACGCGTCCTGCCCGGCGCCCGGACGGTCGCATCCACATCGCATACCTCTCCGCCGATCTCGGCCCCCATGCGGTCGGTGAGCTCTCATGTTGTCACTTCGCCGCACATGATCGGGGCAGGTTCCGGGTCTCCGCGTACTCGCTTCGTTCGCATCAAGGCGAGGCCGCGGAAGTTATCCGTACCGGCGTCGATTCGTTCGTCGAATGCGACGGACTCGGGGACGAAGCGGTCGCCGAGGCGATCCGGGCGGACGGGGTCGACGTCCTCATCGACATGGGTGGATTCACCCACGGCGCCAGGCCCGCGGTCCTGGCCCGACGTCCATCGCCGCTCCAGCTGGGATGGCTCGGCTTCATCCATGGCCATCAGGCGCCGTGGCTGGACGCTCTCTTGCTGGACCGGCACGTTTGGCCTGGTAGCCGGCATTGGCCGTACGAAGATCGAATCATGCTGCTGGAAGGCTGCCTCTTTCCCGGCTCGCCAGTCGCGCCGGGCACCAGGGACCGCGCCCGCTTCGGACTGCCGGAAGACGTCGCGGTACTCGCAAGCTTCAACAATACCCACAAGCTGAGCGCACCCCTCATCCAGGCGTGGAGCACGATTCTCGGACTTGCACCCGAGGCTCATCTGATGGTCTACGTGCCAAACTCTGCGCGAAAGGGCTTCCTGAGGCAATGGGATTCCGCCGGCGGCCCGGCGGAGCGCCTGCATATGGTCGAACAGATTTCCGCAAAGGCCCAAGCCGATCGTGCCGCGAGTTGCGATCTGTTCCTGGATGCGTTTCGCTACCAGGGCGGCGCGACCGCCATGAACGCGATCGGCAACGGCTTGCCAGTCCTCTCACGGGCCGATGGCGAATCGCCGCTTGCGCGACTGAGCCTGAGTATCAATCGCTTCCTCGGTATGGACGAACTCGTCTGTGATGGCCTGGACTCCTACGTCGAGCTCGCAGCCGCGTTCGCCAACGACTCCGGAAGGTTGAGCCGGGTGCGTGCAAAGCTGCAGGAACGCGCGGTATCGTGCGGCCTATTCGATCCGCGGCGCGTCGCATCATCCATCGAGCAGGGCATTCTCAGCACTTTTGGCGAGCCGCTGGCGCGCGCATCCTTCGGCGATTCTCATGGACAATGATCAGCCGTGAACCATGACCACGCCCTCACGGACGCGATCAGGCTCCATATCCGCATGGGGCATGGCGATCACGCACGTGAACTGCTGGATGCGTCGCTCAAGAGGGATCCGGATCACGCCGAACACCTCTACCTTCGCGGCACGCTCAACGCCGCTGCCGGGGCGAATCGCGCGGCGCTGGCGGACTTCGATGGGGCGCTACGACTGCTGCCCGGCCTTCCCCCGGTGCTCTTCAGTAGAGGACTCATATTGTTCAGGCTGGAGCGCATGGACGAAGCGCTCACCGATTTCGAGACGCTGGCCGACATTCAGCCGGACAGCGTCGACGTCTGGACCAACATCGGCATCATCCATACACGCGAGGGGCGTCCCGAGGCGGCAATCAAGTCGCTTCGCCGGGCCAGTCTGCTGGCTCCGGAGTCCCCGCTGGTCCTGCGCATGCTGGCAAACGCCCTGCGGGACGTGGGCGAGTACAGCGAATCCACCCGGCTACACCGAATGGTGGTCGAGTCTACGCCAGCGGACCCGGCGGCCTTGACCGATTACGCGCTGAGCCTTCTGTCGCTCGGCGAGATCGTGAAGGCGCATGAGCAGTATCAGCGGGCATTGGTGACGGCTCCCGGCGACCAGACCGCTCTCGCTGGCATTTACATGACCAGCAACGAGCTTGGCATGGGCGACGTTGTTGCGGCGCTGATGGATTATGAATCCCTGCTCGCCTACGGCAAAGTCGCCACCGAGGACCAGATCGACTTGGACGTTCTGCGCGAGACCGTTCTGAAGCACGAGCAACTCCTGTGGGAGCCAGCGGGTCGTTCCACGAAGGCCGGCAAGCAAAGTCCGATGCTCGATCTTTCCGAGGCGTCGCCCTTCAGCCGGTTCCAACGGATGATCACCCGGCATGTCGAGCGGCGAATGCGCGCCATCGGTCAGAGTTCCGACATCCTGGGGCATCCGTGGCTCGCCACAGTCCCCCGCAAGTGGCGGCTCCAATCGTGGATCACTGTTCTCGAGGAAGGTGGCCAGCAGACGCCGCACATACACCCGGCAGGATGGCTCAGCGGTGTGTTCTACGTGGATGCCGGGTCGCCTCGCGTCAGTGGGGCGGGGGACCTCGTATTCGGACGAGCGCAACAGGACCTTCCGCTGCAACGGCGCATGCCCGAACGCCGGCATCGGCCGATTGGTGGAGAACTCGTGATGTTTCCCTCCTACTTCTTCCATAACACCACGCCCTACGCCGGCGACGGCCCCAGAATCAGTCTTGCATTCGACGTCATCCCGGTAGAGCGCTAGCCTTCCTGCCGCGGACCGGGTCAAATCGCACCCGATCTTTTCTGCTCGAGCCGCCCCGCGCCCGAGCGGGCGCACCGGCTGCGAAGTCGCTGCGGCCCGCGTGGCTCTCGACTAGCTCAGGTTTCTTCGGACTGGAGCGGGCGACCCAGGACAGGCGGCCTCAGCGAAAGCCTGCAGAGCGACCCGTGCCGGTATCGCAGGCACTGAATTCACAGCATATTAACTTTTAACAACTCTTTAATTCTTCAAGAAGCAGAGGTAGTATCGGCCGCAACCTTGCCGATCTTGGCGTCTTTCTTGACTCCTCCGGTGAGGTTTCCATGGGATTCCCGCCCACGCACAGGAGAGAGAGAATGAGACTGAAGAGAAACAAGCTTCGAGATGCGATCGCGTTCTCGATCGCCGTCAGCGCGGCCACCCTGGCCGGCGCCGCACTGGCCCAGGAATCGAACCAGACGGAGACGAGCGAGCCAACCAGCGCAACCAGCCTCGATACCGTGACCGTCACCGGCTCGCGCATCAGGAGCCAGACCATGACGGCATCGAGCCCGGTCACGGAAATCGGCGCGGAGCAGTTCAGGTTCGCCGGCGCGACCCTTGCGGAAGACCTAGTGAATCAGTATCCGCAGCTGAGCCCGGTGTTCGACAACTTCCAGAACAACCCGTCGCTGGGCTATGCCGAAGTCGACCTCCGCGGGCTGGGCGCCATCCGCACCCTGACCCTGCTCAACGGCCGCCGCATCCCGAAGGGCAATGGCGAAACCTCCGACATCAGCATCGTGCCGTCGGCACTGATCCAGCGCGTGGACATCCTGACCGGCGGCGCCTCTGCGGTGTACGGTTCGGACGCGGTCGCGGGCGTGGTCAATTTCATCCTGGACGACGAGTTTGAAGGCGTCAGTATCAACGCCGGATACTCGGCCTACCAGCACGACAACGACAACAAGTTCATTCAGGGTCTGATGGACGCGGCGGGCTACGACTACCCGACCGGCAACTCCGGCTTCGACGGCATCTCCAAGAACGTCGATCTCGCCATCGGCGGCGCCTTCGGCGAGGGTGGCCACGCTGTCGCCTGGGCCACCTGGCGCAAGAACGAAGCACTGTTCCAGGGGCAGCGCGACTATTCCGCCTGCGCCCTGAACACCGGCGGCACCGCCTGCGGCGGATCCGGCACGGCCGATCCGGCCAATTTCCTGATCTACACCGACGGCGCCTACTTCGGCTACGCCGCGCCGGTCGGCGGCGTCTGGAGCACCGACAACCATTACATCTACAACTACGCGCCGATCAACTACTACCAGCGCCCCGACACGCGATTCACCGCGGGCACCAATATCAAGTACGAGATCAACGAACACTTCCAGCCGTATATGGAAGCCTTGTTCGTCAATCGCAAGAGTTCGACCCAGCTCGCCCCGTCGGGCGCCTTCTTCACCCACGTCGGCGTGGGTTGCGACCAACCGCAAATCGGCACCCTGTGCTCCGACCTGGGTATCGACCCGGATGCCGCTCTCGACATCTACGTGGCCAAGCGCAACGTGGAAGGCGGCCCCCGGGTGTACGAAGACGAGTCCAACAGTTTCAGCATCACCGCCGGACTGGGCGGAGAGATCAATGAGAACTGGACCTACGATGCCTCGATCACCTATGGCCGCTGGGTTCGTTCCAGCACCGGCTTCAACGACTTCCTGACCCCGCGGATCCAGGATGCCCTGCTGGGTTGCCCCGCCGGCTCGTTCGACGGCTGCATTCCGTACGAGGTCTGGACCGACTCGGTCACTCCGGAGCAGGCGCAGGCCCTGCAGGGCGTCAGCCAACAAGACTGGACCACCGACATCCTGGTATTCAATGCCTACGTCTCCGGCGCGCTGCCGTTCTCGCTGCCGTCGGCCGACAACGATCCGATCAAGCTGGTCACCGGCTACGAGCGTCGTCAGGAGCGATTCTCCTATGTGGCCGACACCAACTTCTCGGCTGGCAACTTCGCCGGTTCAGGCAGTTCCAATCCGCAGATTTCTGAAGGCTATCGGGTCGACGAACTGTTCATGGAAAGCCAGATTCCGCTCTACGTCGGGAGCGGTGCGCTGGGCCGTATCGACGCCGATCTCGGATACCGATACTCCGACTACGACAAGTTCGGTGGTCTCAGCACCTACAAGGTGGGCCTGGGGGCCAACTTCCTGGACAACAAGCTGCGGCTGCGCTCCAGCTTCAATCACGCCACCCGCACCCCGACGTTGAACGAACTGTTCTATCCCCAGGCGCTGGGCCTGTGGGCCGGCGAAGACCCATGTGCCGGCGCGAATCCGATCCTGACCGAGGCGCAGTGCGCGCTGACCGGCGTTCCTGACGGCGCCTACGGGTCGGTGCCGAGAAATCCCGCCGCCCAGTACCAGCAGCTGTTCGCGGGCAATCCCGACTCGCAGCCCGAGAAAGCCGATACATGGACGCTCGGCTTTGCCGCCAGTCCAATCGACAACCTGGAAGTCAGCCTGGACTACTACGACATCAAGGTAGAGGACCAGATTGCCGGACCGGCCCCGGTCGTGACCCTCCTGATGTGCGGCACCACCGGAGATGCGCAGTTCTGTGATGCCATCCACCGTAGTCCGACCACCGGCTCGCTCCGCAGCGGCGCCAGCAATTACGTGGAGAGCTTCACGGTCAACAACGGCAACATCCGGGTCAAGGGTGTGGATCTCAACGCGTCGTATGCCCTCGACCTCGGGCAGGGGCGCTTGTCGGCCTCGCTGGTGGGCACCTACGTGCTGAACAAGGAGTTCGAGCAGCTGCCGGGCAATCCGCTGGGTACCTACGATTGCGCAGGCATCGTCAGCCCGGAATGCAATACGCCGGAATGGCGCCACATCGCCAGCACGCGCTACAGCTGGGACCGCTACTCCTTGGGTCTGCGTTGGCGCTATCTGAGCAGTCTGGAGTACACCAGCCCTTACACGGCAAATTCGTTCATTCCGAACCCGAGCCTGGATACGCTGTTGTTGCCTGCCGGCGGCATCGGCTCCCACAGCTACCTCGACCTGTCCGCCTCCGTCGATTTGGGGCCGGTCACCTGGACCGCAGGCGTGAACAACATTGCCGACAAGGAACCGCCGATGGTGGGCGGTTCGCTCGTGCTGAACGGCAACTCGCTGGGCGTTTACGACCAGGCTGGTCGTTACATCTTCACCAGCGTCAGCGTGAAGTTCTGATCGTTGCCTGCAACCTGATGCAAGACCTGGCGGCGGGCTTCGGCCCGCCGCTTTTTTTTTTGCCCGCGCGATCCGCCCCAGGCGATCACATCCGATAGACTTCCCTGCATGACTGCATCCTCGAACCGCGCGTCCGACGCCATGTCAAGCCTGGCCCAGAAGGTGGGACTTGGTTACGAACTGCTTCGCCAGAGCCGCTTCACCGAAGCGCTGGAACTGAGTAGGGAGGTCGCCGGTGCGTATCCGGCGAATCCGCACGCCCTGTCGTTCGCCGCCGAGGCCAGCCTGGCCAACGGGAACGCGGAAAGCGCGCTGGAATGGATCGACCAGGCCATTGCCTCCAGTGGCGACGACCCCTCCCTCAAGCTCAAGAAAGCGAACCTGCTGTCACAACTGCGGCGCCGACCAGAGGTCCAGGCGTTGGCGGCGGAGATCACGGCAGCCGCGGAAAACAACGGCCCGCTGCTGCAGCAGGTCGGGCATCTCTACCACCGCATCAACATGCAGCCTGAAGCCGTCGCCCAGTTCGAGAGGGCGCACGCGCTCGTCGGCGATTCTCCCGAACTTCTGTATCGAATGGCGGTGGCGCGTTTTTTCAGCGGTGATTTCGAACAGGCCGAACGCGATCTGGATCGTCTGTTGACCATTGCGCCGCAGTCCGGTCCGGCGTTGTACCTGCGCGCGACCTTGCGCCGCCAGACACCGGAGCACAACCACATCGAGGATATCGAGCGTCGGCTGAAGGCCGGCATCGGCAAGCTGGAGCACGAGTCTTCGGCACTGTATGCACTGGCCAAGGAACTGGAGGATCTGGGAGAGTACGACAGATCCTTCGCCGCCCTTGCCGCCGGCGCGGTGAAGAAACGCAGCCTGATGAAGTACGACGTGCAGTCCGAGATCGCATCACTGCGCGCCATTCGCGACGCCTACACCAGCGGAGCAATGGACACACCGGCACCGGGCCATGACGAGGAAGGCGCGATCTTCATCGTCGGCATGCCGCGCACCGGTACGACACTGGCCGAACGGCTGCTGGTGCAATCCGGCAAGGTGGCCGCCGCCGGTGAACTGCTGGATTTCGGCAACCTGCTGGCCGCATCCACGCAGAAGGTCATCGACGCCGACCCGGCGCAATCGCAAGCGTCGGCATCGCTACAGATCGACTTCGCCCAGCTGGGGCGGAACTACATGTGCAACGCGCGGCAAGCGGCGGAAGGCAGTCCATGGTTCATCGACAAGCTGCCGGTCAACTACCTGTATTGCGGGATGATCCGCAAGGCCCTGCCGAAGGCGAGAATCATCCATCTGGTGCGCGATCCGCTGGACAGTTGCTATGCGGTGTTCAAGACTCTGTTCTTCAATTCCTACAGCTTTTCCTACGACCTGGATGACCTGGCCGAATACTACATCGCCTATCGCCAGATGATGCGGCATTGGCACACGGTGATGCCCGGCGCGATCCTAGACGTGCGCTACGAGGACCTGGTGACGGATACCGAAACACAGGCCAGGCGCATTTACGAATGGTGCGACCTGCCGTGGGATCCAGCCGTACTGGACGCGCCGATGGATCACAAGGTGTTTTCGACCGCCAGCGCAGCGCAGGTGCGTGAACCGGTGCATAGCCGCTCGGTCAACAGTTCGCGCAGGTATGCAGTTCACCTGGCGCCACTGGCCGCCAAGCTGGCCGCAGCCGGGGTCATCGACGCCTGAGGCATTTCCCGCTTCAGCCCTGCGGCTGCATGTCGAACGCGACGGTGAGTCTGGGATCGGGATCGTCGAAAGGCACCGTGCCGTGCCACATGTAAGAAGGGAACAGCGCCAGATGACCCGTTTTCGGACGGATCATCCGGCGTGGCGGCAAGTCCAACCCGAGCTCTTCCAGGGGCTGGCCGAACTGGATCCAGCCCGCATGGCTGACATTCGACCCCTCATCGCGCACCGATGCGGGCAGGGCCACGTAGAACGCCGAACTCATCCAGCCTTCGTTGTGAAAGTGATTGGAATGCCGCCCGGCGGATTTCAAGCGTACCGACCATGCGCCAACGATGCGAACGCTGCTGCGCTTGCGGGACAGGAACGGATGCGCAGGGTCATCCGGCAGGCCGGCCAGCCAGTCCTCGACGGCCGCGCGCAGGACGTCTTGCGCTGCGCGCAGGACGACGTCATCGCGGCCGAACAGGTAGCCTGCGGTCTGCGTGCCGTTGCGCACGCTCTGGTTGACCGGTTCATGTCGGGCCAGGTGCAAGGCCTCCAGCCGGCCCTGTAACGCCGACAGAAAGGACGGCAGGTCGGCATGTCCCGGTGGCGGAGCGACCTCGACGTATCCGATCAGTCGTTCGTAATCGCATAGCCAGTCTTCGCGCGGATCCCCGGCCAGCCGCCACGCTATCCCCATGTGGCCCCACGCCTCCTGGTTGATCGGATCCAGGCGAAGCACCTGTTCGGCACAAGCGCGCGCCTGGTCCGGTCTGCCTGCGCGGAAGCAGTGCCGGGCATACGCATTGAGGAACTCCGCGCTCTTGCCAAGCCGGAGATGCACCGAGGCGTACAGGTTCGAGGCCTGCGTGGTTTCGCCCAGCGCATCAAGCGCATCGGCAGCAAACCAGGTCAGGATCGGATCGCCTCCCATCGGATTGCGCATCCGTTCGATCCGGGACAAGGCCTCCCTGGCCCGATGTGCCGCCAGCAACATGCGCAGGAACTTGAGTTGCAACTCGCGGTTGTCGGGCTGGGCTTGCGCCGCCATGCGCAAGACATGCAGGGGATCCTCGCCAGGTGCCAACTCGGCCCCGTGTTCCCATAGCAGGTTCGCCAGAGTGTCGTAACCCTGCGCGAATTCCGGGTGTGCCGCGACCAGCCTGCGCGCACCCGCAAGTGCTTCGGCGGGTCGGGCGGCATCCGTCAGCACGCCATTGATCGCGTCGTGCAGTTCCGGCCCGGCATGACCAAGACGCTCGGCGTGGCGCAACGCCGCCAGCGCCTCGTCGATGCGTCCCAGCAGTCGCAACACCCCACCCAGGTTGATCCACCCCAAGGCATGCTCGGGCGACAGCATGGTCACCTTGCGGAAGGCGACTTCGGCCTCCTCCAACGCTCCCTGGGCACGCAGTGCGCTGCCCAGCCCATGCCACGCCGTTGGGAGGTCGGCTTGCAGCTGGATCGCGCGCTCGAAGGCGTTGCGTGCGTCGGCATGCTGGCCCAGTTTCAACGCGATCAACCCTTGGTCGACGCGGACCCGCACGGTTTCGGACGCCCCCATCAGCACGTCCAGCGCCTGCTTGGCGGAACCTATGCGTTGCAGCCAGTTGGCGAAGTTGAGGGCCACCACCGGGCTACCCGGGGCCAGTTCCAACGCACGACGGAACGCCGCTTCGGCTGCGTCGGGATCGCCTGTGTCGGCCAGGCACATGCCCAGCAGCTGATGCGCGTCCGCCGCCATCGGCGCCTCCCGCACCAGTGCTTGCGCGATATCGACTGCGGAACCGGCCCTGCCCGCCCGCAACAAGTCCGCCGCGGCCTGGAACCGGCCCGCCTGCGCCCGTGTCAGCGGCCGGCCGATCGCCGCCATCGGTCAACGCACACGGCGCACACGCAAGGTTGCGCCGGCAGGCGTGGTCAACAGGAAATTTCCCATCATCCCCTTGCGCAGCGTCACCGCGTCGCCTTCCCGCAGGTGCCCGGTGCTGGTCGCTTCGATCGTCGCCCACACCTGGCCATTGGCCAGGGCGATGTCCCGCTTGCCCCCGTGATAGACCACCTTCGCCACCTGCCCTTCGATGCGATCAGGATCGATTTCTTCCACCGGTTGGCCCGCATTGCGCAGCGGACTGGCTTCCTTCTCCAGACCGAAGTCCTGCACCGCCTGCCGGGCCGCCGCTTCGCGCACGCCAGGTGCCGGAGGAAAGGCCTTGTCGTAGCAGGCCAGCCGATTGGCCGGATTCGCCTGGCTGGCGCAGGGGTGTGTCGCCTGCGCTGCCGATGGCAGTGGCAGGGCGCAAGCCAGCACCAGCGGCAACAAGGCCCGGCGCGTTGTTGTCATGAGGGCATGATCCTCGCGAAGCAAAGGGAGCGGTACCTGGACACGGGCGCCAGCATACTATCCGCTCCTGATCCCCGCATGTGGGCATACCCGATTGAACCGGCGCGAGGACGATCTCCCCCAATTGCTGGCGCATGCCGATGGTCTGCTGCGCAAGGACCGGCTGCGGGATGCCGTCCATGCATACCGCGAACTGCTGGAGCTGCAGCCGGATGTCGCCAATGCATGGTTCAATCTCGGCTATGCGCTGCGACAGCTCGGCGAGTTCGAGCCGGCCCTGCACGCCTATGGCGAGGCCCTGAGACACGGGATCTCCCGCGCGGAGGAAGTCCATCTCAATCGCGCGGCCATTCATGCCGATCACCTGCGCCGGGACGACCAGGCCGAAGCCGAACTTCGGGCGGCGCTGGCGCTCGCGCCACACTATGCGCCGGCGCTGCTCAACCTGGGCAACCTGCACGAGGAGCGCGGCCACCGGGAATCGGCCATCGAATGCTACCGGCGCATCCTCGAAATCTGCCCGCAGCCGGCTGGGGGTGCGGATCGCCAGGCGTTGGCACGGTTGGCGCAGCTCCAGCCTCCCGCCGATCTGGACGATCCGTTGTTGTCGCGCCTGCAGCAGGCGGCGACGAGCCTCGATCCGCTCGACGACGGCCTGCGCGCAAACCTGCATTTCTCGCTGGGGCGCGCCTTCGACACCCTGGGCGAGCCGGCACGCGCCTTCGTCTCATTCGATGCGGGCAAGCGGATGGCGCATCGCCGGTATCCGCCCTACGATCCGGCACGCGCCGAGCAAAACACTCGCGCACTGATCCACGCCTTCCCTGCACCGGCGTCCGTGCCTGGAAATGCGCTCGATGCATCGCCGCAGCCACTGTTCATCTGCGGCATGTTCCGTTCCGGCTCGACCTTGCTCGAGCAAGTACTGGCCGCGCACCCGGACGTGGCCGCGGCAGGCGAGCTGGATCTGCTTCCGCGCATGATTCGAAGCGAACTCGTCCCCTTCCCCGCCTCGGCAGCCGGACTGGACGACGCTGCCGTGGCACGACTGGCGCGCCAATACCACGGAGGCCTGCTCGAGCGCCTGCCCGGACCCGGCACGGGCAGGCGCTACGCCACGGACAAACGACCCGACAATTACCTGCTGATCGGCCTGATCAAGCGATTGTTCCCGCGTGCGAAGATCCTGCACACGCACCGCAACCCGATGGACAACGGGCTTTCGGTGTTCATGCAGCACCTGAACCCCCGGGTGTTCGACTACGCAGGCACTTTGGCCGGCATCGGCCATCACCATGGCCAGTACCTGCGACTGATGACACATTGGAAGTCGCTGTACCCGAAAGAGATCCACGACTTCGACTACGATGCCTTCGTCGTCAGTCCCGAAGCAACATTGCGTCCCCTGCTCGAATTCCTCGGACTGGCATGGGACGATGACTGCCTGCAGTTCCACCGCCTCGGCAATACCGTCAAGACCGCCAGCTACTGGCAGGTGCGGCGGCCTCTCTACGGCGAGGCGTCGGGACGTTGGCGACGTTATTCCGAGTTCCTTGGCCCATTGCGCGAGTCGCTGACCCTAGCCGGGATCGAAACACCGGACTGAGCCGGGGCAGGATCCCGAAGTCCCAATGCAGCGGGCTTTCCCACCATCACAGGAAACGCGGCATTCCCCTTCGCGCATGATCATCTCCAATACCCATCGCTTCATCTTCACCGCCATTCCGAAGACGGGAACCCATTCGGTGAGGCGGGCACTGCGCGAACACTTGGCCGCGGACGACATGGAACAGGTCGCCCTGTTCGTGGACAGGCGGCTCCCATTCGAGGATCTTGCGAAGCTCCAGCATGGACATCTGACCCTGCGGCAGATCAGGCCGCACTTGGGCGACCACGCATTCGCTTCTTTCTTCAAGTTCGCGTTCGTCCGCAACCCTTACGATCGCTTCGTTTCCTACTGCGCCTTCATGACCCGCAACGGCGGCGAATTCACCACGAATCCGCTGGCCGCCATGAAGCACATCCTGTTTCGGCTAAAACCGGAGCATCACATCCTGTTCCGGCCGCAACACGAATTCATCGCCGACGACAATGGCGCGCTGCTGACGGATTACATCGGCCGCGTCGAGGACATGCAGGCCGGTTACGACGGCGTCTGCGAGCACTTGGGTCTGCCTTCGCGCCCGCTGGAGCGCGTCAACTGGTCGCGCCGCGGCGATTTCCGCCAGTACTACGACGCGGAGTTGCGCGAGGGCGTACGCGACTTCTACCGATACGATTTCGAACTGTTGGGCTATCCGCTTTGAAGCAATCCTGTGGCTCGTGAGCGGGGCCTCAGGCGTTGTCCTCGACCCCGTATCCGTTTCCAATTCTGCCCGCCGATTCCTCCCGCAGCGCTGGCTTGGCGACGATCATCATCATCGCGCTGTACCAGCCGATTCCGTTCTTCAGGTTCAACGGCTGTCCCGGAATCCGCACCGCCTCGACGTAACGCGCCAGTTCGTTCCGGTATTCCGCCGCGCCTTCGCCGGATTCGCCGTAGCGCATCCACAGGCTCTTCCATATCCGCAGGAAATAACTCGTCATCTGCGCCACCGTGGCCAACTGCGGATGCTGCTCCGCATCGCCAAACAGCAAACCGAAATGCGCGCCCATCTCCCATGGACTCATGACCTTGGGTACGTTCATCGTTTCGCACTGAAGCTCGACGGGTCGACCTTCCGTGAACTCCAGCCGTTCGGCCTTCCATGGCCCGCGATCGGAGGGATTGCTGCGACCACGCGCCACATACCCCCAGAACCTGTCGCCACCTACCGTATCCGCGACCAGATGGATGCGCATGTCGCCGGACTCGTTCAACACCCGGTGCTCGCGCCAGGTATCGAATATCCAGCACTCACCGGCCGCCATATGCACGGCGGCATCGCCACACTCGAAACGCACCGTCGGTTGCGTCAAGACCGGCACATGAACCCGCATCCGGTCTACCCAGTAATAGCCCTGGTCGACATGGGGAGTGACCTCGGCATGGCCGGCCAATCGCATCAAGCGCGTGCGTCCCAGGGTAGCGCCGAAACTGGCCAGTACCTGGATCAGATACGGACATCGCCGCAATTCCGGCGTCGGCCTCATCGGCCCCGAGAAGCCTTCGTCGGATGGATCTCCGCACGCGGCGATCAACGGCAGCATGGAGTTGCCCGGGTATCCCATCGGATGCGCCTTCCACGCATCATTTCCCAGCGCCGCCACTTCCTCGCACAGCCTGTCGGCATCGTATTGCAGTGGCAGCTGGATGAACGGCTCCGGGAGTTTCATCGATGGCTTCCCGTCTCGTCGCGGTACTTGCCGAACGCGCTGGCCAGAGCGCTCACCATCTCTCGCTCCTCGAGCGACAGCAACGGGTTCCAGACGTCGAACATCAGGATCACGCGCACCTGGCCGCTGTCGTTGCGCGCCTCGTGCTCGAGCGTGTCGTCGAACACCCAGCACTTGCCCTCGCGCCATTTCCGCCAATCGTAGCCGACGCGATAGCTGCAGTTGTCCGGTACCACCAGAGGCAGGTGCGCGACCAGGCGCGCGTTGGTCTCTCCGGTGTGGGGCGGGATGTGCGCGCCGGGCGCCAGCGCCGAGAACATCGCGTTCGGGCACAGACCGGGAATATCCACCGAATCGACCAGCGCCAGCGCCGCGGCCGTGCGCGGGCACTGCGACAAGTGTTCGTGCACGGGCTGGCCGTGCAGGTACAGGTGGAAGCCGCTCCAGTTGAGCGAGTGGTTGAGCTTGTCCCACTGATTGACCGGATCGCCGGGCCCGTACTGGATGTAGGGAACGAAATCGTCGCCGCGGCGGGCGAGCATGTCCTGCAGTTCGGACTTGATCGCGTCCGTGCGCGATTCGAGTTCGCCCATCCATGGGAACAGCGTGTCGTCATAGAAGGTGAGCGCGGGGAGGCGCGGGACGTGCAGTTGGTGGCACTCGGAGTGGTAGGGCCGGGTCCTGCCGGCGAGGATCGAGACCGCCTCGTGCCAGCGGTCTGCCACCGCCGCATCGACCGTGGCGCGCGTCGCGGAGATCTCATGTGCGAGGTAGGAGGCCAGCTCATCGGTGTCGTTGCGCACCACGTCGCGGGCGTGCTCGAGTCGCCGTCGCAGCGCCTGCGGCCATTGCGGCTCCTCGGGCGCGATCTTCAACGCGTCGCGGAACACCGCGGCGGCGGTCCGGACCCGCCGCTGCCGTTCCAGGAATTCAGCCTTGCCGAGCAGGCCGGGCAGGAAATAGGGATCGACCTGCAGCGCGTCGATGATCGCGGCCCACTCCTGGTCCTGCAGGCCGAGTTCACGGAACACGCGGGAGACCGTCGTCGGGATCATCGGATCGCGCGGCGCGCACTCGCGCGCCGCTTGCAGCAGTTCCAGAGCGCCCCTGGTATCGCCCCGCTGGAAGGCGTGGACGCCGAGGCTGAACAAGGCTTGCACGTGGCCGGGATCGAGCGTGCGGACCTGCGCCCACAGCCGCTCGGCCTCCTGCCACCGGCCCGCCGCGGCCGCGGCGCCCGCCGCATTCACCAGTCCCGCCAAAGCTTCGGCCACGTTCGCGATCCAGCATGTCCCCGGGACGTACCGGTGCATTCTAGCCATGTGCGTTGCATCGACGGCATGGCCGCGCGTCCAAACGCCTTCCCGGCGGGGAATCGCCCCGGTCGCTTCGCCGTGGCCGGAGCGGCCGCCTGTCACCAGGCGTCGAGGGGAAGCCTTGGCCGGTACGAGTCCAGGAAGCGATCGACGTCGGCTCGCTCGCCTACCCAGTCCTCGGGCGCGTACCCCAGGATCGCCTCTAGCGATGCACCGTCGCCGGCCGATGCCGGCAGACCGATCGCGCCCTTGCCCGGCAACAGGCCGATCGAAGCCTCCACCGCCGCCGCGTCGCCGCGCACCCGCCCCACGATCCACTCCAGCAAGCGGATGTTCTCGCCGAACCCCGGCCACAGGAACCTGCCGTCGGCATCCCTGCGGAACCAGTTGACGTGGAAGATCTTCGGCAATCGCGCGCCGGGCCTGTCGAAAGACAGCCAGTGCGCGAAGTAGTCGCCGAAGTGGTAGCCGCAGAACGGCTTCATCGCCATCGGGTCGCGGCGCAGCATGCCGACCTCGCCGGTCGCCGCGGCGGTGGTTTCCGAAGCCATGGATGCGCCGACGAAGACGCCGTGCGCCCAGTCCCGGGCTTCGTACACCAGCGGCACCAGACTCGAGCGGCGGCCGCCGAACACGATCGCCGAGATCGGCACGCCCTGCGGGTCTTCCGCATGCGGCGACCAGCTGGGGCACTGCCTGGCGCTGACGGTGAAGCGCGAGTTCGGATGCGCCGCCGGGCCGTTCGCCGGGTCGTAGGGCCGACCGCGCCAGTCCACGGCGGGCACCCGATCGTCCAACCCCTCCCACCACGGTTGCCGGTCGTCGGTCAGGGCGACGTTGGTGTAGATCGTGTCGCGCTGGATCGTCGCCAGCGCATTGGGGTTGGTTCCGGCGGAGGTTCCGGGGGCGACGCCGAAGTACCCGGCCTCCGGGTTGATCGCCCAGAGCCGGCCGTCCTCGCCCGGATGCAGCCAGGCGATGTCGTCGCCGACCGTCCAGACCTTCCATCCCTGTTCGCGGTAGCTTTCCGGCGGCACCAGCATGGCTAGATTCGTCTTCCCGCAGGCGCTGGGAAACGCGGCCGCAATGTAGTGCGTGTCGCCCGCCGGCGTCTCCAGGCCGAGGATCAGCATGTGCTCGGCGAGCCAGCCTTCCTGGCGAGCCTGCCACGACGCGATCCGCAGCGCATGGCACTTCTTGCCCAGCAGCGCGTTGCCGCCGTAGCCGGAGCCGTACGACTTGATCGCCAGCTCCTCGGGAAAATGCATGATGAAGCGTCGGTCGGGGTCGAGCTCGCCGGTCGAATGCAGGCCGCGGACGAACGGCCTGCCGTCGGCGCCCTCCCGCTCGATGCGCGCCAGCGCGGCAGTGCCCATGCGCGTCATCAGGCGCATGCTCGCCACCACGTAGGGCGAGTCGGTGATCTCGACGCCACAGCGCACCAGCGGCGAGTCGATCGGGCCCATGCAGTACGGGATCACGTAGAGGGTGCGCCCGCGCATGCAGCCGGCGAACAGCGCATCGATCTTCGCGTGCGCCTCGTCCGGCGCCATCCAGTGGTTGTTGGGACCGGCATCGTCGCGCTCGCGGGTGCAGACGAAGGTGAGATGTTCGACACGGGCCACGTCCTCGGGGTGCGAGCGATGCAGGTAGCAGCCCGGGTGGGTCTGCTGGTTCAGCGGGATCAGGGTGCCGTCGGCCGACATCTGCGCGAGCAGCCGGGCGTACTCGGCCTCGCTGCCGTCGCACCAGTGGATCCGGTCGGGGCGGGTCAGCGCGGCGGCCTCCACCACCCAGTCGTTCAACACCTGCAGGCGGCTGCCCGCCGCAGGCATGGCCTGCGGGCGCGGAACTGCATTCATCGATGTCCTCCCGAAACCGGCGAGCGCCGGAAATGATTTCAACCGCAACAGTCTAAGTGCGCGGGAGGCGCGAGGGCTTGCCGCAGCGCGGCACGGGAGTTCGGTAGGGCGTTGTCAGTCCCGCGCCCGCCGGTACGGCCCGAACAGCCGCAGCAGCCACGGCTTCTGCGCCAGCACCAGGCTGACGCCGACGCGCTCCGACGCCGGGAGCGAGGCGTCGCGCGCCAGCAGGCCGTCGAACTCGCGGGCGACGTCCTCCAGCCGCTGTTTCATCTGGGTCACGCCGTCCGGGCTGAGGCTGCCGCTGAGCAGCAGCAGCCGGTCCTGTTCGCCGTCGAACGGATCGGCGAAGTAGTCGCCCAGCAGGGTGCCGCGGAAGTGGCGTTCCATCGGCCCGTCGACCAGCCAGCGGAAGTTGCGCGCGGTCAGCGGACGGGCGCGGTTGCCCGGCATCAGTTCGATGATGCCCAGGCGGTCGAGCTTCACCAGCAGCCCGGTCCATTGCGGCAGGGTGAAGTCGAAATGCGCCATCACGTCTTCCTGGCGCCAGCGGTTGATGCTCAGGAACATCGCCAGCATCAGCGCGGGATCGTCGACCAGCGCCTGCTCCTGCGCCTGGCCCAGCTGCGCCATCGGCGCGTGCCCGCGCCCGGCCTCGGCGCCGAGCTCGGCCAGGCCGACGCCGAGCACCTCGCAGATCTGTTCCAGGCGCAGCAGGCTCATCGCGCGGCGCGAGAACATGCGCTTGACCGCCGCCTCGCTCAGCTTGAGCCGCTGCGCCAGCTCGCGATAGGTCATGCCCTGCGCGCGCAATGCGCGCTTGAGGGCGTTGATCAGGTCGACGGAGATGCTCATGGGCCAAAAATACTCTACCGGCCGCGCCCACGCGCAACACTTCCACAGTGCCCCTTGCTGGCGCACGGCCGGTCCAGGAGGCTGGCCGCGCACCCAATCCCGCGAGGATCCGCCGACATGCGTACCCGCCTCTCCGGCCGGATGGCCGCGCTCCTGCTGGCAGCGACCGCCTTTCCCGCCCTCGCCACGATCCAGTCCGACGCCAGCCGGCAGTCGGAGGCAAGCCTTGCCGCTTCGCTGGAAGTGCCGGTCGCGATGACCGAAGCGCTGTCCGCCGGCGCCGGCTTCTCGATCACCGCGATCGCGGCCAGCGGCGACGCGGTCGCGCTGACGATCTCGGCGGTGGCGACGGGCGCCTCCGCGGTCGTCGTGATCTCCGCGGAAGCGGCGAAGGCGCTGGGAATCGCGGTCGGCACCGTGGTCGTCGTGACGGCCGTGTCGACCGGATGGATCCTGAGCGTCGCGGGGGAATCGCTGTGCTTCATCGCCAACGAGCTCGCGCGTCCCCACCTGCACTCGCACAGGCTGCCGCTGTGATCCTCCGCTTCGCGCTGCTGGCCTCGCTGTGCCTGCTGCAGCTGCCGGCCGAAGCCGGCACCGACTGCGCCGCGGTGCGCATTCCGCCGGAAAAAGTGGCCGCCGCAGCCGAAACGGCCCTGCGCACCGCGCAGGCGCTGGATCGCGTCGACGCACCCGTCGCCCTGGTCGCCCGGATCGGGCGGGACCTGTCGGAACACGGACTGGTCTACAGCCACGCGGGATTCGCCTTGCGCGAACATGGCAGCGGCCGCTGGACGGTCGTCCACCTGCTCAACGAATGCGGCAGCCAGCGCTCCGGGCTGTATGCGCAGGGCCTGGTCAACTTCTTCGCCGACGACCTCGTCAACCAGGACGCCCGCATCGTCTGGCTGCAGCCGGAGCACGCACGACGCCTGGCCGCGCACCTGGCTGCGCTTCCGGCCAATCCGCTCTACCATCCCGACTACAACCTGATCGCGCGACCCGGCAGCCGCCGCTACCAGAATTCCACCGCCTGGGTGCTGGAAACCCTGGCCGCCACGCGCCCCGGGGCCGGTGAGATCCATGACCGGCACGCGGCATGGATGGTCGCCGCGCGAGACGGCTTCCGCGCCGACACGATCCACATCCCCTACTCGAAACGCGTGCTCGGCGGCCTGTTCGGCGGCAACGTGGTCTTCACCGACCACGCAGTGGCCACCCGCCTGTCCGGCGACTACCCGGTGGTCACGGTGCGCTCGATCCTGCGCTGGCTGGACGAGCGTGGAGACGTCGATGCGCAGATGGAGTGGCGCGGCGGCGCGCTGCAGGCGAGGCCGGGACCGGGTTGAGGAACTGGAGACCGGGAGGCAGGAAGCAACGAACGCTGGCTTCGCGTCAGCGCGTGCGTTCCCCTGTCATCCCGAGCGCAGCGAGGGATCTGCCTGGAGACGACAGGAAGCAGATCCCTCGCTGCGCTCGGGATGGCATCGACTACAGGCTCCGGGATCGATTGCGGGCTCGGGCGTCAGGCCCGGCATGGGGCTGCGTTCGCTGGCTGCGATCGCCGAAACAACGTCGAGGCCGTTCGCGCAATGCCTCAAGCCGGCACCAACGTCCTCGCCAGGTGTTCGACGTAGGCCTCGAATTCCTCCTGCGGCATCCGCGCCTGGTGCAATTGCAGGTTGAGCTGAAGGAAGCCGACGTAGGCCGAATAGGTCAGGCGCGCGCGGTGCAGGGCGTCCTCGCGGCCGAGGCCGGTCTGGCGGAACGAGGCGGTCAGGTAATCAAGGCGGCGCTTGGAGACGCGGTCGATCACCGGCTGCACCGCCGGGTGGTCGAGCGCCTTGAGCAGTGCGCTGTAGATCACGTGCGACTGGTATTCGTGGGCCACCATCTGGAACAGCGCGCGCAGGCGCTCGCGCGGGTCGGGCACGCGCTCGAGGGTGCCGAACACCGCTTCCTGCTCCACGTTCTCCCAGCGTTCCAGCGCGGCCTGCAGCAGCGCTTCGCGCGAGGGAAAGTGCCAGTAGAAGCTGCCCTTGGTGACCCCCAGCCGGCGCGCCAGCGGTTCCACCGCCACCGCCGCCACGCCCTGCTCGGCGATCAGGTCGAGCGCGGCCTGCGCCCAGTCCTCGGCGCTCAGGCGACCGGTCCGTTCGGGCGGCTTGCCCGCATCGCCAGGCGCGGCAGCGGCGTCGGAGCCTGGGGGCTTGGCGGCGGATCTGGCCATGTCGGTCGTTGTCCATACGCTGGCGTCGGGAAAAGTATCGTCGCCGATCCGCGGGCACGTTGACAAGCCCAGGACGCAGTTCCATACTCAACCGTACGGTCAGGCTCGTCGCGGCGACTCTACGCCCGCGCGGCCACTCTTCACCTTTTCCGGAGGCATCCGATGAGCGTCGCCCTACCCTTCATCGCATTCCTGCTCGTGGGTGCGTTCGCGGCCTACCACCGGCTGCGCCTCGCGGTCTGGGTGGCCGTCACCGCAGTCGTGCTGGTGGCCTGCTGGCTGTTCGGGGCGAACCCGGCCGCGACCGTCGTCGCCGCCCTGCTGCTGGCCGCGATCGCGTTGCCGCTGCTGCTGCCGTTCGTGCGCAAGCCGCTGGTCACCACGCCGCTGCTGAAGTTCTTCCGCAAGGTGCTGCCGCCGCTGTCGCAGACCGAGCGCATCGCGCTGGAGACCGGTTCGGTCGGCTTCGAGGGCGAGCTGTTCACCGGCGATCCGGACTGGAACAAGTTGCTGTCCTATCCGAAGCCGGAGCTCACCGAAGAGGAACAGGCCTTCCTCGACGGTCCGGTCGAGGCGCTGTGCCGCATGGTCGACGACTGGCAGATCAACCACGTCCACGCCGACCTGCCGCCGGAACTGTGGCAGTTCATCAAGGACAACAAGTTCTTCGGCATGATCATCCCGAAGGAATACGGGGGCCTGGGCTTCAGTGCCCTGGCGCACCACAAGGTGATCCAGAAACTGGCGTCGATCAGCTCGGTGGTCAGTTCCACCGTCGGCGTGCCCAACTCGCTCGGCCCCGGCGAGCTGCTGATGCACTACGGCACGCAGGAGCAGAAGGACTACTACCTGCCGCGCCTGGCCGCGGGCCAGGAAGTGCCGTGCTTCGGCCTGACCGGGCCGTTCGCCGGCTCCGACGCCACCTCGATCCCGGATTTCGGCATCGTCTGCAAGGGCGAGTGGAACGGCGCCAACGTGCTCGGCCTGCGGCTGACCTTCAACAAGCGCTACATCACCCTGGCCCCGGTCGCCTCGCTGATCGGCCTGGCGTTCCGCATGTACGACCCCGACGGGCTGATCGGCGACAAGCGCGACATCGGCATCACCCTGGCGCTGCTGCCGCACGACACCGAAGGCGTCGAGATCGGCCGCCGGCACTTCCCGCTGAACTCGCCGTTCCAGAATGGCCCGATCCGCGGCAAGGACGTGTTCATCCCGCTCAGCCAGCTGATCGGCGGGGTGGAGAAGGCCGGCCTGGGCTGGAACATGCTCAACGAATGCCTGGCCGTCGGCCGCTCGATCACCCTGCCCTCCACCGCCAGCGGCGGGGTCAAGTCCGCCGCGGTCGTGGTCGGCGCATACGCGCGCATCCGCAAGCAGTTCGGGCTCTCGATCGGCCGCTTCGAGGGCGTCGAGGAAGCGCTCGCGCGCATCGGCGGCAAGGCCTACGCCACCAGCGCGCTGTCGCAGGCCACGGCCGCGGCGGTGGACCGCGGCGACGTGCCGTCGGTGCCCTCGGCGATCGCCAAGTACCACTGCACCGAGATGGGCCGCGAGGTCGCCAGCGACTTCATGGACGTCGTCGGCGGCAAGGGCATCATCCTCGGGCCGCGCAACATCGGCGGCCGCGCCTGGCAGGCCTCGCCGATCGCGATCACGGTCGAAGGCGCGAACATCATGACCCGCAGCCTGCTGATCTTCGGCCAGGGCGCGATCCTGTGCCATCCGTGGGTGATGAAGGAGATGAAGGCCGCGCAGAATCCGGACTTCGCGCAGGCGGTCGAGGAGTTCGACGAGAACCTGTTCGGCCACATCGGCTTCGCGATCTCCAATGCGGTGCGTTCGTTGTGGTTCGGCCTGACCGGCGCGAAGATCGGCGCCGCGCCGGGCGACGACTACACCCGCCGCTACTTCCGCAAGCTCGACCGCTACTCGGCCAACCTCGCGCTGATGGCCGACGTGTCGATGCTGCTGCTGGGCGGCAAGCTCAAGTTCAAGGAGTCGCTGTCCGGGCGCCTGGGCGACGTGCTCAGCCACATCTACATGACCAGCGCGATGCTCAAGCGCTACCACGACGACGGCGCGCCGCAGGCCGAGCAGCCGTTACTGGCATGGGCCTTCCACGACAGCGTGCACAAGATCGAGGTGGCGCTGTCGGCGGCGCTGCGCAATTTCCCGATCCGTCCGGTCGGCTGGCTGATGTGGGCGCTGGTGTTTCCCTGGGGCCGCCGCGCGGTGCCGCCGGGCGACCGCCTGAGCCATCGCGTCGCCGCGCTGCTGATGTCGCCGAACGAGGCGCGCGACCGGCTCGCCCAGGGCGTGTTCCTGACCCCCTGCGCGAACAACCCCGGCGGCCGCATCGACAGCTACCTGGCCAGGGCGATCGCCGCCGAGCCGGTGGAGCGCAAGTTCCAGAAGGCGCTGAAGACCAGCGACATCGAGGCGCTCGACTTCGCCTCGCAGCTCGACGAGGGCGTGCGCGAAGGCTGGATCACCGCCGACGAGCGCCGGCAACTCGAGGAACTGCGCGAGATGACCCTGGACGCGATCACCGTCGACGACTTCGATCCGCACGAGCTGCGGTCGGCCGGCTTCTACGATCTACCGCAGCACCGTCGCCAGCCGCGCGAAGCCGCCTGATCGCGCATCGGTCACGGTCTGCGTCCATGTGCGCTCCTTCCCATGGCGGGGAAGGAGCGGGAGCCGGGAAACGCGAATGGCGGCCAACGTCCTCCAGCTCTACCGCAGCCTGAGCGGCAAGCCGCTCGGGCGCTGGCTGTTCTCGCAGCTGGTCTGCCTCAAGGCGCCGTACTTCGGCAGCATCTCGCCGCGCATCGTGTCGCTGGCGCCGGGGCGCGGCGAGGCGACCATCGCGCATCGCCGCCGGGTCAGCAACCACCTCGGCACCGTGCACGCGATTGCGCTGTGCAACCTGGCCGAATTCGTCGGTGGCCTGACCTGCGACATCAGCATTCCCGCTTCGATGCGCTGGATCCCGCGCGGGATGAGCGTCGAATACCTGAAGAAGGCCACCGGGACGATGCGCGCGGTCGCCACCCCCGGGTTCGCACCGCATGAGGCGAATGCCGGATACGAGCTTCCCGTGCAGGTGGAGGTCTCGGATCCAGGTGGCGAGGTCGTGTTCCGCGCGCGAATCGCGATGTGGGTGTCGCCGCGCAGGGCGTGATGGCACCGTGGGGTGCCACGCACGGTCGGACGCGCTGACGGGACGCCACCAGGCACTCGACGGGGAAGACAGGCCATGAACACCGGAGCCTTGCTACTGCTCTGTGCGTTGCACAGCTTCGGCTTCGCGCTGTTCCACCTCGCCTTCTGGCGTCTGTTCGGCTGGCCGCGCACGCTGGAAAACACGACCCGCCCCAATCGCGCGAT
Organism: Luteimonas saliphila; assembly: GCF_016774335.1. Taxonomy (GTDB): domain Bacteria; phylum Pseudomonadota; class Gammaproteobacteria; order Xanthomonadales; family Xanthomonadaceae; genus Luteimonas; species Luteimonas saliphila. The sequence goes on along the minus strand of NZ_JAETWA010000042.1, from coordinate 297,583 downwards.
CGTGCAGATCGCCAACTTGCAGCTGGTCTGGATCTTCACCGCCGTCGGGCTGCTGTGCCTGCTCTATCCAGCGGAACTTTCGACGTCGCCGCTAGGCCGCGCCCTGCTGGCCGCGATGGCGTTGTTCTGGGCGATCCGCACCGTCGCGCAGTTCGTCTGGCTGCGGGTCCGGCACCCGCTGGTCCATGCACTGACCGTATCGTTCGTGATCGGCGCTGCACTGTTCGCTTGGCCGCTGCTCGGTTGAGCAGGTTCGGCGCGATTCCCGCCGACCAAGGCTCGCGTCTGCGTCAGCCGGCCTTCACGACTGCTGGCGAGCAGGTCGCATCCACGCGCGACGGTTTGCGCCGCCGTGCAAGCCCCGCCTCAGGCGGGCGCCCCGTCGCCGGAGCGGGCACCGCCTCGCGGAGCGCGTTCCGAAGGCAGCTTCGCCTCCTCCCGCAGCAGCCGCCAGGCGCTGAAGGTCATGGCCGACGCGATCACGAGGCCGGCACCGAACACCACGTTCGAGCCGAACGTGGCCAGGAACTTGTGCACCCAGACGAAGGTGAGATCGCCGCCGCGGTAGATCACCGTGTCGATCGCGGCGCCGGCCTTGTAGCGCCACTCGCGGCCGACCCGGGTGTAGATCGTCTCGCGCGCCGGCTTGGCCAGCGAGAATTCGCTGGCGCGCGTCACCACCTGCACGATCGCGACCATCAGCGGCAGCGGCGAGGCCGACAGGATCGAGAAGCCGAGGATGATCGCCGCGCCGGGGATCAGCAGCGCCGGTGCGATGCCGAAGCGGGACATGAGCGCGCGGGTGACGAGCAACTGCACCACCAGGGTCAGCGAATTGACCGCCAGGTCCAGGGTGGAGAAGAACGCGGCGCGCTCTTCGGCGGTCGCGAACGCGGTGCGCGCGATCCGGTTCTGTTCGTTGTACAACAGCGTTCCGACGCCGACGCCGAGCACCACCATCAGCGCCAGCCACCGCAGCAACGGCTCCTTCGCGACCAGCTTCAGGCCGGCGAGGATCTCGCCCCCCATCGGCTTCTCGCCGCTGGCCAGCCTGCGTTCCGCCTCCCGCAACACGGCGTACCGACGCAGGCGCAGGATGCAGACCACGCACATCACCAGCAGTGCGGCGGAGACCAGCATCATGTTGGCGATGCCCACCGTCTGCACCAGCGTCCGTGTCAGGATCGGCCCCGTGAACGCGCCGATGGTCCCAGCCGCGCCGATGTAGCCGTAGTACCTGCGCGCTTCGGCATTGCTGTACACGTCGGCCATGAAGCTCCAGAACACGGCCACCGCGAACAGGTTGAACACCGTGATCCAGAGGATGAAGGCCAGCCCGCGCCCAGCCACGCCGCTGTCGAACATCGCATAGAACACCAGCAGCGTGGCGATGAAGAAGCCGTAGATCACCGGCAGGAACACGCGCCGGGCGAAGCGGCTGACCAGCCAGCCGTACACCGGCTGCAGCAGCAGCATGATCAGGAACACGGCGGTGAAGATGAACTGCAGCGTGAACTCGCCCAGCGCCACGCCCCGGTCGGCGAAGAACGCGATCAGCGCGGGCGGGAATACCGCCTCGACATCGCTGGAAGCCGCCATCGCCTCACGCACCGGCCGCAGCACGTAATAGCCGCTGAGCAGGCAGAAGAAGTACAGGAACGACCACAGCAGCGGTGGCGATTCGGCCAGCGCCGTGCGGAAACGCGCGGCCCGGCCCGGGGAGGCGTGGTTGTCGTTCGCGCTGCTCATTCCTCGTCCACGCCCGGGGCAGAGGGAACGTTAGCCGAACCATGCGGCGCCCGCCACCTCGCCGAGCATATGCTCTAGCCTGCCCACCTACCGTGCGCCGATGCCCGTCAGACCCGCCGCGCCGACCAAGGCCTACGACTACATCGTCATCGGCGCCGGTTCCGCCGGCTGCGTGCTCGCCAACCGCCTTTCGGAAGATCCGGACGTGCGCGTGCTGCTGCTCGAGGCCGGCCCGCGCGACTGGCACCCCTTCATCCACATGCCCGCCGGACTGGCCAAGCTGGTCAACCGCAAGGGCGTGAACTGGAACTACGACACCGCGCCCGAGCCACGGCTCGACGGCCGCACGCTGTGGTGGCCGCGCGGCAAGGTGCTGGGCGGATCGAGCTCGATCAACGCGATGTGCTACGTCCGCGGCGTGCCGCTCGACTACGACGACTGGGCCGCAGCCGGGGCCACCGGCTGGCACTGGCACAACGTCCTGCCCTGGTTTCGCCACAGCGAAGGCAACACCCGCGGCGCCGACGCGCTGCACGGCGCCGAGGGTCCGTTGACGGTGTCCGACCTGCGCCACGTCAACCCGCTGTCGCAGGCGTTCATCGAGGCCGCGAAACAGGCGGGGTATCCGCACAATCGCGATTTCAACGGACCCGAACAGATCGGCGTCGGCCTGTACCAGGTCACCCAGCGCGACGGTGCACGCTGTTCGTCCGCAGTCGCCTACCTGCGGCCGGCGAAGGCGCGACCCAATCTCACCGTCGTCACCGGCGCGCAGGCCAACCGCATCACCTTCGAACACGGTCGCGCCACCGGCGTGGTCTATGCCGCCCGCGGCGGGGCGTTCCATCAGCCGTCGACGCGCGAGATCCTGCTGTGCGGCGGTACGATCAACTCGCCGCAACTGCTGATGCTGTCGGGCATCGGACCGGCCGCGGGACTGCGCCGGCACGGGATCAGGGTCGTGCACGATGCAGTCGGCGTCGGCGCGAACCTGCAGGACCACCTCGATGTCTGCACGCTCCGCCACTCGACCCAGCGCGTGACCTACGACCGGATCGGCGACCTGGCCATCGCCTACCACTACTACCTGCGCGGTCGCCGCGGCGCGGGCAGCAGCAACATCGCCGAGGCCGGCGGCTTCGTGCGCTCGGCGCTGGCGCCGGACGAACGCGCCGACATCCAGTTCCATTTCGTTCCGGCCATGCTCGACGACCACGGCCGCCACCGGCTGCCCGGCGATGGCTACACGCTGCATGCCTGCTTCCTGCGTCCGCGCAGTCGCGGCCGGATCACGCTCGCCAGCGACCGCGCCAGCGACAAGCCCCGGATCGAGGCCAACTACCTGTCCGACCCGGCCGGCTTCGACGTGAAGATGATGATCGAGTGCGCGAAGGTTTCGCGCGAGATCCTCGCGCAACCCGCATTCGATCCGTACCGCGGTGCGCCGATCTTCCCGGCGCGCGACGACCTGGACGATGCCGGGCTCGAAGCCTTCGTCCGCGCCAAGGCAGAAAGCGTGTACCACCCCGTCGGCACCTGCCGCATGGGCAGCGACCCCGCCGCCGTAGTCGATCCCGAACTGCGGGTGCGGGGCGTCGACGGCCTGCGCGTGGTCGACGCCTCGGTGATGCCGACCCTGCCCGGTGGCAACACCAACGCGCCGACGATCATGATCGCCGAGCGTGCAGCCGCGTTGATCCGCAACCGCGCCTGATCCCCACGCAAGGGTCCTCCGGGGTCATCCGCCCTGGCGCGACGCCATCGCGACGCCGAAGGCGCCACCCGGCAGGCCTCGTCCCGACCGCCCCTGTCCCCACGTTCCCGCACCCCCGTTCCCGTCCCTCGGTACCGCGACACCGGAAGCATCTTTCACGGCCAGCGCGCACCCGTGCACTACCATGCAGCATGCGCAACGCCCCTCCGATGGACAGACCGATGCGCTGGTTTCGCAAGGGCCGCTGGTGGTTGCGGAGGCTTCTACGCCGCTCGATGGCGCGACCACGTGTCGCGGTGCATGAGCCCCCATTGCGTGCGCAGCTGTTCAGCGCCGAACAGATGGAACTGCATGGACGCGTTCTGGCGAAGTCCCATCCGGTCCGGCGCAAATCGGCCCCCGACCAGCTCCTGGCGAGGCTGAGCGACAACCAGAAGGTCCTCGACCGGGCCTGCACCCTGCTGACAGACGCGGTCCACGCCGGCCGCGCGATGACGCCAGCCGGGGAGTGGTTGCTCGACAACATCTACCTGATCGAAGAGCAGATCGCGATCGCCCGCCGCCACCTGCCCAAGGGCTACAGCCGGGAGTTGCCGCAACTCGACCGCGGATCGTCGATGGGATTGCCCCGCGTCTACGACATCGCCCTCAACGCCATCTCCCACGGCGACGGGCGCATCGATGCCGAAGGCCTGAGCCGATTCGTCAGCGCTTACCAGACGGTGACGCCACTCAAGCTCGGAGAGCTATGGGCGATCCCGATCATGCTGCGCCTGGCGCTGATCGAGAACCTGCGTCGCATCGCCACGCGCGTCATCGACGACCGCATCGACCGCAGCCACGCGGACGCCTGGGCCGACCGCCTGACCGAAACCGCCGCGTCCGACCCGAAACACCTCGTGCTGGTCATCGCGGACATGGTGCGCTCGCGGCCACCGGCCAGCAGTTCGTTCGTCGCCGAGTTCGCGCGGCGCCTTCAGGGCCGGAGTTCGGCTCTGGCGCTGCCGCTGACCTGGGTCGAGCAATGGCTGGCCGACGGCGGACAGAGCATCGAACAGATGGTGCAGGCGGAGAACCAGCAGCAGGCCGCGGCGCAGGTGTCGATCAGCAACAGCATCGGCAGCCTGCGGTTCCTGGCGATGATGGACTGGCGCGAGTTCGTCGAGACCCTGAGCGTCGTCGATGCCACGTTGCGGCGCGACCCCTCGGGCACCTACGGCACGATGGACTTCGCCACCCGAGACCATTACCGGCAGACGATCGAGTTGGTCGCGCGTCGTGGCAGTCTCGCCGAGATGGCGGTGGCGACCCAGGCGCTGGAGCTGGCGCAGGCGCACGCCACATGCGCAGGCAGCCAGGGCCTCGCCGCGCACGTGGGCTACTACCTGATCGACGAGGGACGTCGCGAACTGGAGGATGCGCTGGCGCTGCGCGGCGTGACCCGCACCGTGCGCAGGACCGCGCGCCGCCTGCCGCTGCTGGCGTATACCGCGCCCGGGGCGCTGGTGGTGGCGCTGTTCACCTGGGCGACCCTGGAGGACGCGCTGCCGTCCGATCATCGCGGATGGTTGTGGTTGGCGCTGGCGCTGTGCGTGATCGCGTACAGCGAGCTCGGCGTGGCGCTGGTCAATCGGGTCGCGACCTGGCTGACCCGACCCGATGCGTTGCCGCGGCTGGACTACTCCTCGGGCGTGCCCGCGGACATGCGTACGCTGGTGGTGGTGCCGACGATGTTCGGCAGCGCCGATGGCATTGCGTCGCTGGTCGAGGCGCTGGAAGTGCGGTTCCTGGCCAATCGCGACGACAACGTGCATTTCGCGCTGCTGACGGACTTCTTCGATGCAGCCGAACCGCACCTGCCGGACGACGAGACGCTGCTCGACCTGGCGCAGCGCGAGATCGATGTGCTCAACGCGCGTTACGCGCCCGAACACCACAATCGCTTCTTCCTGTTCCATCGGCCGCGCACCTGGAATCCGCGCGAGCGGGTCTGGATGGGCTTCGAACGCAAGCGCGGCAAGCTCGCGGCGCTCAATGCGTTGCTGCGTGGCGCGGGGCGCGAAGTCTTCGTGCGCGTGGCGGGCGATATCGCGGCGCTCGGCAACGTCCGCTACGTGATCACGCTCGATACCGACACCCAGCTGCCGCGCGACGCCGCGCGGGAGCTGATCGGCACGCTCGCCCACCCGATCAACCGTGCGCGCTTCGACGAGCGCCGCCGGATCGTCACCGGCGGCTACGGCGTGCTGCAGCCGCGCGTGGGCATCAGCATGAGCGGCCAGCGGCGCTCGCGCTATGCCAGCCTGTACGGCAGCGAGCCGGGGATCGATCCCTACACCCGCGCCGTGTCGGACGTGTACCAGGACCTGTTCGGCGAGGGATCCTTCGTGGGCAAGGGCATCTACGACGTCGACGCCTTCGAACATGCGCTCGCCGGACGCATGCCCGAGAATCGCATCCTGAGCCACGACCTGCTCGAGGGCTGCTATGCCCGCGCCGGCCTGGTCAGCGACGTGCAGCTGTACGAGGACTACCCGGCGCGCTACGTGGTGGACGTCAAGCGTCGGCATCGCTGGATCCGCGGCGACTGGCAACTGCTGCCCTGGCTGATGCCGCGAGTGCCGCTGCCCCCCGCCGTTGCCGGCGCGTCCCCTGCGAAGACCCGAGAACGCAACCCACTGTCGATGCTGTCGCGAGGCAAGCTGCTCGACAACCTGCGGCGCAGCCTGTTTCCCGCCGCGCTCACCGCCTTGCTGGTACTGGGCTGGGCGCTCGCGGTCGATCCGCTGGCCTGGACCCTGTGGCTGCTGTCCATCCTGTTCCTGCCGCCGTTGCTGGCCTCGCTGGTGGACCTGTTCAACCGCCCGGCCGACCTGCCGCTTGCGGCACACCTGCGCCAGGCGCGGGTGGCGATCGGGCGCAACTTCGCCCATGCGCCCCTGACCCTGGCCTGCCTGCCGTACGAGGCCTACTTCAGCCTCGACGCGATCGTGCGCACGCTCTGGCGGATGGGGATCGCGCGGCGGCGACTGCTGCAGTGGAGTCCGTCGAGCGAGGTCGAGCGCACGCTGGGCGATACCGTGGCCGGCGCGTTGCGGACGATGTGGTTCGCGCCGGCGTTCGCCATCGCCACGGCGGCGCTGTTGCTGCGCCTCCAGCCGGCGGCGCTGTGGGTGGCGGCGCCGGTACTACTGCTCTGGGCCGCGTCGCCCGTGCTGATGTGGTGGCTGGGGCGGCCGCGGGCGCGCCCGCGTTCCAACCTCGACGAATCGCAGTTGCAGTTCCTCGGCCGGCTCGCGCGCCGTACCTGGGCGTTCTTCGAGACCCATGTCACCGCCGACGACCATTGGCTCCCGCCGGACAATGTCCAGGAACATCCGTCCCTGGTGGTCGCGCGGCGCACCTCGCCGACCAACATCGGCCTGTCGCTGCTGGCGGACCTGGCCGCCTACGACTTCGGCTACCTGCCCGTGGGCGGCGTGATCCAGCGAACGGGCAACGCGCTGCGCACACTGGAATCGTTGCCGCGTTACCGCGGACATTTCTACAACTGGTACGACACCGCGACGCTCGAGCCGCTTTCGCCCCAGTACGTCTCCGCGGTCGACAGCGGCAACCTGGCAGGCCACCTCCTGACGCTGCGCCAGGGACTGCTGGCGCTGCGCGACGCACCGATCCTGTCGCCATGCACGTTCCGCGGCCTCGCCGACACCTTCGGCCTGGTCGTGGAAACGGCGGCGCCCGCGCCGATGGGCGATGCGATGCAGGCCATCTTCGACCGGCTGCCGGGAGACTGCCATGCGCCGCCGCAGTCGCTGGCCGACGCCGGGCGCACGCTCGCCGAACTCGCCGCCCTGGCCAGCGCGCTCGCGAACGAGCAGGCCGCGCAGTCCGGCGAGCCCGCGCACTGGTCGCAGGCGTTCGCTACGCAGTGCATCGCCGCGCGCAAGGAATTGCAACGCTTCGCGCCGCCGCCGGAAGGCGTGACGACGCCGGCGCCCGCTGCCGCGCCGCCCGCTTCCATCCCGACGCTGCGCGAGGTGGCGTCCGACCATCGCCCCGCCGATCCGCTGCGGGCCGCCGCGCGCGATGCGGCCCGGGCCCGCATCACCGAACTCGAGCGCCTGGCCCACATCGCCGGCCAGTGCGCGCTGATGGATCATCGCTTCCTTTACGACCGCGCGCGCCACCTCCTGTCGATCGGCTACAGCGTCGACGACCACCGCCACGACGACGGCTACTACGACCTGCTGGCCTCCGAAGCGCGGCTGGCGAACTTCGTCGGCATCGCCCAGGGCCAGTTGCCGAAGGAAAGCTGGTTCGCGCTCGGCCGCCTCCTGACCGAGGTCGACGGCGCCTCCACGCTGTTGTCGTGGAGCGGCTCGATGTTCGAATACCTGATGCCGCAACTGGTGATGCCCAGCTACGAGGGCACGCTGCTCGACCAGACCGCGAAGCATTCGGTCGAACGCCAGATCGAGTACGGTCGCCAGCGCAACGTGCCCTGGGGCATTTCCGAGTCCGGCTACAACCTCGTCGACGCGCGCATGAACTACCAGTACCGCGCTTTCGGCGTGCCGGGCCTCGGGCTCAAGCGCGGCCTGGCGCAGGACCTGGTGATCGCACCCTACGCCAGCATGATGGCGCTGATGGTCGCGCCCGAAGCGGCCTGCCAGAACCTGGAACGGCTGACGGCGTCGGGATTCGGCGGGTTGTTCGGCCTGTACGAAGCGATCGACTACACGCCCGCACGCCTGCCGCGCGGGCAGACCCACGCGGTGATCCGCTCGTTCATGGCCCACCACCAGGGCATGGGCCTGCTGGCGCTCGACTACCTGCTGCGCGACCAGCCGATGCAGAAGCGCTTCGTCGACGATCCGGAGTTCCAGGCCACGTTGCTGCTGCTGCAGGAACGCATCCCGCGCACCGGGGTGTTCCATCCGCACTCGGCCGAGGTCGCGGCGGCCGCGCCGATCGGCGAGGTAGAGGGCGGGCAGTTGCGCGTGTTCCGCACCCCGGACACCGCGCGTCCGCCGATCCAGATGCTGTCCAATGGCCGCTACCACGTGATGCTGACCGGTGCCGGCGGCGGCTACAGCCGCTTCGGCGAAATGGCGGTCACGCGCTGGCGCGAGGACGGCACCCGGGACCATTGGGGCAATTTCTGCTTCCTGCGCGACGTCGAAAGCGGCGAGTTCTGGTCCACCGCGTACCAGCCCACGGCGGTGCCGGTGGGCGGATACGAGGCGATCTTTTCCGACGCCAAGGCTGAGTTCCGCGGCCGCAAACGCGGCTTCGAGGCGCATACGGAGATCGCGGTTTCGCCCGAGGACGACATCGAGCTGCGTCGCCTGCGCATCACCAACCTGTCGCGCACGGCGCGCACCATCGAGGTCACCACCTACGCCGAGGTGGTGCTCGCGCCGGCGATCTCGGACGAGCTGCATCCCGCCTTCAGCAACCTGTTCGTGCAGACCGAACTGGTGCCGGCCAAGCAGGCGATCGTCTGTACCCGCCGTGCCCGCTCGCACGATGAGGCGCCGCCCTGGATGTTCCACCTGCTGGCGGTGCACGATGCGGATATCGCGCAGATCTCGTACGAGACCGATCGCGCCAGCTTCGTCGGGCGCGGCAATACGCTGCTCGCCCCGCACGCGCTGACGCACGCCGAGGCATTGTCGAACGCGTCGGGGTCGGTGCTCGATCCGGTGGTCGCGATCCGCTGCCGGATCGCGCTGCAACCCGGGCGGTCCGCGACCATCGACATGGTCACCGGCGTGGGCGATGCGCGGGACGCCTGCGACGCGCTGATCGACAAGTACCGCGACCGCCGGCTCGCCGACCGGGTGTTCGACCTGGCGTGGACGCACAGCCAGGTGGTGCGCCGGCAGATCAACGCCAACGAGGCCGATGCGCAGCTTTACGAGCAACTGGCCGGACTGATGGTGTTCGCGCATCCGGCCCTGCGCGCCGAACACGCCATCCTGCTGCAGAACCGGCGCGGGCAGTCCGGGCTCTGGGGCCAGGCGATCTCCGGCGACCACCCGATCGCGCTGGTGCGCATCGCCGACGCCGCCAACATCGAGCTGGTGCGGCAGATGGTGCAGGCGCACGCCTACTGGCGGCTCAAGGGCCTGGCGGTCGACCTGGTGATCTGGAACGAGGACCAGGCCGGCTACCGGCAGCAGCTTCAGGACCAGATCATGGGACTGGTCGCCGCCGGGGTGGAGGCGAACGTGATCGATCGGCCCGGCGGCATCTTCGTCCGTCCCGCGCAGCAGTTGTCGCAGGAGGACCGCATCCTGCTGCAGTCGGTGGCGCGCGTGATCGTCAGCGATGGCAACGGCTCGCTCACCGAGCAGGTCGCACGGAAGCCCGCGGCGGTGGTGCCGGTTCCGCCGTTCGTGCCGAAGCCGGTGCAATACGAGCTGATCGAGGATGCCGCGCCCCATGCCGCGCCGCCGCAGATGCACGAGGTCGACCCCTGGCCGTTCGATGCCGTGGCCGGGGAACGCATCCTCGACAACGGCATGGGCGCGTTCGCCGCCGACGGCCGCGAGTACATCATCGACCTCGCCGCCGGCCGGGTGACGCCGGCGCCGTGGTCGAACGTGCTGGCCAACGCCGACTTCGGCTGCGTGGTCAGCGACAGCGCGCCGGGTTACACCTGGGCCGAGAACGCGCACGAGTTCCGGCTCACGCCATGGCACAACGACCCGGTGGGCGATGCCAGCGGCGAGGCGTTCTATCTGCGCGACGAGGACACCGGCAAGGTGTGGTCGCCCATGCCTTTCCCGGTGCGCGGCGAGGGCGGTTACCGCACGCGCCACGGCTTCGGCTACAGCGTGTTCGAACACGTCGAGGACGGGATCGCCAGCGAACTGTGGGTCTATGTCGACCTCGAGGCCGCGGTGAAGTACAGCGTACTGCGGCTGCGCAACCGTTCCGGCCGGCCGCGGCGGCTGTCGGCCACCGGCTACGTCGAGTGGATCCTGGGGGACCTGCGCGCGAAGACGCAGATGCACGTGGTCAGCGAGATCGATGGCGACAGCGGGGTGCTGACCGCGCGCAACACCTACAACACCGAGTTCGCACACCGTGTCGCGTTCTTCGATGCCGGCAAGCCCGGCGCCGATGACGACCGCCGCAGCCTGACCTGCGACCGCGCCGAGTTCCTGGGCCGCAACGGCAGCCTGCAGGCACCCGCCGCGCTGCTGCGCGAACGGCTCTCCGGCAGGCTCGGTGCCGGGCTGGATCCCTGCGCGGCGATCCAGGTCCCGATCGTGCTCGGCAGCGGCGAGGAGGGCGAAACCGTGTTCCGGCTCGGCGTCGGCCGCAACTGGGGCGAAGCGGTCGCACTGGCGCGCCGCACGGGCGTCTCCGGCGCCGCACACGACGCGCTGGACGCGGTGCGCATCCACTGGCTGCGCACCCTCGGTGCGGTCCGGGTGGAGACCCCCGACCCGGCCGTCGACGTGCTCGCCAATGGCTGGCTGCTGTACCAGACCATCGCCTGCCGTTACCTGGCGCGCAGCGGCTACTACCAATCCGGTGGCGCGTTCGGCTTCCGCGACCAGTTGCAGGACACGATGGCGATGCTGCACGCGCAGCCCGTGCAGGCGCGCGCGCACCTGCTGCGCAGCGCCGCGCACCAGTTCCCCGAGGGCGACGTGCTGCACTGGTGGCATCCCCCGCTCGACCGCGGCGTGCGCACGCGCTGTTCCGACGATTACCTGTGGCTGCCGGTGGCGACGGCGCGCTACGTCGAGGTCACCGGCGATTCCGGCGTGCTCGCCGAGCGCGTGCACTACATCGAGGGCCGCCCGGTCAATCCGGACGAGGAGTCGTACTACGACCTGCCCACGCATTCGGGCCTGTGCGAAGACCTGTACCGGCACTGCGTGCGCTCGCTGCGGCGAGGCCTGCGCCTGCTGGGCGAACGGGGCCTGCCCCTGATGGCAACCGGCGACTGGAACGACGGCATGAACCGGGTCGGCGAACGTGGTCGCGGCGAGAGCGTCTGGCTCGGCTTCTTCCTGTACGACGCGCTCGGGCGGTTCAGTCCGCTGGCGCAGGCGCGCAACGACCACGCCTTCGCCGAGGAATGCCTGGACGCGGCCGAGCGCCTGCGCCAGGCCCTCGAGACCCATGCCTGGGATGGCGCCTGGTATCGCCGGGCGTGGTTCGACAACGGCGCGCCGCTCGGCTCGAACGAGAGCGACGAATGCAGGATCGACTCGATCGCGCAGAGCTGGTCGGTGCTGTCGGGCGCCGGCGCGCCGGAGCGCACGCGACAGGCGCTGGCCTCGCTGGACGAATACCTGGTGCGCCGCGACGCGGGACTAATCCAGTTGCTCGACCCGCCGTTCGACGCCACCGCGCAGGATCCGGGCTACATCCGCGGCTACGTCCCCGGCGTACGCGAGAACGGCGGCCAGTACACGCACGCCGCGATCTGGGCGACTATGGCCTTCGCCCACCAGGGCGACGGCGCGAAGGCCTGGGAACTGCTGGGCATGATCAACCCGGTCAACCATGCGCGCGATGCCGGGGCGATCGCCACCTACAAGGTGGAGCCCTACGTGGTCGCCGCCGACGTGTACGCCGTGCCGCCGCACGTGGGCCGGGGCGGATGGAGCTGGTACACGGGCTCGGCCGGCTGGATGTACCGGCTGATCGTCGAATCGCTGCTGGGCCTGCAACGCCGCGGCGACACCTTGCGGATCACGCCCTGCATCCCCGCGGACTGGCCGGAATACGCCCTGCGCTACCGCTACGGCGACACGGTGTATCGCATTCGCGTCGTCCAGCAACCCCTGGGTGCGCGGCCGCGCGGGCTCGTCGTCGACGGCATCGAGCAGGCGGACTTCGTCGTCGCGCTGACCGACGACCACGCCGAGCACTTCGTCGAGATCGTCTACGCGCCCGAAGAAGCCGACGCGCCCGCGACCGGCGTGGACTGACGCGGGCGCTGCCACCGACCGCGAGACGGCCGGTGGTCGCGGGGGCTTCGCATCGTGCCGGCCTGCGGTCGGTGATGGGTCGGCCCGCCGCGCCGCCGCGCTCGCGCAACCCGGCCCGCGTCCGGCCTGGGTGCCTGCCCCGGACCCTCAGCCGCGCTCCAGCATCGGCGGCAACGGGCAGTGCAGCACGCCGCAGATCGTACGCAGCAATTCGGCCTCGGCGACCGAGACGCGACCGTCGTGCGAGACCGCATCGGTGATCGCCTCGACCGCCACCTGCTTGGCCAGCGGATCGAGCGCATCGAGCGGTTCCCACACCGCGTCCAGCGCGAGTACACCCTCGGCCGGGGGCGCATAGGGCAGGTGGTCGCGCGGCAGCACGCGCTGCATGCCGGCCAGGTAGGCGCGCCGCGCCTCGTCCGGATTCGACGGGTTGCCGGCATGCGCGACGACCGCGAGCAGGGTCGCAAATTCCCGGCGCACGTTGCCCGGCTTGCGCCGGCCGAAGCGGACATGGCGCCCGGGGTCCAGCGTCTCGCGCAGTTGCACCTCCAGCAACCGGCCCAGACAGTACTCGAACAATGACACGCGGCCGTCGGTGTGCACGACCGCATGCACGGTGTCGAGGAAGGTGGCCAGTTCCGGCCGCGGCCGCAACCGCAGGCTCGGGAACGCCAGCGCGGCCAGCGGCATGCGCAGCATGGGATGCAGGGCATGCAGGTGCTCGTCGCGCAGGCGCCTCGCCTCGGAGGCCGCCTGCACGCCGATCCGCGCGACGATCTCGCTGCGCTGCCGGTCGGCGACCCCCGCATCGTCGTCCAGCAACAGCCCGAGCAGCAGCGGCCCGGCGCCGTCGCGCCGCGACGCCGCGGCGCGCAATGCGTCCGGCAGCGTCGCCACGATCGCGTCGGCCCGGCGATAATCGTCGTCTTTCGGATCGGCGACCTGCGCCGCGACCATCGGCGGCGTCACTTCGAACCGGGCCGACGACTGCGGCAGCGCCGCATGCTGCACCAGCCCGAGCCGCAGATCCTCGTCGAGGCCGTTGGGCGGGGTGGCCAGCCACTGCGCCTTCAGCCGCTCCAGGTTCTCGGGCTTGAACGACGGCTCCAGCGCCCTGATGCGTTCGAGCACCGGTGGATGGGTCGCGAACAGTCCGCGCAGTCCCGTGCCGTCGCCGAACAGCATGTGCCCGACCTCCTCGGCGTCGGCGCGTTCGCCAAGCCGTGAGCCGTCGTGCAGGCCGGCGATCTTCTTCAGCGCACCCGCGAGCCCGGAGCTCTGGCGCGTGAACTGGACCGCCGAGGCGTCGGCCAGCACCTCGCGGCTGCGGCTGACGCCGGCCTTGATGAGGCGCCCGAAGAACAGGCCGATGTAGCCCACCAGCAGCGCGATCAGCGCACCGACGAGGATCGGCATGCCGTCGCGGCTGCGCACGGCGCCGCCGTGCTGCAGGATCTTGCGCCCGATCAGGCCGAGCATGAGGATGCCGAACAGCACGCCGACCAGGCGGATGTTCAGGCGCATGTCGCCGTTGAGGATGTGGCTGTACTCGTGCGCGACCACGCCCTGCAGCTCGTCGCGGTTGAGCCGGTCGAGGGCGCCGCGGGTCACCGCGATCACCGCATCGGACGGCGAATAGCCCGCGGCGAACGCATTGATCCCCGCCTCGTGTTCCATCACGTAGACCTTCGGCACCGGCACGCCCGAGGCGATCGACATCTCCTCGACCACGTTGCGCAGCCGCCGCAGGTGCAGGTCGGTGGTGTCCTCGGGCACGGGCACGCCGCCCATCTGCTGCGCCACGGCCTCGCCGCCGCTACGCAGCGACGCCACCCGGTACAGCGAACCGATCCCGACCACCCCCAGGGCGAGCAGCGTCGAGACCACCAGCAGCGCCGGATCGCCGCCGAACACCAGCAGCACGGCCAGGTCCACCGCCAGCACGATGCCAGCCACCGCCAGCGCGAAAAGCAGCACAAGCCGCGTCGTGTTGCGGCGGGCCTGGGCCTGGCGTTCGAAGAAGTTCATCGAGACGGGAATGGGGAATCGGGAATCGGGAATCGGAACCGGCCCCTACGGGACCAGTGCGCTGTCCACGCGACCGGGAAGGTCGAGCGGGCGATCAGGACAACACGAACCGCCCTGCCCATTCGATTCCCCATTCCCGATTCCCGGCTTCCTCAGAACTGCACCTTCGGCGCTTCGCGCACCTCGGCCTTGTCGGCGGGGATGTCGAGCAGGGCAGCCGGGCTGAAGTTGAACATGCCGGCGACGATGCTGGAGGGGAATACCTCGCGCCGGTTGTTGTAGGCCATCACCGAGTCGTTGTAGGCCTGCCGCGCGAACGCTACCTTGTTCTCGGTGCTGGTCAGCTCCTCGGTGAGCTGCATCATGTTTTGGTTGGCCTTGAGGTCCGGGTAGGCCTCGACCACGACCATCAGCCGGCCCAGCGCGCCATTCAGCGCCCCCTGTGCCTGGGACAGTTCGGCCATCGCCGCAGGGTCGCCCGGGCTGGCCTTGGCCGCGGACAGTCCCGCCTGTGCCGCGGTACGTGCCGCGGTCACGGCCTCCAGGGTGCCGCGTTCGTGCGCGAGGTAGCCCTTGGCGGTCTCGATCAGGTTCGGGATCAGGTCGAAGCGGCGCTGCAACTGCACGTCGATCTGGGCGAAGGCGTTTCTGAACGCGTTGCGGGCGGTGACCAGGCCGTTGTAGATGCCGATCGCCCAGCCACCCACGAGCACCGCGATGCCGATCAGGATTGCCAGCAGAATCAATCCACTCACCGTGATTCCTCCCCTTGTTCATGCAAGTCCGGAAACAGGCGCCTATGATCGCCTGAAGCGAGAGCATACGCAGGGGGCAGTGACGATGAAAGCGAAACTCCATCGACCCCGCAGGACGCGCCTCGGTCGCGCGTTGCTGGTCGGCTTGCTGTCGGCGTTCGCACTTTCCAGTACTGCCCAGACTCCGTTGGCCTGGAACAAGGACGCGGCCGCAGCGGCGGATGTGACGCCGGCGCCCGTGACCGTCCATCCTTCCGACCGGCCGGCGCCCTTGCCCGCCGACATCCAGCGCATGCCGCTCGCCGACAGCTTCGACGTACGCATGTTCGAGGCGATGGCGCAGGACCTGGTCGCCAACCAGCGCGTGCCCGGACTGGCGATGGCGATCGTGCACGATGGCCGGATCCTCAGCGCGCGCGGCTACGGCATCACCGATGTCTCGCACGCCGAGGCGGTGGACGCGCATACCGTGTTCCGCCTGGCCTCGCTGTCGAAATCCTTCGCCGGCACCCTGACCGGGATGCTGGTGTCCGAGGGCGCGCTGCGCTGGGACAGCCGCGTGGCCGACTTCATGCCGAGCCTGAGCTTCGCCGATCCCGCCGCCGCACAGCACCTGACCGTCGCCGACGTGCTGAGCCACCGCGTGGGGTTGCGCCACCATACCTACGACCGCGACATCGAGGCCAACGCCGAGTACCACAACCTGGTGCAGCGCTTCGCCGCCGCCCCGATGGCGTGCGCGCCCGGGCAGTGCTACGGCTACCAGAACGTCGCCTTCAGCCTCGTCGGCGACGTGGTGTTCGCCGCCAGCGGGCAGTTCTACAGCGAGGCGGTGACAAGGCGGATCTTCAAGCCGCTGGGCATGAACGACGCCAGCCTCGGCCTCGAGGGCATCACCGCCAGCTCGCGCTGGGCCAAGCCGCACGTGCGCGCGGGCGGCGGCTGGAAGTCGCTGATGCCCAAGCCGACCTACTATCGCCTCGCGCCGGCTGCCGGCGTCAACGCCAGCATCAGCGACATGGCGCAGTGGCTGCTCGCGCAGAGCGGCCGCCGTCCCGACGTGCTGCCGGCGCCGCTGCTGGCGACGCTGCAGGCGCCGATCGTCGGCACGCCCGGCGAGATGCGCGGCGCCTCGTGGCGGCGCGAACGCCTCAACGCCGCGGGCTACGGCCTGGGCTGGCGCATCTACGATTATTCCGGCCACCGTCTGGTCTTCCACGGCGGCGCGGTGCAGGGCTATCGCGGGTTGATGGCGATGCTGCCCGAGCGCGACCTCGGCGTCGTGATCCTCTGGAACAGCGACAGTTCACTGCCGTCGGGGCTGCTGCCGACGATCCTCGACCGTGCGATCGGGTTGCCCTCGCATCCATGGCTGGACGTGAATCCGGACATCGAGAACCTGTACGCGAGCGACGACGCGTCTGCCCCCGCGACCGGCGGCCCGCAGTCCGCGGACGCCGCGGCCCGTCCTCAATAGCAGTCGCGGACGACGTCACCCCGCGCCTCGCTGCGGCGCCACCTCTCCGTGGCGGCGCGCTGGCGAGACCCCGTCCGTCTGGCCGGCCACCGACCGGGTCTGCGACCCGCGCTGCCGCCCGACGCGCGCCAGCGCTGACGCCACGGATGCGCAACCGGCCCACCGTCCGCCGGGACGGCCGACGGCGACCACCGGAAACGATATCCCGTGCGTGGTGGCGAAGCGAGGCCCGGCCGCTCGCGCCCGCCAGCTGCGCCTCGCTGCGGCCGGCAGCCGGCGACGGGAGAGAACGCGAAGCGATCGGGCGGCCGCCCCCTCTTCGCTCTCGCAACCGCCGACACGCCCGGAGTCGGGCGAAGAACCAAAAAAAAACTCCCTCTCCGCCTGGGCACGCGGAGAAGGAGCTTCGGTTACGGCTAATCGGGGTTTCAGATCAGGGGCGTGGGCATCGGCGGCATCGCTACTGCCGAACCCTTGCCTGATTTCCTAGCCTTTTTTTTTGCGACTTTGCGGGCCGGCTTCTTGGCCGCCTTCTTCGCAGTCTTCTTGGTCGCCTTCTTGGCTGGCTTCTTGGCGGTCTTCTTCGAGGCCTTCTTGGCGGTCTTCTTCGAAGCCTTCTTGGCGGACTTCTTGGCTACCTTCTTCTTGGCGGCCTTCTTGGTGGTCTTCTTGGCAGCCTTCTTGGTGGCCTTCTTGGCACCCTTCTTGGCTACCTTCTTCTTCGCGACCTTCTTGGCAGCCTTCTTCGCTACCTTCTTCTTCGCGACCTTGGCGCCTTTCTTCGCGGGTTTCTTGGTTGCCTTCTTGGCAACCTTCTTCTTTGCAGCTTTCTTCGCGGCCATGTGATGGCTCTCCTCGTCAGTTGACTTGCAGTACGACTGCCCAGTGCTCAAGCAGCGCGCGGGTATCGGACCCGCGCACAACCGCCGGCGCGCCAGGCGCGCCGGAACGGATTCGGCAGGGACGACGCGATCGGGGGTTCGCGGTCCCGGTAAGACGAAAACACCTGCGACTCGGGGCGCCGCAGGTGTCCGGTAGGAAGGGTCGTGGCTTTTGCAGCGGAGACGGTGCCTGCATCCACCTTGTACAAGTCCGGGGCGGATGTCTTTTTTATGCTGCGCGTTTTCGCTGGGTGCTGACTCACTCGTTCTGTGGCCACGTCTGTTGGGGCGAAACCTAATCACGCTTTTTTCAACTGTCAACACCCTTCGCCGAAAATTCTTCCGCCCGCGAGCCGCGCGCGCGTCCGCGCGCTCCGCACCGGAACCGGATGCAGGAGCGGCGACGCATCGCGTCGCTTGCGCTGTCCGCATCCGCGCCCGCAACGAAAGCGCCGAAAACAAGTGCCTTTTGAGAATCTGCCGCCGACCCGGGAGTTTTCTTGCGCGGGACGCGAGCGACTTCCGGATGCGCGCGTCGCGTACCTGAAGGCTTTCCCGCCAACGGTCGGGTGCCGCCTTCGAAACCAGGATTTCGCGCGCCGCACAAACCGATTTGCGCGAAAGTGCGCAAACTTTTCCGGCGACCGGACGTCTTCGAAACGTCGTCGCGATGCATGGGAACGACGTATGCGGGAGCGGGACGAGACGAAAGTCGAGGCGTGTTCGTCGGACGGCAGATCGGAAGCGGCGGCGCGATGGACGCGAGGGCCTGCCCGACGCGGCAGGCGCGAAGGATGCGTGACGGCACCCTCCGCGCAACGACTCAGTGGTCGTCTTCCTCGAGCAGCTCGGCGTAGTCGTCCGGATCGAGCAGGTCGTTGAGCTGGTCCGGCTCGCTGGCCTCGACCACCATCAGCCAGCCTTCGCCGTAGGCGTCCTCGTTGATCGTCTCGGGCTTGTCGGCCAGCGCGGCGTTGACCGCGGTGACGGTGCCCGAGACCGGCGCGTAGACATCGGACGCGGCCTTGACCGACTCGACCACCGCGCAGGCGTTGCCGGCCTCGATGGTGTCGCCGACCGCGGGCAGCTCGACATAGACCAGGTCGCCGAGCAGGCCCTGGGCATGGTCGGAAATGCCGATGGTGACCTTGCCGTCACCTTCGACGCGTGCCCATTCGTGGGACTTCATGAACTTCAGGTCGCCAGGGATCTCGCTCATGCTGGGCTCCGGATCGTGCGGGGTCTGGGGGAAGGTGCGGCTAGTGTAGCGAAGCAGGGCGGCGCCACCGCAAGCGCCGCCTGTCGGGATGCGGAACCTAGACCGGCTTGCCGTCGCGCACGAACGGGAACTTCACCACGCGCACCGGTACCTCCCGCCCGCGGATGTCGACGCCGACACCGGAGGAAAGGTCTCCGGCCGGCACCCGCGCGAAGGCGATCGCCTTGCCGAGCGTGGGCGAGAAGGTGCCCGAGAGGATCTCGCCCTCGCCGTGCGCGGTGCGCACCTTCTGGCCGTGCCGGAGCACGCCCTTGTCTTCCATCACCAGTCCGATCATCTGCCGCGGCGCGCCGTCGCGCGCCTGCGCTTCGAGCACCTCGCGGCCGTTGAACGCGCGCCCGTCGTCGAGCGCCACGGTCCAGCCCAGCGCGGCCTCGTAGGGCGTCACGGTGTCGTCCATGTCCTGCCCGTACAGGTTCATGCCCGCTTCCAGGCGCAGGGTGTCGCGCGCACCGAGGCCCGCCGGCTTGACGCCGGCGCGGAGCAGCGCGTCCCACAGGGCCACGGCGCCGGCATCGGACACGACCACCTCGAAACCGTCCTCGCCGGTGTACCCGGTGCGCGCGACGAACAGGTCGCCGAAGCGAGTGCCCGCGAGTTCGGCCGCGGCGAACTTGCCGAGCGCGGACACCGTCGCGGCGGCGTCCGCGTCCAGCAGCCCGGCCACACGATCGCGCGCATTGGGGCCCTGCACCGCGATCATCGCCAGTTCCGGCCGCTCGGCCACCTCGACGCCGAACGGTACCGCCTGCGCGGTGATCCACGCCAGGTCCTTCTCGCGGGTCGCGGCGTTGACCACCAGGCGGAAGCGATCCCCGCCGAGGAAGTAGACGATCAGGTCGTCGATCACCCCGCCCTGCGCGTTCAGCATGCAGGTGTAGAGCGCCTTGCCCGGCCGCTTCAGCTTGTCGATCGAATTGGCCAGCAGCCGGCGCAGGAACGGGCGCACCTGGTCGCCGTGCAGGTCGACCACGGTCATGTGGCTGACGTCGAACATGCCCGCGTCGCGTCGCACCTGGTGGTGTTCCTCGATCTGCGAGCCGTAGTGGATCGGCATGTCCCAGCCGCCGAAGTCGACCATGCGCGCGCCGAGCGCGCGATGGCTGTCGTTGAGGATGGTCTTGCGGGTCATGGGCGCGGTCCGGAGGGCGATGGGGCGATTATCCCAGATCGCCCCACGCTGCCCGCGCGCCGCGGTCGCTCAGGGGTGGTGGTGGCCGTGGTGGCCGTGGTGGCCGTGGTGGCCGTGGTGGTCGCGCCCGTCGGTCGGGCCGTGATCGTGGCCGCGGGTGCGGCCGCTGCCGCAGTCCGGGCCGAGGCAGTCGGCGCCTTCCACCTGCAGGGTGGCGTGGCCGATGCCAAACCGGTGCTCCAGCATCTCCCCGGCATCGTGTCGCAGCGCGTGCGGATCGACGCCGTCGTCGACCACGAGGTGCGCGGTCATCGCCGCCTGGCGCGACGCCAGCGCCCACACGTGCAGGTCGTGCACGTCGGACACGCCCGGCAGCCCGGCCAGCGCCGCGCGCACCTGCGACAGTTCGATGCCGTCGGGCACGCCCATCATCAGCACGTTGCCCGCCTGGCGCATCAACAGCCACGCGCGCGGCAGCACCCACACCCCGATCGCCACCGCGACGATCGGGTCGGCCAGCCGCCAGCCGGTGAAGTGGATCACCAGCGCACCGACGATCACGCCGACCGAGCCGAGCATGTCCGCCCACACTTCCAGGTACGCGCCCTTGACGTTGAGGCTCTCTTCGCTGCCGGCCTTGAGCAGTCGCATCGCGACCAGGTTCACCAGCAACCCGGCGACACCGACCACCAGCATGCCCAGCGAGGCCACGGGCGGCGGCGCCAGGAAGCGATGTACCGACTCCCACAGGATGTACCCGGCCAGTACGAACAGCAGCAGGCCGTTGAGCATCGCGCCCATCGCCTCGGTGCGGACATAGCCGAAGCTGCGGCGCGCGTCGGGGGGGCGCCGGCCGAGGCGCACCGCCATCAGGGCCACGCCGAGCGCGAATGCGTCGGTGGCCATGTGCACCGCGTCCGACAGCAGCGCCAGGCTGTTGGTCGCCAGCGCGGCGACCACCTCGACCACCGCGAACACCACGATCAGCGCCAGCGCCCACCACAGCGGCTTCTCGTGGCGGATGCTGGCGGCGCTGGCGTGGTCGTGGTCATGGCCCATGTCGGCACGCTATCGGCGGTGCACGCTGTTACACAATCGCGGGCGCGCAGGCACCTGTAGGAGCGCCTTCAGGCGCGATGCTTTTCGTCTCATACCAGCCATCCCGTGAAGAGCATCGCGCCTGAAGGCGCTCCTACCGCGGGCGGAGGCGAGCTTCAGGCGGCGGGTTCGACCCGGAGGGTCACGCCATCGGTGCCGACGATGCGCACCGGCGTGCCCGCTTCCAGGTCCGGGCCCTGTACCACCCAGAACGCGTCGCCGATCTTGACCCGCCCGCGGCCGGCGACGATCGCCTGGTCGAGCGGCACAACCCGGTCGATGTGCTGGAACGCGCGCCGGTTGAGGTTGGGATGGTCGCTTTCGCGCTCGTGGCCGCGGCCGCGGACGAACTTGCGATAGACCTGGATCGAGACGAAGCTCAGCACCACGAACGCCGCGACCTGCGCCAGCATCGGAATCCCCGGCACCAGCAGCACGCCCAAAAACACCGCGACCGCGGCGAAGCCCATCCACAGCATGAACGCCCCGGGCGCCAGCGCTTCGGCCGCGAACAGCAGCAGCGCGATCGCCCCCCAGGCCACCACGTCCCAGCGCAGTTCCATGGCTCAGTCTCCGGTCGGGAAGGACGTACGCGGCGGCGGCGGCGGATTGCCGCGCGTGGCCGACTGCTGCTTGCCGAGCGCCTCCTTCGCCAGCTCGGCGACGCCGGCGATCGAGCCGATGATGCCGCTGGCCTCCATCGGCATCAGCACGAACTTCTGGTTGGGGGCCGTGGCCAGCTTCTCGAAGGCCTGCACGTACTTCTGCGCGACGAAATAGTTGATCGCCTGCACGTCGCCCTGGGCGATCGCGTCGGACACCATCTGCGTCGCCCTGGCTTCCGCCTCGGCCAGCCGCTCGCGCGCCTCCGCCTCGCGGAACGCGGCTTCCTTCTCGCCCTCTGCCTCGAGGATCGCGGCCTGCTTCTCGCCCTCCGCGCGCAGGATCGCCGACTGGCGATGGCCCTCGGCCTCGAGGATCACCGCGCGCCGCTCGCGCTCGGCCTTCATCTGCCGCGCCATCGAATCGACCAGGTCGCGCGGCGGCTGGATGTCGCGGATCTCGATCCGGGTGACCTTGATGCCCCAGGGATTGGTGGCCAGGTCGACGACGTTGAGCAACTGCGCGTTGATCGTCTCGCGGTTGCTGAGCGACTCGTCCAGGTCCATCGAACCGATCACGGTGCGGATGTTGGTCTGCACCAGCGCGATCGACGCCACCTCGAGGTTGGACACCTCGTAGGCCGCCTTGGCCGCATCCAGCACCTGGAAGAACACCACGCCGTCGACTTTCACCACCGCGTTGTCCTTGGTGATGACTTCCTGGCTGGGCACGTCCAGCACCTGTTCCATCATGTTGACCTTGCGCCCTACCCCGTAGACCACCGGGATCAGGAAATGCAGGCCGGGGCCCATGGTATGGGTGTACTTGCCGAAGCGCTCCACCGTCCATTCGTAGCCCTGCGGCACCATGCGCACGGTCTTGAACAGGATGATGACGCCGGCGACCAGCAGCACCGCCGTGAGAAACATGCCTCCGCCCATGGGATTCCCCTCCTTTCTTCAGTGGCGTCGAGTATAGGACCGGGACGACCGCCCGAGGCCGGATGTGACCGGGCTGCGACGGTTTGCCCCGCCGCCGCATCCACAATGGGGAATGCCGCCCGACCCCCGGCCACCGTCGAGCTTCGCGATCGAAGTGCCCAGCGCGCTGATCGCCCGCGCGCGGGCCGGCGAACGTGCGGCGTTCGAGCAGGTCTACCGCTGGTTCGAGCGACCCGTGTTCACGCTGGCGCTGCGCATCTGCGGCGACCGCGAGGAGGCGTCCGAAGTGCTGCAGGACACGATGCTCAGGGTGATCGACCGGATCCGCGATTTCCGCGGCGACAGCCCGTTCTGGGGCTGGCTGCGGCAGATCGCGATCAACGAGGCGCTGATGCGGCTGCGGCGCTCGAAGCAGCAGCCCGACGGACTCGACCTGGACGTCCACGAACCAGCGGACGACCACGCCCCGCCACCGCCGGCCGCCGCCGATGCCGCCGCCCTGCGGCGGGCGCTGGCGGCGCTGCCGGCCACCACCCGCAGCGTGCTCTGGCTGTACCACGCAGAGGGCTACACCCACGAAGAGATCGCGACGCTGATGGAGCGCACCGCGAGCTTCTCCAAATCGCAGCTGGCACGCGGCACGCGCCGCCTGCGCGCGCTGCTCGAACCGGACCCCAGATCGATCCAGGAGTCGGCCCATGCCTGACCCGTCCCGACACTCCGTTCCACCCCGCGACTGGCAACAGGCCTTCGCCGCGTTGCCGCCGGAATCGCCGCCTGCCGGCGGCTGGCAGGCGCTGGCCGTGAAGCTCGACGCCCCCCGCCGCGCGCGGTGGCCGCTGTGGATGGCGAGCGCCGCGGTGCTGGCGTTGGCCGTCGCCGTGCCCTGGCGGCTGCAGGGGCCAGGACCGGGCGTCGACGCACCGGCGCCGGCGACCACTGCCGCGCCCGCCGCCGCCGATCCGCTGGAACAGCTGTACGCCGAATCCGCGCAGCTCGAGTCGCTGCTCGCCGTCGCCCGCGACGAGCGCGTGTCCAGCGCGACCGCGGCCCTGCTTGCCGACCGGTTCGAGGACCAGCTGGCCGCGATCGACGCGGCGCTGATGCAGCCCGGCCTGTCGCGCGAGGCGCAGCTGGCGCTCTGGCAGCGGCGCGTCGAAAGCCTGCGCGATCTCACCGGCTTCGAAAGCAACCGCCGCTGGCTCGCCGCGCATGGCACCCGCTACGACGCGGCGCTGGTCGCGGTCGACTGATCCCATCCGTTCCCGATTCGAGGTTCCGCCATGAAAACCGCGCCCCTGTCCCTGCTGGCCCTCGCCCTGGCCGCGCTGCTCGCAGGCAACGCATCGGCGTCCGACCCGGCACGCGACGACGACGCCGCGAAGGAACTCGCGCTCGCGCGCGAGGAGCTGCGCCGCGCCGCCAGCCGCGTCGCCGAACTCGCGCGCGAACAGGGCGAGATCGCGAGCGTCGTGCGCAGCCGGGTCGAACACGCGCGCACGCGGCCGATGATCGGCGTGCTGCTCAGCCCGGACGACCAGCCGGGTGTGCGCATCACCGGGGTCACGCCGGACGGCGCCGCGGCCACGGCCGGCCTGCGCAGCGGGGACCGGCTGCTGTCGGTGGACGGCGTGGAGATCCTGGGCAGCACCGGGGAGCTGCGGCTGGCCAATGCGCGCAAGCTGCTCGCAGCGCTGCCGGCGGATCGGCCGGCGACGCTGGGCTACCAGCGCGGCGGCCGCAAGGCGAGCGCGACCGTGACGCCGAAGCCCAGCGCACGCGCCTTCGCCTTCAGCACCGGCGACGGCGGACGCTTCGAATGGATCGACGAGGCGCAGTTCGAGCGCACGCTCTCGTCGGCAATGGAGGGACTCGACGCAGGGCTGCTGGCGCTGGAGTCGGTGCCCGGGATCGCGCCCGACGTGCGCCGGGAGATCATCCGCATCGGCCGCGACGGCAGCGCCTGCAAGGGCAAGGATTGCCCGACGCCACGACTGCTGTCCGCATTCCGCTGGAACGGACTGAACCTGGCTGCGGTCGACCCGGCGCTGGGGCGCTACTTCGGCACCGACAGCGGCGTGCTGGTGCTGTCGACCGGCGAACTCGAAGGGCTGCAGGCTGGCGACGTGATCCGCCGTGTCGATGGCAAGACGGTGACGACGCCGCGCGAGGTGATGGCGCAGCTGCGCGGCAAGGACGACGGCGACCGGGTGGCGATCGACTACCTGCGCGACCGCAAACCCGGCCAGGCACGCATCGCCGTGCCGAAGCTGGCATGGCCGGCGCCACCTGCACCGCCCGCGCCGCCGGCGCCACCGTCGCCGTCCGCCACGCCGAAGCCTCCCGCACCACCGGCCGTCTCGACCCCGCCGGCGCCGCCCGCCCCGCCGGCGCCACCGGCGGTGGCGTTCGCCGACAAGGCCTCGCGCTCCGGATTCATCGTCGCCGACCTGGTGCTGATCGCCGGTGCACGCCGCGGGATCGACGCCGCATCGTGATGCGCGGCAGCGGCGTGCCGCGCGACTCGCGGGGTGTCTATTCCGCCAGCGACGGTTCAGGGCCGGCGGGCGCCACCCACTCGGCGAACACCGCATCGATGTCGGCGTCGCCCACGACCTTGCCTTCCTGCACCTCGCCGGCCTGGGTGAACAGCGGGACGATCATCGCCATCCCGTCGACCTTCGTCTCCAGGCGCAGGCCCTCGGGGTGGGCGAGCGCGGCATCCCAGCGCGCACGCACCTTCGCCCAGTAATCCCGGGTCGCGTTCCAGTAGTCGTAGGCCGGCCGGAAGTCGACGTCGGTGTCCTTGCGGTAGTCGTTGAAACCGGACTCGCGGGCGATGGTGCGTTCGGTGCTGCCGTCGGCGCGACGCACGACCTTGGTGTTGTCCTGTTCGTGGGTCCAGCCGCCGGGCACGATGGTGTGCCGGTTCTCCACGTTCAGCGCGTTGTAGTCGCTGCGTCTGGTGTACTCGCGTCGCGGCAGCGGTCGCCAGGTGCGGTCGGAGGTCCACGTCGCGACCCCGTAGCGGTGGTTCCAGCGCCCGGTGCCGCAATAGCGCGGCGCATCGCTGACTTCGTACACGCACTGGGTCCACGCACCACGGGTCCTGTCGGCGGGGATCTCGCGCACGCGCCATGTCTGGTCCGCGGCGAACTCCCAGCGCTGCGGCGCCTCGTACATCCAGTCCTGGCGCCAGTGCTTGGTGACATGGCCGCTCTTCGCGTCGAGCAGGATGTGCTGCAGCACGATCTTCGTCGGGCTGTCCTCGACCACGATGACCGTTTCGTCGCCGCCGCTGCGCTGGGCCGGCGCACGCTCGTAACCGGGTGCCAGCAGCACCGTCTCGTCGAAGGCGAAGCGCACGAGGTACTCGCCCTGCATCGCCAGGATCGCCTGGCGGTCCTTGTCGGGATCGGGCGTCGTGGAAGCTTCCTGCGCAGGGGCAACGCCTGGCGCGGCCAGGATCAGCGCGAAGAAGAAGGTCGCGGGCGGGTTCATGCTTGCTTTCCTGTGGAGTGTGGACGGGAATCGAGATGGACGGGCGCGTAGGCATCGCGGTGGGCGGAAACGCGTGCGGCGGCGCGTGCGGCACGTTCGCAACAGCAGGCATCGGCCAGGTCGCGCGCGTCGGCGCCCTGTCGCTGCGCGATGCGATGCGCGACCACGGCCCCGAGCTGCGAGACCGGCGCCAGGCTCGCGGCCAGGACCGCGTGCGGCGCGGGCACCTCGCCCGCGTCACCGCGCAACGCGTGCAGCCGCAACACGCTCCCGGCCCAACGCCCGCCGAGCGGGCCGGACAGCCGCCGCAACAGGCGTTCGGCAAGGCCGTTCGATGTCGACGGCGCCGCGTGCGCCGGCAGTCGCGCGGAGAGCCGTTCCCAGGCCAGGAAATCGCTGTCCGGCAACAGGTACAGGCGCCAGCAGCAGCGATCGCCGGCGTCGTAGAACAGCAGGTGTTCGCAGGCGCCGTCGCTGTCGAGCTCGACTCCGGCTTCCACGCGCACCGCCTGCGACCAGCCCGCCAGCTCGCCGCGCGGCTGCTGCCGGTACAGGCACAGCACGGTGCCCAGCCGCGCCAGCTGGTGCGGCGTCGGCAGCGCGGTGGGCTGTGGGCAAGGCGCAGGCGCGGCGATGGCCGGGGTTGGCGTCATCGGTTCGCCGATCACCAGTCGATCGAGAGGCTGACGGCGAGGTTGCGCCCGGGCGCGGTGTAGCGATCCACGGTGGCACTGGCTTCGCTCACCAGGGGCACGCTGCCGGACGGCCAATACCTCCGCTCGGCCAGGTTGAACAGGCCGATGTCGACGCGGGCGCCGGGCGCGAAGCGCCAGTGCGCGTAAAGGTCGAGTACCGCATGCCCCGGCGACTCGTAGTACGTGGTACCCGCCGGCGGCGTCGGCAGGCGGTCGCGGCGGCCGACGAAACGCCCCGCCAGTTCCACGCCCCAACGCTCCGCGCCATAGGCCAGGCCGAGGGTCGCGGTCAGCGGATCGACCGATTCCAGCGCCTCGCCGCTGTCGCGATCCTCGCCGCGCGACCACGCCGCCGCGGCCTGCAGCGACCAGCCCGACATCGCCGCGGACAGCGCGCCGAGCTCGATGCCGCCTTTGAACTCCGCGCCGTGGATGCGGGCATCGGCCACGTTGCGCGACTGGTACACCATCAGCCCTTCGGCGTTGAAGCCGACGAAGCTGAAGGACTCGATGAAGTGCTCGTAGCGGCTGTGGTAGCCGGCGAGGCTGGCATGCACCGCATCGCCCGCGTAGCGCAGGCCGAGCTCCAGGCCGTCGCTGGTTTCGGGTTGCAGGTCTGGATTGGCGATCGCGGTGTAGCCGAACATCACGTTGGTGAAGCCGATGTTGACGTCGGCATAGGGCGGCGCGCGAAAACCGCGCGCGTAGCCGCCGAACAGCGACCAGTCGCCGCTGAAATGCCAGACCATGCCGAGCTTGGGCGAGACGCTGGTATCGGTCAGGCCGACCACGTCGAGACCGGGATTGTCCCCGGCGAAGATGTCGTCGATCCGCGGATCGAGGTCGTAGTGGTCCACGCGCAGCGCGGGCACCAGGCGGAAACGGCCTTCGGCGAAACCGATCTCGTCCTGCAGGTACAGCGCCGAGCTGGTGGTGCGGCTGATGGGGAAATCGCGTACCGGGAACACGTCCGGCAGCATCACCGGCGTCTGCACGCCGGTGAGCGGGAAGCTGCGCAGGCCGTCGCGCTTCTGCCGGGTGTCGGTGCGCGACACGTCCAGCCCCCAGGCGAGGTCGTGCACCACGCCCTCGCCCAGCGACTTGCGGAAGTTCAGCTGCAGGCCGTGCAGGCGCTGGTCGAAGTCGAAGCTGCGCTCGCGCACATCGCGCAGGGTCGGTGCCGGCAGCGTGCGTTCCTCGACGGTGTACTGGGTGGTCTCGCTGTCTTGGCGGTACACCTGCCAGTCGATCGCGTCGGCGAAGCCGTCGAGGCCGTCGATCTCGTGCGCCAGCGACAGCCGCGCGCGGGTCTGCCTGTCCTTCGCGGCGACGCGGGTATTGATGGCGCCGGTCAGCGCCTGGAACCCCTGCGCGGTCAGCATGTCGGTGTCGGCGAGATCCTCGTTGCCTTCCACCGTCAGCCGCAGGCGATGGCGCTGCGATGGCGCGTAGACCAGTTTGGCCAGCAGGCTGCGGCCGTCGCGCGACTGCGGATTGGGCAGGGTGCGGGTCGCACCGGTGCCGCCGGCTTCGCCCATGTTTTCCGTTTCGCGGCCCTGGCGGTGGCCGAGCGCGACCATGCCCGACCAGCGTTCGCCGCCGAAGGCCGCGGTGGCGCCGCCGAACAGGCCGCTCCAGTCGCTCTCGAAGCCGAGCTTGAAACCGAAATGGGCGTCCCTGCCCGCCTCCAGATAATCCGAAGGGTCCCTGGTGATGAACGAAACGGTGCCGCCCAGGGCGTCGGAGCCGTAGAGCGAGCTGGTGGGGCCGCGCACCACTTCCACGCGCTCGAGGGTGTCGAGGTCGACGAAGTTGCGGTTCGCGTTGGAGAAGCTGCCGATCGAGAACGCGTCCGACACCACGATGCCGTCGGTCTGGATGCGCACGCGGTTGCCGCCGAGGCCGCGGATGCGGATGTCGCCGATGCCGAAGCGGCCGAAACTCTCGCTGACGGTGATGCCGGGTTCGTAGCGGAACAGGTCGCGCAGGTCGCGCACCAGCAGCTCGTCCATGCGCTCGCGGGTGATCGCGTCGACCGTGTTCGGCACGTCGGCGATCTCGCGTTCGGTGCGGGTGGCGGTCACCACCACGCGGTCGAAGTCGGCGACATCGGCGGCCGGATCGGCGGCGCCGGCGGTTTCGGCCAGGACGGCCTGGGGAAACGCCGCGACCAGCGCGACGGCAAGCAGGGTGGGACGCATGGACAGTCTCGAAAAAGGAGGGTTCGAGGCTGGCTGGCGTTGCGTCGCGTCGTGCGCGGCGGCGGCTTGCGGGCCTGGGGGGGGTTCGGGGCATTTACACCGGGGCGCTGGCACATCGGCGCCACCCCGGCCGGACTGGTCCGGCTACTTGGTGAGGATCAGCTTGTCGTTGCGGGTGTGCCGCAGGCGGTAGTACTCGTTGCCATGACGGATGCGCAGTTCGCGCTGGCCCTGGAGCAGGCGCAGGCTGTCGACCTCGGGGGCCTGTGCCTGCGGGCGGACGCGCTCAGGGGCGGTATCGGCCGGGGCGGCAGTCATCGGAAGGCTGTCTTGGCTCACGAACATCGGAAGATTCCTCGCCAGTCGGGAATCATGATGCTAATGATTCTCATTTGTCTGTCAACCGGTCAATCGAGCCGATTGCCTGCCGCTATCGGGTCGCTGCCTCCAGGCGTCGCCAGAGCTGCTCGTCGAACCGCTCGACCAGGGCCAGGGCGTCAAGGTTTTCAATCAGTTGCGAGGGCCGGCTGGCGCCTGTGAGAACCGTGGAGACATGCGGATTGCTCAGGCACCAGGCGATCGCCAGCGGCGCCGGCGCCACGCCGAGTTCGGCCGCGATCGCGCTGAACCTGCGCGCCCGCTCCAGCCGCGCACGGCCCTCGCCGCCCTCGCGCAGCGGACTGTCCGTCCCGGCGCGACCGAAGCGGCTGTCGTCCGGCACGCCATCGTCGTACTTGCCGCTGAGCAGGCCCGAGGCCAGCGGCGACCAGATCGTGGTGCCCAGCCCGTGTTCGGCGTACAGCGGCGCGTATTCGAGTTCGACCCGGTCGCGGTGCAGCAGGTTGTACTGCGGCTGCTCCATCGTCGGCGGCTGCAGGTGCTGCGCGCGCGCGACGTGGATCGCCTCGCGGATCAGCGCCACGGGCCACTCGGACGTGCCCCAGTACAGCACCTTGCCCTGCCGGACGAGGTCGTCCATCGCGCGGACGGTTTCCTCCACCGGCGTGTCCGGGTCTGGGCGATGGCAGAAGAACAGGTCCAGGTAGTCCACGCGCAGGCGCCGCAGCGCGTCGTGGCAGGCGTCGCGCACGTGCTTGCGCGAGAGCCCGACCTGGGTCGGGCGAGGATCGGCCGCCGACCCGAAGCGCACCTTGCTCGACACGCAGTAGCCGTCGCGCGGCAGGCGCAGGTCGGCGAGCACGTCGCCGATGACGCATTCCGCCTCGCCATGGGCGTAGTTCTCGGCGTTGTCGAAGAAGTTCACGCCGTGGTCCCAGGCCAGCGCGACCAGTTCGCGCGTCTCGCCGCGGCCCAGGCGCGACCCGGCCGTCAGCCACGAGCCGTAGGACAGCGCCGACAGCTTCAGGCCCGAATGTCCCAGCCGGCGATAGCGCATGATCGTCTCCGCGTCGAATCCGTGGACAGTCTATGCGAGCCTCCGCGCCGGTCGCGCCGGCGGGAGCCGCGGTATCCTCGCGCGGCCACCCTTCGTCCACGGCCCGAATGCAGGAACCCGCCTCCCTCAAGCGCGTGCTCGCCACCCTGTTCGGACGTCCGGACGAGGTCATGCTCGAGCTCGGCGCCGGCGGCGAACTGCTGGTGGCGAAGCTGCGCGCGCTGCTGTCGCTGCTGGTGCTGGGGCTGCCGCTGGCGGCCGGGCTCGGCGCGCAGGACACCACGCGCACCCTGGTCGGGCTCGGCGCGGCGGTCTTCGTCAACCTCATGGCGCAGGTCTGGCTGGCCCTGGCCCGCAACCACCGCCGCCACCACTGGCTGCCCTACGCCACCGGCGCGTACGACGTCACCGTCACCACCGGGATGCTGGCGCTGCTGGCGCTGGAGCAGCCCGCCGCCGGCCTCAACAGCATGGTCGTCTGGTGCTTCTACCTGTTCGCGATCGCGCTCACCGCGCTGCGCAACGACGGCCGGTTGACGCTGTTCGTCGGCAGCCTGGCGATCGTCCAGTACGCGGTGCTGGTCGCCAGCGTGCTGGCGCTGGCGCCGCATCCGGTGCTGTCGATCGACCACGGCGCGGTGACCCTGCGCGCGCAGGGCTCGCGCCTGTTGCTGCTGCTGATGATGACCCTGCTCACCAGCACGATCGTCTACCGGATGCAGCGCCTGATCGAGATGTCCGGGCGCGACGGCCTCACCGGCGTGCCCAACCGCGCCTGGCTGCTGCAGCGCCTGCCGCGCATGTTCGAGGCCGCGCGCCGCGACGGCCGCACGGTGTCGATCGGCTTGGTCGACATCGACCATTTCAAGCGCGTCTACGCCGAGATCGGGCAGCTCGGCGGCGACCGCGCGATCCGCCACGTCGCCGAGCACCTGCGCGGGATGCTCGGCGAGGACGAGCACCTGGCGCGCATCGGCGGCCAGGAATTCGTGCTGGTGCTGTTGTGCCCGATCGGCAGCGCCTGGGAACGGATCGACCGCTATCGCCGCACCCTGGCGGAGCGGCCGTTCCCGTCCGAGCGCGGCGGCGACGCGGTCGTGCTGGCCTTCAGCGCCGGCCTGGCGGCATTCCCACAGGACGGCGGTACCGCATCGGCGCTGCTCGGCAGCGCCGACCGGCGCCTGCAGGAGGCCAAGCGCAGCGGTCGCAACCGGGTGATCGCCCGCGATACCTGAGACGCACGCCCGCCCGCGCCCGTGCGGACGCGCACGCGCCGGCCGCCGGCGGTTGCCGCGGGCTGCGCGCTGCTCTAGGCTGCCGCGTCAGTCGTCCGCCGGAACTCCAAACCAGATGGAAGCAGTGCTGCGGGTCGGTTTCGGTGTGTTCGGGCTCGCGGTGCTGATCGGCCTGACCTGGCTGTTCTCCAACAACAAGGCGCGCGTGGACTGGCGGCTGGTCGGCATCGGGCTGCTGCTGCAGCTTACGATCGCCGCGCTGGTGCTGCTCACGCCGTGGGGCGCCGGAGTGTTCGATGCGCTCTCCAGCGGCTTCGTCAAGCTGCTCGGCTTCACCACCGAGGGCGCGCGCTTCATCTTCGGCGACTTCAGCGACCCCTCCAAGTTCGGCTTCGTGTTCGCCTTCCAGGTGCTGCCGACGATCATCTTCTTCGCCAGCTTCATGAGCGTGCTCTACCACCTGGGCGCGATGCAGAAGATCGTGCAGGGCATGGCCTGGGTGATTACCAAGCTGATGCGGGTTTCCGGCGCGGAGACGCTGTCGGTCTGCGCCAACGCCTTCATCGGACAGACCGAGGCGCCGCTGGTGGTGAAGCCCTATATCGCCGGCATGACGCCCTCCGAGCTGCTGACCCTGATGGTCGGCGGCATGGCCACGATCGCCGGCGGCGTGCTCGGCGCCTACGTGCTGCTGCTGGGCGGGGACGATCCCGTGCAGCAGGCGGTCTACGCCAAGCACCTGATCACCGCCAGCATCATGGCTGCGCCGGCGACGATCGTGATCGCCAAGATCCTGGTACCCGAGACCGGCGAGCCGCAGACCCTGGGCAGCGTGCGCGTGAACGTCGAAAAGACCACCACCAACGTGATCGACGCCGCCGCCGCGGGCGCCGCCGACGGACTCAGGCTGGCGCTCAACGTCGGCGCGATGCTGCTCGCGTTCATCGCCCTGATCGCGCTGATCAACGCGCCGCTGGCCTGGCTGGGCGAAATCACCGGCCTGCAGGCGCTGCTGGGCAAGCCGACCACGCTGTCCACCCTGCTCGGCTACCTGCTCGCGCCGCTGGCCTGGCTGATCGGCGTGCCCTGGGAGGACGCGGGCACGGTCGGCGGCCTGATCGGCACCAAGGTGGTGCTCAACGAATTCGTGGCCTACGTGCAGCTAGGCGAGATCCTGCGCGGCAACGTCGCCGGCGTCACGCTCACGCCGCAGGGCACGCTGATCGCGACCTACGCGTTGTGCGGTTTCGCCAACTTCAGCTCGATCGCGATCCAGATCGGCGGCATCGGCGGGATCGCGCCCGAGCGCCGCCAGGACCTCGCCCGCTTCGGCCTGCGCGCGGTGCTGGGCGGCTCGATCGCGACCATGATGACCGCCACGATCGCGGGCGTCCTGACCAACCTCGGCGCCTGAGGACGGACCCGCAGTGTCGACCGCCTCCACCGGCCCCCGCGTCGTCGTCGTCGGCTCGTTCAACGTCGACCATGTCTGGCAGTGCGATGCGCTGCCGCGTCCGGGCGAGACCAGGATCGGCCACTACCGCACCGGTCCCGGCGGCAAGGGCTTCAACCAGGCCACCGCCTGCGCGCGCAGCGGCGCGCGGACTGTGTTCGTGTGCGCACTCGGACAGGACGAGGGCGGGCGGCTGGCGCGCGCGCTCGCCGTCGCCGACGGCCTCGACCTGCGCGCCGAACCGAGCGAAGACGCCACGGGGACCGCCGGCATCCATGTCGATGGCGAAGGCCGCAACGCCATCGCGATCGGCCCCGGCGCCAACGCCACGCTCACCACCGACTTCATCGCGCAACAGGCCGATGCCATCGCCGCGGCGCGGATCGTGCTGGCGCAGCTCGAGTCGCCGGTCGACAGCGTGCTCGAGGCGATGCGCCTGGCGCGCGCGGCCGGCATCCGCACGATCCTCAATCCGGCGCCGGCGAACGCCGAGAGTTCGCGCGAGCTGCTCGCGGTGGCCGACATCCTGACCCCGAACGAGACCGAGTTCGCCGCGTTGCTGGCGCGCCACAGCAGCGAACGCATCGACGCGGCCGAGGTGGCGGACGCCGACGACGCCCGCCTGCACCGCCTGTGCCGCACCCTGCTGCCGCGCGGCACCGTGGTGGTGACGCTCGGCGCGGCCGGCGCGTTCGTCTCGCACCGCGAGGACAAGTGCCGCGGCGACGAACGGCCCCATTACCGGGTACCCGCCTACGAAGTGACGGTGGTCGATACCACCGGCGCCGGCGACGCCTTCAACGGCGCGCTCGCGACCTCGCTGGCGCTCGGCGGCCAGCATGTGTTCGCCGACCACGTGCGCTTCGCCTCGCACTACGCCGCGCTGTCGACCGGGCACGAGGGCGCGGCGGAGTCGATGCCGCGGCTGGCCTTGCCTGCGGCCGCGGATGCGTCGCCGGTCGCCCACACGGCCCCGACGCTGCAGGATGCGCCGCCGGAATTGCCTGGCGCCCGTCGCGACGGCTAGCCTCTAGGGACCCCATGAACAAGTGTCATTTCGAGCGCAGCGAGAAATCCATGCTGCTGATTGTCTGAGATTTCTCGCTGCGCTCGAAATGACAAACCAGACCTGTTCAGAGGTTCCCTAGGCCGGCTCCGGGGATCGCCGCAGCCCGCCGCTCGCGCGTTGGCGGCATGGCTGCGACAATGCGCGCTATGTTCGTCGGTCCCCATCCCATCGAGCCGAAACTGGTCCTCGCGCCGATGGCGGGGGTCACCGACAAGCCGTTCCGGCAGTTGTGCAAGCGGCTCGGCGCAGGCCTGGCGGTCTCGGAGATGACCACCAGCGATCCGCGCTTCTGGAACACGCGCAAGTCGCTGCACCGCATGGACCACGCCGGCGAGCCCGACCCGGTCAGCGTGCAGATCGCCGGCACCGACCCGGCGGTGATGGCCGAGGCCGCGCGCCACAACGCGGGCCACGGAGCGCAGCTGATCGACATCAACATGGGCTGCCCGGCGAAGAAGGTGTGCAACGCCTGGGCGGGTTCGGCGCTGATGCAGGACGAAACCCTGGTGGCGCGCATCCTCGAGGCGGTCGTCACGGCCGTGGACGTGCCGGTCACGCTGAAGATCCGCACCGGCTGGAACGCGGCCAACCGCAACGCGCTGGCGATCGCCCGCATCGCGCAGCAAAGCGGCATCGCCGCGCTCGCCGTGCACGGGCGCACCCGCGACCAGCACTACACCGGCCACGCCGAATACGACACCATCGCCGCGATCAAGGCGGATCTGTCGATTCCCGTGATCGCCAACGGCGACATCGATTCGCCGCGCAAGGCGCGCGAGGTGCTGCGCCGCACCGGCGCGGATGCGGTGATGATCGGCCGCGCGGCGCAGGGGCGGCCCTGGATCTTCGGCGAGATCGCGCACTTCCTCGCCACCGGCGAAGAACTGCCGCCGCCCTCGCTGGCGCAGGTGCGCGACATCCTGCTCGGCCACCTGCATGCCCTGCACGAGTTCTACGGCGAGCAGGCCGGTGTGCGGATCGCGCGCAAGCACCTGGGCTGGTACGCGAAGGATCGCCCCGAGAATCGCGCCTTCCTCGCCGTGGTCAACCGCGCCGACGGTGCGCAGGCGCAGCTGCGGCTGACCCGCGACTACTTCGATGCGCTGGCGGCCGGCGCGGCGCCGGAGATTCCGGTCGCCGCGTGAGCCACGCATGGGCTTGCCAGCGCGGGCGGGGCTGACGATCATGCGGGCGCATGGGGAACGCCCGCCGCCGGCGGCGCTCGACGGGAAGACATCGCGATGGAACAGCAGGATCCGGGCACGGACGCTTCGCGCCGGCCGATCAAGGCGCGCGGCAACGCCCTCGTCCGGCGCATCGCCTCCGCGCTCGCGAGCTCGCCGCTCACGCCCAACGCGATCTCGGTGCTCAGCATCGTCTTCGCCGGCGCCGCGGCGCTGCTGTGGCTGCCGCCCTGGGGCGCGTGGCTGTGCGCGCTCGGCATCCAGCTGCGGCTGCTGTGCAACCTGTTCGACGGCATGGTGGCGGTGGAAGGCGGCAAGTCGACGCCCACCGGCGCGCTGTACAACGAAGTGCCCGACCGGATTGCCGACAGCCTGCTGCTCGTCGCACTCGGCTACGCCGCGGGCCTGCCCTGGGCCGGATGGGCGGCGGCGTTGTTCGCTGCGCTCACCGCCTACGTCCGCACGCTCGGCGGCGCCCTTGGGCTGGCGCAGGACTTCCGCGGGCCGATGGCCAAGCAGCATCGCATGGCGCTGATGACGCTGGCCTGCCTGGTGACGCCATTCGAAGCGATGTTCGCCGGATCGCGTCACGTGCTGGTCGTGGTGGTGCTGGTCATCGCCGCGGGTTCGCTGCTCACCTGCGCGACGCGCCTGCGCGCGATCGCGCGGCAGCTGGAGGCCGCGCGATGATCGCCCGGCTCGGCGGCGCGGCCCTGGTCGGATTCACCCGCACCCTGGTCGGCGCACGCGCGCAGTGGCGCGTCGCGCCGCCGGGCGGGCAGTGTATCTACTTCGCCAACCACACCAGCCACCTCGACACCGTGGCGATCTGGTCGGCGCTCACGCCGCAGCAGCGCGCGCAGGTGCGTCCGGTCGCCGCCCGCGACTACTGGGACAAGCCTGGCCTGCGCGGCTGGCTGTCGGGCCGCGTGCTGCGTGCGATCCTGATCGACCGCAACCGCGAGACGCCCGACGCCGACCCGCTGGCGCCGGTGCGCGAAGCGCTGGACCAGGGCGATTCGCTGATCCTGTTCCCCGAAGGCACCCGCAGCAACGAGCGCCTGCCGCAGAAGTTCAAAGGCGGCCTGTTCCGCCTGGCCAGCGAGTATCCGCACGTGGAACTGGTGCCTGTGTATCTCGACACCCTGCATCGCAGCCTGCCCAAGGGCGCGCTGCTGCCGCTGCCCTTGCCCCTCTACTGCAACGTGAACTTCGGCGCGCCACTGCCACGCGCGCAGGACGAACCGCGCGAAGTGTTTCTCGAACGCGCCCGCGAGGCGGTGGAGGCGATGGCATGAGCCCGCAGACCAAGACCATCCTGGTGTTCTCCGGCATCGTCGGCCTGCTGCTGGTCGCCTCGCTGGTGGGGTGGTGGTTGTCGCGCCGCGGCCCCGACGGCGGCGGCGCGACGGTGCGCAACCTCAACGCCCGCGTGCGCGCCTGGTGGGGCATGGTCGCCGTGCTCGCGGCCTGCTTCGCGATCGGGCCGGTGGCGACCCTGGTCGTGTTCGCCTTCATCTCGTTCTTCGCGCTGCGCGAGTTCATCACCCTCACCCCCACCCGCGCCGGCGACCACCTGCCGCTGGTGGCGGCGTTCTACCTGCTGATCCCGATCCAGTACTGGCTGATCTTCGACCAGTGGTACGGGCTGTTCGCGATCTTCATCCCGGTCTACGCGTTCCTGGCGCTGCCGGTGCTGGCGGTGTTCGGCGGCGACACCACCGACTTCCTCGAGCGCAGCACCAAGATCCAGTGGGGCGTGATGATCGCGATCTACTGCATCAGCCATGCGCCGGCGCTGATGATCCTGCACCCGGACGCGCCGCCCGGCACCGGCCAGCTGCTGCTGCTCTACCTGATGCTGGTGGTGCAGATCAGCGACGTGATGCAGTACGTGTTCGGCAAGCTGTTCGGCCGGCGCAAGCTGGCGCCGCTGGTGAGCCCGTCGAAGACGGTGGAGGGCCTGATCGGCGGTGGCCTGGCGGCGGTGGGCATCGGCACCGCGCTGTGGTGGATGACGCCGTTCACGCCGCTGCAGGCGGCGGGCATGTCGGGCGTGATCGTGGTCGCGGGCGTGTGCGGCGGGCTGGCGCTGTCGGCGGTCAAGCGCAGCCTCGGCGCCAAGGACTGGGGCCGGATGATCGAAGGCCACGGCGGGATGATGGACCGGATGGACTCGGTGGTGTTCGCCGCGCCCGTGTTCTTCCACTTCACCCGCTACTGGTTCCCCGCGTAGCCCGGATAAGCGCAGCGCATCCGGGACACCGCGCCACCATCCCCGGCGGCGGCCTGCGGCCTTGGCCGGGCTACGCCGACGTAGCCCGGATAAGCGCAGCGCATCCGGGGAACGCAGAATCAATACGTACCGGGTCGTACCGCCGTGGCCGCAGGCTCCTCCCAGATGCGGTCCCACATCTGCGGCAGGCGGCGCCGGGCTTCCCAGGGCCACGAC
The DNA here is from genome assembly GCF_016774335.1 of Luteimonas saliphila. Classification (GTDB taxonomy): domain Bacteria; phylum Pseudomonadota; class Gammaproteobacteria; order Xanthomonadales; family Xanthomonadaceae; genus Luteimonas; species Luteimonas saliphila. The sequence continues at coordinate 259,774 of NZ_JAETWA010000042.1, read as the reverse complement.
AACTGCTCGGACGGGATCTCGCGCCAGCCGCCACCGTCACGCTCGGCCACGGCGAAGTTGAAGCTATAGTCGGGCTCTGCGCCCATGCGCAGGTCGCTCAGGACCAGTTGGCCGTCGCGCTGCTGCGCCTTCATGAACCCATGGTTGAACCACGCCAGCCGGGCCACCGCCGGGACATCCGCGACCTGGGCGAGCGCTGCCACGTCGGAGCCGTGACGACGGAACGCGATCGGCCGCGCATCCGCGACCAGCGAATGCTCGCCCTCGACGAACCCGTCCGGCGTCATCGCCACCACCCGCCACAGCAGCGTGTTGAACGGCATCGGCACCGAGAAGCGCGGCGCATCCGCTAGGCCCAGCGCCGCCAGCGAGCGCTCCGCCTCGCGCTCGACCATCGCCTTGGCCAGCAGCGACCAGCCGAGGTAGGCGCAGCTCAACGCCAGGCCCGCCACCAGCGCGTGCCGTGCGAGTGGCCTCGCCCCCCCGAATATCGCCACCACCACGCCCAGCAGCAGCCACAACGTATAGCCCGGATCGATGATGAACACGCTCGACCACATCACCGGCGGCGTCGCCAGCGGCCACAGCAACTGGGTGCCGTAGACCGTGAACGCGTCCAGCAGCGGGTGCGTGATCAGGGCCAGCTGGATCGCCGCGAACCAGGGCCGTGGGGCCGCGGCCACCCGCCCCCCGCGCCGACGGAACAGTGCCCAGATCGCCCACGCCAGCAGTGGCAGCACGAACAGCGAATGGCTGAAAGCGCGATGCAGCGTCATCAGCGCGACGGGGTCGTCGGTGAACAGCGCGATGGGAAACGAATCGAGGTCGGGCAGGGTGCCGAGCGCGGCACCGGCGAGCATCGCCGCGCGGCGGTGCGCGGCCGGCACGACCGCACCGGCGACCGCGGCGCCGAGCAGGAGTTGGCTGAGGGAATCCATGCCATCATTCTAGTTGGCGGTGCCGACTCGCCGTAGCGACACAACGTGTGCCTTCCGCGACCCGCTCAGTGCAGGGTCACACCAGCCCCACAGCACTTCTTGTATTTCCTGCCGCTGCCGCACGGACACGGATCGTTGCGCCCCGGGACCGCCTCGCGCCGTCGCGGCGCCTGCGGGAACACGCCGTCCTGGCGCATCTCGTTGCAGTACTGGAGCAGGCCCGGCACGCCGGCCAGGATTTCCCAGCGTTCCTCGAAGTCCGGCGAGGCCGGGGCATCGACGGGGGCGGGTTCGGCGCCGTACGCGCCATCGAACAAGGTCAGCCGTGCCACTTCGTCCAGGCTTTCCCGCAGCGATTCGTCGATCGCGCACCAGCGGTCCCACCCCTCGCCCGCCTGCCCGACCCCGGCCAGGAAGCCGTCGGCCCACAGCGCGCCCACCGGAAATCGCGGACGCTGTCGGGGAACTGGTCCGCGTCCTCGTCGAAGGCGGGCGTCTGCAGCAGGGGCATCACCTGCATGTCCGCGGGATCCGGTTCGGCATCCTCGTCCGGCAACGGTTGCGCCACCCGCCAGACGATGTGATTCCAGAACGCGACCGTGGCCTCGAGCATCGCGGTAGCGCCGGCTTCGTCCGCCTCCGCCATCGCAACGCCCCAGATCCGCGAGAGCTGCCGCGCGGGCGAAACGGTCGCGGGACCGACGATGAGCGCACTGAAATATCCGTCCACCCACTCCAGCGTCATGCCACCGTTCGGCACGGCCTTTTCGCCGAGCAGGTGCTCGAACTCGCGGATCGCGTCTTCGGACATGGGCACGGCGGACATGCGCGCATTGTCGCCGCTTTCGCGCCGCAACGCCGCCGTGGGCGTGACAGGGCGGCGGGCCCGGGTTTCAGGCCGCGCGCGCGAGCGGTCCGGGCTGCACCAGCCGCAGCCGAGGCGCGATCTCCGCGAGCGTCTCGCCCCGGTGCGACAGCAGCCGCAGGGTGCCGTCGTGGTCTTCGGCCAACGCGGTGAGGCTTTCCACCCAGTCGCCGTCGTTGGCGTAGACCAGTCCATCGCGCCGCAGCAGCGCGGCGCGGTGGATATGCCCGCAGACGATTCCGTCGAGCCCACGCTGGCGCACGTCGTCCAGCCCGGCCTGCACGAAGCGCGCGATGTAGCGCTCGGCGGCAGCGCTACGGCGCTTGAGGAACTCCGAGAGCGACCAGTAGCGCAGGCCGAACCGGCGGCGCGAGGCGTTGAGCAGGCGGTTGCCTGTCAGGATGCGGTAGTAGAGCCAGTCTCCGAAACGCTCCTGCAGCCCACCGAAGTGGGTGATGCTGTCGTAGTCGTCGCCATGCACCACCAGCAGCCGGCGGCCGTCGGCGGTGACGTGGATCGCGCGCCGGCGTACCTGCATCGTCGGCAGCACCAGGCCGCACAGGCGGCGCACCGCACGGTCGTGGTTGCCCGGCACGTAGATCAGTTCCGTCCCCTCGCGGGACAGCGCATGCAGCGCCTCGACCACGCGGTTGTGCGCCGGCCCCCAGGCCGCGCGACGCTTCGACATCCACCACAGGTCGACGATGTCGCCGACCAGGTACAGGCGCTCGCACTGCACGCGTTCGAGGAAATCCGACAGCTCCGCCGCGTGGCAGTGGCGCGAGCCCAGGTGCACGTCGGAGAGGAAGAGGCTGCGGCATGGCGACAGCGGGCTCATGCCGCCGCTCCGGCAACCGCCCGCGGGCCCAGGTACCTGGCCCGCTTGAGCTTACGGACGCGGTGCAGGTCGACCTCGACCAGTCCGTCGATCGAATCGCTGAACGCCGGATCCACGCCGAACGCGAGCAGGCGCGCGCCGCCCGGCTCGCACAGCGCGGTGTACTGGCGATAAAGCACCGGGACCGCGACGCCGTACGCGGCCAGCTCGTCCTTCAACCGCTCGAACGCCGCGTCCGCATCCTCGCCGGCGCAGTCGGGAAGCGCCGTGTCGGGATACGGCCTGCGCGCGACCGCCAGCGGCACGTCCCCCGCGCCGTGGTGGCGCCGGTAGTGGACGACGATCTTCGCGCTCGCCGCGGCCGGCAGCGCTGCGCTCATCGACACCGCGCCGTACAGGTAGCGCACCTGCGGATGGCGCCGCAGGTAGGCGCCGATGCCCTGCCACAGATAGTCGAGACTGCGTCCGCCGCGGTAATCCGGATCGACGAAGCTGCGACCCAGCTCCATGCCCGCGTCCAGGCGCGGCAACGCCGCCTCGGTGTAGCGGAACAGGGATGCGGTGTAGAGCCCGCCGAGGCCGCGGCTGCGCAGGATCGCCGCGCATCGCGCGATCCGGTAGGCGCCGGCGATGCGTCCTGCAGCCTCATCCCACACCAGCAGGTGGTCGTAGTCGAGGTCGAAGCCGTCGATGTCGCGCGCGCGGCCGGTCCCCTCGCCCACCGAACGGAACGCGCGTTCGCGCAGGCGCCCGATCTCCAGCAGCAATGGCGCACCCTCGCCGCAACGGGCCAGGCGGAGCTGCTTGCCATCGGCGGTGGCGCCCAGCAGTTCGGTGGCCGCGATCGCCACGCGCAGGCGCCGCGCGGGCAGCGGCGCGGCGAGCGTCTCCCGGCGGATTGCCGGAGCGGCCGCCGCACCGAGGCGGTATAGCGCGCGGCGTACTTCGCGCAGCTGCCCACGCGCGTCGGCATCGGGTGCCAGGCAGACCGGCTCGCCCACGTGCAGCCGCAACGGATGGCGACGGCGCGCGAACATCTCGCGCGCAAGCAGTACCGTGCCCGCGGGGCGGAACAATGCCGAAGCGCCATAGAACAACGCCGAGTTGCGCGCGACGATCCGCACCGGCAGCACCGGCGAGGCCGTACGCCGGGCGAAATGCAGGCAGCCACGACGCCAGTGGCCGTCGCGCACGCCGCGCAGCGACAGCCGCGACACCTCGCCGGCGGGAAACACGATCACGCAGCGCTCGGCCCGCAGCGCATCCTCGATCGCATGCAGGCTGTCGGTCCGCGCACGCCCGCCGAACACCCGCACCGGCAGCAACAGGCCCGCCAGCGGCTCGATCGCGGCCAGCAGGTCGTTGGCCACGATGCGCACGTCCTGGCGCACACGACCCACCGCATCCAGCAGCGCCAGCGCATCGAGCGCGCCGGAGGGATGGTTGGCGACGATCACCACCCGCCCCTGCGCCGGGATCCGTGCCAGGTCCGCCGCATCGATCCGGCAGTCGGCCTCCAGGAAGCGCAGCGCGGCCGACACGAATTCGAGCCCGCGCAGGTGCCCGTGCCCGTCGAGGAACGCGTCGATCGCGTCCAGCCGCGTCCAGCGCGACGCACCACGCAGCAGGGGCCGCGCGATGCCGGCACGCCGGCCCCGGAACCAGTGCGGGAACCGCGACTGCAGTCTTTCCTCGATCGGAGGCATGGCGCTCAGGGGTCGGCCCGGTTGGCCGGCAGCCTGCGCGCGGGGCACGACAGCCGCGTTGCGGTTTTCCTGCGGCGGCGTGACAACGTTGGCTCAGTCCACGAGTTGCCCGAACCGCGTCAGCAGCGGCCGCTGCGCCGCCGGAGCCTGCGCCAGCGAAGCGCGGGCACGTTTCTCCCAGCCCGTACCGCGCGCGCGCAGGTCCTGCCAGGCATCGGCCAGCAACGTAGGCGCGCGTTCCAGATGCCATTCGATCAGCGCCAGCGCCTGCAGGATGTCCTTGCGGTACTTGGCGTGGCGCGACCCGCGCTCGGCCGCGACCAGCAGCTTGTGCAGGCCGTAGCGCGCCGGATCCGGCAGGTTGACCATGCACGCATCGGCACGATCCAGCAGCACGCCCTGCCCCGGCCGCTCCAGCAGGTATTCCATGAATTTGAGCGGCACCAGGGCGACGCCGAGATCCGGCATCTGCACCTCGTCGTTGTTGCGGCGGCGCACGGTCAGGAAATCGATGCGCAGGTCCGGTTCCTTCTCGCTCATGTAGTTGCTGGCGAATCCCTTGGTCCCACCCAGCGCCGGCAGGAATCCCATTTCCAGCGATTCCAGCGCGTCGTGCAGGCTGATCTTCAGATCTGCCGGCAGCGCCATGGCGACGTTGCCGCCCGGCCCCGAGTGCGCGAAATCGAGGTCCAGCGTGCGCGTGCCGCTGCCCCAGGCCACGCCCAGCTGGTTGCCCAGCGCCAGGAACGCGTGCGTGCCCACCAGCAGTCCGCCCGCACGGAAGAACTGGTAGTCGGCAAAGCGCTTGACGATGCGGAACTGTTTCGCGGGCGTGACCTGGTTGCCCTGCGCCACGGCCGCGGCGGCCTGGCGAGACACGGCCTCCAGCGCCGGCGCACCCTGCGCGCGTGCGCGTTCGATGGCGGCCACGGCCGGCCCTTCCGGCCCGAGGTAGTACTCGCGCTTGCGGCCGTCGATCTCCTTGAACTGCCAGTAGCCGTAGCGCCGGCCCTTGATCGTCTTCCAGCCGACCTTGCCGGTCAGGAAGGCCGGCGAGCGCGAAGCTTCCGCCACCTGCACCTGTTCGTACAGTTCGGCGTAGGCGGCCTGGGCGGCGGCGGGCAATTCGCGGTACAGGGGCATGGCAGGCTCCCGGGCAATGCCGAGGTTATACCACCCAATAAACATCCAGTGGTATAACTTTCGTGGACATTGTTCAGGCGCCGATCGCCGCCCGCAGTTGCGTGACCGGCGACCGACCCAGAAGGGTCAGGCGCGGACGGCGCGGTGCGGCACTGAGCTGTTAACCCCTTGCAACACCCGGGCCGGCATGATGCGCCCCGGCCCCGGCCCGTGTATCATCCGCACCCATCTTTTCATCCGAATTGAAGGATATAAGTCGATGTCCAGCTACCTGTTCACTTCCGAATCGGTCTCGGAAGGCCATCCGGACAAGATCGCCGACCAGCTTTCCGACGCGGTGCTGGACGCGATCCTGGCCCAGGACAAGCGCGCGCGCGTGGCCTGCGAGACGATGGTCAAGACCGGTGCGGCGATCGTCGCCGGCGAGGTCACCACCACGGCCTGGGTGGACATCGAGGCGCTGGCGCGCAAGGTGATCAACGACATCGGCTACGACAACTCCAGCGTGGGTTTCGACGGCCACACCTGCGCGATCATCAACATGCTCGGCAAGCAGTCGCCCGACATCAACCAGGGCGTCGACCGCAAGAAGCCCGAGGAACAGGGCGCCGGCGACCAGGGCCTGATGTTCGGCTACGCCTGCAACGAGGCGCCCGAATACATGCCGGCGCCGCTGTACTACAGCCACCGCCTGGTCGAGCAGCAGGCGAAGGTACGCAAGAACGGCAAGCTCAAGTGGCTGCGTCCCGATGCGAAGAGCCAGGTCACCCTGCGCTACGACGGCAACGCGATCCTCGGCCTGGACGCGGTGGTGCTGTCCACCCAGCACGACCCCGACATCAAGCAGAAGGACCTGGTGGAGGCCGTACGCGAGCACATCCTCAAGCCGGTGCTGCCGAAGAAGTGGCTCGAGTCGCTGGCGAAGAACAAGGTGCACATCAACCCGACCGGCAAGTTCGTGATCGGCGGGCCGGTGGGCGACTGCGGCCTGACCGGGCGCAAGATCATCGTCGACACCTACGGCGGCATGGCCCGCCACGGCGGCGGCGCGTTCTCGGGCAAGGATCCGTCGAAGGTCGACCGCAGCGCCGCCTACGCCGCGCGCTACGTGGCCAAGAACATCGTCGCCGCGGGCCTGGCCGACAGGTGCGAGGTGCAGGTGAGCTACGCGATCGGCGTGGCCGAGCCGACCTCGATCTCGGTCACCACCTTCGGCACCGGCAAGGTCGGCGACGACGTGATCGAGAAGCTGATCCGCAAGCACTTCGACCTGCGCCCATACGGCATCACCCGGATGCTGGACCTGGAGCACCCGATCTACCAGGCCACCGCCGCCTACGGCCACTTCGGCCGCAAGCCCAGGGAGGTCGAGTACGTCGACGGCGCCGGCAAGAAGCACAAGGCCACCGCCTTCTCCTGGGAGAAGACCGACAAGGCCGATGAGCTGAAGAAGGCCGCGAAGCGCTGAGCACGCGCCAGCGGTGAAGCCGAAGGGCTGCGCAAGCGGCCCTTCGGCGTTTTCGCCGCGATCGGCTCCGGGCCAGTCGAAGCGGGAACGCGCCTTGCCCGCGAGCGGTGGGCGCCGCAACCACAACCGGACGCGCCGCCGGGGCCGGCTTCCGGGCGCCGCATCATCGTCACCGGCGACCCGGCGCGGGACGGGCCCGCGGCCCGGCGCGCACGGTCAGTACATGCGCGTGGCGCTGCCGCCGTCCACTCGGAGCACCGCGCCGTTGACGTAGCTGGCGTCGGAAGAGCACAGCCAGACGATGGCGCGCGCCGCTTCCTGCGCTTCCCCCAGCCGCTCCATGGCGCAATGGCGCGCCACCATCCGGCCGTAGTGCTCGGCGCCGCCGGGGCGTTCCGGGTCGACCATCTCCGATCGCGTGAAGCCGGGCGCCACGGCGTTGATGCGCAGTCGCATTCGCCCGTAATCGGTCGCCGCGGAACGGGTCAGGCCGATCACGCCGTGTTTGCTGGCCGCATACGGCGCGTGGCCGACATCGCTGGGTTCGAGGCCGTAGATCGAGGCGACGTTGACGATCGCGCCGCCACCGGCCGCCAGCATCGCCGGGATCTCGTGCTTCATGCACCGCCACACGCCCTTGAGGTTCACGTCCATCACCGCGTCCCACTGGTCCTCGGTCACCTCCGCCACCGGCGTGCGCATGGGGCCGGCGATCCCGGCGTTGTTGACGGCGCAGTCCAGCCGGCCGAAACGTTCCAGGGTGGCCGCGACCATGGCCTCGACGTCGGTCGCGCGCGCGACGTCGGCGGGCACGGCAAGCGCTTCGCCGCCTGCGGCCATGATCCGCAGTGCCAGCGCCTCGCACCGGTCGGCGCGACGCGCGGCCAGCACGACGGCAGCGCCAAGTCGCGCGAACTCCAGCGCGGCGGCCTCGCCGAGGCCCGAACTCGCGCCCGTCACCAGCACGACCTTGCCCGCGAAAGAACCGGTACCGGATGTGACCATCATCGTGTGCTCCGCCTCCCCACCACTGTCATCTCGACCGGAGGGAGAGATCCGTTTTGCCCGGGTCGGGATTTCTCCCTGCGGTCGAAATGACAACGGCGGGTCGAAACGAGAGGGCATGGTTGAAATGGGAGGGGGCCGATCGCAATGACAGCAGACGCGTGCGGTCCGCGTCGCGCGCGACAGGGCGACTGTGCGCTTGGGCAGGTGGATCGGTCAGGCGGTTTCGGCCCGCGGTGCCAGCGCATGCGCCTGTGCGCTGGCCACCTCGCGTTCGGCCTGGGTGAAGCCGTAGTCGGGCATCACCTGCCCGTCCGGATCGGAGACCGCGTCCCAGGCCCGGATCAGGCGCTCGCCCACGTCCTCGCCACCGCCCAGGTAGCGGCCGGCGGTCAGGGTCACCCAGGCGCGCGCGAAATGGCCGCCGCCGGCGCAGACGATGGCCCGGTTCGGCGCGTCGTCGGCCACCAGCGGCAGCAGCGCCGGACTGACCAGGGCCGGATCCAGCACGCGCAGGCTCTCCTCGGGCAGCACCCCGGCGGTCATGCCGGTGGCGGCGGTCGGCGCAAGGCAGTTCACCCGGATATCGTATTTGCCGCCCTCGATCGCCAGCGTCTGCATCAGCCCGACCAGCGCCATCTTGGCCGCGCCGTAGTTGGCCTGGCCGAAGTTGCCGTATAGCCCCGACGACGAGGTGGTCAGCACGATGCGGCCGCGCCCCTGCGCGCGCATCTGCGCCCAGACCGCCTTGCAGCAGGTCGCCGCGCCCATCACGTGCACGTCGAGCACCTCGCGGAACTCGTCCAGGCGCATGTTCGCGAAGCTGCGGTCGCGCAGGATGCCGGCGTTGTTCACCAGGATGTCGATCCGGCCCCAGGCCTCGAGCGTGCGCGCCACCATTGCCGCCACCGCGGCCTCGTCGGCGACCGATGCGGCCACCGCGATCGCTTCGCCATCGCTCGCGCGGACCTCGTCGGCGACCGCCTCGGCCTGCGCCGCCACCGCGTCGTTGACCACCACCCGCGCGCCCTTGCCCGCCAGGTACAGCGCATGCTGGCGGCCCAGCCCGCCGCCCGCGCCGGTGATGATCGCCGTACGTCCCTCAAGCCGCATGGTCCGACTCCCGTTCCCGAAAAGACCTTGAGGACGGGACCGGGACCGCGGTCAACGCGTCTTGCCCTGCCCCCGTCGCGCGCACAGCGCGCGGAAACCCGCGGCCATGAAACGGGCCATGCGCGCCTTCACCGCGTCGTAGTCGTCCGAACGGCACAACCCGCCGGAAAGCCGGTCGATGCGCCCGGTGCGCGCCAGGGTCAGCATCAGCGCGCCGGTCACGAAGTGGTAGCCCCAGAAGATGTCTTCCTCGGCGCAATCGGGCATGGCCTTCTTCAGCAGGTCGATCAGGCGCAGCACCACGGGGTCGAAATGCCGGTCCATCAACTCCGCGCCGTAGGGCGTGGTCGAGGCCAGCGCGCTGAGCGCGCCGTAGTTCTTCCAGTTCTCGCCGCCCTGGATGTACAGGTCCAGGTCGGTATCGAGGAAGGCATGCAGCGCGCCCTCGAGCGTGGGCTTGCCGCCGCATCCGGCCTCGTAGTCGTCCAGCGCCTGCATCCGCAGCCCGCTGGTCACCGGGGCGCGGCGCGCCATCACCGCGTCGAACAGCGTCTGCTTGTCGTTGAAGTAGTAGTTGAGCAGGGTGTGGTGCACGCCGACGTGGCCGGCCACGTCCTTGAGCGTGACGCCGTACAGGCCATGGCGCGAGAACAGCAGTTCGGCTGCATCGAGGATCTGCTCGGTCATCTCGGCGCGCTGCTCGGCCTTGGTCGGGCGCTTGGCCTTCGCGCCGGCCCGCTTGGTTCCCTGCGCGCGCCCCGAACGGGATGTCGCCCCTGTTGTCACCCTGCCTCCACTGCGCTGCCACCGGCACGCCGCCGCGGGACCTCATGTTCCCGTCTCCGCCGGCGCGCCGCCAAACTCGGCCCTGAGCCGCATTCTGTCAATTTTGCCGGTCGCTGCCAAAGGCATGCGCTCGACGCGGATCACCTCGTCGGGCAGCCACCAGGACGCGATGCGGCCGCGCAGCGCGTCGATCAGCGCCTGGTTTCCCATCTCGCCGCCTTCGCGCATCTCCACCAGCAGCACCGGCCGTTCCCCCCACCTGGGGTCCTCGCGGCCGATCACCGCGACCAGCGACACCTCGGGCAGTCCGCCCACGATCTCCTCGATCTCGGCCGGGTTGATCCATTCGCCGCCGGACTTGATCAGGTCCTTGGCGCGCCCGGTGATGACCAGGCTGCCGTCCGCGTCGATGCGCGCCAGATCGCCGGTGTCGAACCAGCCCTGCGCATCGACCGCCGGCTGCGTTTCGCCGAAGTAGCGCAGGACCGTGCTGGCGCCACGCACGCGCAGGTGGCCTTCCGCGCCACGCTGCGACGGCAGCGCGACGCCCTCGGCGTCGGTCAGCAGCAGGTCCACGCCGATCGACGGACGCCCCGACTGGTATGCGGTCCGGCGCGGATCGTGCGGCGGCGCGACGGTGCCGGTCGGCGACAGCTCGGTCATGCCCCAGCTGGTCTGCACGCTCACGCCCAGGCGCTGTTCGATGCGCTGCATCAGCGCCGGGGCGATCGGCGCGCCGCCGACGATCACCCGTTCCAGCGACGGCGTCTGCCCGCCGGTCGCCTCCAGGTGCTCGGCCAGCGCCAGCCAGACGGTGGCCACGCCGATCGCCACGGTGACCGATTCGGCGTTGATCAGCGCCGCCAGGCTGGCGCCGTCCAGCTGGCGGCCCGGCAGGACCAGGCGCGCGCCCACCGCCGGCGCGGCGAACGGGACGCCCCAGCCGTTGGCATGGAACATCGGCACCGCCAGCAGCACGCGCTCGCGCATCGACAGGGCCATGCCGTCGGCCTGCAAGGTGCGCAGGGTGTGCAGGAAGATGCCGCGGTGGGTATAGGTCACGCCCTTGGGCGCGCCGGTGGTGCCGGAGGTGAAGCACAGGCCGCAGGGCGCGTGTTCGTCGAAGCCGCCCCAGGGCACCTGACCCTGGGCCGCCTCGAGCATCGGCTCGAGCGGATCGATCCGGATCGTGCCGTCGTCCAGGTTCGCCTCGCCGTCGATCGACAGCACCCGCTCCAGCGCATCGGCATTCGCGGCGATGCGCCGCGCCAGCGGCGCCAGGTCGGCGGCGACCACCAGGACGCGTGCGCGCGACTGCGCGAGCATCGCCACCAGGTGCGTCTCGCCCAGGCGCGGATTGAGCGTGTGGCACACCGCGCCCATGCCCATGACCGCGAACCAGGTCTCCAGGTGGGCCTGCGTGTTCCAGGCCAGGGTGGCGACGATGTCGCCTTCGCCGATGCCCAGGCCCGCCAGCGCCGCCGACAGCCTCCGGCAGCGCGCCTGCAGTCCGGCGTAGCCGATCCGGTCGATCCGGCCGCCTTCGCGCGCGGTGACCACTTCGGCATCCGGGTGCCACTTCGCGCCGTGCTCCATGAACCTGTCCAGGGTCAGCGCATACGGCTGCATTTCGCCGTGGATCACGGACATCCAGCCACCCCTTCGGGCAGCGGCGGCGAGATGATCCCGACGTTCCAGTGCCAGGGCTGGCCGCCATGCGCGCGGCGGCGGCAGACCACCGTCTCGACCAGTTCGAACATGCCCGGCATCAGCTGCTCGCCCGGTTGCGGCACGCCGTCGAAGGCCATGTAGGCGCGCGTTTCGCCATAGACCGGCCACGCCGGAGCCGTGGTGGCGACCGGTGTGCCACTGCGCGCGAACGAGGTCCAGTAGGCCTGCATCGCCGCCGCCAGCCGGCGCTCGGCGTCGGTGTCCGGGATCCCGGGCCAGTTCGGCGGCGTGCCGTCCACCGTCCCCAGCGCATAGGGGATCTCGGCGGCATGGAAGGCGTGCAGCCCGGCCGCGTCGGCGGCCGGATAGCCGTGGTCGAAGTAGTACAGGTACGAGGGCTGGCCGAGCGCGGTCTGGCTGCGCACCAGGCGCTCGGCGGTCCAGCCGTACAGGGCGTCGCGCGTGGTCGCGAGCATGGCCTCGTCGAGGTTGGGGGGCGGATAGCGGCGCAGCATGTCGTCGGCCAGTTCGCCGTAGGCGGCGCGAATGGTTGCCTCGTAGGCGGCCGCGTCGGCCGGCGCCGGCGGCAGCAGGAAGCGCAGCGAACGGATCTCGCCCTCGTTGAAACCGGCCAGGATGGGCACCGGGGCCTGCTGCCCGCGGTCGAACACCTCGACCAGCTGCGCCGGCAGCACCTGGCCGTCGACCACGCCCAGCGGGAAGAAACCGGCCAGCGCCGCCTGCACGGTGAGGGCCTGGGCGTCCATCGCGCGCAGGCGCGCCAGGCCACGAACCTCGAGCTTGCGCGCCAGCTCCACGCCGGCGGTCTCGGCCGGCGGCGCGCCGTGCGCGGTCTCGCGCAGGGCCGGGGAGGAGATCATGTACGCGCTCTGGGCGATCGCGCGATGGAACAGCCCGCGCGCCGATGGCGCCGCCAGCAGGTACATCACGCTCAGCGCGCCCGCGGACTCGCCGACGATGGTGACGTTGTCCGGATCGCCGCCGAACGCGGCGATGTTGCGCTGGATCCAGCGCAGCGCCTCGATCTGGTCGAGCAGGCCGTAGTTGCCGGAGATTGCGTCCTCGGATTCCGCGCTCAGCCGCGGATGCGCCAGCCAGCCGAGCACGCCGAGCCGGTAGTTGACGGTGACCATCACCACGCCCTGCCTGGCGAGCGCCTCGCCGCGGTACATCGCCTCGCTGCCGCTGCCGGCCACCAGCGAGCCGCCATGGATCCAGACGAACACCGGCGCGCGGTCCGCACCCGCCGGCGCCCACACGTTGAGCGACAGGCAGTCCTCGCTCGTCGCCAACGCCTGGGCCGGCGCGTAGATGCTGCCCGGGCGCGCCGGCGGCTGGTGGCAGGCCGGACCGAAGCGGGTCGCGTCGCGCACGTCCTCCCAACGCCCGGCGGGCACCGGGGGACGCCAGCGCAACTGTCCAACCGGAGGCCGTGCATAGGGAATGCCGCGGAACGCGTTGACGCCCTCCAGCGCCTCGCCGCGCAGCGTGCCGGCCGGCGCTTCCACCACCGGCGCATCGCCGGCGAAGGCCTGCGCGGCGTACAGCGCCGCGACCGCGACGAGCAGGCGGAAGAAGGAACAGGTCATGGGCTTGCCTCCTGCGCGAGCTGGCGGCGGATGCTGCGCGCGAGCAGCAGAAACATGCCCACCGCCAGCAGGTAGAACGGGACCAGGGTGTAGAACGCCATCTGCAGCGAGTTGTCCGGATGGGTGGCGCGGAAGAAGTCGCTGGCCAGGCCGAGGTAGGTCGGGCCGAAACCGAGCCCGATCAGGTTCATCACCAGCAGCAGCAGCGCGCCCGAGAGCACGCGCTGGTCCGGGCGTACTTCCTCCTGCACCAGGGTCACCGCCGGCGAGAGGTAGAAGTAGTTCAGGCCCGTGGGCAGGAACAGGAACGCCAGGGCCAGTTGCCAGCTGCCGGCCCAGACGAAGCCGACGAACAGCGGCAACGCCAGCACCAGGCCCACCGCCGGCAGGTAGGCATAGGCGGTCTTGGAACGGCGCGCCAGACGGTCGATCAGACGCCCGGACAGGAACATGCCGCCGGCGGTGCCGATGCCCAGCACCAGCGCGTACCAGACCGCCACCTCCTCCAGGGACATGCCCTTCTCGCGCATGAGCAGCAACACGCTGAAGTTGAGCAAGGCGTAGGTGACGAACTGGGTGGCGCCGCAGGCCAAGGCCATGTTGCGCAGCACAGGGTTGGCGAAGAAACCGCGGAAGGTCTCCCCGAAGCCGGGCGCTACGTCCGCGGTGCCGGCTGCGGACGCAGGCCGCGCCCGCGCGGTATCCAGCCCGCCCTTGCGCGGCTCGCGCACGAAGCACCACACGCCCACCGCGGTCACCACGCCGACCGCGCCGACCCAGAGGAAGGCCATGCGCCACGAGTACGCGGCCGCCACCGAGGCGCCGAAGGCCACGCCCAGCGCCGCGCCGATCGGCGGGCCGAGGTTGAACAGCCCCAGCGCGGTGCCGCGCGTGCCGGGCGGGAAATAGTCGGCGATGATCGCGTACGAAGGCGGCACCCCGCCCGCCTCGCCGACGCCTACGGCCATGCGCGCCAGCGCCAGCTGCGGATAGTTCGAGGCCACGCCGCAGGCCGCGGTGGCTGCGCTCCACAGCCCGCACGCGAACGCGAGCACCTTCACCCGGTTGGTGCGGTCGGCCAGCCAGCCCACCGGGATCGCGAGGATGCAGTAGAACATCGCGAAGTACAGCCCGCCGAGCAGCCCGAGCTGGCCGTCGCTCACGCCCAGTTCGTCCTGGATCGGCTTGGCCAGGATCGACAGCAGCTGCCGGTCGAGGAAGTTGAGGACGTAGACGAAGCACAGGACCGCGAGCACGACCCAGGCGCGGGTGCCCGGGCGCGCGACCTGCGCGCCCGGGATCGCCGCGCTGGCGGGCGAGCCGGCCATCAGAACCGGTAGCCCACGCGCACGCCGATGGTGCGCGGGGGCACCCTGGCGTAGCGTCCGTCGAGGAAGGCCTCGGGATGGACGTAGGTGATCGAACGGTCGTCGAACAGGTTCTCGACGTAGGCTCCCAGCGTGAGGCGGTCGAAGGCGAAGGCGAGGTTCGCATTCGCGATCGTGTAGGACTCGGTGTAGTCGAACATGGGGCTGACCACGCCCGGCCGTCCGGGGACGTTCGGGAACATGCCCGGGAAGCTGCCGACGTGGACCAGGGAGAGCGAGGCGTTGCCCGCCGCGTCGCCGAAGGCATCGAAGCCGTAGTCGATCACCATCGAGCCCTGGAAGCGCGGCGCCGAGAGGCGCGCGCCCAGCACCGCGCCGGAAATCGCGGCTTCCTCGGGCGTCAGGCTGTCCACCTCGGTCCGGTTGAACGATCCGTTGAGCGCGAACGTCCAGTTGGCGCCGGGCCTCGCCACCAGCTCGAATTCCAGCCCCTGGCTGATGGCGCCACCGATGTTGGTCGCGAACTGCACCGAGTCCGAGACCCGGTTGGCCTGCACCTGGATGTCGTTCCAGTCGATGTGGTACAGCGCCAGGTTGGCGGCCAGGCGACCCTCCAGCCACCGGCCCTTCAGCCCCAGCTCGTAGTTGATCAATTCGTCGGAGTCGGCACCGAAGGGAATGATGATGTCCTCCGCATTGACCAGGCTCGGTGCGCCGGCCCGCGCGTTGACGACCGGCGCGCGGAAGCCGGTGGCCACGGCAGCGTACGTCGTGATCGCCGGCGTGGGACGCCAGGACAGGCTCAGGCGGTACGACGGGCCGGTTTCCTTCGCCTCCAGGCCGACGATCTCCCCCACCGGGATGATGGTCAGCGGACCGGTGGTGCCGGTCAGCGCGGCGGTGAGGTAGTTGCTGTTGTAGCCGCCGGCCTGCTGGGTGGCCTGCGCCTGGGTGCTGCCGTAGCGCAGGCCGCCGGTCGCCCACAGGTCGTCGTTGAAGCGGAAGGTGAGTTCCCCGAACAGGGCGCGCTCGCGCTGGTCGATGGTGTTGCGGAAGCGCAGGTAGTAGGGACTGACGGGCAGATTGTCCATTCCCATGGCGTCGAGAAACGCCTGCGAGGAACGGTAGAAGTAATCCGCGTTGCGCTGCTGCTCGAAGTAGAAGCCGCCGACCACCCAGTCCACGCGCCCGCCGGTGTCCGACACCAGGCGCACCTCCTGCACGAAGCGGTCGTCCCGGTACGGCACTTCCAGGCCGAAGGGGATGAGGTGGCCGAAGGTCGCTGCGAGATCCACGTCGAAGTGGGCCTCGTAGTCGGACCAGGTCGAGGAACTGGTCAGCCTGGCGCCGTCGAACTGGTAGCCGATGGTCGCGTTGTAGTTGGTCATCCTGCCCGCGAACCGGTCGGGCAGGTCGGAATAGCGCACGTCCTCGCCCAGATCCGGGTTGGTCAGGCTCGAATCCTCCGGGCTGCTGTCCTCCTGCGACGCGCGCAGTTGGACCGACAGGCGATCGCTGGGCTCCCACAGCAAGGTCGCGCGCCCGCCCCAGGTCTCCATGACGTTGGCGTCGTCGACCCCGGTGCCGATGTTGTCGACGTAGCCCTCCTCGTGCCGCTTGAAGGCGACCACGCGCAGCGCCAGCGTGTCCTCCGCCAGCGGGACGTTGACCATGGCGTTGTAGCGCTGCCGCAGCGAACCCGAGCCCCGTACGCCGAGGTCGCCGAGGAACGAGGCTTCGAACATGTTCGGGTCCGGGGCGCGGGTCAGGATGCGCAGCGCGCCGGCGAGCGATCCGGAACCGAACAGCGTGCCCTGCGGGCCACGCAGGAACTCCACCCGCTCCACGTCGTACAGGCTCGGATCGAGGATGGTGGAGTTGCCGTTCGAGGAGATCGGCAGCTCGTCGATGTAGATCGCCACCGTGCTCTGCAGGTTGGCGTTGTAGCCGTTGGTGGCGATGCCGCGCGCGGTGAAGTTGTTGAAGTTGGCGGTGGGCCGGTTCAGCACGACCCCGGGCGTCTCGTAGGCCAGGCCCTCGTAGCCGACGATGCCCTTGGCGTCGAGTTCTTCCTGCGACAGGACGGTCACGCTGAGCGGCACGTCCTTCAAGGGCTGGCTGCGACGGGTCGCGGTGACGATGACCCGGTCCAGCTCCTGGGCGTCGATGGACGCTCGCGCTTCGGCCTCGCGTTGCCCGGATGCCAGCGCCTCGGCCGTAGCCTGGGCCAGCGCGGAAACAGGTGCGGCAAACAGCGCGGCCATCGAGGCGCACGCGAACAGACGACTTCCCATTGCAGATCCCTCCCACAGGATGCTGGTTCAGCAAGACGCGACGGGCCGGATACTGAGCGCGGCCGGGGCGGTTGTCAATACTCACTCACACGACTGTGAATATCTTCCGCGGTGCAGCATCCGTGTCGTCCCGGCTGCCCGTGCGCAAGGGAAACGACCGGGCACGCTGCGAACTGCGCAACGCGGCGACACCGACGCAGGCGCCGTTCCGCTCCCGCTTGCGTGCGGGCTGGAAGCTCAGGCGTCCGTTCCTGCTTCCGGAAAAAAACGAGACCTTCGCGCGCGTCGCGCAGCGGCGCATTCCTCCTTTCCCGGCGACGCGGGACATCCGGCGCGGCGGCATGAGCGGCCCGCTTCGGTATCCGGAGAAGCCCCCTTTCGCTTCGCACGGCCCGTGCCCTGCCCCCGGGCTGCGGCATCGATCGCGTGCAGGCGCTGGCGCCGTCCCGGCGGCACGTGCTATGTCTAGTCCGCACCCCACACCGCACGGACCCGGATCGCCGATGTCGCCAGGCTACGACGAGATGCACGATGCGCAGGGCAATGTCCGGGCGCATTACGCCGCATTCGACGACTGGCTGCGCGACACCCCCGACAGCGAGATCGAGCGCAAGCGGCGCGAGGCCGAAGTCTCGTTCCACCGCGTCGGCATCACCTTCTCGGTGTACGGCGAGGAGGCCGGCACCGAACGCCTGATTCCCTTCGACCTCGCCCCGCGCATCCTGCCCGCAGGCGAGTGGCGGATGCTAGAGGCCGGACTGCGCCAGCGCGTGCTCGCGCTCAACCTGTTCCTGGCCGATGTCTACGGCGAACGTCGCATCCTGCGCGAGAAACTGATCCCGGCCGAGCTGGTCCTCGACAACAGCGAGTACCTGTCGCAGATGATCGGCGTGCAGGTGCCGGGCGGGGTCTACTCGCACGTCTCGGGCATCGACCTGGTGCGCGCAGGCGACGGGCTGTACTACGTGCTGGAGGACAACCTGCGGGTGCCCTCGGGCGTGTCGTACATGCTCGAGAACCGGCGGATGATGGCGCGGCTGGTGCCCGAGCTGTTCGCGCGCCAGCAGATCGCGCCGGTGGAACGCTATCCCGACGCGCTGCTCGAGATCCTGCGCGAGGCGGCGCCCGACGGCATCGACGGCCCCACCGTCGCGGTGCTCACCCCGGGCGCGGCGAACTCGGCCTACTTCGAGCACGCCTTCCTCGCCCAGCAGATGGGCGTGGAGCTGGTCGAGGGCCAGGACCTGTTCGTGCGCGACGACATGGTCTACATGCGCACCACGCGCGGACCGCAGCGGGTGCACGTGATCTACCGCCGGATCAACGACGACTACCTCGACCCGACCGTGTTCCGCGCAGACTCGATGCTCGGCGTGCCCGGCATCTTCGGCGCCTACAAGGCCGGGCGGGTGACGCTGGCGAACGCACCCGGCAGCGGCGTCGGCGACGACAAGTCGGTGTATCCGTACGTACCGGAGATGATCCGCTTCTACCTGTCCGAGGAGCCGATCCTGCTCAACGTGCCCACCTGGGTGCTGCGCAAGCCCGAGGATCTGCGCTACACGCTCGAGCGCCTGCCCGAGCTGGTGGTCAAGGAAGTCCATGGCGCCGGCGGCTACGGCATGCTGGTCGGGCCTGCCGCGACGAAGAAGGAGATCGAGGATTTCCGCCAGCGCATCCTCGACGACCCGGAGAACTACATCGCCCAGCCGACCCTGTCGCTGTCCACCTGCCCGACCTTCGTCGAGAGCGGGCTGGCGCCGCGCCACATCGACCTGCGGCCGTACATCCTCAGCGGCAAGCGTATCCACGTGGTCCCCGGCGGCCTGACCCGGGTCGCGCTGCGCGAGGGTTCGCTGGTGGTGAACTCGTCGCAGGGCGGCGGGACCAAGGACACCTGGGTGCTGGAAAGCTGATGCTGTGCCGGACCGCCAGCGACCTTTACTGGGTCTCGCGCCACATGGAGCGTGCGGAGAACACCGCGCGCCTGGTCGACCTCGCGCTGCGCATCGCCATGCTCCCGGAGCGCTACGACCGCGGCAAGTCGCAGGCGGCGCCGTGGCGGCGCGCACTCGACGCGCTCGGCACCGGCGGCCACTACACCGCCACCTACGGCACGATCGAACCCGAGGGCGTCCTGCGCCACCTGCTGCTGTCGCCCGACAATCCCTCGTCCATCCATCACTGCCTGCGCGCCGCCCGCGAGAACGCGCGCGCGCAGCGAGGTGCGATCACGGCCGAGATGTACGAGGACCTCAACGCCTCGTGGCTGGAGATCCGCAGCCGCACCTGGGCGGGCGTGCGCAGCGACGGCATCAGCAACATCGTCGAATGGGTGAAGTCCCGCTCGGCTTCCTTCCGCGGCGTCACCATCGGCACGCTCGGCCGCGGCGAGGCCTACCAGTTCCTGCAACTGGGCGCATTCATCGAACGCTCGGACTGGGCGATCCGGCTGCTCGACGTGGTCGGCAGCGACGGCGAGATCGACGAGTCCGGCGAGGCGCGCGATGCGACCGAGTACTTCCAGTGGAGCGCGCTGCTGCAGTCGCAGTCCGCGTTCGAGACCTATCGCCGGTTGTACCGCGAATCGGTCACCCCGCGCAGCGTGACCGACCTGATGCTGCTGCGCGACGTCAATCCGCGCTCGCTGCAGACCTGCCTCAACACCCTGCACGAGGTGCTGCGCGCGATGACCGGCGGCGAATCGCAGGAGGTCGTGCGCCTGGCCGGCGCGCTGTCGGCGCAGACCCGCTACGCGCGCATCGACGACATCATCGCGCGCGGGCTGGAGCCGCACCTGCAGGCCACGCTGTCGCGCCTGGTGGAACTGGGCGAGGCGATCCACGCCCAGTTCATGGTCTCGCTCGACGCCGGCCACGGCCAATCCCAGACCCAGGGCTGAGCGCGCATGTCGGCCACATCGTCCGCGCCGGAAACTGTCTCCCGGCGATTCTTATTGTCAATCAGTGGCTTGCGATGATCACCGCGGCTGTCGCGCGGAGATCCCGCCCGACCGTGGCCGGCGGTGACGTTCAGCGCGCGAACGCACGCCGCCATGCCGTGGACGCTATAATCGGCAGCCCGTCGAGGGGCGCTGCGACCGTGCGAGGCACGGCCAGGCTCGGCGGTTCCACCACGCGACAACGGCGCCCGTGACCGCAATCCATTGCACTCACGGAGTTCCGCATGAACGCACAGGTGAAACCCGCTTCCACGAAGCCATCCTCCCAGGCAGGCGACTACAAGGTCGCCGACATCTCGCTGGCCGACTGGGGCCGCAAGGAAATCGACATCGCCGAGCACGAGATGCCCGGGCTGATGTCGATCCGCCGCAAGCACGCCGCCACGTCCCCGCTCGAGGGCGTGCGCGTGACCGGCTCGCTGCACATGACGATCCAGACCGCGGTGCTGATCGAGACGCTCAAGGACATCGGCGCCGACGTGCGCTGGGCCTCGTGCAACATCTTCAGCACCCAGGACCACGCCGCCGCGGCGATCGCCGCCACCGGCACCCCGGTGTTCGCCTGGAAGGGCGAGACGCTGGAGGAGTACTGGGACTGCACGCTCGACGCGCTCTCCTTCCCCGACGGCCGTGGCGGCTTCCTCGGCCCGCAGCTGGTGGTCGACGACGGCGGCGACGTGACCCTGCTGATCCACAAGGGTTACGAGCTCGAACAGGGCGACGAGAGCTGGGTGAACTCGGCCTCCGGCAGCCACGAGGAGCAGGTGATCAAGAACCTGCTCAAGCGCGTGGCGAAGGAGCGTCCCGGGTACTGGACCACGGTCGTCGCCGACTGGAAGGGCGTCTCCGAGGAGACCACCACCGGCGTGCACCGCCTCTACCAGCTGGCCGAACAGGGCAAGCTGCTGGTGCCGGCGATCAACGTCAACGACTCGGTCACCAAGTCGAAGTTCGACAACCTCTACGGCTGCCGCGAGTCGCTGGCCGACGGCCTCAAGCGCGCGCTCGACGTGATGCTGGCCGGCAAGGTCGCGGTGGTCTGCGGCTACGGCGACGTCGGCAAGGGTTCGGCCGCTTCGCTGCGCGCCTATGGGGCCCGCGTGATCGTGACCGAGATCGACCCGATCTGCGCGCTGCAGGCGGCGATGGAAGGCTATGAGGTCACCACGATCGAGGACACCCTCGGCCGCGGCGACATCTACGTCACCACCACCGGCAACAAGGACATCATCACCCTCGAGCACATGAAGGCGATGAAGGACCAGGCCATCGTCTGCAACATCGGCCACTTCGACAACGAGATCCAGGTCGATGCGCTGTACGCCTCGGGCGCGGTGAAGACCAACATCAAGCCGCAGGTGGACAAGTTCACGTTCTCCAACGGCAACGCGATCTTCCTGCTGGCCGAAGGCCGCCTGGTGAACCTGGGCTGCGCCACCGGCCACCCGAGCTTCGTGATGTCGAACTCGTTCTCCAACCAGACCCTGGCGCAGATCGACCTGTGGGCGAACAAGGATGGCTACGAGTCGAAGGTCTACATCCTGCCCAAGAAGCTCGACGAGGAAGTCGCGCGCCTGCACCTGGAGAAGATCGGCGTGAAGCTGACGAAGCTCACGAAGGACCAGGCCGACTACCTCGGCGTGCCGGTCGAGGGGCCCTACAAGCCGGAGCATTACCGCTACTGATCGGTTCACCGGCACAGCGACATCGCGACGGGCGCCCCACGGGCGCCCGTTTCGTTTCCGGCGCACGACGGCTTGACGCCATTAGGACGAACGTCCTAATCTGTCACCGACGCGATAGGACGATCCCCCGATGGCTTCGAAGCAGCCCCGATCGACCCGGGACGCAAACACCACCCGTGCCGCCATCGTCGCCGTGGCCGACCGGCTGTTCTACGAGCAGGGCTTCGCCCATACCTCGTTCTCCGACATCGCCGCCGCCGTCGGCATCTCGCGCGGCAACTTCTACTACCACTTCCGCAGCAAGGACGAGATCCTGGACGCCGTGATCGGCCTGCGCGCACGGGCGACGCGCGACATGATCGCGTCCTGGGACGCGATCGCCGCCGATCCCGCGGCCCGCATCCTGTGCTACATCCGCATCGTGGTCGCGAACCGCGGCGCGATCGTGCGCCACGGCTGTCCGGTCGGCACCCTGACCGGCGAACTGGCCAAGCTCGACCATCCCGCCCGTCCGGGCGCCAGCGCGATCTTCAGCGAGTTCCGCCAGTGGCTGGCGGTCCAGTTCGCGCGGCTCGGGCGCGAACGCGACGCCGACGCGCTGGCGATGCACGTACTCGCCTTCAGCCAGGGCGTCGCGGTGATGGACAACGCCTTGCGCGACGAGGCCTTCGTCGAACGCGAGGTCGAACGCATGACCCGTTGGCTGGCGGACGTCGCGTCGTCCATGCGCGCCGTCGAGGCCTGACCGCTTTTCGCCCAGGAGGAACCCCATGTTCGTCGTTCTGCTCAGGTTCTCCAGCCGCCGCGACCAGGCCGCGGCGCACATGGCCGGCCACAACGAATGGCTCCGGTGTGGCGTCGACGATGGCGTGTTCCTGCTCGCCGGCAGCCTGCAGCCGGGCCTGGGCGGCGCAATCCTTGCGCACGGCGTGCCGCACGACGAGTTGCTGCAACGCGTGCAGGCCGACCCCTTCGTCGCCGCGGGCGTGGTCGAGCCGGAGATCCTGGAGATCTCGCCCGGCACGGTCGATCCACGCCTGCGATTCCTGCTCGACTGACGCTGCCTGGCCGACGCCATGAACCCCACGATCCCCGGCCCCGATGGCCGACCGCGCTGCCGCTGGTGCGCGGCGGCGCCCGAATTCTTCGACTACCACGACCGCGAGTGGGGCTTCCCGGTCGCCGACGACCGGCGCCTGTTCGAGAAGCTGTGCCTGGAAAGCTTCCAGTCGGGCCTGAGCTGGCGCACGATCCTGGCCAAGCGCGACAACTTCCGCGCCGCGTTCCGCGGCTTCGATTTCCGCGCGGTCGCGCGCTTCGACCAGGACGACGTCGGGCGCCTGCTGCAGGACGCCAGCATCGTCCGCCATCGCGGCAAGATCGAAGCGGTGGTCAACAACGCGGCGCGCGCATGCGAACTGGTCGAGACGGAAGGCTCTCTCGCCACCTTCTTCTGGCGCTACGAAGCCGGGCCGAAGGCGGGGGTCGATCCGCAGACCGCGTCGACCTCGCCCGAATCGATCGCGCTGTCGAAGGAACTCAAGCGCCGCGGCTGGGCCTTCGTCGGCCCGACCACGGTGTACGCGTTCATGCAGGCGATGGGCCTGGTCAACGACCACGCGCATGCATGCGTGGTCCGTGCGGAGGTCGAGGCGGCGCGCGCGGCATTTCACCGGCCGCGGTAGGCGGATGCGGCCTGCGCGGCGGACTCACTGCGACGAAGGCGCAGACCCCGGCCCAGGACGCCGCAAGCGCGCCCCTCCATCACCAGCGTAGCCACCGCGGCAGCAGGACGCGTCCCGCCAGTGCGCATGCCAGCACCGGCACGAAGTGCCACAACGTCCAATGGTGGAAATCCCCCAGCGGGCAGGACAGACCATAGACCGCGCTGCCCAGCGCGCCGCTGGCGATGCCTGCATACAATCCGGCGCGCGTCGGGGACGCCGGCGCGCCGCGCCGCAACCAGCGCACCAGCACCCCCGCCACCAGCGCGGCGCTGGCGGTGCCCATTGCGGCGCACTGCCAGTGCCCGTCCACGCCGGCCGCCGCGGAAGGATGCGCGCCCGGGATCGCCAGCAACGCGAGCGCGGACAAGGGTGCGAGCGACGCCAGGCAGACCACCCAGAACGCTCCCGGCCGGCCGGCACGTTCGGGCCAGGCCATGCGGATCGTGGCGAACGCCGCCGCGAGCCCGAGCCCGGCCAGCAGCAGTTCGCCGAGCACGAACCACCTGCCGGCCGAACGCAGGATCGTGACCGGCTGCAGGCCGAACAGCAGGTGCACGATGATGCCGGTTGCGAGCACCGCCAGCGCCAGCGACATCCAGCCCGTGCGCGACTGTTGCGGCCGCACCGGTTGCAATCCGGCGGCGAGCCGTGCGATCAGCGGATTCTCTCGGTCCATGGCGTCAACCCTTCAGGTCCGCGCGACGCCCCGTCGCGTCCGCTGGTGGTCGATGAGCGGTCGCAACAACGCATCGAGCGAGAACATCCCGCCGCCGCGCGAGAGCAGCAGCAGCGCCAGCGCCGACCACAGCAGGTGCGTCGGCCACGCCGCAGGATAGACGAAGACCTGGATCACCAGGGTCATCGCCAGGATGCCTGCGGCCGCCACCGGCGTGGCGAGGCCGGCGAGCAGCAGCAGCGGCAGTGCGAACTCGCCCCAGGTCGCCAGCGTGGCCGCGAGGTCCGGGGGCAGGGGCACGCCCGCGTACTCTTCGGCGAACAGGAAGCGGGTCGAGTCGCTGACCTGCAGCCAGCTGCCCTCCACCACCTTGTTGCGGCCGGACCGCCAGAACACCACCGCCAGTCCGGCGCGCGCGGCCAGCAGGCCGAGGCCTTCGCCGACCGGGCCCGCAAGCAGGGCGCAGGCCCGGTCGCACGCCCGCAGCCCGGCGCCGAGCGCCGTGCACGCGGTCACCGCTGCACCGGCTCGAGCGAGCCCGCCCCCTTGGGCGTGCGGATCTTCTCGCAGGTGCCCGCGTCCACCAGCTTCCAGGCGTCGCCCTGGTAGTCGCGGGTGGACGTGCCGGCGCAACTCGTGCCGGGCCCCGCCGCGCAGTCGTTCTGCCCGGCCTTGGCGACGCCGTAGCACTTCTCCTTCTGGGGCTTGGCTTCCTGCGCGACCGCGGTGCCGGCCAGCGCAAGGGCGACGCCGGCGGCCAGGACCAGGCCGGAAATTCGGGGGGTCTGCATCGGTGGATTCCTCTTGTCGGGTGGTGCGACCACGCACGATGCGCGGCGCGTATCCACAGGTTCGTGGCAGGGCGCGCCGCGGTTACACCCGGATTCTTTTTTCCGCGTGTAACCCGAAGCCCCCGTGCTCCGAACCTCCCGGGTGTCGACCGGATTCCGGCGGCGCCTTTCCCAACCGAACCAGGAGACCCGATGAACATTTCCGCCTCGCGCATGTCCGCGATCGCCGCCGCTGCAGCCGCCCTCGTCCTCACCGGTGCGGCCATCGCCGCCGATGCCCCCACCGGCAGCAAGGGCCGCGCGCTCGACAGCGACGACACCGTGCACTGCTACGGCATCCACTCGTGCAAGGGCCAGTCCGACTGCTCCACCGCCGAGCACGCATGCAAGGGTCAGAACGCGTGCAAGGGCCACGGCTTCAAGGCGCTCAAGGCCGGCGAATGCCTGTCGCGGGGCGGCACCATCGGCGACCTCGGGTGACGGAGCGACATGGGCCCCGCCTTCCCGCCGGGCGGGCGGGGCCGCCGCCGCACGCATCCATCCGGCCGGCGATCGCCCCGTTCGCGGGTTTCGGCCTGGGCATGCGCCGCGAGCACTACCCGGCGTTCCTGGCCGGCGAGGCGAACGTGGATTTCGTGGAGGTGATCTCCGAGAACTTCATGGTCGAGGGCGGTCGGCCCCTGGACACGTTGCGGCGCGTGCGCGCGCACTATCCGGTGGTGCTGCATGGCGTCTCGCTGTCGATCGGCTCGGCGCACGGCGTCGACGACGCGTACCTGGCCCGGCTGCGACGTCTCGCCGACCGGATCGAACCGCTGTGGGTGTCCGACCACCTGTGCTGGACCCGCACCCACGCCCACAACAGCCACGACCTGCTGCCCCTGCCCTACACCGAAGACAGCCTCGATGCGGTCTGCGTCAACATCCACCGCACGCAGGATGCGTTGGCACGCCCGATGCTGTTCGAGAATCCATCCAGCTATTGCCGCTTCCCGCACGACACCCTGGCCGAATGGGAGTTCATCGCCGCGATGGTCGCGCGCACCGGCTGCCAGCTGCTGCTCGACGTCAACAACGTGTACGTCAGCGCGCGCAACCACGGATGGGACGCGCGCGTCTATCTCGACGGCCTGCCGCTGCAGCAGGTGCGGCAGCTCCACCTCGCCGGGCACAGTCCCGGGGAGCTGCTGGTCGACACCCACGACCGTGCGGTCTGCGACGAGGTCTGGGCACTGTACGCGCATGCGGTGGGGCGCTGCGGGCCGGTGGCGACGATGATCGAGCGCGACGGAGACATCCCACCACTGTCCGTACTGGAGGCCGAACTCGACCACGCGCGGGCCCTGGCCGCCCGTGCCTGTCCGGAGGAGAGGGCGGCATGAAGCTGGCCCATGTGCAGGACCGGTTCCTCGCCGGCATCCTCGATGAGGCGGCGGAATGGCCGGC
Organism: Luteimonas saliphila; assembly: GCF_016774335.1. GTDB lineage: Bacteria > Pseudomonadota > Gammaproteobacteria > Xanthomonadales > Xanthomonadaceae > Luteimonas > Luteimonas saliphila. Next base: position 233,722 of record NZ_JAETWA010000042.1, on the reverse strand, counting down.
GCAGTGGGACGCGCGCATGGCGCGCGGACTGGCGGTCTACCGCGACAACCATCGCCATGCCCTGATGGAGGCGATGCAGGCCACGTTCGAGCGCACGCGGCGCTGGGTGGGGGACGCGGCGTTCGCCGCGGCCGCCGCGCACCACCTGGTGCTGCATCCGCCCACCGGCTGGACGCTCGACGCGATCGGCGACGGCTTCCCCGTGACCGTCGCCGCGCTGTTCCCCGGCGACCCGGAGGTGCGGGACCTCGCCGCACTCGAATGGGCGATGCACGCGGCGTTCACTGCCGGCGACAGCGCTTGCCTGGACCTGGCCACGTGGCAGGCGGCCACGCGCGGTTTCTCGGGCGACGACTGGGCCGGAATGCATTTGCGAACGTGCGCGGGACTGACCGTGCTCGACGTGGGCAGCGATTGCGTCGCGCTGTGGCGGGCACTGGCCGACGATGGCGTCGCGCCCGCGCCGCCGCTCGCACGCCCGGCGTCCGCGATCGTCTGGCGTGACGGCTGGCAACCGGTTTGCTGTCTGGCCACGCGCGAGGAAGGCGAGGCATTGCGCCGGATCGCGGCCGGCACCTCGTATGGCGCCCTGTGCGAATGGCTGTTCGCGCACGCTACTGCGCCCGAGGATGTCGCGCGCGAGGCGGGCAGGATGCTGGCCTGGTGGCTGCAATCCGGCCTGCTGGCGGCGGTGTCCCCGCCGCAGACCGCGGACGACCGCGGGCACGCATGAGTGCCGTGCATTCGCGTGCGTCGGGCGAAGGGTTGCGGGACGTCTCCGCCCAGCATCCGGTGTCCTGCCGCAGAATGGAGCCCCACACAGGGAGGACGAGGTTGACGGACGCTTCGACGCAGGCCGCCGGCCCCGGCCGCCTCGACGACCGGGAGGCGCTCATGCGTGCCGCGCTGGATGGCGACCAGGCCGCATACGCCACCCTGCTGCACGGGCTGGGCGGCTGGCTGCGGAGCTACTTCCGTTCCCGGTTGCCCGCGTCGGCGGTCGACGACGCGGTCCAGGAGGCGCTGATCGCGGTGCACGAGAAACGCCATACCTACCGGCCCGGCCTGCCTCTCCTGCCCTGGGTGGCGGCGATCGCGCGCTACAAGTGGATCGACTGGCTGCGCGCCATGCCGCGCCGCGAGGATCCACTGGCCGACGACCTCGCCGACGTCCCGCGCGATGCACCCGTGCAGGCCGCGGCGGAGCTCGACGCACTGCTCGCCCGGCTGAAACCGGCGCAGGCCCGGGTCATCCGACTGGTCAAGCTGCAAGGGTTCAGCGTCGCCGAAGCCAGCCGCACCACCGGGCAATCCGAATCCCTGGTCAAGGTGAACATCCATCGCGGCCTCTCGCTGCTGTCGCGCCAGGTTCGCGATGCGGGGCCGGACGCGGGCAACCGGAACACAGGCGAGATCTGACCCACCCCCCTGCGCAGTCTCCGCACTACGGCCGCCAGTTCGCGTTGCGCTCCCAGAAGCCGACGCTGCGCCGATATGCGGTCCGATCCAGCGCCACGCCGGAACCGCCCTCCGCCACGCCCAGCGCATTGCGCATCATCGTGACCGGCGCCATCGGGATCTCCTCGGGCGTCATGGTGTACAGGCAGCCGACGATGCCCCAGTCGCCATCGATCGGCGCGCCCTCCTTCTCCAGTTGCGCCGCGCTGTAGAGGATCACGACCAGATACGCCGCCACCGGCGGCTCCACGCCCTCGAACCAGCGCACCAGCACCGGCAATTCGCCCTTTGTGCGCGCCTCGTAGGCGGAGCGCAGCAGGTGGCGGTTGTCGCCAGTGATCGGCACGGTCAGGCAGCGCGTGGACGTCCAGTTGCGGTGGACGTGCAATCGGCAGAACGGCGCATAGCCCTCGAGCACAGCCAGCGGCGCCTGCTCGCCGATGCGCCGCTCGAACGCTTCGGGCGTGCAGTCGCGGATGGTGTTGCCGCGCGGCTCGCGGGGGAACAGGCGGGTGCGGGCGAACGGGGTCAGGACGATGGCCATGGCGCGCGATGCGGGGACGGGGCCGGACAGGTTAGCGACCTTACGGCTGCCCGGCCCACGACACCGCGCCCGCAGGAAGTCTTAACATCCATCGCGATATAGAGATATAATTCCGCCGTTCCCGCCCGGCCTGCCTCGATGACCCCGATCAGCTTCGAGTTCTATCCGCCCAAGACCGACGAACAGCGCGCGCAGCTCGACCGCACCGTGGCCAGGCTCAAGGAACACGCGCCCGAGTACGTCTCGTGCACCTTCGGCGCCGGCGGCTCGACCCTGAGCTACACCGCCGACACCGTGCAGCACCTGCTGCAGGCGCATGGGCTCGACGCCGCGCCGCACCTGTCCTGCGTCGGCGGCACGCGCGAGGAGATCGCGGACCTGCTGGCGCGCTACCGCGCACTCGGCTGCCGCCGGCTCGTCGCCCTGCGCGGCGACCTGCCCTCGGGCATGGGCCATCCCGGCGACCTGCGCTACGCCTCGGACCTGATCGCCTTCATCCGCGACCGCCACGGCGACCATTTCCACATCGAGGTCGGCGCCTACCCGGAGATGCACCCGCAGGCCGAGGACGCGCTCGCCGACCTGCGCCACTTCAAGGCCAAGATCGACGCCGGCGCCGACGCCGCGATCACCCAGTACTTCTACAACGCCGACGCCTATTTCCACTTCGTCGACGCGGTACGCGCGCTCGGCGTCGAGGCGCCGATCGTGCCGGGGATCATGCCGATCTCGAACTATGCGCAGCTGCGGCGTTTCTCGGAGCAGTGCGGCGCGGAGATCCCGCGCTGGATCTCGAAGAAGATGCAGGCCTTCGGCGACGATGCCGACAGCATCCGCGAGTTCGGCGCCGACGTCGTCGCGCGCCTGTGCCGGCAGCTGGTGGCGGGCGGCGCGCCGGCGCTGCACTTCTACACGCTCAACCTCGCCAGGCCGACCCAGGCCGTGCTCGCGCGCATGGCCTGAGCGCGGCCACGCGCGAGGCGCCGCCTCAGGCGTGTTCGGTGCGGTTGCGCCCGGCCTGCTTGGCGCGATACAGCGCCGAATCGACATCGCCGTAGAAGGCGTCGGCGTCCTCGTGCCGGGCCGGGTCGAACTGCCCGCAGCCGATGCTGACGGTCACCGTGACCGGGCGATCGAGCGCCTGCATCGGCTCCGCGGCGAGCGCACCGCGGAAACGTTCCGCGCGCCGGAACGCATCGGCGGCCGTGGCCTCGATCACCACTCCGAACTCCTCGCCGCCCAGCCGCACCGGCACGTCGCCGGGCTCCGCGAAATGCTCGCGCAGCCGTTTCGCCAGCGCCACCAGGCAGGCATCCCCTGCGCGGTGGCCGAAGCTGTCGTTGAGTCGTTTGAAATGGTCGACGTCGATGATCAGCAGGGAGATCGCGCGCCCAGGCACCAGCGAATCCACCGCGCGCAGCAGCGCGGCGCCGAACTCGCGCCGGTTGGCGATCCCGGTGAGCCCGTCGACCTGGCTCTGCCGCTCGAACAGGTCGCGCTGCTGGCGCAGGTCCTCCTCCAGTTCCAGGCGCGCGCGATACTCGCGGTGGCTGCGCCGCAGCACCATGAGCATGTACAGCATGTACACCATCCACATCAGTGCGATCCAGCGCGAGTCGCTGGCCCACAGCACCGCCTGGCTCGGCACCATCACGCACAGGATCGCCACGACCGCCGGCGTGGTGCGCATGCACATCGTGTGCGACAGGGCCATGCCGAACGCGCCCGAGAACAGCAGCGCCACCAGCGGCGCAGGCTCCCCGAGCGCGACGAACGTCCACGCACTGAATGCGCCCCAGACCGCCGTCGTGGCGAGGACCACGCCCCACAGCAGCCGCAGCTTGCGGCGCGCCTCGCCGACGTCGGGCGCCCCCGAGGGTCCGATCAGGCAGCGCGCCACGGCGAGCAGCAGCAGCGCGCCGACCACGGTCGCGGCATGCCAGGGCCTTTGCGGGAGGCCGGCGGCGGCGAACGCGAGCAGCGCGGCCACCGGGTAGAAGAAGCCGCCCAGGCGCGCGCGCTCGCAGGTCTCGCGCAGTTCCTGCAGCAGCAGGTTGCGCCCGCGCTGCGCCACGCGCTTCCGGCTGAAAACGTCTTGCGGCATGCCTTGGCGTGGTCGCGCGACACGCGCAACCAGCACCCCTCCCCCGAAGGTCCTCGTCTAGCCTAACCGTCTGGCTGCCGCCTGCACACGGGCGAACATGAACGACGCGCGCCGGGACGCGTTCCGGTTCCCGCGACAAACACCTGAACACCTTCGCGGCGCGGGCTTCCCGGGCGCCCGGGCCGGCGATACGCTGGCGCGATGCACCTTCCGTGTCGAGTCTGCGCCGTGTTCCTGCTGCTGTCCGCGGCGGCCCTCGCCGGCGAACCTGCGCACGCCCAGATCCGTCGCTGCGTGACCGACGACGGCGGCCACGTGTACACCGATCGCGAGTGCAAGGCCATCGGCGCCACCGAACGCGCCCCGCGCACGGGCATCGGACAGGAGGGAGGCCGCCTGATCCGCCGCGACTGCAGCCGCCGCCTGCAGGACCTGGTCTTCGAACTGACCGCCGCCATCGACACCCGCGACGTCAACCGGCTGGCCGGGATCTACCACTGGCCCGGCACCTCGTCGCGCAACGCCTACGCGATCATGGGAAGGCTGGACGCGATCGTGAACCGGCCGCTGGTCGAGATCACCCCGCTGCAGCCTCCGCCCCCGCCACCGACCGCCGTGGCGCCGGCACCCGCCCCGCTGTCCTGGCGCACGGCCCCGCGTGCGGTGGTGTCGCAGACGCCCTCCGCGGCGGTCGCATCCCAGCGCTCGTCGACCTCTGCCGACGCGGCCCTTCCCGAGGCGATCCAGGCCGCGGCCGCGCGCGAACGGCACTCCCGGCGGATGCCGACCGGACTGGTGGTGGACCAGACCGTCGCCAACCGCATCACCCCGCTGCAGACCGTGTTCTCGCTGCGCCGGCACCTGGGCTGCTGGTGGGTGAGCCTCTAGGGAACCTCCGAACAGGTCTGGTTCGTCATTTCGAGCGCAGCGGGAAATCCCGAACGATCAGCGGCATGGATTTCTCGCTGCGCCCGAAATGGCACTCGTTCAGAGGATCCCTGGCCGCGACGCATACGCATCGGCCTTCCCCGGGGCCGGCCGGTGTCCACGAGGCCGATCGCCGCCGCAGCTCCGGCGCAGGCCTCGAATCGGGCAAAATGGGCGCTTTCCGCATCGAGGTCGCGCCATGCAGTACCCGGACTGGATCTGGCACAACGGCACGATCAAGCCGTGGGCCGACGCCACCACCCATGTGATGGCGCATGCCCTGCACTACGGCTCGTCGGTGTTCGAAGGCATCCGTTGCTACGACACCGCCGACGGTCCGGCGATCTTCCGCCTCACCGACCACAACCGGCGCCTGTACCAGTCGGCGAAGATCCACGAGATCGACATCCCCTATACGCTCGACGAGATCAACGCCGCCTGTCGCGAAGTGATCGCCGCCAACGGCAGCACCACCGACTACCTGCGCCCGGTCGCGTTCCGCGGCCTCGGCGGCTTCGGCCTCTCGGCCGAGACGCCGGTGGACGTCGCCGTGGCGACCTGGAAGATGGGCAAGTACCTCGGCGACGAGGCGCTGGAAAACGGCATCGACGCCTGCGTGTCGAGCTGGCAGCGGTTCGCACCGAACACGATCCCGGCCGGTGCCAAGGCCGGCGGCAACTACCTGTCCGGCACCCTGGTGGCGCGCGAGGCGCGGCGTCTGGGCTTCCGCGAAGGCATCGCGCTGGCGTCCACCGGCCTGCTCAGCGAGGGCGCGGGCGAGAACCTGTTCCTGGTCTTCGACGGCGCGCTGCACACCACCCCGGTCAGCGCCGCGCTGCTCAACGGCATCACCCGCAACTCGATCATCACCCTTGCGCGCGAGGCCGGGCTGACCGTGGTCGAACGCGACCTGCCGCGCGAATACCTGTACCTGTGCGACGAGCTGTTCATGTGCGGCACCGCCGCCGAGATCACGCCGATCCGTTCGGTCGACGGCCGCCAGGTCGGCGCCGGCAAGGCCGGCCCGGTCACCCGTCGCATCCAGGCGCTGTTCTTCGGCCTGTTCGACGGCTCCACCGCGGACACCCACGGCTGGCTGGAACGGGTGTAGGAGTGCCTTCAGGCGCGACCCGGACGCGCAGGTGCGGTCTCCGGGGAGGGACACGAGGAGCAGGCGCTACGAAGAGGCGACACGGTCGCGCCTGAAGGCGCTCCTACGGGGTCCGGTCGCGTTCGGCGGCCTCGCCGGTCAGGGGCACGAAGCGCACCGGGATGACGCTGCGGGAGTGCAGACTGCCGTCGGCCTGCTTCTCGACCACGCGCAACTCCTGCATCGACTGCAGCGGTCCGACCGGAATCACCAGCCGACCACCGGGTCTGAGCTGATCGAGCAGCGGCTGCGGGATGCGTTCGGGTGCCGCGGTCACCACGATGGCGTCGAACGGCGCGTGCTCCGGCCAGCCGGCGTAGCCGTCGCCGGCCATCACGACCACGTTGCGGTAACCCAGTTCCTCGAGCACGCGCTGCGCCTGCCGGGCCAGCGGCGCGACGATCTCGATGCTGTAGACCTTCGCATCGAGTTCGGCGAGCACCGCCGCCTGGTAACCCGAGCCGGTGCCGACTTCCAGCACGCGATCGCCGGGCGAGATCCGCGCCAACTGGGTCATCAGCGCGACGATGTAGGGCTGGGAGATGGTCTGGTCATGGCCGATCGGCAGCGGCTGGTCGCGGTAGGCGTCCGCGGCCAGCGCCTGCGGCACGAAGCGGTGTCGCGGCACGGCGCGCATCGCCTCGAGCACGCGGGGATCGTCGATGTCGCGCGTGGCCAGTTGCTGCTCGACCATCTCGCTGCGCATCGTCGCCTCGCCGGTCGCGTCGGGGCCGGGCTGGGCGCACGCGACCACCTGCATGCAGCACAGGCCCAGCGCCCAGCACGACGATCTCCACGCCTTCCAACTGGTTCCGCTCGCGGGCATCGTCGTCGTCCGGCCGGCTTCGGAGACGATCATGCAGGGGCAGGTGTTGCGCCGCCGTCAAGCCGAGCGGCCGCGATCCCGACTCACGCCGTGCCTGCCGCATCCGGTTCAGGTGCGAACGACAACGTGGCGACCACCCCCTGCTGCACGCCGGGCACCACCCGCACGCTCCAGCCGTAGAGCGCGCACAGCCGGCGCACGATCGACAGGCCGATGCCACCGCCCTGCGAATGCTCGGCGTGGGTGCCGCGGTAGCCGCGCTCGAACAGGCGCGCGGCGTCCTCGGCGCTGAGCCCGGGACCCGAGTCGATCACTTCGACCGCGTTGTCGAGCAGGCGCACCACCACTTCGCCTTGCTGGGTGTACTTGACCGCATTGCCGACCAGATTGCCGAGCGCCACGGTGACGGCCGATTCGGGGGCATCGACCACCACCTGGCCGTGCCCGCCGTCGAGCCGCAGCGCCAGCGGCTTGCTGCCGAGCTGGCCACGGTGCGCGTCGAACAACTGTTCGGCCACGCGCGCCACGTCGGTGGCGCCGTGGCCGCGCTCGTTGCGCGAGAGCAGCAGCAGCGCGCTGATCAGGTCGGTGCACTGCTGTTCGGCGCGCTGGATGCGCAGCAGGCGCGCCCGGGTCTTGTCGTCCAGTTCCGGACGCGAGAGCAGCAGCTCCACCGCGCCGCGGATCACCGCCAGCGGCGTGCGCAGCTCGTGGCTGACGTCGGCGTTGAACTCGCGGTCGCGCTGCACCACCTCGGTCAGGCGCGCGGCGTAGTCGTCGAGCGCCGTGGCCAGCTCGCCGACCTCGTCGTCGGGGAAGTGCGGCGCCAGCGGTTCGGGAGTCGTGCTTCCTCCCGAGCGCCCGAGCCGGCGCGCCAGCTCGGAGACCGGACTCATCACCCGCGAGGCCGACCACCAGCCCAGGAACAGCGACAACAGCGTGAACAACAGGACCGCGCCATACACCGCGCGCCGGAATTGTTCCTCGCCCTGCATCGCCTGGGTCATGTCGTAGGCGAGGAAGAACCACTCGTCCGGGGTCTTGCGCACCGCCAGCTTGTAGGAGAACGGGCTGCCGTCCTCGTCCACGCCGCCCAGGTTGTGGATGCCGTCGGGCAGGTCGTACCAGTCGGGCTGCTCCTGGCGCAGCACCTCGAAGCGTTCGCGCTTGACCACACGTGCGCGGATCTGTTCGACGGGAACCGCGGGGTTGCCTTCCGGATCGACGTAGTAGCGCCGCGCGTACTCGTCGATGTTGCGGTTCATCACGTCCTCGACGAGGGCGTTCTCCACGCGGTTGCGCGCTTCCTGGGTGAGGAAGGCGAACAGCGAGGTCAGGCCGACGCCCAGCAGGACGAACGACAGGATGATGCGGCTGCGCAGCCGCCGGCGATAGCGCGGGCCCCTGCTGCGGACAGGTGCGTCCGGGGTGTCGTCAGCCGGCGCCATCGGGCGCGGCGATGCGGTAGCCGATGCCGTGGCGGGTCTGGATCAGCGGCACGTCGAAGGGCTTGTCGATCACCGCGCGCAGGCCGTGGATGTGCACGCGCAGCGAATCCGAATCCGGCAGCTCCTCGCCCCAGACCCGGGTTTCCAGATCCTGGCGGGTGACCACCGCCGGCGAGGCCTCCATCAGCGCCTGCAGGATCTTCAGCGCGGTCGGGTTGAGCTGGACGAGCTTTCCGCGGCGGCGCACTTCCAGGGTGTCGAGGTTGTATTCGAGGTCGCCGACGTCCAGCACCCGGGTCTGCACGCCCTTGCCGCGGCGCGAGAGCGCGTTGAGCCGCACTTCCACTTCCTGCAAGGCGAACGGCTTGACCAGATAGTCGTCGGCGCCGGAATCGAAGCCCGCCAGCTTGTTGTCGAGGCTGTCGCGCGCGGTCAGCATCAGCACCGGGGTCTGCTTGCGGGCATCGTTGCGCAGCTTGCGGCAGACCTCCAGGCCGTCGATGCCCGGCAGGTTGAGGTCGAGCACGATCGCATCGAAGTCGTGAACCACGGCCAGATGCAGGCCGGTCACGCCGTCGGCGGCGAAGTCGACGGTGTGCCCGCGGTCCTCGAGGTAGTCGCCGAGATTGGCGGCGATGTCCTGGTTGTCTTCGATGACGAGGATGCGCATGAACGGATTCCGTAGGGGCGGCCTGCTTGGACCGCGGGAGCACTGTGCGGTTCCGCCGGGCGCGGGAGAGGGATTCTGTCACACGCGCCGGTGCGCGCCGTGTCGACGCGCGCCCACAAAAGAGCCCAGGCGATGCCATCGCCTGGGCCCAAAGGACTGCCCCGATTACCGTAATCCGTTGGCTGACCCTTGGACAAGGAAACAGGAGAGAGCGCGGAATCCGGTGACGACAAGGTATCCCCGGATCGATTAAACCCGTGTTAAATCCCGCCGCCGCGACATGTTGAATGGGCGCTGTGTCCGGCTTCTGGCCGATTTTCCGGAATCGGACATTTCTGCCCCATATACTGCGATTTCGACGATTTTAGCGGCAATATCGACACCAGTTGCCTCCTCGATCCCTTCCAACCCGGGCGAGGCGTTGACCTCGAGCACCAGCGGCCCGCGGCGGGACCGGATCAGGTCCACCCCGGCCACCCCCAACCCCACCGCCTGTGCCGCGCGCACGGCGACGGCGCGCTCATCGGGCGTGGTGTCGATCGCGGTGGCGGTGCCTCCCCGGTGCAGGTTCGAGCGGAAGTCGCCGACCGGCGCCTGCCGTTGCATCGCCGCCACCACCCGCTCGCCGACCACGAAGCAGCGCAGGTCCGCGCCGTCCGCCTCGGCCACGAACTCCTGCACCAGGAAGTTCGCATACAGGCCGCGCAGCGCCTCCACCACGCCGCGCGAGGCCGACAGCTTCTCGGTCAGCAGCACCCCCGCGCCCTGGGACCCCTCGTTGAGCTTGACCACGTGCGGCGGCGGGCCGAGCAGCGCGAGCAGGTCGGCGGTGTCGTCGGGGTTGTCGCCGAACACCGTCGCCGGCAGGCCGATGCCCTGCGCCGCCAGCAACTGGTGGCAGCCGAGCTTGTCGCGCGCGCGCGCGATCGCCGCCGAGGGATTCGGCGTGTGGCTGCCCATCAGTTCGAACTGGCGCAGCACCGCGCAGCCGTAGCGCGTGATCGACGCGCCGATCCGCGGGATCACCGCGCCGTAGCCGTCGATCGCGCGGCCCTTGTAGCGCATCGCGAAACCGTCGTCGCCGATCCGCATGTAGCAGCGCAGCGGATCGAGCACGCGCACGCTGTGCCCGGCCGCGCGCGCGGCCTCCACCAGCCGGCGGGTCGAGTAGAGCTTGCCGTTGCGGGAGAGGATCGCGAGCTTCATGCGCGGGACGCCAGCGAAAAACGGCGGCACCACCGTTCGATGATGCCGCCGCCTGGATTGGAGCGGGTGATGGGAATCGAACCCACGCTAGCAGCTTGGGAAGCTGCAGTTCTACCATTGAACTACACCCGCGGTCACGGTCAGTCTAAGCCTTCCCGGCGCGGGCTGGCAACGCGGATCGGGACGCCGGCACCGGCGTCCCGCGCGCTTCAGAAGCCGCCGCCGAGGGTGGCGAACGCCGTGGTCTGCTTGCCGCCCTTCTCGCCCGCGTTCAGGCTGACGCCGAGGTTGGCGTCGAGTCCGAACAGAGAGGTCCGTGCGCCTAGGGTCAGCGTGCTCCAGCTGTCGTCGTAATCGAGCCCGGGGACACCGTAGTCCAGCCCGGTCGTCTGCGACCGCGCGAACGCCTCTTCGGCGCCGTCCTCGAACTCGCGGTCCACGGTCAGGCGCACGTACGGCGCGAGATGCGCGTTGATCGCGTAGCTCGCCTGCCAGCCGACGCTGCCGACCAGCGAATCGAAATCCTGGTCGGGAAAGGCGAGCGAGGTCGAGGAAGCGGGATCGCTTTCGGCGAAGCCGTCGATTTCGATCCGCTGCGCCACCAGCCCCAGCACCGGGCCGTGGCTCAGCGCGCCTTCGCCCATGCGCCAGCCGGCATGCAGCGCGGCGGTGAGGTTGCTGCCATCTGTAGACCCGCGGTGCACGCGCAGCGCCGGGCCGATCGGGACCTGGCGGTGGGTCTCGATGTCCAGCTGCGTGTAGCTCAGTTGTCCGCCTACCCAGGCGCCGCCGTCGGCCTGCCAGCCGAGGAAGCCACCCAGCGTCGCCTCGCCCTGATCCCAGTCGCCGCGGCGCAGGCCCCAGTCGTTGGCCTGGCGGCCGTAGCCGGCGAAGCCGCCGTACACCAGGTTGCCGCTGCCCCAGCCCACGCCGGCGGTGAGCGCCGGCCCGGCACCATCGTAATTGTCGCCGTGGCCATAGCGCTGGAAGTCGCCGCGCACGTCGGCCCACCAGCGGCGCCCTTGCTGCTGCGTCGCGGCGCCGAACTGGGCACCGACGCGCTCGGCGCGGCCGCGTCCGGTCATCGCCGCCGAACGCGGCAGCACCGCGACCTGGCGTGGCCCCTCGATCATGCCCAGCGCCAGGTCGGCGATCGCACGGTGGGCCGCCGAAGACGGGTGCACCCCGTCGGCAAACAGGTAGGTCTGGTCCGCGCCCGGGCTGACATAGGTGCCGGGATTGCAGGTGATCGACTGCGCGGTGATCTGCGGCTGGCAGGCGGTGCCGGTGACGTTGCCGAAACCGTATTGGGCCGGGCTGGCCACCACCTCGCGCAGGAAGGTGAACGTGTCCATCGGGATCACGCGCAGGCCGTTCGCGGCCAGCCCGCCGTAGAGCGCCTGGTTGTAGGCGGTGGAAATGGCGGTGCCCTGTGCGGCAGCCGCGGCCCCCTGCGCCTGGAAGGAAGGCGTGATGCCGAGGTCCGGGATGTTGGGCACCAGCACGTAGCGCGCGCCCGCCCCCTGCAGCGTGCCGACGATGCCGACCTGGGTGGTGACCGCCGCGCCGATGATCTGCTGCGCCTGGGAAGGATTGGCCGCGATCGAGAACAGGTCGTTGGCGCCGCCCCAGACCGTGTACAGCGCGTCCGGGTCGGCGCGGCCGCCGTTCGCGGCCAGGTAGTTCGTCGCCTGGGTCGCCAGCGACGGGGTCAGGCCGAACGGCGGGCCCAGGCGGTCGTTCGCCACCATGGAGCCGCCCGCCGCGTAGTTGTCGCCGGACTGGCCGTTACCGTTGGGCGTGGCATTCGTGCCGTAGTAGTCGGCCAGCCACTCCGCCCACACCAGTCCGGGGTTGGTGGTGAAGCGGCCGAGGATCGCGGCCTGCGGGTTCTGCTGCACCAGCAGCGGGCGGAAGTAGCCGGCGTCGGTCAGGCTGTCGCCGAAAAAGACGGTGCGTGAAAAGGTGTCCGCGGCGAATGCCGGCGCCGCGGCGAGCGCCAGCGCAGCGGCCAGCAGGCGGGTGGCGGGAACGGGACGGGAGGGGGAACGGACCATGCGGCAACTCCGGAAAATGGGGACGGCAGTCCCAATACGGGACCGCACGGTGCGCAAGTGTCCACGAAGCGGCCGGGCGGCTCACGCCGCACTGCCGCAAGCGCCCGATGCCGGCGGATGCAGGCCGCTGCGCATCGGGCGACAATCGCGGCATGGACATCCAGCTCAATGGCGACGCCCTGACCGTCGCGGAAGGCACCACGGTGCAGGCGCTGCTCGAGCGGCAGGGACTGGGCGAGCGCCGGGTTGCGGTCGAGGTCAACGGCGAGATCGTGCCCCGCGGACGGCATCCGACCCACCTGCTGCACCCCGGCGACCGCATCGAGATCGTCCACGCGTTGGGAGGGGGGTGAGCGAACGCGCTGAGCCGATGCCCTATCGGCATCGGCTGCGTTCGCGAACGCCCGCACATGGATGTGCGGGCCGGACCAACCGAAGCCCGGATTCTCTCGCCATGGACGGCTGCCCCACCCCTCGATCAGGGCGCAGCCACCGGCTCGCGCGGGTGGCGAACGCCCGCATACGGATGTGCGGGCCGGACGATCCGGAGCACGCGCGGCGGCGCCATGGATGGCTACCAAGCCGCCGACCCAACACCGCGAACGCGCTTAGCCGAAGCCCGGGTGGTTGAGCCATTGGCGGCCATAGAGCCCGAAATCCAAGTCACGGCGCGTTGCACTGCCGCTGCCAAGGCGCCCGGATCCATCGGCGTCCGAAGCGCCGCGATGGTTCCAGGCACGGTTGTCATCCCGAGCACAGCGAGGGATCCATGCCCGACGATGGGAGAGCCGGATCCCTCGCTGCGCTCGGGATGACACTGGATAAGGGAGACACTGGATACCCGACTGCACCACCTGAGCCACGCGCCCGCGCCACGACACCTTTGCACCACACCATGTGCACCACACCCGTTCGCGCTCATCCGCAACCCGCCCGCGCCCGACCACTCGCTCGCATCCGCGCCGCAGGGCGGTGCGTTTGCGCGATAATCCCGCGATGACTTCCATGCCCCCTTCCGATGACGGGCTCGTCATTGCCGGAAAATCCTATGGCTCCCGCCTGCTGACCGGCACCGGCAAGTTCCGCGACCTCGACGAGACCCGCCGCGCCACCGAAGCCGCCGGCGCGCAGATCGTCACGGTGGCCATCCGCCGCACCAACATCGGCCAGGATCCGGGCGAGCCCAACCTGCTCGACGTGCTGCCGCCGGACCGCTACACCATCCTGCCCAATACCGCCGGCTGCTACACGGCCGAGGATGCGGTACGCACCTGCCGGCTCGCGCGCGAACTGCTCGACGGCCACAACCTCACCAAGCTCGAGGTACTGGGCGACGAGAAGACCCTGTTCCCCGACGTGGTTCAGACGCTCAAGGCCGCCGAGCAGCTGGTCGCCGACGGCTTCGAGGTCATGGTCTACACCAGCGACGATCCGATCCTGGCCCGGCGCCTGGAGGAAATCGGATGCGTCGCGGTGATGCCGCTGGCGGCGCCGATCGGCTCGGGCCTGGGCATCCAGAACAGGTGGAACCTGGTCGAGATCGTCGAGAACGCGAAGGTGCCGATCATCGTCGATGCCGGCGTCGGCACCGCGTCGGACGCCGCGATCGCGATGGAGCTCGGTTGCGACGGCGTGCTGATGAACACCGCAATCGCCGGGGCGAAGGATCCCGTGCGCATGGCGCGTGCGATGCGGCTCGCGGTGCAGGCGGGGCGCGACGCGTTCCTCGCCGGCCGCATCCCGCGCAAGCGCTTCGCCTCGGCCTCGTCGCCCATCGACGGCCTGATCGGGTGAGCCGGTGCTGCTTGCGCGGCACTGCCGCGCGCACCGAACGCCCGGCCATGGATGGCCGGGCCGGACGGTCCGAAGCCGGGGTCGTGGCGCCATGGACGGCAGCGTGACTGCCCGGGGAACGTATGCCTGATCCCCTGCAGAAGAAACCCTATACCGCCGATACCGGCCATCGCGCCATCCGCAGCTTCGTGCTGCGCCAGGGCCGCTTCACCGAGGCGCAGCAGCGCGCGTTCGACGAGCTCTGGCCGCGCTACGGTCTCGACTACAGCGGCCGGCCACGCGATTTCGACGCCACGTTCGGTCGCCACGCGCCACGCGTGCTCGAAATCGGCTTCGGCAACGGCGAGGCGCTGCGCTTCGCCGCCGCGAACGACTCCGGCCGGGACCTCATCGGCATTGAGGTCCACGCCCCGGGCGTCGGCCGCCTGCTCAACGCGCTGGCCGCCGACGGCGCGAGCAACGTGCGCGTCTACCACCACGACGCGGTGGAGGTGCTGGAGCACGAGATCGCCGACGCCAGCCTCGACGAGATCCGCATCTACTTCCCCGATCCCTGGCACAAGAAGCGCCACCGCAAGCGTCGCCTGGTGCAGACGGCTTTCGCCGCACGGCTGGCGCGCAAGCTCGCCCCTGGCGGCCGCTTGCACCTCGCCACCGATTGGCAGGACTATGCCGAGCAGATGTGGGACGTGCTCGATGCCACCCCGGGATTGCGCAACCGCGCCGGCGCGCGCGGCCACGTGCCGCGCCCCGACTGGCGCCCGCAGACGCACTTCGAGACCCGCGGCCAGCGCCTGGGGCATGGGGTGTGGGATCTGTTGTACGACCGGACGGGAATCGGGAATGGGGAATCGGGAATGGAGGGCGCATGAGCTTCCCGCCGCAATGGAACGCGTCGGGCACGCGGCTGGATCCTGAGCGGCCCGGTCCGGTCTCCGTCAGCGCGGCTTTTTATTCCCCATTCCCCATTCCCCATTCCCCATTCCCCACCCTGATGGACCCCCAGCTCGCGCTGACGACCGACATGAAGATCGTCCTCGGGCTGGTCGGCCTGACGATGCTGCTGTTCGTGTTCCAGCGCGTGCGCGCCGACCTGGTGGCGCTGGTGGTACTGGTGATGCTGGGACTGACCGGGCTGGTGCAGCCCGAGGACCTGTTCAACGGCTTCTCGTCGAACGCGGTGATCAGCGTGATCGCCACCATGATCCTGGGCATGGGCCTGGACCGCACCGGCGCGCTCAACCGCCTCGCCGCGTGGTTGCTGCGGCGCGCGCGCGGGGTCGAGCAACGGCTGCTGGTGCTGGTGTCGGGCATCGCCGGCATCAACTCCTCGGTGATGCAGAACCCGTCGGTGATGGCGCTGTACCTGCCGGTGGTCTCGCGCCTGTCCTCGCGCACCGGCCTCAGCCTGTCGCGGCTGCTGCTGCCGGTGGCGGTGGCGATCGTGATGGGCGGCTCGCTGACCATGGTCGGCACCTCGCCGCTGATCCTGCTCAACGACCTGCTGGTCGCGGCCAACGCCAACCTGCCCTCGGGCGCGGCGACGCTCGAGCCGCTGAACATGTTCGCGCCGATGCCGATCGGGCTGTCGCTGCTGGCCGCGAGCCTGATCTACTTCCGGTTCTTCGGCGACCGCAAGCTGCGCGACGACGGCGACAGCAACGTCACGCCCGCGCGCACCGAAAGCTATTTCTCGCGCACCTACGGCATCGAGGGCGAGGTCCACGAACTCACCGTCACCGCCGACAGCCCGCTGGTGGGCATGACCTTCGGCGAGGCCGAGGCGCTGCACAACGCGCCGCTGCTCCTGGCGCTGCAGACCGGCAACGAGTCGCGGCTGGCGCCGCCGGCGGACGCACGCATCTGGGTCGGCAGCGTGCTCGGCGCGATGGGGCCGCGCCAGCAGGTGGCCGATTTCGCTCAGAACCAGTTCCTGCGCATGAATTCGCGGCTGCGCCAGTTCGCCGACCTGTTCAACCCGAGCCGCGCCGGCATCTCAGAGGCGGTGATCCCGCCGACCTCGAAGTTCATCGGCAAGACCGCCAGCGACCTGCAACTGCGCCGGCAGTACGGCATCAGCCTGCTGGCGATCAACCGCGACAAGACCGTGATCCGCGACAACGTCCGCGACACGCCGCTGCGCGCCGGCGACATGCTGGTGCTGCACAGCATCTGGCACGACCTCGGCCAGGCCTCGTCCAAGCGCGATTTCGTGATCGTCACCGACTATCCCAAGGGCGAGCAGCGCCCGCACAAGTTCCGCATCGCGATGACGATCTTCGCGGTGACCATGCTGATCGCGGTGTCCGGGCGGGTGCCGACCTCGATCGCGCTGATGACCGGCGTGGCCGGAATGCTGGTGTTCGGCGTGCTGAAGATGGACGAGGCGTATTCGGCGATCAGCTGGAAGACCGTGTTCCTGATGGCCTGCCTGATCCCGCTGGGCTGGGCGATGGACGGCAGCGGCGCCGCGGCCTGGGTCGCCGGCCACACCATCGAGCGCCTGCCAACCGGCCTGCCGATCTGGGTGATCGAATTCGCGGTCGCCCTGCTCACGGCCGCGTTCTCGATGGTGATCAGCCACGTCGGCGCGACGATCGTGGTGGTGCCGCTGGCGATCAACCTGGCGCTCGCCGCAGGCGGCAACCCGACCGCGTTCGCGCTGATCGTGGCGCTGTCGGCCTCCAACAACTTCGTCACCCAGTCCAACCCGGTGATGTCGATGATCACCGGCCCCGGCGGCTACCGCCCGCGCGAGCTGTGGAAGATCGGCGTGCCGCTGTCGCTGGTGTACACCTTCATCGTGGTGCTGATGGTGAACCTGATGTTTTGAGGTATGCCAAAAGGCGAATAAGGAGATTCTAGAGTCGGTAGCTAAGAAACTACGTGAAATTGGACAGCGCGTGAAGATCGTAAAGATCTAGGGAAGGTCTGAACAAGCCGTCGAGCTGAGCGACACATTGGAACCTGCGCCTGCATTCATGGATTCGATGCGCATGTTTCTGCATTTACGGGAATTTCAGGCCGGAATGACCTGCACATCCCTGTTCTTTCCGACCTGCGGACGCACCTTCCCTGTCATCGCCAGCAATCGCCTGCGCACCATCCACAGGTTCGACAAGGCGAACAGCACGTTCAACTGGGCGCCGTTCTTGGCCAGGCCCCGGTAGCGCACCTTGGTATGGCCGAACTGCCGTTTGATCACCCGGAACGGGTGCTCCACGCGCGAGCGCACTTTCGCGATCAGGTGTTCGATCAGCTCACTCACATCCTTCAGTTCGCCTTCCGACAACGCCTTGATCCGGCTCCGGCGCTCGGCGATGTTCCAGCGGATCTTCTTGCCCTTCACTTCGCCGCGCTTGTCCGCGCCCGTGTAGCCGGCATCGCCATACACCGACTGCTCCTTGCGATGCAGCAGCTTGTCGGTCTGCGTCACATCCGCCACGTTCGCCGCCGTCGACAACACCGTGTGCACCAGTCCCGAATCCCGGTCCACGCCGATATGCGCCTTCATCCCGAAGAACCACTGGTTGCCCTTCTTCGTCTGGTACATCTCGGGGTCGCGCGTGCCGAGACTGTTCTTCGTCGAACTGGGCGCATCGATGATCGTCGCATCCACGATCGTGCCCTGGCGCAGCAGCAGGCCGCGTTTGATCAAATGGCCGTTGACTGCCTCCAGCATCCGCTTGGACAGATCGTGCCCCTCCAGCAGGTGACGGAAGTTCAGGATCGTCGTCTCGTCAGGGATCGCCTCCAGCAGCGACAATCGGGCGAACTGCCGCATCGAGGCGATCTCGTACAACGCTTCCTCCATCGCCGGATCGCTCAATGCGTACCACTGCTGCAGCAGGTGGATGCGCAGCATCGCGTCCATCGCGTAGGGGTGACGGCCCCGACCGGCTTTCGGGTAGTGCGGCTCGATCAATGCCAGCAGCGCTTTCCACGGCACCACCTGCTCCATCTCGCCCAGGAATATCTCGCGCCGGGTCTGCTTGCGCTTGCCTGCATGCTCGGCGTCGGAGAAGCTCAGTTGCGTCATCGCGTCGTCCCTTCGATCAGCTGCCGATAGTGTCGCTGATCGGGAGCGGCTTGTTCAGAGGATCCCTAGCTTGCCCTCTCCCTTCCGACTCGAGATTCGAAGAAAAGATATCCAGCAGTGAACGAAATAAACAGGAGCGTGAACCATAAAACATCTCGACCGATCAGATGGAGTTGACTAGAACGGAAGAAACCCTCTGACAGCGCGCCGCCGCTGTCCAGAAAGACTCTTTTCACAACCCCCGAATAGTCGCTAAAGACCGCCAAAGACATTGTCCACAAAATCAGTGCCCCTGAAAATCTGAGGGGCGAGCCGGGACGCTTCAAGAGTGATGAAACTATCAACCACACCGCTGAAGGGACCAGCAGAGACACGACAAAGTTGGCGCTATTTCGCGCTAGTCCAATTGGAACGATCTTACCCCGAACAATGTCTGGGGCCAGGAAAACAAGCATCTGGATCATCCAAACCGCGAGCAAGAGGAGCAACCCTAGTAGCAATTTCCTCGGGACAGTGCTCACCGCGCTAGTTTCCATATTTTGACCTCCAAGCCCTTTGAAGCGCTCGATCCTGATCTCGGAACATCCTAGGCCCAGCGAGGAGATTCGCAGATGCACCGAGCCTGCTGGAGTAGGCGTTGTAGCCAACTCCATGCGTAACAGCCCAAACTCTACCGCCCGACTGGATAACCATCCGGTTCACCTCTCCTGGGAACAGAGGGTGCTTCCAAGTAGTAACGTTCGTGGCCATGTAAACGTCTCTGTTAGCGATCTGCCGTATCACCCCACCTGGCAAGGTATAAGTCCCCGGCAGATCCATTCCCGCGTACGCAGATGCATACAGTAAACGATCTTGCCCCGGCGCTGAGACCCCTTGCGGTCGCAATCCAAAGCTCGGCGCGTTGTACCCATCAAGCATCAGTTCGCCAACGTTCTGAAGCGTGCATCCGTTCTCGGAGATCCCACATATTTCGTTTACTTCCGTATATCGATGGTATGAAGGCTCATCCTTTTCGTACTTCAAATCACTTGGCCACTTACCATGCTCCTGATGAACCTCCTCGTTGAACGCCCTACTGAATGCTGCCGTTACTGCTCCATTCGCGAACTTCCCGCCCGATAGTACAGAGGCTGTTCCTCCGAGCGCGGCAGCAGCGGCAACCCTTGCAGCCGCGTAGTTGCTGGCGCCACCGCCAATGCGATCGATACCTGCCGAGAACGCCTGCGTTACGCCCGCACTGGCGAATCCGTGTCCGAACTTTCCACCCTGCAGCTTGGACATCACGCCTCCAGCGACACCATGGGCCACTGTCTTCGCTGCATAGCCGGCCGCATTCAATCCCGATCCCCAGATCTGGTCTCCCTGCGTAGCCCAGTTTCCAGCATTCGCGAATGCCTCTCCTATGCCGAAGAACGCGGCGGCTGACACGGCACCCCAAAGCGCCCCTTGCCAAGTACCCGTGGAAGCACCGCCTGCAAGCGCCCCAAATGCCACGGTCCCCCAGAACTTTGCAGCCGTAGATACAGCCCAATACTGCTGCGTCGCAACCGCGACGACAGCGATCACGATACCGAGCACCTGCCTCCAACTGAACATTCCTGTGGGATCTGTGTAGGCGAGTGGGTTGTTGAACACATACGTGTACGCATTCCAGCTCTGCAGGTTGCCCGGCGCCTGGATCATCGGATCCGCCTGCAGGAACCGATGCAACTGCGGATCGTAGATCCGCCCGTTCATGTGGATCACACCGATATTGGTGCCATCCACGTGCTCATGGCCGGTGAACCCGCGCGAAGTGACGCTCGATCCCGTCTCGGTGACCCCTGCCGGGTTAGTGAAGCTGCGGCGGTACCCGAAATGCCGATAGTCGAGGTTGTCGACGATGGTGCCGGTGGCGGTGGTGGTGCGCACCACGCTGCCCAGCTGGTCGTGAAACAGGTAATGGGTCGTGACCGCCGTGCCGACGATGCTCTGTTGCAGAACACCGGCGACCTTGCGCTTGATCGTCTTGACGCCCCCGACGGTCTCGATCTCCACGTTGCCCAGGTACAGCGTCGTCTTGCCGTCGTGGACGCGCTTGTAGCGCTGGCCGTCCGTGCCGTACCAGAACCGTGTCCTCACCGTACCGCCCAGGACGATCTCGTAGGCCTTGTTGTCCAGGCTGTACCGGATCAGGCGGTCGCCTGCGGTGCCCGACTGGTCGCGCAGGGTCTGGTTGCCACGGATGTCGTAGTAGTAGTCGCTGACCACACCGCTTGCGCTGGTCGTCTGCCGCACGCGGTGCGGCCCGGTCGTGCCGGTACCACCGCCGCCTTCGAGCGTTCCCGTACCACAGCCGCCCCTGCCCTCGTACGTGAAGGGCGTGCCGTAGACCTTGCAGATGTTGCCTACGGCGTCGTAGCTGCCGGTGAAGGTAGTGGTATTGGCCGTCGCACCCGCCACCATCGTCGCCCTGGCCAGGGTCAGCCGGCTGAGGTTGTCGTAGCTGTAGACCTCCAGGTAACGGGTCTCCTTCTGGGTGGTGGTGAGGTTGCCTGCGGCATCCCATGCGTAGCCTTCGTCCATCAATCCGCAGGTGGCGGCATTGCCGGCGCAGATACCGGAGATGCGGCCAGACCTCGGCCAGTACTCGCGCACGACATCCATGTCGGCCGACTGGGCTCTGCGCTCGCGGATGATGTTCCCGCGCGCGTCGGCCTCGAGGTAGATGACGGCGGTGCGCGCGTTGGGATCGGTGGGAACGGTGGACCCGGGACAGCCCGTGGTTGTGGCGGCTTCGGTGGTGTCGCAGATCGCCCGCAGGTGGCCGAGAGCGTTGTACTGGTTCAGCGCCCAACGGCCGCTTGCATCCTGCTGCTTCCACACACGTCCGCGGACGTCGTAACGGACGGCCGCCGGGTAGGCCACGCCATCGATGGTGGTCGTGCCCCCATAGGGCCGGCCCAGCGCGTCGTAGGTGTAGGTGCGGCTCTGCGCCAGCGAAGTGCCCGCCTGTCCGATCCAGCCATCGTAGGTGCCGGTAATGCTTTCGCTCGCAGGCTTGCCTGCGCCGTACGTGGCCGTGTCGAAGTTGAACAGCGACTCGGACTCGGTCAGCCCGTCCGCGCGCTTGGCGACCTTGCGCCAGACCCGACCACGCGCGTCGTACCAGTTCTCGATGCGGTTGCCCGCGGCATCCACCTGCGCCGTCAGCTCACCCAGGGCGTTGTACTCGAACGTGGTGACGCCGGCGTCGGGATCGGTCTGCTGGAGCTTGCGCCCCAGCGAATCGTAGACAAACGAGTTACGCACCGTGCCGCGCCCCGCATCGCGGTCTACGCGCACGACCGAACCGTCCGCCTGGTAGGCATAACTGATGTTGGTCCCGTTCGCGTCGGTGACGCGCCGGAGTTCACCGGTGGCCCAGTTGAGCGAGCTCGTGGTCTTTCCGCGCGGATCGGTGACGGTTGTGGTCAGGCCGTTGTAGGCCGTCGTCGCCGTGGCATAGCTGTCGGCGGACACGCCGTCCGGCGTGCTGATCGCGATTGGACGGCCCAGCACATCGTAGGTCGTGGTGGTCCATAGCAGGCTCGTTGCCGTACACGCGCCGGCTGCGATCGTCGGGCCGTTGCTGCCGGCGGTGCCGGCCAGGAAGAAGGGGTTCGAGACGCGGCGCGGCTTGCCAGTCAGGTCGTAGGTGGTGCAGACCGCGCTGACATCCTTGCCGGAAACGCCGACATTGAACGTCTGCGTCGCCTGCATGATTGGACGGCCAAGCACGTCCAGATAGGTCCACTGGCCGGGCGCATCGGTGGTCAACGTCTCCTGTCGGAACTTCGCACCCGTGGGGCAGGTCACCTCGCCCGCAGCGGTTCCGCACCAGCGGTAGCGGGTCGCCGAGCGTACGCCACTGGCGGCATCGGTCTCGAGGCCGCCTACCGTCGTCTGCTGCCACGTGTAGTAGGGACGGCCCATGGTGCCGTACAGGGCGCGGGTCTGCACGCCGTTGATGTCGGAGGCATGGGTGACATCGCCAAACATGTTGCGCGCGTGCACCGTGGAGGTCTTGCGCTCCACCGCGCCCGTGCCGTTCCAGAAGGGTTCCCAGGTCTCGGTCGGGAAACGGCCGCGGCTGTCGAAGACGGTCTTGCTGTAGCGATGGATCGTCCGCGCGTTCGCGGGCCGGAACTGGGTGAGCGCGGCATTGCAGTCGGTGCCCGAAGGAAGGCCATTGGCGTTGGCGCAGATGCGCGTCATGGTGCGGTTGCCGTACGAGTCCAGCGTGTGGATCTTGAGCAGATTCTGGTCGGCCGCACCGCTGCCATTGCTCTCGGTGTAGCCGGTCCGCTCGACATCGAGCAGCCCCGTCGCGGCGCCACCCATCGCATAGTTGAACGCCGTCTTCCTCACCACCGAACTGACACCGGGTCGCGAATGCGTGACAATCGAATGGGTCAAGCGGCCGAGACGCCATTTGGCAGCATTGTCCTGGGCATAGGTGTTCGAAGTGGTCACTGTGTACAACAGTGCATTCGCCGCGTCGGAGGTGCTGACGTCGGTCAACAGCACGTTGCCGTACGCACCATACCCGAACGTGGTGGCAACCTTGCTCGTGATGGCGCCACTTGCCGGGTCACGCACATCTTCCTCGGAGCCCGCTGTCCGTACATGTAGCGCAGCCTGCACGCCGGGCGCAAAGCCGACAGTGTTGACGCCGATATCGCGATCGGCCTCCCAGACTTGGGTACTTCTTGAAAAGATAGTCCCGGTAAGCGCGGGGAAGGCCTGCCCTGGCGTCGAGAAGCAGTTGTTGGTGATCGCCGCGCCCAGGCACGCAGGCACGCTGAAGGTAGCGTTGACCACTCGCTTGACCGTCTCCGCAGGCATCCCGACGAACGGGAAGTTCTGTGCGTAGAGCGTGCTGGTGACCACGTGCTGGTTTGCCACTTGGTTCGGATCGTAGGTCACGATCTCGCGGAACCCGAGGAAGCCACGCCCGCCGGCCTGCATCTTGGCGCCCGCGTACCTATAGTGGACCGTGGCCACTGCGTTCGGATTTCCGTCCTGAGGTGAACTGCTCGATACCGCCGAGACGGCGTACATCGGCATCAACAGATCGCTCACCGGCGACCCCCGTCCCCAGTTGGTCGCGTTCCGGCTTCCGGAGTCGCGCCTGTAAAGTGCATTGTTGGTCAGGGGCGCATAGTAGATATTGGTGATGGCCCCAAAGCCGTTGGTGACCTGGGTAATGACATCCCGCGGCTTGAACCGAGTATTGCTCCTGGCGACGGTCAACCCGAGCGAGCTGGAAGCGACGTTGAAGGACTGGAAGTCCAGGTTCCCGTCGCCATCGAGATCGGCGAAGACCGGAACTCGCAGGTTCTCGTTGCATCCCGACGTGTTGCACAGGCGGGCATTGCCTCCTGGGAGCGCAACGACGGGTGCATAGCCTCCGCTCGGGAGCGCGTACCGGACCTGATAGGCCTTGTACGCACCCATGTTGGCCAGCTGAAGCATGTCCGCCCGGCCATCTCCATTGACGTCAACGAACCTCGCCTGGTCGCGATAGCTGACCAGGGGCAGCGGATTCCAGCTGAGGAAGCCATCGCCCCGGTTCAGGCGATAGTTCCAGTCCGCACTGGAATTCGTTCGAATGAAGACATCGGTGAGACCGTCACCGTTGGCATCGGCCAGGGTGATCGCATGCGGGTTGCCTGTCGTGATTAAGGAGTACGACGCCAGGGGAATCGTGCTTGCCGTCGTTTGCCCGGGCACCATTGCATGCAGATGGTCGTAATGGGTGACCTCGTAGCATTCGATAGGTGCCTTCACGGCAGGAGAGCGCATTTCGACGGCGGATGCGGAGGGGCCGTAACGAAGCGTTTCCGCCTGATCCGCGCCATTCAATCCGCGGTCCTGGATGCTCAGCGGCTCGATCATGCACCCCGGCAGACCAGTCCAGGTGCGGGTACGCACGGTGATCGACAGCAGCAGGTCGGAGGCGGCATCGCCATTGAAGTCCGCAAGCTGCGTGAAGCCGGTCTTGGTGGTCGGCATCGAGGACACCCACCAGTCGCACTGTGGGGTGTAGGGATCGGGGCCAGGCGGAAACGTCGGCAAGCACCCGTACTGCTGGAGGATGGAGGTGACGTTCACACTGAATGTGCGTTCGGCACCCCAGCCGAAGCTGCCGCCCTGACGCTCCATCAGGCGCGCGCGCATCGTGGCGTTCGCGCCCGCGCCGGGATAGACGATGTCGGTCAGGCCGTCGCCGTTGAGGTCCGCGATCTGCACCTGCAGGCCGGCGTTGTCGACAGAAGGAATGGCTGGCAGGGCGGCAATCAGGTTCAAGGACATGTTGAAGCCGGTACCGGTGGAAGGATGCACCTTCCACCCCTGACCGGTTGCGCTGGACACGAACAGGTCGTCCCTTCCGTCCCCGTCGTAATCCAGAAGGTGCCAGGTGCCATCGCCCCGGTCGTAGACTTTCGCAGGTACGCAGTTGTACTGCGTATCCGGATATGCAGGAGTGCCGGTAGCATTAAAGCTGCTAACCATGGTGACTACCCAGCTACCGTTCACGCAGCCGGACCCGGCCTGGTACAGCAGGGCCATGTCGAGTCGTCCATCGCCATTGATGTCGCCGAGCTTGAAGCTGCGGAAGTTGTCGGTGGTGAGGTTGGCCGGATTCGCGGCGCTCTCGTTGGTCGAGAAATCGTAGCCGCCGTTGCTCCACTGGAACGTGGTGGGGGACGCGCAAACGGCCTTCGAGCCATCCTTGCACTCGAGCACGCTTGTGAGCACATCGAGATTGCTTCCCGAGGCGGATGTGCCGTATCCCAATTCGTAGAACCGTGCCTGGCTCGCTGTCGTGCACTGTCCGTCGGCTGCGGTGGTGCAACTCTGGATGTTCGCCAGCTGCCACCGTTGCACGAACGTGGCGCCGCTGGCGTATCCCACCGCGCGCTTCGCTTCAGGACGCCACGCGTAGTTGAACAGCACCTTGGCGTATGGCGCGAGCGCCGTGCCTGTTTGTCCCGCCAGGACCGTCTTGCCGGTGAAGCGGACCTCTTTCAGGAGGTGTTCGACCGACGCCGCGGGCGTTCCCGGATTCTCGTGGTAGAGGTAATCGATGTAGTTGCCGGTCGAGTCCTGGAGCCGGGTTTGCGCCCAGACGAAGGCCTTGCTGGTATGGCCGGCTGCGTTGGTCTCGACATAGCCGTCGGGACGATTCGCAGTGGTGTTGTTGTCGCGGTCGCCATACCAGCTGGTGGAGCCGTCCTTGCGGTCGACAGTAAAGAAGGCAGGCCCGTTGGCACCGGACTGCTGGTAAAGGCAGACGCGCTGGAACGACTGCACCTCGGTGTGCAGCTCTTGCGCCGACCAGCCGGCAGGAGGCGTACAGCTGAGCGTTTGCGCGGGGATCAGGCGCTGTCCGTCCAGGCAATACTTGTCGCTAGTAGAGAAGTTGATCGGCTGCGGATTGCCATCGGTCGGCGCCCCACCGCTGATGAAATCGCCGGCCTCGCGCGTCGCCCGGCAACGGGTGATCGACGACAGTCCGCCGATCGACCACCCCTTCCCCAAGGGCCCGTAGCCGCCCTGGCTGGAATAGTTCAGCGACAGCTTGGGAGCAACGCCCGCGGTACCGGGCACGGTGTAGATGGGGATCGAGTAGGTTGCGGCTCCCGATTCGTCCACGCGGAACTCCGCTGCGATCGCGGAGACCTTGTCGGATTCCACATCCGGTGCCGTAACCGGGACGTTCTTCTCGCCATCCTGCGCATGCAGGTCCCTGAGAAAGAAGTCCAGCGGGGCCAGCAGGCTGCCAATGATCAGCAGGACCAACGCAGCGTCGCGCACCGATGTCCGCGACAAGGCCGTCTTCACCATGAGTTTTCCCCGAAACCGCAATGCCCGTTGCAGGCATTGCCCTTCCCTGTTTCTGCACCACTGGCAGTCTTCCGTGACGGGGCGCCCCTGCCCCCGTTGGCGATGCCGGCATTGCAGGCCCCGACTTCTGTCGGCGTGAATACGCCCGCCCGGGAAGCCCTGTCAAGTGGTCCGCTCGGCGCGACCGGGCGACGCGCTGATGTGCTTGAAAATCATGGAGAAGGAAGCGCGCCTCCTGCTCCTCGGCGTCGCGCTGCGAAGCAGCACGCAACACGTTCTGCGCAGGCTGCAGGCTGCAGGGTCCAGGGAGGCGAGGCGAGACGTGGCCAGAGTCCGGGTGCCTGACAGGCTGCTATGGGTAGGGGAACGGGCTACACCTGTCCTGGACTGCCCCATACCTGGAGGCCACAGGCACGTCCGGACCTGGTCTTACGAGGAGCAGCGCAATTCAGCGATCAGGAGCCTGGATTTCTCGCTTCGCTCGAAATGACGATCCGGGCTTCTACGGCGACGGATCCACCAACACGTCGCCATCCCTCACCATGACCGGCACGGCCCGCAGCGCCTCGCCCCGGCACGGGCCCGCGACGCATTCTCCGCGGACGAGTTCGAAACTCGCGCCGTGCGCGGCGCAGACCAGCAGGCCGTTCTTGGTCTTGAGGAACTGTCCGGGCGACCAGTCGAGGCGGCGGCCGGCATGCGGGCAGATGTTGAGCCAGGCCCTCACCTGCACGCCCTCGCGGTACAGCAGCAGCGACTCCGCATCGCCGTCGATCGCCGCCTCGACCTCGGCGAAGCCGCCGTCGGGAATGGCGTCGAGCGCGATCAGGCGGACAGGCGCGTCGCCGTTGTTCATTTCACTGGCGGATGTCACGGGTTCATGTCCCGGGTTTAACGAACTTGTTACAACTTGGTGAAGGCTGCGGACGATACTGGTCGCCCCGCATTGTCTCATCCCCGCCGATGTCCTCCGTCTTCTTCCGCACCCTCCACGCCCGCTACGACGCCTCGGCGCTGCGCGGACTGTTCACGCCCCGCAAGCCGCGCAATCCGCTGCTGCGCGTGGCGCTGGGGCTGGTCGGCATCGCGATCCTCGCGTTGTTGCTGGTGGTGGGCTTGTTCGTCGGCGCCGCGATGGTGTCGTTCGGGCTGCTGCGGGCCGCGTTGCGTGGACGCAAGCCTGGTTCCGTGCAATCTGCGGACGTGCTCGACGCCGAATACCGGATCGTCTCCAAGCCGGGCCAGCCCGCGCTGCGCTGATCGCATGCAGGCGCACGACGTCGTTGAAGCGGCGCCGGTCCCGCGCGTCCCGGTGCGCGGCGGCGGCACGTTCCCGGTGCGCCGCGTCTACTGCGTGGGTCGCAACTTCGCCGACCACGCGCGCGAGATGGGCGCCGCCGCCCCCGCCTCGAAGGCCGAGCGCGGCACCCCGGTGTTCTTCCACAAGCCGGCGGACGCGATCGTCGTCGATGGCGAAGTCGACTACCCGCCGGCCACGCGCGACCTGCACCACGAAGTGGAACTGGTCGTGGCGCTCGGCCGCGACGCACCGCCCGGCGAATTACCGGTGGACGGCGCGGCCGCGCTGGTGTTCGGCTACGGCATCGGCCTCGACCTCACCCGCCGCGACCTGCAGGCCGCCGCCAAGGGCAAGGGCCTGCCCTGGGACAGCGCCAAGGGTTTCGACCAGTCCGCGCCCGTCAGCGAACTGGTGCCGGCGACCGACGTGGGCGATCTCGCGCCGCGCCTGCTGTCGCTCGACGTCAACGGCGAGTGCCGCCAGCAATCCACGCTCGACCAGCTGATCTGGGACGTGCCCGAGATCCTGCACGAGCTGTCGAAGCTCTACGCGCTGCGTGCGGGCGACCTGGTGTTCATGGGCACGCCCGCGGGCGTGGCCGCGCTGCAGCCGGGCGACGAATGCGTGGCGCGGCTCGACGACCTGCTGGAACTGCGTTGCCAGGTGCGCGCACCGGCGGCATAGTGGCCCGGGCCGCGCGGCGGCCGTTCCCCCGAGACAGGAGACGCCGATGGGCATGATCAACGAGTTCCGGGAATTCGCGATGCGCGGCAACGTGATCGACCTCGCCGTGGGCGTGGTGATCGGCGGCGCGTTCGGCAAGATCGTCACCTCGCTGGTCGATCACGTGATCATGCCGCCGATCGGGCTGCTGCTGGGCGGCGTGGACTTCGCCGACATGGGCTGGACGCTGCGCGCGGCGACTGTCGACGCGGCCGGCGAGGAAGTCCCCGCGGTCGTGCTCGGCTACGGCGCATTCGTCAACACCATCATCCAGTTCGTCATCATCGCCTTCGCCATCTTCATGGTGATCAAGGCGATCAACCGCTTCCATCGCAAACCCGAAGCGCCACCCGCGCCCGCCGCGCCCAGCGAGGAAGTGCTGCTGTTGCGCGAGATCCGCGATTCGCTCAGGCGCTGACGCGACTTCCCGCACATCCACGCGAAGCCGCCGGCCTGTAGGCTGGCGGCTTCTTCGTTTCCGGAAAGCCGCCCATGCGCCTGGCCAAGCTGCTGCTGCCCGCCTGCCTGTTGCCCGTCCTCGCCGCCGCCGCGGAACCGACGCAGGTGCCCGATGCGGCGCTCGCGACCGCCGAAGCATTGCGAGAGCGCGCGCTCGCCGACGACACCGGCTGGAAGATCGTCGAATCGCTGACCACCGAGGTCGGCCCGCGACTGGCCGGCAGCGAGGCCGATGCGCGCGCGGTGGCCTGGGCGCAGGCGAAGTTCCGCGAACTCGGCTTCGACCGGGTCTGGATCGAGCCGGTGCGCTTTCCCACATGGGAGCGGCGTAGCGAACACGCCGCCGTGCTCGGAGAAAACGCGCAGCCGGTGGTGGTCACCGCGCTCGGCGGCAGCCCCGGTGGCACGGTGGAAGCGCAGATCGTGCGCTTCGAGAGCATGGAGGCGTTGCAGGCCGCGCCGGCAGGATCGCTCGCGGGCAGGATCGCGTTCGTCGACTTCGACATGCAGCGTACGCGCGACGGCAGCGGTTACGGCAAGGCCGGCGCGGTGCGCAGCCGCGGGCCGTCGGAGGCGATCCGCAAGGGCGCGATCGGCTACCTGATGCGGTCGATCGGCACCAGCCCGCATCGCGTGGCGAACACCGGCATCACCCGTTTCGACGAAGGGCTCACGCCGATCCCGTCGGCGGCGCTGTCGCTGCCCGATGCAGACCAGCTGGCGCGGCTGCTTGCACGCGGCCCGGTGCGCGTGCGCCTGGCGCTCGACTGTGGCTGGACCGGTGCCGAGTACACCTCGCACAACGTGATCGGCGAGATCACCGGGCGCGAGGCGCCGGAGCAGGTGGTGGTGATCGGCGCTCACCTGGATTCGTGGGACCTGGGCACCGGCGCGATCGACGACGCTTCCGGCGTCGGCATCACCATGGCCGCCGGCCGCCTGATCGGGCAACTCCCGCAGCGGCCCAGGCGCTCGATCCGGGTGATCGCGTTCGCGAACGAGGAACAGGGCCTGCTCGGCGGGCGCGAGTATGCGCGCCGGCATGCCGACGATGTAACGAACCACGTGATCGCCGCCGAAAGCGACTTCGGTGCGGGGCGCATCTACGGCTTCAGCACCAGCGCGCCCGCGCACGCGGACGCCGCCACCCGGCGTTTCGCCCAGGCGCTGACGCCGCTCGGCATCGAACACATGCCCGGCAAGGGCGGCCCCGGACCCGATATCACGCCGCTGGCCGCGGTCGGTGGCGCCTGGGCATGGCTCGGGCAGGACGGATCGACCTACTTCGATCTGCACCACAATGCCGACGACACCCTGGACAAGATCGATCCGCAGGCGCTGGCGCAGAACGTGGCCGCTTATGCGGTGTTCGCCTACCTGGCCGCCGAAGCGCAGGGCGATTTCGGCAGCGCGCCGAAGCAGGTCGCCACACCCTGAGCGCAATCGCGTGGCGGTGGGGTCGCGGCCGACGCCGTTCCTGCATGGATCATCCGTCGCCGCATCCTCATCATGCCCGTAGGAGCGCCTTCAGGCGCGATACGCACGCGGACGAACGCCTCCGGATCGGCGCTCACGTCCACGGCGCGCAGGGGAATTCGGTGCTGCCGCTGCGGTCCGCAAGGCAGCGTGGATCCGCCGCTGCGGCCGGCGACGTGCAGGGCTACCGGCTTCTCGCGTTCGTTGCCCGAGGTTTCGAGGATGGGAGGCGTGCCGGGCGGCTCGCGTCCCGCACGCGTCGCGGCGGGCGTCGCCTCTGCGTCTGCGCTGGGGTCGTGGCTGCGCTGGGGAGTCGCGGCTGAAGCCGCTCCTACGCTGCGTCTGGTAACGCACCGGGCGGTCGGCGTGCAAACACGCCCGTCTGCACGCCGCCACGCTATGCGATTTCGTACTCGACCTATTCCACACACGGTGCGGCCGGGGCATTACGCTCCGGGCCTGCCGAGGGAGAGGAGTCCGCCGATGCGCAGCCGTCATGTCCTGCCGATCCTGCTGTCGATGCTGTGCGTCGCCGGACTCGCGCACGCGGCACCCGACGTACCGCTGCAGTTGCAGTTGCAGTCGCCTGGCGGCAGCGCATCGGCCACGCTGACGCTCGATGCGCAGGCACAGCCGCACTTGGCGGTGTCCTGGCGCGGCGAGCGGATACTGTTGCCCTCGCCGCTCGGTGTGCAGTTCGGCATGGACGATCGGCTCGACCGCGGCCTGCGCATCGTCGACAGCCGTCGCAGCGAGCACGATTCGGCCTATCGCTTCGTCGCCGGCAAGGCGCACGAGGGCCGCGATCACCACGCCCAGCTCGAAGTGGACCTGGCCGACGCGCAGGGACGCACGCTGGGCCTGGTGCTGCGCGCCTACGACGACGGCATCGCGTTCCGCTACAGGCTGCCACTGCCGGCGCAGGGCGACCTGGTGGTGCGGCAGGACCTCACCGGCTACCTGTTCCCCCGCGACTACCGCTGCTGGTCGTTCAACGTCGGGCGCTTCAACACGGCGCACGAGGGCGAGTTCGATCCGATCCAGGCCTCGAAGATCCGCCCGATGCACCTGATCGACCTGCCGCTGGTCTGCGAGACCGGCCACGGACAGACGACCTTCGCGATCGCCGAGGCCGATCTCGACCGCTACGCCGCGTTCTATCTCGGCGGTCGCGGCGATGGCCGCCTCGGACTCGACACGCGCCTGTCGCCACGCCACGACACGCCGGAGATCGCGGTGCGCATCCCGCGCGGCGACGTGGCGGCCGGCGGTCACCTCACGCCGTGGCGGGTGGTGATGCTCGGCGACACGCCGGGCGCGCTGGTCGAATCGAACCTGATCTCCACGCTCAATGCGCCCACGCCGATCGCGGACACCTCCTGGATCAGGCCCGGCAAGAGCGCCTGGGACTGGTGGTCGGGCAGCGTGGCGCCGGACGTGCCCGAAGCGGGCATGAACACCGCGACCATGCGCCGCTACATCGACCACGCCGCGGACATGCGGCTCGAGTACATGCTCATCGACGCCGGCTGGTATCCCGGCAGCAGCGGCGGCGACCTGTGGGATCCGTCCGCCGATGCGGGCCGCACCATCCCGGAGATCGACATGCCCGCGCTGCTGGCGCATGCGCGCGAGCGCGGCGTCGACATCTGGCTGTGGGTGCACTTCAAGGCGCTCGACGCACGCATGGACGAGCTGTTCGCGCTGTACCGCAAGTGGGGCGTGAAGGGCGTCAAGGTCGACTACATGGACCGCAACGACCAGGAGATGGTCGCGTTCTTCCACCGCATGATGCGCAGCGCCGCCGAGCACCGGCTGATGCTCAACCTGCATGGCGCCTATCGGCCCACCGGACTCAATCGCACCTGGCCGCACTTTCTCACCCAGGAGGGCGTGCTCGGCGCCGAGTACAACAAGTGGAGCCGCCGGATCACGCCGACGCACAACGTCACCGTGCCGTTCACGCGGATGCTGGTCGGGCCGATCGACTACACGCCCGGCGGCTTCCGCAACACCACGCCGGACAAATTCGAGGTGTCGTTCGTGCGTCCGCAGGTGATGAGCACGCGCACGCACCAGCTGGCGATGTTCGTGGTCTACGAGAGCCCGCTGCAGATGGTGGCCGACAGCCCGGACGTGTACGTCGACGCGCCGGGCGCGGATTTCCTCACCCTGGTGCCCACCAGCTGGGACGAGACGCGCGTGCTGTCGGGCGCCATCGGCGAACACATCGCGGTCGCACGACGCCTGGGCGAGGACTGGTACGTGGGCGCGATGACCAACGAATCGCCGCGCACGCTCGAGGTCGACCTGTCGTTCCTCGGCGACGGCCGCTACGACGCCACGCTGTGGCGGGACGGCGCTGCGCCCACCGACGTGCGCCGCGAGGTGCGGACGCTGGTCGCGGGCGAACGGCGGATGTCGCTGCAGCTGTCGTCCGGCGGTGGCGCGGCGATCAGGCTTTCGCCGGCGCGTTGAGCGCCGTCGCCCGACCGGGGCCCGGACGGCTGCGCGCTCGCCGT
The DNA here is from genome assembly GCF_016774335.1 of Luteimonas saliphila. Taxonomy (GTDB): domain Bacteria; phylum Pseudomonadota; class Gammaproteobacteria; order Xanthomonadales; family Xanthomonadaceae; genus Luteimonas; species Luteimonas saliphila. The sequence continues at coordinate 201,147 of NZ_JAETWA010000042.1, read as the reverse complement.
GCAGCCGCCAGGTCAGCGGCCCTCCGTGTCGCGACCGACGGCCCGGGCACGCGCCCACTGCGCCAGCAGCACCGCCGTCGCGGCGGCGACATTGAGGCTTTCCACCGCACCGGTGCCGGGAATCGACACGCGCAGGTCGCAGGCGGCCGCCAGCGACGCGTCCATGCCCTCCCCCTCGGCGCCGAGCACGTAGACCAGCCGCTGCGGCAACGGCGCGGCGAACACGTCGACACCGTCGCGCACCACGGTCGCGGCGAGGATGAAGCCCGCACCGCGCAGGCGCGCGATCGCATCGGCATCGTCGGCCAGGCGCACCATGGCCACCGCTTCCGCGCCTCCTTCGGCCACGCGCGCGGCGGCGCCCGAGAGCGCAAGCGGCGAGCGCTCCGCCAGCAGCAAGCCCGAGACGCCGAAATGCGCGGACGCACGCAGGATCGCGCCCAGGTTGTGCGGGTTGCCGACCCCGTCGAGCCACAGCGCGCAGCAAGGGCCCGCCGGCAGCGCGGCCAGCCAGTCGTCGAGCGTGCGCGGCGCCTCGCGCAGCACGTCCGCGACCACCCCCTCGTGATGCGTGCTCGCCGCCAGCCGCCGCAGCTCGTCGACATCGTCGACCACGCGGTAGCCGACGCGCTGCGCCACGCACCACTTCAGCAGCGGCTGCAGCTGCGCGATGCGGTCTTGCGCGAGGTAGAGCTTGCGGATCGCCTGCGGCCGGCGCGCGAACACCGCACGCACCGCGTTCAGCCCGTACAGGCGCAGCTCCCCGGGTTTGTCGCGGACCGGGACCCGGTCGTCACGCGCCGGGCCGACCGCGGCTGGCGCGCGTGCGCCCCAGGGGCTGTCGCGCCCCGGCGACGGCGGCGTGCGCCTGCCCGCCATGTCAGTCGCGCTTGCGCCAGAAATCGGCGTTGCGGATGCCGAGCGCCTCGGGGTCGAAGGTCGGATCGAGCCCTTCGCCCTTCTGCCGCTCGTAGTCGCGCAGCGCGGCCAATGCCGGCTTCTGCAGGATCAGGATCGCGATGATGTTGAGCCAGGCCATCAGCCCGACACCGATGTCGCCCAGCGTCCACGCCATCTCCGCGCTGCGTACCGCGCCGAAGGTCACCGCCGCGAGGATCGCCACGCGCAGCACGAACGTCATCCACGGCCGGTGCACCCTGCGGTTGATGTAGGCGACGTTGGTCTCGGCCATGTAGTAGTAGGCGAGGATCGTGGTGAATGCGAAGAACAGCAGCGCGAGCGCCACGAAGGCCGCGCCGTATCCTGGCAGGATCCCTTCGACCGCGTTCTGCGCGAAGCCGGGCCCGACCTCGATGCCCGGCAGCGCCTCGTACAGCATGCCGCCCTCGGGGCTGTTGACGTTGTACATGCCCGTCGACAGGATCATGAACGCGGTCGCGCTGCACACCAGCAGCGTGTCCACGTACACCGAGAACGCCTGCACGTAGCCCTGCTTGGCCGGGTGCGAGACCTCGGCCGCCGCCGCGGCATGCGGACCGGTGCCCTGCCCCGCCTCGTTGGAATAGATGCCGCGCTTCACGCCCCACTCGATCGCCAGGCCGAGCACCGCGCCGAACGCGGCTTCCATCCCGAACGCGCTGCGGAACACCAGCAGGAACATCTCCGGGATCTGTGCGTAGTTGAGGAACATGATCACCAGCGCGACCAGCATGTAGGCCAGCGCCATGAACGGCACCACCACCTGCGCGAACGCGGCGATGCGCTTGACGCCGCCGAAGATGATGAAGCCCAGCGCGACCACCAGCAGCGTCGCGGTCGCGGTCGGCGGGATGCCCCAGGCGTTGAACATGCTGGCGGCGATGCCGTTGGCCTGCACGCCCGGCAGCAGGAAGCCGGTGGCCACCACCGTCACCAGCGCGAACAGCCAGGCGTACCAGCGCTGGCCCATCGCCTTCTCGATGTAGTACGCAGGGCCGCCGCGATACTGCCCCTTGTCGTCGGTCTCCTTGTAGATCTGGCCGAGCGTCGATTCGACGTAGGCGGTCGACGCGCCGAGGAAGGCGACCACCCACATCCAGAACACCGCACCCGGACCGCCGAAGTAGATCGCAGTCGCCACGCCGGCGATGTTGCCGATGCCCACGCGCCCGGACAGCGACAGCGCCAGCGCCTGGAACGGCGAGACGCCGGCCGCGGACTTCTCGCCCGAGAGCATCAGCCGGATCATCTCGCGCACGCCGCGTACCTGCAGGAAGCGCGTGCGGATCGAGAAGTAGAGGCCGGCGCCCAGGCACAGCCAGATCAGCGGAGGACTCCAGATCCAGCTGTTGAGGGTGTTGACGATCTGTTCCACGCACGTTCCCCTTGCTTCGGATGGGAGGTCGGCAGCCGGCGCGCGGCTGGCGGACCGGCCGATTCTGACCCATCGGCCCGCAAACGCGAAGCGCTCGCCGGGCAACGCGGGTGGCGGGGACCGGAATCGCCGCCAGGATGCGCCGGCGACGGCCTAGCGGGCGCACGGACCGGGCCCCCGGCATGCACTCGCCTCGCGTTCCGTGGCCTCAGCGCTGCCCCGGGGGTGGCAGGACCACCCGCGCGAACAGGCGCAGATCGTGCACCGTTCCGCGCTTGCGCACCGCGCTGCGCAGCACGCCTTCCTCGACGAAGCCGTTGCGCAGCAGCACGCGCGCCGAGGCGGTGTTGAAGTCGAGCACGGTCGCCTGCAGACGCAGCAGACCGAGCGCCTCGATGATCCACGGCGCGAACGTCGACACCACCCGCGTCATATGCCCCCGGCCCCAGTGCGCGCGACCCAGCCAGTAGCCCAGCTCCGCACCGACGTCGCGCTCGCCGGCGAGCCGGCGCGCGCCGATGCCGCCGCAGGCCTGCCCGTCGATCTCGATCGCGAACACCGGATCGGACAGGTCCACGACCCGGCCCGCGAGGAACGCCTCGCCATCGGCGCGGGTGTAGGGAAACGGGAAACGGTCGCTGGTACCGCGCGAGACCTGGGCGTCGTTCGCGTGGCGCAGCAGCGCGTCGAGGTCGTCCGCGCGCCAGGCGCGCAGGCGGATGCCGGTGTCGACGGTGAGGATCGTGCCAGGCGGATGCATCGCAGTGCCGAAAGAAATGCCGGCGGCAGGTTACACGTCGCGCGGATGCGCGTCGCTCCCGCCCGTCGCCGGAACGCGCTCGCTGTCGGCCGCCTCAGGCGTGCCCGCTCACCGGCGCGACTTCTTCTTCCATCTTCTCCAGCTTCTTCGCCAGCGCGTCGGGCGAGCGGGTGAACGGCGCCAGCAGGGCGTAGAACGCCGGTACCACGAACAGCGACAGCAGGGTGGCGAAGGCCACGCCGAAGATGATCACCACGCCGATCGTGGCCCGGCTGGCCGAGCCCGGTCCGCCGGCCACCACCAGCGGCACCGCGCCCATGATCGTCGCCGCCGAGGTCATCAGGATCGGCCGCAACCGCACCGCGGAGGATTCGGCGATCGCCTCGCGCACGCTCTGGCCCTCGTCGCGCAACTGGTTGGCGAACTCGACGATCAGGATGCCGTTCTTCGCCGCCAGTCCCACCAGCATCACGATGCCGATCTGGCTGAACAGGTTGAGCGTGCCGCCGGTCATCCACAGCCCGATCAGCGCGCCGAGCACCGCCAGCGGCACGGTGAGCATGATCACCAGCGGGTGGAGGAAGCTCTCGAACTGCGCGGCGAGCACGAGGTAGACGATCAGCAGCGCCATGGCGAAGGTCAGCAGCACCGCACCGCCGGCACTCTGGTACTCGCGCGACTCGCCCCGCCAGTCGATCTGCGCGTAGTCCGGCAGTTCCTCCTCGACCACCTGCCGGGTCCAGTCGATCGCCTCGCCCATGCTGTAGCCCGGGGCGAGGCCGGCGCTGATGGTGATCGCACGCAGGCGGTTGAACCGGTTGAAGCTGCCCGGTTCGGCGATCTCGCCGAGCGTGACCAGGTTCGACAACGGGATCATGGAATCGTCGCGGCCGCGCACATAGGTGTCGGCCAGGTCGGCGGGCGTCATCCGGGTCTCGCGGCCCGCCTGCAGCACCACCTCGTACTCCTCGCCGTTGTCGACGTAGGTGGTGACGCGGCGCGAGCCCATCATCGTCTCCAGCGTGCGCCCGATCTCGGTGACCGAGACCCCGAGGTCCGCCGCGCGCGCGCGATCGATCTCCACGCGCATCTGCGGCCGCGTTTCCTTGTAGTCCGAATCGGGATCCTGGATCCCGTCGTTGTCCTCCATGCGGGCGAGCACGCGGTCGCGCCACTGCGCCAGCTCCGCGTAGTCCGGTCCGCCGAGCACCAGCTGGTAGCGCTGTCCGCGACTGCCGACCAGGCCGCCCGGCACGTTGGCGCGCGCCTGCACGCCGGGCAATGCCGCGAACCGGGCACGCAGGTCGGCCACCACCTCGTCGGTGGTTTCCTTGCGGATTCCCCAGTCTTCCAGGAACACGATGACCTGGCCGGTGTGCATCTCCTCGCTGCCGCCCCAGCCGCGCGGCACGCGCGAGTTGGCGCGCTCGATCGGCTTGCCCTCGCCCACCTGGCCGAGGACGATCCGCTCGACCTGCTGCATCTGCGAGACCGTGTAATCGAAACCGGCGCCCTCCGGGCCGTCCACCATCACGAAGAAGCGGCCGCGATCCTCGGCCGGCGCCAGCTCGCTCGGCACCCGCAGGAACAGCAGCGCCGCCAGCGCGGCGCACAGCGCCATCACCGACAGCACCACCAGCAGCAGACGGCCGGCCGGCAACGCGACCAGCCGCGACACCCGTCGGCCGTAACCGGCGCTCACGCGCCCGAGCTGCCGGTTCATCCACGCGTTGAAGCCGGTGACCTTGCCATGCGGGCGCAGCAGCTTGGAACACATCATCGGCGTGAGCGTGAGCGCGATGAAGGCCGACAACGCCACCGCGCCGGCCAGCGCCACCGACAGTTCGCGGAACAGGCGGCCGGTGTTGCCTTCCATGAAACCGATCGGGAGGAACACCGACACCAGCACCGCGGTGGTCGCGATCACCGCGAACGCGACCTGCGCCGTGCCGCGCCGTGCCGCGACCAGGGAGGGCTCGCCGAGGTCGACCCGGCGCTGCGCGTTCTCCAGCACGATGATCGCGTCGTCCACCACCAGGCCGATGCACAGCACCAGCGCCAGCAGGGTGAGCAGGTTGATCGAGTAGCCGAACGCGTACAGGGCGATGAATGCCGCGATCAGGCACACCGGCACCGTGACCGCGGGAATCAATGCGGCGCGCAGGCTGCCCAGGAACAGCCAGATCACCAGGAAGACCAGGGCCATGGCCTCGAACAGCGTCCAGTACACGCGCTTGATCGAGGCGTCGATGAAGGTGGTGCCGTCGTAGGCGATGAAGATCTCGGTGCCCGCCGGCAGGGTCTGCTGGATCACCTCGGCCTCGGCACGCGCGGCGCGGGCCACATCGAGCGCGTTCGCGGTCGAGGTGCGCACGATGCCCAGGCCGACGTTCGGCACGCCGTTGCTGCGCAGGTAGGCGCGGCGCTCCTCCGGCCCCAGCTCGACCTGGGCGACGTCGCCGAGCCGGACCACGTAGCCGTCGTCGCCCTTGCGCAGCGGGACCTGCGCGAACTGCGCCGGTTCGCGGTAGCCGCGCTCGACCCGGAGGGTGAAGTCGCGCGTCTCCGACTCGATCCGGCCCGCTGGCAGTTCGACGTTCTCGCTGCGCAGCGCATTCTCGACGTCGGACGCGGTGATCCCGCGCGCGGCCATCGCGTCGCGGTCCAGCCAGATCCGCATCGCGTAGCGCTGGCCGCCGCCGAGCTGCACGCGCGCCACCCCGTCGAGCGCCGACAGCCGGTCGACGATGTAGCGGTCGGCGTAGTCGGTCAGCTCCATCGTGTCCATCACCGTGGAGCGCATGTTGAGCCACACGATGACTTCGGCGTCGGCCTCGACCTTGGAGATCTCGGGCGGATCCGCCTCGTCCGGCATCCGGTCCATGACCCGGCTGATGCGGTCGCGCACGTCGTTGGCGGCGGCCTCGATGTCGCGGGTGAGGTTGAACTCGATGGTGACGTCGGCGCGGCCGTTGCGGCTCTGCGACTGGATCGTATTGATGCCCTCGATGCCCGACAGCGCGTCCTCGAGGATCTGCGTCACCCGGGTCTCGACCACGGCCGCGGACGCGCCGGGATAGGTCACCTCGACCGAGACGATCGGCGGGTCGATGTTGGGCAGCTCGCGCAGGGTCAGGCGCATGAACGACATCAGGCCCAGCACCACGAGCAGCAGACTCATGACGATCGCGAAGACCGGCCGCTTGATGGAGATGTCGGAGAGCATCATGGCCGGTCAGCCTTCCCGGACGCCCGCCGCCGGCTGTCGCTGCGCCTGGCCCGGCGGCTGCGCCGTCTGCGGCCCCGGCTCGGGCGCCGGCGCTTCGCTCACCGCCACTCCCGGACGCAGCTTGCCGGTACCCTCGACGACGATCCGGTCGCCCGCGGCGACGCCCTCCAGCACCTCGACGCTCCCGGCGCGGCGCTCGCCGACGGTGATCGTGGCGCGCTCCACCGTGTCGTCGTCCTTCACCCGCCAGACGAACGTGTCGCGACCCACCTGCACCACCGCCAGTTCGGGCAGCACCAGCGCCTCCCGCCCGGGCTTGGCGAGTCGCACCTGCAGCAGCATGCCCGGGCGCAGGCGGCGCTCGGGGTTGGGGAAATCGCCGCGGACCAGCACCGCGCGCGTGCCGGGGTCGACGCGGGTGTCGACGCTCGACACCTCGCCCTCGAACGAGCGGTCGGGGTACGCGACGCTGGTGCCCGTGAGCGACTGCCCCTGGGCAAGGTGCGCGATGTGCACCTCCGGGACCGGGAAGTCGACGTGGACGCGCGAGATGTCGTCGAGCGTGGCCACCACCGTGCCCGGCGTGACCAGCGCGCCCGGGCTCACCTGGCGGATGCCCAGCACGCCCGCGAAGGGTGCGCGGATGCTGCGGTCGCCGATATCCGCGCGCATCTGCGCGACGCGTGCGAGCGTCGCGTCGCGGGTCGCTCGCTGGGTATCGAGCTGCGAACGCGCGATCAGCTGCTGCTGTACCAGCTCACTGCCCCGGCGGAACTGCTGTTCGGCTTCCTTGGCCTCGGCCTCGGCGGCCTGCAGCGCGGCCAACTGCTGGTTGCCCGACAGCGTGATCAGGGTCGCGCCCGCGGCCACCTCGTCGCCACTGTCGAAATGCACGCGTTCGACGGTCTCGCTGACCTTGGCGGTGATCGTGACCGATTCGCGCGCGGTCGCGGTGCCGAGCGCGGAGATCGTGTCGTTCCACGGCTCCAGCGCGACCCGCGTCGTGGTCACCACGGCGGCCGGCACCGCAATCCCCGGGCCGGCGGACGTGGCGTCCCTGCCGCACGCACCGAGCAGGAGGCAGACGCCGGCGAGGAGCAGGATCTGGGGCGACAGGGTGCGGAGGTGGGCAGGCATCGTCGACGCGGGTGGGGAAACCGTTCGATTCTATCGGGCCGGCGTGAACCCGGACCCCTGCCATTAGGCGGGGCCTCGATCGAGCGCGATCGCGTCAACCGATACCGTCGACGCGCGTTACGGAGCCTGCACCGGCGAACGCGACGCGGCGACGCGCTGGATCGACGTTCGGTGTGTCCGCAGCCACCGGACGACCACCGCAACGGCGCCGCGTGAAGACGGGGCGAACACTCCCGGATCGGGTCAGGCCGCTTCGCCCCATTGCCCCTGCGCCGCCAGGCCGTTGTCCCGTGCGCGGGCGAATACCGTGTCCTGCGCCTTGCCGACATTGCCGGCCAGGTCCTGCGACCAGATCTTGAGCGCCGCCGACTGCATCGCGCGGCCGTAGGAGAACGACAGCGGCCAGGGATGCGGACCCATCCGGTTCATCGCGTCCAGGTGCGCGGTGGCGGCCTGATCGTCCTGCCCGCCGGACAGGAACACGATGCCCGGCAGGATCGCCGGCACGGTCGACTTCAGGCACATCAGGGTCGCCTCGGCGACTTCCTCGATGGTGGCGTCCTCGCCGCTGTCCTTGCCCGGCAGCACCATCGAAGCCTTGAGGATCGTGCCTTCCAGCGCGACGCTGTGCTGGTACAGGGCGTCGAACAGCGAGCGCAGCACCACCTCGTGCACCTCGTAGCTGGTCTCGATGTCGTGATCGCCGTCCATCAGCACCTCCGGCTCGACCATCGGCACCAGGCCCTGTTCCTGGCACAGCGCGGCGTAACGCGCCAGCGCGTGGCTGTTGGCCTCGATGCAGGTGCCCGACGGGATGTCGTCGCCGATGCGGATCACCGCGCGCCACTTGGCGAAACGCGCGCCCAGCTTGTAGTACTCCTCCAGGCGCGGGCGCAGGCCGTCGAGGCCCTCCGTCACCACCTCGCCGGGGCAACCGGCCAGCGGCTGGGTGCCCTTGTCGACCTTGATCCCCGGCAGGATGCCGTTGTCGGCCATGACCCGGGTGAACGGCACGCCGTCGCGGGTCGACTGGCGGATCGTCTCGTCGTACAGGATCGCGCCGCTGATGTACTGGCCCAGCCGCGGCGTGCTCAGCAACAGTTCGCGATAGGCGCGACGATTGGCTTCGTTGTTGGGGACGCCGACGCCTTCGAAGCGCCTGGCGAGCGTACTGGTCGACTCGTCGATCGCCAGGATGCCCTTGCCCGCGGCGACCATCGCCCGGGCGGTTTCGGCGAGGGTTTCGATGCTCATGTGGTCTCGGCCCCGCTGGAAAGATGCGGGATTATAGCGGCTGCCGCCGCTGCGGCCGCCGCGCGGCCTCGGGCGGAACCCGCCCGGCGCGGCAGCACTCGCGCCGCGCCGCTACAACTCGCCCAGGCCCTCGGCTCGGCCGTCTTCGCCGATCTGCAGCAGCCGCAGCGTATTGGTCGCGCCGTGCATCTCCATGTGTTCGCCGCTGGTGAACACCACGCGATCGCCCGCTTCCAGCAGGTCGGCCTCGACCAGCAGGCGGACGCTGCCGCGCGCGGCCTCGCGCGGAGTCTGGCCGCGACTGTCGTAGTCGATCGGAAACACGTCGCGCATCAGCGCCATGCGCCGGCGCGCGCCGCCGTGGCGCGAGAACGCGTAGATCGGCGCGCCCGAACGGAACCGCGACAGGTAACGCGCGGTGCCGCCGGATTCGGTCATCGCCACGATCGCGCCGACGCCGATGTGTTCGCTGAGGAACATCGCCGCCATCGCGATCGCGTGGTCGGCGCGTTCGAGGTTGCGCTGCGCCTTCTCGAAATCGGTGTCGTGCGCGAACTGGCGTTCGGCGCCGATGCAGATCCGCGCCATCGCCTCCACCGCACGCACCGGGAAGTTCCCGGCCGCGGTCTCGGCCGAGAGCATCACCGCGTCGGTACCGTCGATCACCGCGTTGGCCACGTCCAGCACCTCGGCACGGGTCGGGATCGGCGATTCGACCATCGACTGCAGCATCTGGGTCGCGGTGATCACCACCTTGTTGCGCGCCAGCGACTCGCGGATGATCTTCTTCTGCAGGCCGGGCAACTCGGCGTCGCCGATCTCCACGCCCAGGTCGCCGCGCGCCACCATCACCACGTCGCTGGCATCGATGACCTCGGCGAGGTTCTCGATCGCCTCGGCGCGCTCGACCTTCGACACCAGCGCCGCATCGCAGCCGTGGGAGCGCGCGATCGAGCGCGCCTCCTCCATGTCGGCCGCGTTGCGGCAGAACGACACCGCGATGAAATCGACGCCGATCTGCGCGGCGACCCCGATCAGCTCGCGGTCGCGCTCGGTGAGCGCGCCCAGCGACAGGCCGCCACCGAGCTTGTTCAGCCCCTTGCGGTCGGACAGGACGCTGTCGTTGAGCACGGTATTGACGATGCGCGGGCCCTCGATGCGCTCGACCTTGAGCTGGACCATGCCGTCGTCGAGCATCAGCACGTCGCCGGGCGACAGGTCGCCGGGCAAGCCCAGGTAGCTCACGCCCACTTCGTGCTGCGTGCCCGGAGGCGCGTCCTCGCTGGCCACCAGGTCGAACCGGTCGCCGGTCTTGAGCGCGACCTTGCCCTCTGCGAAGCGCTCGACCCGGATCTTCGGCCCCGGCAGGTCGGCGAGGATGCCGACCTCCATCCCGACCCGCGCCGCGGCCTCTCGCACGGCCTGGGCACGCGCGATCTGGCTCGAAGGATCGCCATGGGAGAAGTTCAGCCGCACCACGTCCACCCCCGCGCGCATGATGGCCTCGAGCACGCCCGGGGGATCGGTTGCCGGACCGAGGGTGGCGAGGATGCGGGTGCGGCGGCGATGCTCGGACATGAAGGGACTCGTTGCAGACGTAAGGATTCGCGGCGTCGCCGCTGCGCAAGCCCGCTATCCTAGCCCAGCCAGATGGCGATATCGCACATGTCCGTGGACATCAACACCCGCCTCGCCGCCCTCCCGGCGTTTCCCACGCTGTCGGGACCGCGCGTGCGCCTGCGCGGCCCGCGCCCGGAGGACGCGGATGACGTATTCGCCTTGTTTTCCGATGCCGCGGTGATGCGCTACTGGAGCAGTGCGCCGATGCAGGCACTTGAGCAGGCGCAGGGCAAGATCGAAGAGATGCTCGACGCGTTCGACCGCCGCGAGATGCTGAACTGGCTGATCGCCGACCCCCGCGACGGGCGCGTGATCGGCAGTTGCACCCTGTTCCGCTTCGACGCCCGCCACCGGCGCGCGGAGATCGGGTACGCGCTGCGTTCCGAACTGTGGGGTCGCGGGCTGGCGTCCGAGGCCGTCGCCCTCGCGCTCGACTGGGGCTTCCGCGACCTCGCCCTGCACCGCATCGAGGCCGACATCGACCCGCGCAACGAGGCTTCGCGAAACCTGCTGGGGCGGCTGGGTTTCCGCCCCGAGGGCGTGCTGCGCGAGCGCTTCTTCGTCGGCGACGAGCCTACCGACTCCGAGCTCCACGGCCTGCTCGTGCAGGACTGGCGCGATCGTCCGCGTTGATGCCGACCGCAACGGCCCGCGACATCGGGCCGTTGCCGTTGGCACTGCCGCAATGGCGATGCGACAGCTACATGATGCAGCCGTCGACCGCCCTGGCTCGCGGCGTCACCACGCCCCAGCCAGGATCGCCGCATCCGTACATGCGTACGCCCACGACGGCACCCGCCTCGTCGTAGTAGATCACCGATCCGGGATAGCAGCAGTTCGCCTCGCCTCCCGTTTCGGTAGCGGCGCCCACGCCAAGCGACAAAGTCAGGAATGTGGCCAGTACCGCCAGCCTCACGCTTCGCGTTGATATTCTCATCGTCGCCTTCCTCCCTGGTGTGAATGGTCGCCGGATTGACGATCCGTGTCCCTGTCCCGTGGACAGCGTCGGTGGGTCGCCCCCACTTGGCGATGAAGCAATCGTTAGAGATTCCTTGGCAGGCACGCTACGCGTCGCGTTCTGCGACGGCGTACTCCTTTCGCGGGCAGGGAACACCGCGCGAGCGGCAAGCTGCCGGGCCATCAGGAAACACCTGCATCCTCGCGCGGGCCGGCGTCCGAAGTTCCTAGCCGCGCGCCTCCAAGGCCGCGACCGCCGGCAGGGTCTTGCCTTCGAGGAATTCGAGGAAGGCGCCGCCGCCGGTGGAGATGTAGGACACGTCGTCGGCGATGCCGTACTTGTCGACCGCCGCGAGCGTATCGCCGCCGCCGGCGATCGAGAACGCGCTCGATGCCGCGATCGCCTGCGCCAGCGTCTGCGTGCCCTTGCCGAAGGCGTCGAATTCGAACACGCCGACCGGGCCGTTCCAGACCACCGTTCCCGCGCTGGCGATCATGCCGGCGTAGCGTGCGGCCGTTTCCGGGCCGATATCGAGGATCAGTTCATCCTCGGCGACGTCGCCGACCGGCTTCACCGTGGCCTGCGCATCGGCATCGAACCGCGTGGCCACGACCACGTCGGTCGGCACCGGGATGTCCGCGCCACGCGCCTTCGCATCCGCCATGATCTGCCTGGCGGTATCGAGCAGGTCCGGCTCGTGCAGCGACTTGCCGACCGGCAAGCCCTGCGCGGCGATGAAGGTGTTGGCGATGCCGCCCCCCACGATCAGCTGGTCGACCTTGCCGACCAGGTTCGACAGCAGTTCGAGCTTGGTCGAGACCTTGCTGCCGGCGACGATCGCCAGCAGCGGCCGCGCCGGCTTGTCGAGCGCCTTGGCCAGCGCATCGAGCTCGGCCATCAACAACGGGCCGCCGGCGGCCTGTTGCGCGAAGCGGATCACGCCATGGGTCGAGGCCTGCGCGCGGTGCGCGGTACCGAAGGCATCCATCACGAACACGTCGCACAGCGCCGCGTATTTCTTCGCCAGCGCCTCGTCGTCCTTGCCCTCGCCCGGGTTCATGCGGCAGTTCTCGAGCAGCACGACCCGGCCGGGCGCCACCTCGACGCCCTCGACCCAGTCGCGCAGCAGCGGGACATCCATCGAGAGCAGCTCTCCCAGCCGGCGCGCCACCGGCGCAAGCGAGTTCTGCTCGCTCCACTCGCCTTCCTTCGGCCGGCCCAGATGCGACATGACCATCACCGCGGCGCCCTGCTCCAGCACGCGCTTCAGCGTGGGAACCGAGGCGGTGATGCGCTGTTCCGAGGTGATCACGCCGTTCTCGATCGGCACGTTGAGGTCCTGCCGGATCAGCACGCGCTTGCCTGCAAGGTCGAGATCGGTCATGCGGAGGATGGTCATGGGCGTCCGTCGGGTTGGCGTCGCCGGCTATTGTCGGCGGCGCCTTCCCCGCAGGCAAACGTTGCACCCGCGACCGATCGCGATCAGGCGCGGGGCTTGCGCAGCAGGCTCGCGGCGAAGCCTGCCACCAGTAGCGCGCCAACCACCAGCAGCGCCCACAGCAGCCAGGTGCGCCAGTCCGGTGGCGCGGGACCGAGCGCGCGATCGCCGGCCAACGGCTGCATCGTACCCGGCGTCGCCACGCCCGGTCGCCAGCCCGCGCCTTGTGCGCGCCGGATCTCCTCGAGCGAACGGGACACCGGCGCGTCGGCGCGTCCGGTGCGGGTGCTCCCGGCCACCAGGCGGTACGGCGGCGTGCCCTGGGCGATGAACACCAGGGTTTCCGGCCGCCAGCCCAGCCGCAGACCAGGTGTCTGCGCGGCCGGCGTCGCCCCGACCAGCTTCCATTGGCGATCGCGCGTCGGTCGTGCAAGCGGCTGCGGGGCGGAACGGTTCGCCCCATCGCCGCCGCCGATCGCATAGGCCACCCACGGGCCGGCACGCAGGGTCCAGGGCGCCTCGGCGTCGTCGCGGCTGTACAGCGTCCACTGGCCGGTGTCGTTGCCGGGATACTCGATGTCGACGGTATCCACCGGATAACGGCCATCGAGCGTGAACAGGTGCGCGCGCACGCCACGATCGTCCAGCGGCGTGCCGGACAGCGAATGCCACTGCAACGGCGGACGCTTCGCCACCGGCGCCAGTTCGGCCTGCACATCGACCAGCCTCGCCATCCCCTGGCCATCGGCCGGCGTCAGCCGCAGGTAGCGGGCCTGCGCGCCCACCGGAACGCGCCGCTGCACGAGGCGTTCGCCGTCCCGCGAGAGCGCCACCAGTTGCGCGACCGACTGTACCAGCCGCCACGATCGAAGATCTTCGCTCGCCTCGACGCGATAGGCGCGATCGAGGTCGCCGTCGCCTGCCTGCCAGTCCAGGTGCAAGGCCTCGATCCTCGCCTCGATCCCGCTGGCGTCCACCAGCCAGGCATCCGGTCCGGCCACCTCGCCCGCATTGGCGTCGCGCGCCTCCACGCGCAGCACCCGTCCGTCAGGGCTGCGTTCGACCACCATCGTCAGATCGCCCCGCACCAGCGCGGCGTGTCGCGGCAGCACGAACCAGCGCACCGGCACGCGCCGGCTCTCCGCCACGCCGTCGTCCAAGCGGAACAGCTGTGCGGGAACCGTGGCACCCGCCGCGTTGATGACATCGACGTCGCGCAGTACGGGCGAACGCGCCGCGCGATATACCGCCGCATCGAGCATCACGCCATAGGCGCCGGCGCGGTCGTCGGACAGGACCAGCGGCCACTGCACGGCGTAGTCGTCGACCGGCGCAGCGCCAGCAAAGTTCGCGATCAGGGCCAGCCAGGCCACGGCGATACTGCGCTTCATGCGGGCTCCTCCTGCAACGCCGCCGCGTCTCGCGGCGGTGCCGGCGCGAAATACCCCACCAGCGTGCACAACAGGCCATAGGCGATGAACGAGCCGATGCCGAGCAGGTCGCCCAGGTGCTGGCGATCCACCAGGACGAGCTTGGCCAGCACAACGCCCATCAGCACCGCGCCGGCCAGCCACAGCATGCGCTGGCCGCGACGCGACCCGGCGATCCAGCCGATCACGCCGAGCAGGCTCCAGACCACGGTCAGGCCGGTCTGCGCCAGCGTGTCGTCCATCATGCCCGCGTCCCAGGGCACGCCGGCCCAGTGATGCACCGCGCGCAGCGTGACCTGGGTGATCCACAGGAAGCCTGCCGCCGACAGCAGCGGCACGCGCAGCGAGACCAGCGCTCGTGGGGCCTGGTCGGACCACAGCCAGCGCACCAGCAGCACCAGTGCGAGCAACTGGCCGATCTCGAGTGGGTTGAACAGTGGCACCCACGGCAGCGGCGCGGCGGCGCCGGCCGCGAACTGGGTGCCCACCCACCACAGCGCGAGGAGGGCGAACGCCACCAGTTGCAGCGGCAGGCGCAGCGCATCGAACCGGGCGCCCCGTGGCGCGCGCAGCCAGCGCCAGCGCCACATCGACATCGCCACCAGCGCCGTCCACGGCAACGCGATCGCCACCAGCATCCAGCCTTGCGCCAGGCCGAAGTGCTCGGCCAGCCAGCCGGCGAACAGCGCCAGCACCGAAGGCCACGCCAGCCACCACGCGAACTGCGCCCAGTCGCCGATCCGGTCCTGGTCGTCGCGCAGGCACAACAGGCTGCGCATGCCGAACGCCGCGTAGGCGAGCCAGGCCCACAGGCCCACGCCTTCGAACGGATGCGCATGCACCGCGGTCTGCGCCAGCGCGAACGGGATCGCCGAGGCGAGCGCGAGCAGCGCCGTCGCCGCCAGCGCGCGGGCCGGCCGCCAGCGATGCACTTCCGCCGCCAGCCAGCCGGTCAGTGCGGCAGCCGCCAGCATGGCGTCGACGCGAACATCGAAGTCCACGAACCCCACGATCTCATGCTGCAGATTGCCGCACCACCACAGCAGGCCCCACACGTAGTACCCCAGCGCGATGCGCGGCTCGCCGGCGTCGCGATAGGTCCACGCACTCGCGAATCCGGCGAGCGCGATCAACAACGCGCCCATGAACGCGGGATTGGCGATCGCCTGTACGTCGGACGCGGGTGCGACCGACATGCCGATGGCGTAGGCGACCGCCGCCACCAGCTGCAACCCGAGCCCGGCCAGCTGCGGCAGCAGGCGACGCTGCTTCAGCCCCAGCCAGGCCAGCGCCGCGCCCTCCAGCGCGAACACGCTGGCGGTGGCATTGGCCGACAGCGCCAGCGGCACCGACAGCGTGGCGAACCCCACCGCCAGCAGCGCGTGCGCCTGCGTCAGCACCTCGTAGCCTTCGCGGCGCCGCAGCAGCCATGCCAGCGCGGCATACACGGCGGCCAGCGCCAGTGCACAGAACGCCAGCGGCATCCGGGCGCCATCGAGCAGCGCCGCCTGCAGCGCGAACGCAACCAGCGGCGTGCCGAACAGCAGGCAGCCGTCGATCAGGTCGCGGCGGCCGGTCGGGCGGCGCCGTGCGTAGAGGATCGGCAGCAGCAGGTAGAACACGAAGAACAGCAGCAGGAACGGCTGCGTGCTGGCCTGCTTGTCCGGCGAGTAGGCCAGCACGCCCCATGCGATGCCGATGCCCCAGGTGAACGCGAAGCCGAGCAGGTTGAGCACCCGCCACGACTTCACCCAGGCGATCGCGAAGATCGCCGCGTTGAGCACCGCGTAGTAGGAGAACAGCGCGACGTGATTGCCGCTCCCGGTCGACAGCCAGATCGGCGCCAGGAAGCCGGCGAGAATGCCCAGCACCGCGAGCGTGCGCGAATCCTGCAGCACCGCGAGCACGCCGAGCCCGGCGACCAGCGCGATGCTCAGCGCGAACGCGGCGCTCGCCGGGACCAGCCCGTAGAGCTTGAAGGCCGCGAACACCACCAGCAGCAGCACGCCGATCGCACCGCCCTGCAGCGCCAGTGCGAACGCCGGCTTGTCGAAGCGCTTGCGCCAGCCGAACACCAGCCCGGCCAGCGCCGCGGCCGCCACGCCCGCCAGGCGCAGCTCGATCGGCAACTGCAGCCAGCCCTGGTCGTTGGCGTACTTGAGCAGCGCGGCCACGCCCGCCAGCAGCACCAGCATGCCGACCTTGACCGGTACGTTGCCGACGGTGAACCAGCGCTGCACCGCGCGCACGAACGTGCCCGCGACGTCGCGCGGCGGCGGTTGGCGCGGTGGCGTGGGAGGAAGCGGCGCCGTGGCACCGGCCCCGCGCGAAGGCAGCGGCGGCGGCTGCGGTGTCGCCGGTCCGGGCGCACTGGACTGCGATCCGGCGGACCCGATCGCCGCGGCATCGGCCTCGCGCCGGACGGCGGAGTCATCCGCGATCACAGGTGACTCGACCGCTGCGTCGGGCATCGCCGTACGCGCCGCCACACGCTCAGGCGAGCGCGATCCGGAATCGGACCCGTCGCCCGCCGCGCGCCACTGGGACTGCGATTGCGATTGGCGAGCCGCCTGCGCCTGCGTGGCCGACCCGGGCGCGGACACCCGCCCCGCCACGTCATCGGCGGCCGACGCGTCGGCGCGCAGCCGCCCCACCGCATCCTCCAGCTCGGCCACCCGGCGCTTGAGCCCGCCGATCGACACCAGCGCCACCACCAGCAGCACCGGTACGGCCAGCGCCGCCAGCCCCAGCAGAACCAGGAATCCTTCCATCGCGTCATCCCCTCGGGCGCCGGACCAGGCGCATTGCCGGCCACCTTAACGGGGCCGCCGATGAAAACAAGAAGCCCCGCACGGGCGGGGCTTCTGGTAGTGCCGCAGGCTACCGCCGGCTTACTTGCCGGCGACGACGCGCACCATTTCCAGGCACTTGTTGGAATAGCCCCACTCGTTGTCGTACCAGGCCACCAGCTTGACGAAGGTGGGGTCGAGCGCGATGCCGGCGTCGGCGTCGAAAACCGAGGTGCAGGTTTCGCCGACGAAATCGGTAGCCACCACCTTGTCCTCGGTGTAGCCGAGGATGCCCTTGAGCGCGCCTTCGCTCTGCGCCTTCATCTCGGCTTTGATCTCGTCGTAGCTGGCCGGGTTGTCGAGTTCCACGGTGAGGTCGACCACCGAAACGTCCGAGGTCGGCACGCGGAAACTCATGCCGGTGAGCTTCTTATTGAGCTCGGGGATCACCACGCCCACCGCCTTGGCCGCGCCGGTGCTGGACGGGATGATGTTCTCGAGGATGCCGCGGCCGCCGCGCCAGTCCTTGTTGCTCGGGCCGTCCACCGTCTTCTGGGTGGCGGTGGCCGCGTGCACGGTGGTCATCAGGCCGCGCTTGATGCCCCACTTGTCGTGCAGCACCTTGGCCAGCGGCGCCAGGCAGTTGGTGGTGCACGAGGCGTTGGAGACGATCGCCTCGCCCTTGTAGGTCTCGTGGTTGACGCCGAACACGAACATCGGCGTGTCGTCCTTGGACGGCGCGGACTGGATCACCTTCTTCGCGCCCGCGTCGATGTGCTTCTGGCAGGTGTCCTTGGTCAGGAACAGGCCGGTGGACTCGATCACGACCTCGGCGCCCACCTCGTCCCACTTGAGGTTCGCCGGGTCGCGCTCCTGGGTGAGCCGGATGCGGTTGCCGTTGACAACCAGGGTGTTCCCGTCGACCGACACCTCGCCCTTGAAGCGGCCGTGCACCGAGTCGTAGCGCAGCATGTAGGCCAGGTAATCGGGTTCGAGCAGGTCGTTGATGCCGACGATCTGGATGTCGTCGAAGTTCTGGACCGCCGAACGCAGCACGTTGCGGCCGATGCGGCCGAACCCGTTGATGCCTACCTTGATCGCCATGGTGCGCGGACTCCCGGACAGGGTTGGAGAGGACTATGGATTCTAGCAGGCCCGGCGCGACGGTCCGACCGCACTCACGGCTCCGGACTGGTTGCGGCTGCAATGATCAGGATCAAGGTGGCGCCCCGACGCGGGCCGCAGACTGGCGTCATTCCACACGGAGCGATCCCCATGACACGCACTACCCCTTGGCTGCTCGCCGCGCTGGCCGCCGCCCTCGCCCTGCCCGCCGCCGCCCAGTCCAAGGGCGACTGGACCCTGGGCCTCGGCGCCCACAACGTCGACCCGAAATCCGACAACGGCAGCCTCGACGCCACCGCCCTGGGCCTCGGCCCGCTGCCTCCGACCGAAGTGGGCAGCAGCGTGCGCCCCACCATCACCGCCGAGTACTTCATCCGCGACAACCTCGGCATCGAGGTGCTGGCCGCGCTGCCCTTCCAGCACGACATCGAGATCCGCGGCGTCGGCAAGGTCGGCGGCACCAAGCACCTGCCGCCGACGGTCTCGCTGCAGTACCACTTCGCCAACGCCAGCAAGGCCACCCCCTTCGTCGGCGTGGGCCTGAACTACACCACCTTCTTCAGCGAGGAGACCACCAGCGCGCTCGCCGGCACCAAACTCTCGCTCGACGATTCCTGGGGCCTGGCCGCGCATGCCGGCATCGACTTCGCCATCGGCGAACGCAGCGCGATCCGCATCGACGCGCGCTGGATCGACATCGACGCCGACGTGAAGGTGAACGGGGTCAAGGTCGGCACCGCCAACATCGACCCGCTGGTCTACGGCGCCGCCTGGGTCATGAAGTTCTGACCCATCGCGTGCCCGGGACCGGCCGCCCTTCCCCCGCTTGCGGGGGAAGGTGCCGAAGGCGGATGGGGGCGCGAGCCGCAGGCGCGTGTTGCGGTGCCACGAGTCGTGGCACTTGCCCATTCCCAGTCGCGCGCATCACGCGCGTCGCATCGTTCGCGCGTGAGGCTTCGGGTAAAGTTCCAACATGCATCGCCTGATCGCCGCCCTCATCATCGCCTACGCCTTGTTCGCCGCGCCCGCCGCATACGCCTGGGGCCCGCTCGGCCACCGCCTGGTGGCGCGGCTGGCCGAACCGCTGCTCACCCCGCCCGCACGCGCGGAAGTGCAGCGCCTGCTCGCCACCGAGGGCCTGGATTCGCTGGCCGACGTCGCCAACTGGGCCGACGACGTGCGCGCCAACGACCCCGTCCTCGGCAAGCAGTCGGCCAAGTGGCATTACATCAACATCGGCGAGCACGCCTGCACCTACGACGCCGCCAGCGCCTGCCCGGGCGGCGACTGCGTGGTCGAGGCGATCCGCGCCCAGGCCGCGATCCTCGGCGACCGCGCCCGCAGCGATGCCGAGCGCCTGCAGGCGCTGAAGTTCCTCGTCCACTTCGTCGGCGACATCCACCAGCCGATGCACGCCGGCTACGCCCGCGACCGCGGCGGCAACACCGTGCAGCTGAACCTGCATGGCGAGGGCACCAACCTGCACGCGGTGTGGGACGGCCGCCTGCTGGCCTCGGCGCGCCTGGATGAGGACGCCTACGCGCGCAAACTGCGCCTCGATCCGGCGGACCTGTCGTCCGACACCAGTCCCTATGCGCCGGTCGCGCCGGAAGCGTGGGCGGAGCTGTCCTGCCAGACCGCCACGGCGCAGGGGGTGTACCCGAGAGCGGCGAAGATCGACAACGCCTACCTGCAACGGCATCGGCCAACGGCGGAGAAGCAGGTGCAGGCGGGCGGCGCCAGGCTGGCACGCCTGCTCAACGAGACCTTCGGCTGAACCGACTGCCGGGAACCCTCGCGGGCGCCAGGTTCGACTTCCGTCGCATTGCGCTCGCACGTCGTGCGGGCGTAGCGTGGAGTTGCAGTCGGGTCACGCGCCAGCGCGGGCAGGCTCCACCGGGATCGACCCCGGACCCTCCACTGACGCGTTCGCAGCCACACGGACGGCCGCGACGGCCGCCGGCAACAGCGGAGGTGGGCCATGGTGTTGCAACAGACGCATTCCGTTCCCCGCAAGGCGCAGCCGTCGCGCCTCGACTTCAACCGCATCCTTGGAATCAGCAGCACGCTGGCGCTGAACGTGCTGGCGCTGTCGTTCCTGCTGATGCCGATGACCATGCCATCGCCTCCCTCCGTGGTGGAGAGGACGCCGGGCCTGATCGTGGTCGACATCGTCCCGATCAAGCCGGCTACACCGCCCCCGGAAGTGGTGGAAATCGTCAGACCCAAGCCGCAGCCCCAGCCATCGGTACGCGAGACGCCGGCGTCGCGACCCGCGATCGAGGCGCCCGTGCTCGTCGACCAGGGCATCGCCCTGCCCGAGACGATGGTCGACGCGCCGCCAGCGAACGACGCGCCCCCCTCGATCGAACCGTCGGGCCCGGTCCTGGGCATGCAGTTGCAGTACGAGAGCGCGCCTTCGCCGGCATACCCGCGCGCGGCGATCCAGCGTAACCTCGAAGGCACGGTGCTGTTGCGCGTGCTGGTCGGCACCGACGGCAGCCCGCTCGAGGTCGGGATCGAACGCAGCAGCGGCCACGGCGTGCTGGACCGCGAGGCGGTGCGCCATGTGCAGCACAGCTGGCGCTTCCGCCCGGCGATGCGCGATGGCCAGGCGGTGCAGGCCATCGGCCTGGTGCCGATCGAGTTCAAGCTCGATCGCGGCTGAGCGGTCCGCGCCATCGCAGCCGTGAAGCCTGCTCCCCCTGGCGGGCTTCACGGTCGCCGCGGTGGGTCCGCGTCCGCGCGGCCTCGTCCTCAGGCGCGGTGATAGGGATGGTTCGCCAGCAGCGCCGCGGCGCGGTAAAGCTGCTCGGCCAGCACCAGCCGCACCAGCATGTGCGGCAGGGTCAGCGGGCCGAGCGACCAGCGTTCGTCGGCGCGGACCAGTACCTCGGGCGCGTGGCCCTCGGGACCGCCGATGAGGAAGGCCAGGTCGCACCCCTGCCCGCGCCAGTGTTCCAGGCGCTGCGCGAGCTGTTCCGAAGAATGCATCGTGCCGCCACCGTCGAGCACGACCACGTGCGCATTCTTCGGCAACGCGGCCAGCACGCGGGCGCCTTCGTCCTGCATCGCGCGTGCGACGTCCCGCCCCTTGCCGCGCACGCCGGGCGCGACCTCCAGCAGGTCCAGCGGCAGCCAGTGCGAGAGCCGCTTGCGGTACTCGCCGAACCCCTCGGCCACCCAGGCGGGCGCGCGTTCGCCGACGGCCACCAGGCGCGCCTTCACTGCAGCCGCCCGCCCTCGACCACCGGGCATTCCCATCCGTCGTAGCGTCCGCCGCATTCCAGCGCCAGGTCGTACAGCGGCAGGCAGATGCCGTCGATCGCGCCATGCGCGGGCACGTCGCTGCGAAAGACCCGCGCCATGCATCGCTCGCCGCCCTCGTCGGCATCGTCGGCCTGTTCGCGCAGGCGATAGTCGAGGGCGAGCGCACCGGCAACGAAGGCGTCGCGGCCCCGGGCATCCGGGAAGTACGCCCAGTGGTCGATCTCGCGCGCGGCGACGAGGGCGTCGCCCTGGCGTTCGAGCGCGTCGCAGACGGAGCGGTTCTGCATGCCGTGGCGTTCGCGCGGACGCGGGTACAGGAAATCCCGGTAGACCGACCAGTCGGCGTCCGGGCGCTGGCCCGCCTCGTGGCGATAGTCCGGCGCCAGGCGCATGGCGGACAGCACGCGCGTTTCCCAGTCGCTGCCGTCGGCCACGTAGAAGTAGAAGTCGCGGCGGCCGGCCGAGGTGTTGCGGCCGACGTAGAGTACGCCGCCATCGCGCTCGAGCGCGGGGACCACCGCATCCTCGAGCCTGACGAGGGCGTCGAACTCGTCGCTGCCGGACAGGCCGTCCTCGCGCGGCCGGCGCATTTCGACGCTGACCCAGGCCATCACCGGGAATCGGGCCAGCGGGGCGTGTTCGATGCGGGCGAGGTCGACGAAGATCGACGCGGGTCGATCATCCACGAGCAGGAAGTAGAAGTCCCAGCGCCCGTCCACGGTCGCTGCCGCGCGTCAGGCGCGGTCGTCGTCCGGTGCGTCGGCGGGGATTTCCGGCGGCTGGTCGCCGACCGTCCACAGGCGCTCGAGCGCGTAGAACTCGCGCACCCGCGGCAACATGACGTGAACCACCACGTCGCCCAGGTCGACCAGCACCCACTCGGCCTCGCGCTCGCCCTCGACGCCGAGCGGCTGGCAGTCGAGCTGCTTGGCCTTGCGCACCACCTCGTCGGCGATCGATTTCACGTGCCGGGTCGAGGTGCCCGAGGCGATCACCAGGTAGTCACAGACGCTGGTCTTGCCGCGCACGTCGATCTCGGTGACGTCCCTGGCCTTGAGTTCGTCGACCGCGCCGTGGATCGACCTGAGCAGCACATCGGCCGGCGGCGGCGGATTGGGGAGGCGGGTCTTGATGACGTGCGCGGAACTGGTCAAGGGCAAGGGCTCTGGCGGCTGCGGGGCGATTATAGCGAAGCCGGTGTCGCGGCCCCGTTCAGGCCGTACAGGCGGTGTCGGGCGATGTAATCCGCAACCGCCGCGGGCACCAGCTCGCGCCAGCCACAGCCCGCGGCGATGCGGCGCCGCACCTCGGTCGCCGAGCCTGGATGCATGGGCTGCTGCAGACGCAGCAGGCGGCCTGCGGGCGATCCGCGCAGCGCCTGAGCGGAGTCGACCCAGCGCCCGGCGGTGGCCTCCGCGAGTACCGGGGGCAGGCGCAGGTCGAGGGCGCTGCCGGACCGCTCCGCGACGACCATGTGCGCAAGACCGAACAACGCGGTCCATTCGCGCCAGGTCGGCAGGCCGAGCAGGCTGTCGGCGCCGATCAGCAGCGCGACCGGGAGCGCGTCCCCGTACTCGGCCCGGATGCCGCGCAAGGTGTCGACGCTGTAGCTCGGCCCCTCGCGCCCCAGCTCGCGCAGATCGACCTGCAGCCCCGGCTCGCTGTCGACGGCCAGCGCCAGCATGCGCGCGCGATGGGCGGCATCCGTGCCCGGAGGCGCGCGGTGCGGTGGATCGGCTGCCGGCATCATCCGGATGGTGCAGTCGAGCACGTCGCGCGCGTGGCACGCGATGGCGAGGTGCCCCAGGTGCACCGGATCGAAGGTGCCGCCGTAGAAGACGAGCAGGGAATGGGGAATCGGCAATCGGGAATCGGGGGACGCATCGGGCGACATGCGCCCTGCTGCCTGCTTTCCATTCCCCATTCCCGATTCCCCATTCCCGGCCTTCACGCCAGCAGCGCCGCGGCCTTCGGTTCGGCGACCGCCACCAGCAACCGTTCGAGCGCCAGCCAGGCGTCGGCCGGCTCCTCGCCCACGCGCACCCGGCCCTTGGCGATGCGGTCGACACCCCCGGCCATCGCCACGAAGCCTTCCCACCGCGGCGCGGGATGACGCGACAGCGCGCGCCGGTACACCGCCTGCTTCGAGTCCCACACGCGCTGCGCCTTGAATTCGGCGGCGAGGTTGCCGCCGCGCGCCTGCACCCGTGCCAGTGCGGCGACGCGGTTGAGCTCCATCGCCACCATGCCCATCAGCGCCGGCACCGCCCCGCCCTCGCCGCGCAGGCCGGCGAGCATGCGCGAGGCCTGGGCCGCCTGCCCGTTCAGCGCCGCATCGACCAGGCGGAACACGTCGAAGCGGGCGGCATCGGCGACCAGCGACTCCATGCGCGCGGCATCGAGCGGCGCGCCATCGGCCAGCAGCGCCAGCTTGTCGACTTCCTGGGCCGCGGCCAGCAGGTTGCCCTGCACGCGTTCGGCCAGGCGCTGTACCGCGTCGCGCTCGGCGCGCACGCCGCGCTGGCGCAGGCGCGCCTCGAGCCAGCCTTCGAGTTCGTGCGGGCGCACCTGCGGCGCCTGCACGAAATGGCCGCACTTCGCGATCGCCTCGCTCCACTTGCCGCCGTGCTGCCGGCTCCAGTCGCCGGCGGTGACCAGGAGCACGATGTCGCCCGGCGGCTGCGCGCAGTACCCGGCGACGACGTCCGCGCCTTCCTTGCCCGGCTTGCCGGTCGGCAGGCGCAGCTCGATCAACCGCTGCGCCGAGAACAGGCCCGGCGAGCGGAAGCTGGCATCGAGCGCGTTCCAGTCGAAATCGCGGCCATCGGCGTCGAACACCTCGCGCTCGCCGAAGCCGGTTTCGCGGGCGCGGGCGCGGATCAGGTCCGCGGCTTCCAGCACCAGCAACGGCTCCGGGCCGGCGACGAGGTAGGCGGGTCGCAGCGGCTCGGCGGCGAGCTGTGCGGCGAGGCGGTCGGGCTTCAGTTCCATCCGCCGGCGCGGTTCATTGCGCGGCTTCCCGCAGCTCGCGCGTGGCCGCGTCGATGCGGCGCAGGATCGAGGCGCTCATTTCGCGCTCCAGTTCGCGGCCGAGCAGCTCGCGCTCGGTGTCGGTGCCGGTGGAATCGGTCGGCACCGAGATGTAGTCGCGCGACAGCTCCACCGCCTGCTGCGGCACGATCTCGTCGCCATTGGCGTCGATCAGCGCGAACACCACCGCGTAGCGCAGCGTGTACTCCTGGGCGCGACCGAACTGGTCGATGCTCAGCGGCGTCGAAGCCCAGCGCTCGGAGCGGATCGCCAGCGTCGCCAGCCGCCCCTCGGTCCCGGCGTCGGCCACGCGCGCGCCGGCGCGCTCCAGCGCGCGCTCCAGCGACTGCGCCAGCGGACTGTAGGGATCGCGTGCGGTGATGCGCACCTGGCCCATGTCGTCCGGCAGGACCAGGGCATCGCGCAGGTGGAAGCCGCAGGCCGACAGGCCGACGGCGAGCGTGAGGGCGAACAGGCTGGTCCGGATCATCGGCGAAGTCTGGCGGAGGCCGCTGGCGCCGGCAAGCGCGCCGGCGAGAGGCGTTCAGCCGGCGACGACATTGACGATCTTGCCCGGCACCACGATCAGCTTGCGCACGGCCAGGCCCGACAGGAAGGCCTGCACATTGGGCTCGGCCAGCGCCGCGGCCTCGATCGCCTCCCGGCCCGCGTCGACCGGCACCTCGATGGTGCCGCGCAGCTTGCCATTGACCTGCACCGCCAGGGTCACCGCCTCGCGGACCAGGGCGGCGGGATCGGCCCGGGGAAACGGCACGTCCTCCAGCAGCGTCTGGGCATGGCCCAGCGCCTGCCACAACGCATGGCTGGCGTGCGGGGTGATCGGGTTGAGCAGCAGCACCATCGCCTCCAGGCATTCCTGGCGCAGCGCGCGTCCATTGTCGGCCTCGGACGGCCCCGCGCCTGCGGCGGGATCGAACTTCGCCACCGCGTTGAGCAGCTCCATCACCGCCGCGATCGCGGTATTGAACCCATGGCGGCGGCCGTAATCGTCGCCGACCTTCTGGATCGTCTCGTGCAACTGGCGGCGCAGCGCCTTCTGCGCAGGCGTGGCCGCAGCCGGGTCGAACCGGTCGACCGCGCCGCCCGCCGCGTGCCGCTGCACCAGCGCCCACAGCCGTCGCAGGAAGCGCGACATGCCCTCCACGCCCGCCTCGTTCCATTCCAGCGACTGGTCGGGCGGCGCGGCGAACATCGAGAACAGGCGCACGGTGTCGGCGCCGTAGCGCGCGATCATCGCCTGGGGATCGACGCCGTTGTTCTTCGACTTCGACATCTTCTCGACGCCGCCGATCATCACCGGATGGCCGTCGGCCCGGAGCGTCGCGCCGGTGATCCGCCCCTTCTCGTCGCGCACGACCTCGACATCGGCGGGGTTGATCCACTCCTTCGAGCCGTCCACGTGTTCGCGGTAATAGGTCTCGGCGATCACCATGCCCTGGGTGAGCAGGCGCGTGGCCGGTTCGTCGCCGTCCACCAGGCCTTCGTCGCGCAGCAGCCGGTGGTAGAAGCGGAAGTACAGCAGGTGCAGGATCGCGTGCTCGATGCCGCCGATGTACTGGTCGACCGGCGCCCAGTACTTCGCGCGACCGTCGACCATGTCGGCCGCGCCCGGCGAGGTGTAGCGCGCGTAGTACCAGCTCGACTCCATGAAGGTGTCGAAGGTGTCGGTCTCGCGCTCGGCCGCGGCGCCGCAGGTCGGGCAGGTGGTCTTGCGCCACTGCGGATCCGACTTGATCGGCGAATGCACCACGCCCGGGTTGGCGAACGCATCGGCCACGTCCTCCGGCAGCACCACCGGCAACTGGTCTTCCGGCACCGGGACCGCGCCGCAGGCGTCGCAGTAGATCACCGGGATCGGGCAGCCCCAGTAGCGCTGGCGGCTCACGCCCCAGTCGCGCAGGCGGAAGTTGACCTTGCGCCGGCCGTTGCCGGCCGCCTCGAACCGCTGCGCCAGCGCGGCGAAGGCGCCGTCGTAGTCGAGGCCGTTGTACTCGCCGGAATTGATCAGGTAACCGCGTTCGGTACACGCCTCGCGCTGCTCGACGCCTTCCAGGTACCCGCGCACCACCGCGACCGCGGCATCGATCTCGACCACGTCGATCGGCCCATGCGCGCCGAGCGCGACCGCCATCGGGTCGTCGTGGTCGGCGACGTGGGAGGAGATTTCCGCGAGCGCGTCGCGCACCGCCGCCGGCACGACCACCGGTCTGACCGGCAGGCCGTAGGCCTTGGCGAACTCCCAGTCGCGCTGGTCGTGCGCCGGCACCGCCATCACCGCGCCCGTGCCGTAGCCCATCAGCACGAAGTTGGCGACGTAGATCGGCAGGTCCTCGCCGGTGACGGGGTGGATCGCCCACTGGCCGGTGGCCATGCCGCGCTTGTCCTGCGCCTCGATCTCGACTTCCGACACGCCGCCGCGTTTCAGTTCGTCGAGGAACGCGGCGAGTTCGGGATTGTCGCGCGCGGCCTTGATCGCCAGCGGGTGCTCGCCGGCGATGGACAGGAAGGTCACCCCGATCAGCGTGTCCGGGCGCGTGGTGTAGACCGACAGCGGCGCGTCCTCGCCGTCGACCCGGAATTCGATCTCCAGGCCCTCGCTGCGGCCGATCCAGTTGCGCTGCATGGTCTTGACCGACTCCGGCCAGCCGTCGAGCGCGTCGAGCCCGTCGAGCAGTTCCTGCGCGTAGTCGGTGATGCGCAGGAACCATTGCGGGATCTCGCGCTTCTCCACCAGCGCGCCGCTGCGCCAGCCGCGGCCGTCGATCACCTGCTCGTTGGCCAGCACCG
Source organism: Luteimonas saliphila (assembly GCF_016774335.1). GTDB lineage: Bacteria > Pseudomonadota > Gammaproteobacteria > Xanthomonadales > Xanthomonadaceae > Luteimonas > Luteimonas saliphila. Next base: position 173,985 of record NZ_JAETWA010000042.1, on the reverse strand, counting down.
TCTTGTCGACCGGATCCCAGTTCACCACCGAATTGCGGCGGTAGGCCAGGCCCTTCTTCATCAGCCGGGTGAACATGCGCTGCTCGTGGACGTAGTAGTCCGGCGAGCAGGTGGCGAACTCGCGGCTCCAGTCGATCGCGTAGCCGAGCGATTTCAGCTGCGCGCGCATGTGGTCGATGTTGGCGTAGGTCCATTTCGCCGGCGCCGTCGCATTCCTGATGGCGGCGTTCTCGGCCGGCAGGCCGAACGCGTCCCAGGCCATCGGCTGCAGCACGTTCCTGCCGGTCATGCGCTGGTAGCGGCTGATCACGTCGCCGATGGTGTAGTTGCGCACGTGGCCCATGTGCAGCGCACCGGACGGGTACGGCAGCATCGACAGGCAGAAGTACTTCGGCTTGCCCGGCTCCTCGGTGACCTCGAAGGCGCGGGTCCCGTCCCAGAACCGCTGGGCGGCGGCCTCGACGGCGGCGGGCTGGTAGGCGGGCTCGGGGCTGGCGGTGACTTCGGACACGGCACGACGACGGGATCGGGGAGCCGGACAGCCTACCCCAGCGCCCCGGAAGCCGCCATCGGGCCGGCTATGATCGCGGAACCAACTCCCCGGGAAATACGCCGCATGCGCCTGTCCGTCGCCAGCCTCGCCCTCGCCGCTTCCGCCGCCTTGCCCGCCCTCGCCGCCGACCCGGTCGCGCTGCACTGCGAACGGCTGTTCGACGCCCGCAGCGGCAAGGTCCTGGGTGAACACACGATCGTGGTCGAGGACGGACGCATCCGTTCGCTGCTGCCGGGCCGGGCCAAACTGCCCGACGGCACCGCGTCGATCGTGCTTGCCGGACGCACCTGCCTGCCCGGCTGGACCGACCTTCACGTGCACATGGGCGGCCAGTCGAGTCCGCAGAGCTATTCGGAAGGCTTCCGGCTCGATCCGGTCGATTACGCCTACCGGTCCGTCGGATATGCGAAGAAGACCCTGCTGGCCGGCTTCACCAGCGTGCGCGACCTCGGCGGCGAGGTCAGCCCGCACCTGCGCGACGCGATCAACCAGGGCCTGGTCGAGGGCCCGCGCATCTTCGCCGCGGGCAAGTCGATCGCCACCACCGGCGGCCACGCGGACCCGACCAACGGCCACAATTCGATGCTCTCGCACCTCATCGGCCCGCCCGGGCCCACCGAAGGCGTGATCAACTCGGTCGACGACGCCCGCCAGGCCGTGCGCCAGCGCTACAAGGACGGCAGCGACGTGATCAAGATCACCGCCACCGGCGGCGTGCTGAGCTACGCCAAGTCCGGCGACGCGCCACAGTTCACGCTCGAGGAGATCCGCGCGATTGTCGACACCGCGAAGGACTACGGCTATTCCGTCGCCGCGCACGCGCACGGCACCGAGGGCATGAAGCGCGCGGTCGAGGCCGGCGTGACCAGCATCGAGCACGGCACCCACATGACCGACGAGGTGATGCGGCTGATGAAGCAGCACGGTACCTGGTACGTGCCGACGATCTACGCCGGGCGCTTCGTCGCCGAGAAGGCGAAGATCGACGGCTATTTCCCCGAGATCGTGCGGCCGAAGGCGGCGCGCATCGGCGCGCAGATCCAGGAGACGGCAGGGCGCGCCTATCGCGGCGGGGTGAAGATCGCCTTCGGCACCGACCAGGGCGTGGGCCCGCACGGCGACAACGCGCGCGAGTTCGTCTACATGGTGGAGGCCGGGATTCCCGCGGCCTACGCGCTGCAGTCGGCCACGCTGCACGCCGCGCAGGTGCTCGGCCTCGACGACCAGGGCGTGATCGAGGAAGGCCGGCGCGCCGACATCATCGCCCTGCCTGGCGACCCGGTGGCCGACATCGAGGCGGTGCTCGGCGTCGACTTCGTGATGAAGGACGGCGTCGTGTACCGGACGCCGGAGCGCGAATGAACCACGAGTGGCTTGGCTATGTCGCGGCGACGCTGACGACGCTTGCGTTCGTGCCGCAGGCGATCAAGACGATCCGCAGCCGCGACACCCGCAGCATCTCGCTGGGGATGTACCTGTTGTTCATCGTCGGCGTCGTGTGCTGGTTCGGCTACGGGATCGCACTCGGCTCGTGGCCGATGATCATCGCCAATGCGATCACCTTCGTGCTGGCCGCGATCGTCCTCGCGCTCAAGCTGCGCCACGGCTGAGGCGGCGCGAGGCGATCCACGCGATCCCGGCGAACCAGGACGCGCAGGCGATCCGCTGCGCGATGCCGCCGGGCAGCCACACGCCGGCCATCGGCGCGGTGGCGAGCACGGCCGCCAGCGACAGCAGCATCGGCACGCGCCAGTCGCGCACCGCCGCCGACAACACCGCGCCACCGGTGGCGAAGGCGATCCACCACACCGTCCATGCCGACGCGTGCAGGGCGGTGGCGGCGCCGTCCACGTCAGCGGGATCCAGCCGGAACGCGCCTTGCGCCGCGAACGCCGACGCGGACAGCAGCAACAGCGTCGCGCCGATCCGCGCGGCGGTGCCCGATCGCGCAGGCAGCAGCGTCCGCAGTCGCCATGCGACCAGCGCGACGAGCAGCCCCGGAAGCACGAACACCATGGCGTTGAACAGCCATGCCCCCGGCATCCCGCGCGCGCCCGGCAGGGCCATCGGATGCACCGCCTGCGAATAGCCCGGCACCTGCGCGCCCAGCGCCAGCAGCGCGCAGGCCCAGACCAGCAGGGCCGTCCAGGCGAGTCTTGCGTTCGCTTCGCTCATGCGCGCTCCCGGCGCAAAGGATCCCCGATGCCCACCCCGAAGGGACGTGGGGTGCGCAGCCTCGGCTCCTGCCGCGGCGCAGTCCGGCGGGCCTGCCGCGCCATGATCGTCTGCGACGCTGCGCGGCGGTCGTCGGCCCGCGCGCGCCCGATCCCCGCGCCGCGCCCGATTCGCCGGGAGCGGATCCGGCCACGGATGCAGGTCCCCGTCATTGCGCCGCCACCGCCCGGCGCAAGGCGTTGGCCAGTCCGCCGCGGCGCTCCACGCGGACCCGGTCCAGGCCGAGCCAGCCGGCGAGCAGGACCAGTTCCGCGGCAAGCGCCTGCGCGGTCTCCGCGGGCGCATCGGCTTCGGCATGCGCACTGCGCACCACCAGTTCGCCCAGCCGGCGCCCGGCCTTGAGGTCGACCCGCGCCACCAGCCGATCCCCCAGCAGGAACGGCAGCACGTAATAGCCGTGGGTACGCTGGTGTTCGGGCACGTAGATCTCGATCCGGTAGACGAAATCGAACAGCCGCTCGCAGCGCTCGCGGTCCCAGACCACGGGATCGAACGGGCTGAGCAGCGCGCGCGCCTGGATCCGTCGCGGGATCCTCGCATCGCGATGCAGGTACGCCGGTCGCGCCCAGCCCTCGACGCTGGCCGGCAGCAGTTCGCCGGCCTCGACCAGCGCCGCCACTGCCGGGCGGCTGTGGCTGTGGTGCATGCGGTAGTAGTCGCGCAGGCAGGGCTCGCTGGCGACGCCGTGCGAGATCGCCGCGCGCCGCACCAGTTCGATGTGCGCATCGGCATCGGTGGGGACCGGGCGCGCCAGGACCTCGGCGGGCAGCACCCGTTCCGGAAGGCCGTAAACGCGTTCGAATGCACTGTTGCGCCCGGCGACGGCGAGCTCGCCGGTGGCGAACAGGTGTTCGAGCGCCCGCTTGGTGTTCGACCAGTTCCATCCCCAATGGGTCTTCGCGCGCGGCAGGCCGTCGTCGAGGTCGCGCGCGGTCGACGCGCCGCGCTCGCGCACCTGGGCCAGCACCGCGTCCAGCAGCTTCGGATCGTGTCGCATCCCCGCCCATGCGTGGCCGCGCTCGCGGTAGCGGCGCATGCGGTGCTGCATGTGCGGCCACAGGTCCACCGGCATGAATGCGGCGGCATGCGCCCAGTATTCGACCATCCGCCGCGGCGCCTGCTCCGAGGCGCGCGTGAGCAGGCCGGTGTCGTACGGGCCCATCCGGCTGAACAGCGGCATGTAGTGGGCACGCTGCAGCACGTTGACCGAATCGATCTGCAGCACGCCGGTGCGCTGCAGCGTGCGCGACAGGGTACGCAGGGTCGGCACCGCGTGGCGGCGGTCGCCGAAACCCTGCGCGGCGAGCGCGATGCGGCGGGCCTGCGCGCGGCTCAGTGCAACGGTCACGCTCACTCCGGACAGCGGGGACGAGGCCGCATTGTGCCCATGGATCGGTTGTTTTTCGTGGCTCTGCCACAATGTCGGGAGTCCGTTGCCAGGAACCGAGTCCATGCCCGCCGACACCGCAAAGCCGCACGTCTTCGACGCCACCACCGCCGGATTCGAGGCCGAGGTCCTGCAGAAGTCGCTGGAAGTGCCGGTGCTGGTCGACTTCTGGGCAGAGTGGTGCGGGCCGTGCAAGACCCTGGGGCCGATCCTGGAGAAGCTCGCCGCCGACTACCACGGCGCCTTCCTGCTGGCCAAGGTCGACACCGAACGCGAGTCGCAGATCGCGGCCGCATTCCAGATCCGCTCGATCCCGACCGTGTTCCTGGTCAAGGGCGGGCAACTGGTGGACGGTTTCCAAGGGGCGCTGCCCGAAGGCCAGGTGCGCGAGTTCCTCAAGCACCACGGGATCGAACCCGGCGCAGCGGTCGACGAAGAACCCGTCGAGGCGCCGCCGCCGGACCCGCATGCCGAAGTGCCGCGCCTGCGCCAGGCGATCGCGGCCGAGCCGGGCAACGACGAGCTCAAACTCGACCTCGCGCTCGCCCTGCTGCAGACCGGTGGAGCGGCCGAGGCCAAGGCCCTGCTCGATGGCCTGCCGGCCAACCTCTCCACCGACGAACGCGCGGTCAAGGCGCGGGCGCGACTCGAGTTCTCCGCGCTGCTCGCGGACGCGCCACCGCCCGAGGCGCTGGAAGCGGCCATCGCCGCGGATCCGGCCGACTTGCGCGCACGCCACCTGCTGGGTGCGCACCGCCTGGTCGCGGGACGCAACGAGGAGGCGCTCGAGCAGTTCCTGGAGATGCTGCGCATCGACCGCGCCCACGCCGACGGCCTGCCACGCAAGGCGTTGATCGACGCCTTCCGCGTGATCGAGGATGCGGAGCTGGTGGGCCGCTACCGGCGCCGGATGGCATCGCTGCTGCTGGTGTAGCGGTCGCCGCGGCGGGGCCGGGTCGCCGTCGGACGCGACCCCGGCTCCCCGGGGAGGCACGCAGCACAACGTGGTGATCGGGGCCTGGCGTGCCCACCTCTGGGTCCAGCGCCGGGACTTGCGCGACACGTTCCGAACATCCTTGAGGAGCGCCGGGCCACCTCCATACTTTTGCGTATGGTAGGCTCGCGTTCCCCGCCCGAACGGTGCCGCGATGCGTCCTTCCCTGCTGCGCTGGGTCTTCAACCTGTGGCCGCCGTTCGCCGCCGCCGGGATCCACGTCACCCATCTGTCCGGCGACTGGCGCCACGCCCGGGTCGAGCTGCGGATGCGGCCGTGGAACCGCAACTACGTGCGCACCCACTTCGGCGGCAACCTGTTCTCGATGACCGATCCGTTCTGGATGATCATGACCCTGCAGGCGCTGGGTCGCGACTACATCGTCTGGGACCGCGCCGGCGCGATCGAATTCGTCAAGCCGGGCAAGGGCACGGTAGCGGCGGAATTCCGGCTCGACGAGGCCACGCTGGACGGCATCCGCGAGGCGACCGCGGCCGGCGACAAGCACCTGCACTGGTTCGAGACCGCCGTGGTCGATGCCGAAGGCGACGTGGTCGCGCGGGTGCGCAAGCAGCTCTACGTGCGGCGCAAGCGCCGCTGAGCGACCCATCCCCGGACTCCCGCTAGGTCCGCGAGCCATGTCGTGGGGATTCTTCGCGACATCCCTCCGCGCACGGGCGCGGATCGCGCCCCCACGACCTGCCGCGCCCGCATCGCGCGGGCGACGGTTCACCGGGCGCGCAGCCCGGGCTGTGTATGCTCGGCGGCGTTGGACAGGGGGCTGCATGACGGGTTGGCCGACACAGGACGCACACCGACCGTTGCCGGAGATCGCCGGTTACCGCGTTTCGCGCGTGGTCGGCACGGGCGGGATGTCGACGGTGTACCTGGGCACCCAGCTGTCGCTGGGGCGCGAGGTCGCGATCAAGGTGATGCTGCCCGAGGCGCTGGCCGACGAAGTCAGCCGTCGCCGCTTCGAGAACGAGGCGCGCACGATCGCCCGGCTCGAGCATCCGCACATCGTCGGCATCCACGAGGTCGGCCGCACCGCCGACGGCCTGCCTTGGTACGCCATGCCGCACCTGCCGCGCGGGCATGTCGGCCAGCGCAGGCTCACCGGCGATCCGCAGCGGGTGCGCGAGATCCTGCGCGCGCTGCTGTCCGCGCTCGCGTTCGCCCATGCGCGCGGCGTGATCCACCGCGACGTCAAGGCCGAGAACGTGCTGTTCGACGAGGCCGACCGGCCGCTGCTCGCCGACTTCGGCATCGCCCTGCGCCGCGGCCATGGCACCCGGGTGACGATGACCGGCCTGGCCGTCGGCAGCACCGCGTACATGGCGCCGGAACAGGCGCGCGGGCAGCAGGTCGACCATCGCGCCGACCTCTACAGCGTCGGCGTACTGGCCTGGGAAATGCTGACCGGCGAGCTGCCCTACAAGGCCGACGACGCGCTGGCGATGGCGATCCAGCACGCGCAGAGTCCGCTGCCGAAGCTGCCGCCGGGCCTGCGCCAGTGGCAGTCCTTCATGGACCGCGCGCTCGCCAAGTCGCCGCGCAAGCGATTCCCGGATGCCACGCAGATGCTCGCGGCGCTCGAACGCGTCCCGCTCTCCGGAGGCAGCCATGGCGCACGGCTGCAGGACTTCGCCTACGGCGCTGCCGCGCGCCTGCAGCGCTTGCCGAAGCCCGCATGGGTGGCGGTGGGCCTGGTCTGCGCCGCCGCCATCGGCCTGGGGATGCCATGGCGGCACCTGGCGGAGGACGTCGCCGACGGTGAGGCCGCACCCGCCTCGTCGGCGAGTTCGCCGACGGACGCGTCCTCCGTCTCCGCCGCGGCGATGGCGCCCGGAAACGGCGGGATCGCCGACGGCGGCGCCGCGACGATGCACGGCGCCGCGCCGCTGTCGGTCGCGGACCAGGCGATCGAACGTGCGCGCGAACGGATGCGTACCGGCCGGCTCGCGACCCCCAACGGCGAGAGCGCACTCGACAGCCTGCTCGAAGCCGTGCGGGCGGAAGCCGGGCACCCGCAGCTGGCCGTCGCTTCCACCGCCCTGCTCGATGCGCTGGGCGAATCCGCGACCGGGGCGATCGTCGCGGGTCGGGATGCCGAGGCCACCCACCTGCTGCAGGCGGCTGCGCGCGTGCAGGAAGCCGCGTCGCCGTCCGCCAGCGCGCGCGCCAACCACCGGGCGCGCGTGGACAAGGCGCTGCGCGCGCGGATCGCGATCGCCTCGCGCCGCGTCAATCGCACCGATGCATTGCGCCTGGTCGAGCACGCGCGCGTGGCCGGCCTGCCGGATGCGACCGTGCAGCAGTTGCGTGCGCAGGCCGAACGCATCCCCGACCTGCAGGGCCGCGACCCCGGCAATCTCGACGGGATGGTGGTGCTGGACGGCGCCACGCGTCCGCTGGCGGCGTTCGTCAGTCCGGTCAGCCGCGCCGGCTACGCGCGCTTCGCCGAGGTCACCGGGCGCGAACCGGCGCTGTGCCGCGAACGCATCTCGCTGCTGCGCGTGCTGGACCGCCGCGACTGGACCACCCCCGGGTTCGAACAGGGCGGCGGCGATCCCGTGGTCTGCGTGTCGTGGAAGGACGCCGAGGCCTACGCGCAGTGGCTCGGGCAGCGCGACGGTTACCGCTACCGCCTGCCGACCACCGCCGAGGCGGCCAGCCTGGCGGCTGCCGGCGGCGCGCGCATCGTGTCCGAGTGGCGCGCGGACTGTACGGCCAACTGCTCGCGGCGCACCGTCGCCGGTGCCAGCTGGCGCACCGACAGCGCGTCGCGCACGCTCGACCCCGACCGCGGCTACGACGACGTCGGCTTCCGCCTGGTGCGCGAGCTCTAGCGAAGCTCGGGACGGCGAGCGGCTCGCCAGCCGGTAAGATCGGCGCATGTCATCGCCCCCTTCGCTGGCGCAGCGCCTGCAGCGCCTGTTCCTCACCGGATTGCTGACCCTGCTGCCGATCTGGCTGACCTGGGTGGTGGTCAAGTTCGTCTTCGTGCTGCTGTCGGACATGAGCCGGCACTGGGTCGGCCCGCTGTCGCACCAGATCGCGGCCTGGTTCCCGAGCGCGCTGGGATGGATCAACGCCGATTCGGTGCAGGCCACGATCGCGATGGTGGCGACGCTGTTTCTGATCCTCGCGGTCGGCTGGCTGGCGCGGCGCGTGGTCGGCCAGCGCCTGCTGGGCTGGGTGGAGGCCCTCGTGCAGCGCATCCCGCTGGCGAACGTGATCTACTCCAGTGCGCGCAAGCTGCTCGACATCCTGCAGACCAAGCCCGACGGCACCCAGCGCGTGGTGCTGATCGATTTCCCGCACGACCAGATGAAGTCGGTCGGCTTCGTCACCCGCGTGATCCGCGAGCAGGGCACGGGTCGCGAGCTCGCCGCGGTCTACGTGCCGACCACGCCCAACCCGACCTCCGGCTATCTCGAGATCGTGCCGGTGGAGAAGCTCACGCCCACCGACTGGACCGTCGACCAGGCGATGAGCTTCATCATCAGCGGCGGCGCGGTGGCGCCGGAGACGATTCCGTTCGAGCCGCCGGGACGCGATCGGGGTACGGCCACGGGCACCTGAGATCCGCGAACGCCGCGAACGCGCATCGCGCGGAGCCCCGCGCGCCACCGATACCGCGCCCGACGCGCTTCGCGCGCCAGTGGACGCTATGCGGCCGCCCTCTCCCGGCGGACGCACGCGCCCCTCCCCGTTCAGTACATCAACCGCAGCGTCACGCCGTAGGTGCGCGGCGCGCCGAGGAAGGCGTTCCAGGAACCGGTCTGGATCGGCGCATCGAAACCGACCTGGCTGTAGGTCTCGTCGGTGAGATTGCGTCCCCACAGTTCCACCGACCAGCGCCGGTCGCGCGCACCCAGCACCAGTCGCGCATCGACCAGGGTGTAGGCCTGCTGGAACTTCTGCGGGTCGAGGTCGGAACCGGTGTTGTGGTCGGCGGTGTAGCGCGCGCCGAGGTAGGCGCGGCCCAGCATGCGCTCGGCGATGTCCCATTCCCAGGTGGCCGATGCGTTGGCCTGCCAGCGCGGCATGAAGCCGGGGGTGGCGCCCGGCAGCAGCGCCAGGTCGGCGTCGGGCAGGAGGTCGTCGCCGAACCTCGCCCGCAGGTAGGTCGCGCCGCCCTGCAGCGAGAGTCCGTCGACCGGCGTCCGCCACATCAGGTCGAGGTCGAGGCCGCGGCTGCGCAGTTCCGGGATCGAGCGCACCACGTAGCTGGTGCCGATGAAGCTGTTGAGCTGGAAGTCGCTGAAGGTCTGGTGGAACAGCGCGGCGTTGAACAGCAGATTGCCGCCGGCCAGCGTGGACTTGGCGCCGATCTCGTAGCTGTCGACGAACTCGCCCGGGAAAGAGGTGTCGTCCACCGGGGTGATGCCCGCCGCGCCCGACGACAGCCCGTTCGCCGACTGCACGCGGTCGAGGTTGAAGCCGCCGGCCTTGTAGCCGCGCGCCGCCGAGGCGTAGGTCATCAGGCTGTCGTTCCAGCGGTACGAGGCGCGCAGCGCGCCGGACCATTCCTCCTCCTCGCGCTCCTGCCGGGTCCGCCGGCCGTGGTGCTGCACGTTGCTCCACGGCAGGCACATGTAGCCGATCACCGTCGGCACCAGCGCGGCGATGTAGGGACCGGGCACGCCACGCGCACCCAGCGCCGCGCCGACCTGAGCCGGGTTGGTGAGTCCGTTGAGGCAACCGACGCCGCCGTTCGGATTGGCGTAGGTCGAGGCCAGCTGCTTGCGCTCCCGGGTGTAGCGCGCGCCGAAGGTGACATCGAGCGCGTCGCTGGCATGCCAGACGTTGTTGGTGAACAGCGCCGTGCTGCGCGCGTTCTGCTCGAAATGGTCGTGGCTGCCGGGGCCGACGAAGGTGGTGCCGTAGGGACGTCCCGCCGCCTGCGACAGGAACAGCGCGGGATTGCTGGTATCGACCAGTCCCGGCGGGAACGAAGCGGCGATGTTGCTCAGGAGCGCGATCGACAGGTAGGGCTCGTAGGCCGGACCCATGGTGATGCTGTCGTTGCGCACCAGGTCCTCGTCGGCGTAGAACACGCCCGCCATCCAGTCGATCCTTTCGCCGGAGCCGGTCAGGCGCAGTTCCTGGCTGAAGGTCTCGAAGCCGACATCGTTCTCGCCCTCGCCGTAGAACCTCGTCCAGATCGGCGCGGTGGTGAAGTCCAGGTCCTGGGCGCCGATGTTCTTCCATTCGCGCGCGGCGGTGATCGAGGTCAGGGTCGCATTGCCCAGCCAGGGCATGTCCCAGTCGACCTGCGCCGACACGCCCTTGTCCTCGACCGACTGGCGGGTGATGTCGTTGCCGTAGGCCAGGCGCCGGTCCGGATCGGGCACCGGGATCACCGCATTGCCGCCGACCAGCGCGTTGACGATCGCGGCCGTCGGGCCGCGGGTGGTGGTCACCGCCGCGCAGCATTCCTCCTCGCGGTTGGCGTAATCGGCGATCAGGCGGATGCGCAGGTCGTCGTTCGGTTCGAACAGCAACTGGCCGCGCAGCGAGTGGAAGTTCTGGTCGCCGTCCTCGCGGCTGGTGCGCGGTCCGGCGCCGGTCTCTACATCCATGAAGCCATCGCGCACGCGCTTGACCGCATGTACGCTGAAGGCGACGGTGTCGCTGAAGGCGTCGTTGTAGCCGGCGGCCACGCCGATCGCGCCGTAATTGCCCACGGTCACCTCGGCTTCCGCGCCCTGGTTGAACCCGGGGCTGCGGGTGATGATGTTGATCAGGCCGGCCGAGGTGTTCTTGCCGAATACCGTGCCCTGCGGTCCCTTGAGCACCTCGATGCGCTCCACCGGGCCGAGGTCGCCGAAGCCGACGCCGTTGCGCGGGCGGTACACGCCGTCGATCACCACGCCGACCGAGGACTCCAGCCCCGGGTTGTCGCCGACCGTGCCGACGCCGCGGATGCGCACCGTGGTCTGGCTTTCGGAACTGGTGCTGCTGACGCTCAGGCCCGAGACCAGGGTCTGCATCTCCTTGATGTCGCGCGCGCCGGCGTCCTGCAGGAGCTGCTCGGGCAGCACGCTCATGGTGATGGGCACGTCCTGCAGCGCTTCCTCGCGCTTCTGTGCGGTGACGATCAGTGCGTCGAGCGTGGTCGGCACCTCGTCGCGTGCAGGTTGCGCCTGCGGCTGCGATTGCGGGTCCGTCTCCGCCTGCGGGCTTCCGGCCGCGTGGGCGTTCGCGGCCACGCTTCCCAGTGCGAGCGCGACCGCCCAGGCCAGCATGTCGTGGTGCATCGTGTTGCGGTTCATGGATCTACCCTCCCGTAGTACCCCTGATGGAGGAGCCGTGTCGGCCGCGGTATCGCCGCGGCCCCCGGATCCCTGTTGTGTGTCCTTGTCTCGTGTCGCGATCGTCCTTCGTTGCTACGCACCGTCCGCCTGCACCGTCTCCCGGTAGCGCCGCAGATGTTCGTCGATGGTCCCCATGCGCAGCTCGAAGGCGAGCAGCCGCCTGAAGCAGTGACTGACGTCGAGCTCGTCGGTCATGCCCATCCCGCCGTGCAGCTGGACCGCTTCCTGACCGACCCGGCGCGCGGCCTGGCTGACGATCACCTTGGCCGCGGAGATCGCTGCGCGCCGCGCGTCCGGATCGTCCTGCAGGCAGGCCGAGGTGGCGAGGTAGGTCATCGACCGCGCCTGTTCGACCTGCATGTACATGTCGGCCATGCGGTGTTGCAGCGCCTGGAAGCGCCCGATCGGGCTGCCGAACTGGACGCGCTCGCGGGCGTACCGCACGGTCGCGACGAGGATCCGGTCGAGCACGCCGAGCGCGTCGGCGCACAGCGCGGCGATGCCGCGGTCCAGCGCCTGTCCCAGCGCAGCAGCGGCATCGCCTGCGCCCAACCGCGCATCGGTCGGCAGTAGCACATCGAGCGCGATGTCGGCGGCGCGCTGGCCATCGAGGGTGCGCACGGCGCGCAGGTCGACGCCATCGGCCCCGCACTCCACCGCGAACACGCCCACGCCGTCGGCGCAGCGCGCGGTGACCAGCAGCCAGCGCGCCATCGGCGCGTGGTAGACGCAGGCCTTGCGGCCGCGCAGGCGCCAGCCATCGCCTTCGGAAACCGCCGTGGTCTCCAGCGGCGCGTCCCAGCCATCGCCTTCCTCGTGCGCGAGCACCGCGATCGCCTCGCCCGAAGCCAGCGCATCGAGCAATTGCGCGCGACGTTCGCCCTGCGCCAGCAACGACACCACGCGCGTGGCCAGCACCGCGCTGGAATGGAACGGTTCGACCAGCAGTCCCGCTCCGGTCGCCTGCGAGACCAGCATCGTGCCGACCGGTCCCGCGCCGATGCCGCCGTCGTCCTCGTCGATATCGAGCGCCAGCAGGCCGAGTTCGGCGAGTTCGGCCCAGGTCCGCGGCGACCAGCCCTCGTCGCCGGCGACGATCCGCGCGCGGTGTTCCAGTCCGTAACCCGATTCCAGGTAGCGTCGGATCGAGTCCTGCAGCATCTGCTGTTCTTCGGTGAAGGCGAAATCCATGCGTCGTGGCCGTCAGAGTTTGAGGATGGTCTGCGCGATGATGTTGCGCTGGATCTCGTTGGACCCGCCGTAGATGCTGAGCTTGCGCAGGTTCATGTACTGGGCCGCTGCGCGTGGCACGTCCTCGCCGTCGCCATCCACGTCTTCCTCGTATGCCAGCGCCCTGGCGCCCAGCGCCTCGACCTGCAGTTCGCTGATCCGCTGCAGGATCTCGGTGCCGCGGATCTTGAGCATCGACGCTTCCGGTCCCGGCGCCTGCTGCCGCGCCTCTGCGAAGATCACGCGCAGGTTGGTGACCTCCAGCGCCTCGAGTTCGAGTGCCACCTGCGCGATGCGGGTGGCGAACAGCGGATCGTCGATCAGCGGCGCACCATGTCGGCGGAATTCGCGGCCCATGCGCCGCAGCCGCGCCAGTTCGCGGCGGCTGGCGCCGATGCCGGCGATGTTGGTGCGCTCGTGGCCGAGCAGGAACTTGGCGTAGGTCCAGCCGGCGTTCTCCTCGCCGACGAGATTTTCCACCGGCACGCGCACGTCGTCGAAGAACACCTCGTTGACCTCGAAGCCGCCATCGAGCAGTTTCGTCGGCTGCAGGCGGATGCCCGGTGTCTTCATGTCGATCAGCAGGAAGCTGATCCCGCGCTGCGGCTTGGCGGCCGGGTCGGTGCGCACCAGGCAGAAGATCCAGTCCGCATGCTGGCCCAGAGTGTTCCAGGCCTTCTGGCCGTAGACCACGTAGTGGTCGCCGTCGCGCTCGGCGCGGGTCTTGAGCGAGGCCAGGTCGGAGCCGCTGCCCGGCTCGGAATAGCCCTGGCACCACCAGTCGCTGCCGTCGAGGATCCGCGGCAGGAAGCGGTCCTTCTGCGCCTGCGAGCCGTAGCGCATGATCACCGGCGCGACCATCTTCAGGCCGAACGGCAGCTGGATCGGCGCATCGGCGGCGGCGCATTCGATCTCGAACAGGTACTGGCGGGTCTTGTCCCAGCCGGTGCCGCCGTGCTCGACGGGCCACATCGCCGCACCCCAGCCGTGCGCGTGCAGGATCCGCTGCCACCGGCGCAGGTCGTCGGAGACATGGCGCTCGTCGCCGCGGCGGACGCGATCGCGGATGTCTTCGGGCAGGTGCGCGGCGAGGAACGCGCGTACCTCGTCGCGGAACGCGATCTCTTCGGGGCTGAAGTTCAGGTCCATGGGGTCTCCGGGCTCAGGGCGCGCGCAGCGCGTCCACCAGCTGGCCGCGCAGTTGCGGCAGCGCGGCGTAGGGATCGGGCGGCGCCTGCCCGGCGAGCAGCGCTTCGTTGCGCGCGCGCACGCCGTCGAGCGCCTGCGGATGGGGGAGGATCCAGAAGCGGCGCTCGCCGATGGCGTCGAAGGTCATGCGCGCGACCTCGGCGGCCGTGAGCCGTGCCGAGGCCACGGCCTTCTCCACCAGCGCGCGTCCGACTGCCGCGCCCCGCGTCTGCGCCCCTGCCGCGGCCACGCGGTTGCGGTCGGACGCAGCGATCCCGGTGCCGACCCACGACGGGCACAGCACCGAACAACCGATCCGGTCGGTCACCAGCGACAGGTCCTGGTGCAGTGTTTCCGACAGCGAGACCACCGCGTGCTTGGCGACGTTGTAGGGGCCGGTAAGCGGCGGATCGACCAGGCCCGCCATCGAAGCCGTGTTGACGATGTGCGCGCGATAGCTGGCGTCCTCATGGCCCTCTGCCAGCATGCGCGGCACGAACGCGCGCAGGCCGTGGATCGCGCCCCACAGGTTCACGCCCAGCACCCATTCCCAGTCCGCGACGCTGGCTTCCCACACCAGGCCGGTGCAACCCACGCCGGCGTTGTTGAACAGCAGGTGCACCGCGCCGTAGCGCGCCCAGGCGTCGTGCGCCAGCGCGTGCATGGCCTCGCCGTCGGTCACGTCCAGACGGCGGTGCATCAACGGCGCGCCGATGGCTTCCAGCTCGGCGACGGTGGTGCCCAGGGCATCGGCCTCCACGTCGACCAGCACCAGCGCCATGCCCTCGCGCGCGGCATAGCGCGCGAACTCGCGTCCGAATCCCGAACCGGCGCCGGTGATCACCGCGACCTTGCCGCGCAGGTCGCCCATGCCCAGCGGGTCCGTGCGCAACGCGCCCGGCTTCGACGCGCCGATGTTCGACGAGCCGGTGCTCATACCGCGGTATATCCGCCGTCGACCGCGAGGACCTGGCCGGTGATGTGCGCGCCGGCATCGGAGGCGAACAGCAGCGCGGCACCCTTGAGGTCCTCGTCGCCGCCCAGCCGGCGCAGCGGCGCGTTGCCCATCAACGCCTCCTCGCCGAGCGCGTCGATCACGCCCTGGCTCATCTTCGAGGGAAAGAACCCCGGCGCGATCGCGTTCACGATGATCCCCTGCCCGCCCCACTCCGCCGCGAGCGCGCGCGTGAGGTTCACGACAGCACCCTTGGAGGCGTTGTAGGCAATGGTCCGGAGCGCGCCGCCGGCATTGCCGCGCAGGCCGGCGATGGAGGCGATGTTGATGATGCGACCGCTGCCGCGCGGCAGCATCGAGCGTTTCGCGACCTGCTGGGTGAGCAGGAACAGCCCGCGCACGTTGAGGTCGAACACCTTGTCCCAGGCTTCGAGCGGATAGTCGGCAGCATCCGCGCCCCAGCTCGCGCCGGCATTGTTGACCAGGATGTCGATCTGGCCGAACGCATCGAGCACGGCGGCGACGAGCTGCGACACCGACTCGGGCTTGCCGACGTCGGCAGCGAACGCCTCGGCGCGGATGCCGCGCCCGCGCAGGTGGGCGAGCGCGGCGTCGAGTTCATGCTGCTTGCGCGCGGAGATCGCAACCGTGGCGCCGTAGTCGCCCAGGGCTTCGGCGATCTGCAGGCCGAGGCCACGCGAGCCGCCGGTGATCAGGGCCACGCGACCGTCGAGGTCGAACAGCCTGCGTCCGGGTCGCGCGGTGTCGTCGTTCATGTCGTGCTCCTTCAGAACCATGCGTCGCGCATCGCCAGCGCGGTGTCGTCGTTGTCGGCCAGGCGGTCGAGCCACGCATCCACGCGCGGCAGTTCCCACTGCATGAACCAGCGCGCAGCCTGTCGCTTGCCCTGCGCGAAGTCGTCGTCGTGCGTGCCCAGCGCCAGCGCCTGCCCCAGCCAGACCCAGGCCACGGTGACGTGGCCGAAGGCTTCCAGGTAGGGCGTCGCGTTCGCCAGCCGCGCGACCGGATCGGGCACGGCAAGCAGTTGCGCGGTGACCTCGCGCAGGCGCGCCAGTCGCGTCGCGAGCGCCTCGGCCCAGTCGGCATGGCGCGAGTCGAGGCCACGCGCGATATCCGATTCCAGCAGGGCGCTGTAGGCGTCGAACGCGGCACCGCCATCCATCGCCACCTTGCGTCCGAGCAGGTCGATGCCCTGGATGCCGTGCGCGCCTTCGTGGATGGCGTTGAGACGGTTGTCGCGCCAGAACTGCTCGAGCTTGTAGTCGCGCGTGTAGCCGTAGCCGCCGTGGACCTGGATGGCGAGGTCGTTGCCGGCCAGGCACCACTGGGACGGCCAGCTCTTCGCGATCGGGGTCAGGATGTCCAGCAGCCGTCCACGTTCGACCGCCATCGCGGCGTCGCCGGCCTCGCGCGCGATGCGCGCCTCGTCCACCAGCTTCGCGCAGTACAGCACCAGCCCGAGCCCGCCTTCGGCATAGCACTTCTGCGCCAGCAGCATCCGGCGCACGTCCGCGTGCGCGACCAGGGGCACCTGCGGTTGCGTGGGATCCTTGCCGGCCGGCCCCGGCAGGCGTCCCTGCGGGCGGTTGCGCGCGTAGTCGAGCGCGTGCAGCCACGCGGTGTATCCCAGCGCCGCCGCCCCGAGGCCGACGCCGATCCGCGCCTCGTCCATCAGGTGGAACATGCAGGCCAGTCCGTCGCCCGGCCTGCCGACCAGGTAGCCGATCGCGCCCGCACGGCCACCCGGCGTGAAGCGACCTTCGCCGAAGTTGAGCGCGCAGTTGACCGCCGCCCGGTAACCCAGCTTGTGGTTGAGTCCGGCGAGGCTGACGTCGTTGCGTTCGCCCGCACCACCGTCCGCGCCGGGGAGCGAACGCGGCACGATGAACAGTGAAATGCCCTTGGTGCCCGGCGGCAGCTTGCCGTCCGTATCCGGCACCTTGGCCAGCACGAGGTGAACGATGTTGCCGAGGATCTCGTGCTCGCCACCGGAGATCCACATCTTGCGACCGGCCAGCCGGTACTGCGGCCCCAGCTGCGATTCGCATTCGAATTCGGCGCGCGTGGTGATGTCGGACAGCGACGATCCCGCCTGCGGTTCGGACAGGCACATGGTGCCGGTCCATTCGCCGCGAAGTTGCGGCAACGCGAACGCCTCGATCTGCGCGGGCGATCCGTGCGCGAGCAACAGCGAGGCGTTGCCGATGGTCAGCGCGGGATACGCACAGGCACCGATGTTGGCCGCGTACAACCCGGCCAGCGCCGCCTTCTCGATCACCACCGGCAACTGCATGCCGCCGACCGCATCATCCTGGGTCGCGGCCAGCAGGCCGCTGTCGGCGAAGGCGCGCACGGCCTGCGCTACCTGCGGCAACACCGCGACGCGCTCGCCGTCGAACTGCGGCTCCTGCCGGTCCGCCGCCTGGTTGCAAGGCGCGAACACGTCCGCAGCCAGCCGCTCGCAACTGTCGATCACCGCATCGAACACCTCGCGCGAATGCGCCGCGAAGCGCGGCGCCTGCAACAGCGCCTCCACGCCCAGCCAGTCGTACAACTGGAAGCGCAGGTCTTCGCGCGAGATGAGCAGGCCGGTCATTGCCGTCAGAGGACCTCGAACAGCCCGGCCGCGCCCTGCCCGCCGCCGACGCACATGGTGACGACCACGTGCTTCACTCCGCGGCGCTTGCCTTCGATCAGCGCATGGCCGACCAGCCGCGCACCGCTGACGCCGTAGGGATGGCCGACCGCGATCGCGCCGCCGTCGACGTTGAGCCGGTCGTGCGGAATGCCGAGCTTGTCCATGCAATACAGCACCTGCACCGCGAACGCCTCGTTGAGTTCCCACAGGCCGATGTCGTCGACGCCGAGGCCGGCGTTCTTCAGCAACTTCGGCACGGCGTGCACGGGGCCGATACCCATCTCGTCGGCCTCGCAGCCGGCGACCGCAAAGTCGCGGAACGCGCCCAGCGGGTGCAGGCCCCTGCGTTGCGCCGCGTCCGCGGACATCAGCACGCAGGCCGATGCGCCATCGGAAAACTGGCTGGCATTTCCCGCCGAGATCACACCGCCCGGCACCGCGGTGCGGATCTTCGACACGCCTTCGTAGTTCGTGTCGGCGCGGATGCCCTCGTCGGCCGACAGCGTGACTTCGCGCGTGCCCATCGCCCGGGTGACCGGGTCGGCCACGGCCATGCGCACGGTGATCGGCACGATCTCGTCGTCGAAGCGACCGGCGGCCTGCGCGGCGGCGGCGCGCACCTGGCTCTCCACGCCGTAGCGGTCCTGGCGCTCGCGGTCGATGCCGTAGCGCCTGGCCACGTTCTCGGCGGTGTGCAGCATCGGCATGTAGATCGCCGGGTAGTGCCGCTGCATCCACGTGTCTTCGAGCATGTGCTGGTTGATCGTGTTCTGCACGGTGGAGATGCACTCCACGCCACCGGCGACGAACACCTCGCCCTCGCCGGCGACGATGCGCTGCGCGGTCTGGGCGATGGCCTGCAG
Organism: Luteimonas saliphila; assembly: GCF_016774335.1. Classification (GTDB taxonomy): domain Bacteria; phylum Pseudomonadota; class Gammaproteobacteria; order Xanthomonadales; family Xanthomonadaceae; genus Luteimonas; species Luteimonas saliphila. The sequence goes on along the minus strand of NZ_JAETWA010000042.1, from coordinate 155,598 downwards.
TCCCGAGGCGCAGAAGCGGTTGACGGTGGCGCCCGGCACGCTCGCCGGCAGTCCGGCGCGGATCGCGACCTGGCGCGCGATGTTGCTGCCGGTCGCGCCCTCGGGCCAGGCGCAGCCCATGATCACGTCCTCGACCTCGGCCGGCTCGATCGCGGCGCGTTCGACCGCGTGTCGCACCACGTGACCGCCGACGGTGGCGCCGTGGCTCAGGTTCAGTGCGCCCCTCCAGCTCTTGGCCAGTCCGGTGCGCGCGGTGGAGACGATGACGGCTTCTTTCACTGCGGACCTCATGCGGCGACGGCGCGCGGGCGCGCGGGCGGATCGTTGAAGGCGCGGCCGGAGCCGGCCAGTTCGAGCAGCAGCGGCGCCGGCTCCCAGGCGTCGCCGCGATGGCCGCGCGCGTAGCGGCGCATCGCCGCCAGCACGTTGTAGAGGCCGACCTGGTCGGCATGGAACATCGGCCCGCCGCGCCACACCGGGAAGCCGTAACCGGACAGGTAGACGATGTCGATGTCCGAGGCGCGCGCGGCGATGCCTTCCTCTAGGATGCGTGCGCCTTCGTTGACCAGGGCGTACACCAGCCGTTCGACGATCTCGTCGTCGCCGATCTCGCGACGCTCGATGCCCTGCGCCCGCGATTGCGCGACGATCATCGCCTCGACCTCGGCCGAAGGATGCGGCGTGCGGTCGCCCGGCACGTAGTCGTACCAGCCCTTGCCGGTCTTCTGGCCGTAGCGGCCCATTTCGCACAGCAGGTCGGCGTTGCGCGCGTAGACCATGTCGGGTCGTTCGATGTAGCGGCGCTTGCGGATCGCCCAGCCGATGTCGTTGCCTGCGAGGTCGCCCATGCGGAACGGACCCATCGCGAAGCCGAACGCTTCCATCGCCCGGTCGACCTGCTGCGGCAGCGCGCCTTCGTCCAGCAGGAATCCGGCCTGGCGCGAGTACTGCTCGATCATGCGGTTGCCGATGAAGCCGTCGCAGACGCCGGACACCACCGCGGTCTTGCGGATCCGCTTGGCCATCGCCATCGCGGTCGCCATCACGTCCTTCGCGGTCTGCGCGCCGCGCACCACCTCCAGCAGGCGCATCACGTTGGCCGGACTGAAGAAGTGAAGGCCCAACACGTCCTGCGGGCGCGAGGTGAACGTCGCGATCCGGTCCACGTCCAGCGTCGAGGTGTTGGTGGCGAGGATCGCGCCAGGCCTGGCCACGGCGTCGATCTTGCCGAACACCGATTGCTTGACTGCGTAGTCCTCGTACACCGCCTCGATCACCAGGTCGGCATCGGCAAGCACGGCGTAGTCCAGCGAAGGCGTCAGCAGCCCCATGCGCTGCGCCACCTGCTCGGCGGTCAGCTTGCCTTTCTTGGCGCTGTTCTCGTAGTTGCGGCCGATGGTCGCCACGCCGCGATCCAGCGCTTGCTGCGTGGTTTCCACCAGCGCCACCGGGATGCCTGCGTTGAGGAAGTTCATGGCGATGCCGCCGCCCATGGTGCCCGCACCGACGATGCCGACCCTGTCGTTGCTGCGTGGCCGCACGTCCGCGCCGATGTCGTCGATCTTGCCCGCGGCGCGCTCGCCGAAGAACGCATGGCGCAGCGCGCGGGATTCCGGCGATTCGACCAGCACGGTGAAGCCTTCGCGCTCGACGGCCATGCCTTCGTCGAACGGTTTCAGCGACGCCGCCACCGCGTCCACGCAGCGCAGCGGCGCCGGGAAGTGCTTCGATGCCGCGGCCACGCCCATGCGTGCCCAGGCGAGGAAGCCCTGTGCGTCGTCGTGCTCCACCTTGCGGTCGCGCACGCGCGGGTGCGGGCCGCCCGCGGCGATCTTCTGCACCAGAAGTTCGACCGCGGCATCGACCACGTCGCCCTCCACCACGCGGTCGAACAGGTCGGTGCCGGCCAGTTGCGCCGCCGGCACGGAGGCGCCGGACACGATCATGTTCAGCGCTGCCTCCAGCCCGACCGCGCGCGGCAGCCGCTGGGTGCCGCCGGCACCGGGCAGGATGCCGATCTTCACCTCCGGCAGGCCGACTTCGGCCTTCGCGTTGGCGACGCGGTAGTTGGCGCCGAGCGCGAGTTCCAGTCCGCCGCCGAGCGCGGTGCCGTTGATGGCGATGCAAACCGGCTTGATGCTGGCTTCCACCGCCGCGATCAGGTCGTGCAGGTTCGGTGCCTGCGTCGCCCGCGGCGTGTTGAATTCCTTGATGTCCGCGCCACCGGAAAACACCCGGCCGCCGCCGGTGATGACGATGCCCTGGATCGCGTCGTCGGCATTGGCCGCGGCCAGCGCTTCGGCCAGGCCGCGGCGTATGTCGAGGCCGAGGCCGTTGACCGGCGGGTTGTCGAAGGTGACGACGGCGATGCCGTCGCGCGAAGTTCTGGTTACCGCCATGGTGACTGCGCCTTGCCGTAGGGGAAAACGTCGGGAATCGGGGTGCGCATCGCGTTCACGCATCGCCCTGCGCGCGCTGCGCGAAACGCCAGCCGAGTTCGGCCAGCATCGGCACCTGCGCCGCGAAACGCGGCGCATCCGGATCGGTAGCCATGCCGGCGCGCGCGCGCGCGCCGACGCCCTGCAGGATCGCGGCCAGCCGGAACAGGTTGTAGGCCAGGCAGAAATCCCAGTGCGCGCCGGCATCGCGCCCGGTGCGGCGCTCGTAGGCCTGGACGTAGGCGCGCTCGTCGGGGATGCCCAGCGCATCGAGGTCCAGCCCGCCGAGCCCGGTGAGGAAACCTGGCGTGATGTGCCAACTCATCACGTGGTAGGCGAAGTCGGCCAGCGGATGGCCGAGCGTGGACAACTCCCAGTCGAGCACCGCGAGCACGCGGGGCTCGCCCTTGGCGAACACCAGGTTGTCGAGGCGGAAGTCGCCATGGACCAGCGCCACCGGTTCGTCGTCCTCGTGCGGCACGTGCGCCGACAGCCACGCTATCAGGCGATCCATCGCCTCGATCGTGCCGTCGCGACTGGCCGCGTACTGGCGCGTCCAGCGGTCGATCTGGCGGGCGAAGTACTGCCCGCCGCGACCGTAGTCGCGCAGGCCGAGCGCATCCACGTCGAGCCCGTGCAGGGTCGCGATCGCGGTGTTCATCGCGTCGTAGCGCGCGGCGCGACCATTGCGCGACTGGCCGGGCATCGCCTGCTCGCGGAAGATCTCGCCGTCGGCGAAATCCATGACGTAGAAGCCCGCGCCGATGATCGATTCGTCCTCGCACAGTACGTGCACCGCCGGAACCGGCACGCCGCTGCCGGCCAGCGCCTGCTGCACGCGGAACTCACGCTCGATCGCGTGCGCGGACGGCAGCAGCCGATCGCGCGGGCCGGGACGCGCGCGCAGCACGCAGTCGCGTTCGGCGGTGCGCAGGCGCCATCCGGGATTGGAGCGACCGCCGTGGAGCCGGTCGACCTGCAATCCGCCGCCGAAGCCTTCCAGCCGTGCCTGCAGCCAGGCCTGGAGCCGCGCCCCGTTCGCCTCGACCGCAGGAAATGGCGAGGGGCCGCTCATGCCGCCGCCCTCACCAGCACGCCGTCGCGCAGCACCGGCACCACCTCGCAGCTGTCGCAGTCCGCGGCATGCGCGATCTCCTCGCCCAGGCCCGCGCGGGCGAGCATGCGGCCGACGCGCGAGCCGGCCAGCGCGGCGCCAGGTTCGACGCCCAGGCTGGCGAACTCGGCGCCGAGCGCGGCATCGGTGGGAGCGTACTCGGCGCAGCGGCGCAGCGCGCGCGCAAGATGGCCGGCGCCGACGAAATCCTCGACGCAGAAGCGCCCCATCGATCCCGCGCAGACCAGCAGCACCGGCATGCCCGGGTGTTCGCGCGCGATGTGGCGCGCGAGCGCGGCGGCGTTGGTCAGCGCGCCCGCGTACACGGCGGCGGCGGCGCGGCAGGCGGCGATGGCGCGGGTGCCGTTGGTCGTGAAGTACACCAGTTCGCCACCCTCGTGCAGCCGTGCCGCCAGCGCCAGTGGCGTGGGCGGGGCGTGGTCCGGCAGAGTGCGCGCAAGGTATTCGCCCGCCACGACCGCATCCGGCCGCCGCCGTGCGGCCTGGCGGGCGTCGTCGTCGTCGCTGGCGGGATAGATGGCGGCCAGCCCGGCGCCCAGCGCGCGGACGATGGTCGAAGTGGCGAACAGCACGTCGATCACCACGACTACGCGCCCGCCCAGGCGTTCGGGATCGATGTCCTCGCGCCGCACGAGCAGGTGCAGGCTGGGCGGTCGTGGCGGGGTCGCATTCGTCACTTTAATTCCGTAATATGGAACTTAATTCTGCATTTCGGAATAATCTAGCCTGCCACTGAAGACCCTGCAAGCGGAATGTATGCTGCGATGCACAAGATATCTCCTGATTTTCAAACGCTTGCACTCGTGGCCCAGGCGGAAGTAGGATCTTCCAATTGATGGAACTACGTTTCGTTATACGGAACTTTATGGATCTTACCCCCTCGCTTCACGCCCAGGCCCTGCACCAGCGACTGCTGGACTTCCTGCAGCAGCAGGTCTGGCCCTGCGAAGCCGAGCACGCCGCGGAAGAAGCCCGCGCGCGCGCCGCCGGCGATCCCTGGCAGGCCAGCCCCCTGATCGAAAGGCTGAAGGCACAGGCCCGTGCGCAGGGGCTGTGGAACCTGTTCCTGCCGGGATCTCCGCGTGCGCCGCAGGGCCTTTCAAACCTCGACTACGCTCCGCTGTGCGAGCTGATGGGCCGCGTGCACTGGTCGCCCGAGGTGTTCAACTGCAGCGCACCGGACACCGGCAACATGGAGGTCCTGGCCCGCTACGGCGACGAGGAGCAACAGGCCCGCTGGCTCGACCCGCTGCTCGACGGCCGCATGCGCTCGGCGTTCCTGATGACCGAGCCGGCGGTGGCGTCCTCCGATGCCACCAACCTCGAATGCACGATCCGCCGCGACGGCGACGCTTACGTGGTCGACGGCCGCAAGTGGTACGCGTCCGGCGCCGGCGATCCGCGCTGCGCGGTCTACATCGTCATGGGCATCACCGACCCCGACGCGGACAGGCTTCAGCGCCACTCGATGATCCTCGTCCCCGCCGATGCCCCGGGCATCCGCGTCGAGCGCGCGATGGACGTGTACGGCTACGACGACGCGCCGCACGGCCACATGCAAGTGGCGCTGGACAACGTGCGGGTGCCGGCGTCGAACATGCTGCTGGGCGAGGGCCGCGGCTTCGAGATCGCGCAGGGGCGGCTCGGCCCGGGCCGCATCCACCACTGCATGCGCGCGATCGGCGCGGGCGAACGCGCGCTGGAGGCGATGTGCCGGCGCCTCGCCTCGCGCCAGGCGTTCGGGCGCGCGGTGTCCGAGTACTCGGTCTGGCGCGAACGCATCGCCCAGTCCCGCTGCCTGCTCGACCAGGCGCGGCTGATGGTGATGAAGGCCGCGCGGATGATGGACACCGTGGGCAACAAGGCCGCGCGCGCCGAGATCGCGATGATCAAGGTGATCGCCCCGCAGGCCGCCGAGCAGGTGCTCGACTGGGCGGTGCAGGCGCACGGCGCGGCCGGCGTCAGCCAGGACACCTTCCTGGCCAAGGCGTGGGCGCACACGCGCACCCTGCGCATGGCCGACGGCCCGGACGAAGTGCACCGCGAGGCGATCGCGCGGATCGAGCTGAAGAAGTACGCCACGACACAGGGAGACCGCTGAGATGGGCAACCCCAGGCGCGAGATCCACACGCTGAGCACCGACGCCGACGGCCGCAACCCGCAGCTGGTGAACTCGGTGGTGCGGGCGTTCTCGATCCTGCGCTGCTTCGAGCGCACGCGCGGCACGCCGGACAACCGCTACCTGGGCAACCAGGACATCGCCCGGCGCACCAGGCTGCCCAAGGCGACCGTGTCGCGGCTCACCCAGACGCTGGCGGCGCTCGGCTACCTCGAGTACTCGCCCACCCTGGAGAAGTACGCGCTCGGTCCCGCCGTGCTCGGCCTCGGCCACGCCTACATGGCCGGCCACGACGTGGTCGACACCGCCCTGCCGCTGATGCAGGAACTGGCCGACTACACCCAGGCCGCGGTCATGCTGGCGGTGCCCGAGGGCCTGCGCATGCTGCTGCTGGCGGTCTGCCAGGGCGACGAGACCTTCAACCTGCGTCTGGAAAAGGGCGCGCGCGTGCCGCACGGCACCACCGCGCTCGGCCGCGCCGACCTCGCCGCGCGACCGCGCGAGATCTTCGAACAGCGCCTGGCCGAACTGGCGCGCACCAGCAGCGCCGAGGCCTGGCCGAAGATCCGCGCCGGCATCGAGCGCGCGCGCCAGGACTACGAGACCTACGGTTTCGTGTTCTCGCTGGGCGACTGGAATCCGGACGTGTTCGCGGTCGGCGTGCCGATGGTCTCGGCCGACCGCACCCGCCACTTCGCTTTCAACATCAGCGGCCGCGTCTCGGTGATGACGCGCGAGAAGCTGGTGCAGGACTTCGGTCCGAAGCTGGTGGCGCTGCGCAACCGCGTCTACGAGGCCACCGAAGGCCGCTTCTGACACCAGGGGGGATCCACCGCAATGAAAGCCGTCGTCTGCGAAGCCTGGGGCACGCCCGATTCGCTGCAGCTCAGGGACATGCCGCTGCCCGAACCGGGTCCCGGCCAGGTGCGAGTACGCGTGCGCGTGGCCGCGGTCAACTTCCCCGACGCGCTGATGGTCGCGGGCAAGTACCAGTTCCGGCCGGAGTTCCCGTTCGCGCCCGGCGCCGAGTTCTCCGGCACCGTGACCGCGGTCGGCGAAGACGTTGCCTCGCCCGCGGTCGGCGACAAGGTGGTGGGCAGCGCCGCCTTCGGCGCCTATGCCGAGGAGGTGATCGCCGAGGCCGGGCATGTCGTTGCACTGCCCGGCGATACCGGCGACGCCGAACTGGAACTCGCCGGCAGCTTCCTGCTGACCTACGGCACGTCCTGGCACGCGTTGAAGGATCGCGCCGAAGCCAGGCCCGGCGAGACCCTGCTGGTGCTCGGCGCCGGTGGCGGCGTCGGCCTGGCCGCGGTCGAACTGGGCAAGCGCATGGGCCTGCGCGTGATCGCGGCGGCCTCGAGCGAGGCCAAGCGCGAAGCGGCGCTGTCGCGTGGCGCGGACGAAGCGGTCGACTACACCGCGGAGGATTTCCGCGACCGGCTCAAGGCCCTCACCGGCGGTCGCGGCGTCGACATCGTCTACGACCCGGTCGGCGGCGACATCGCCGAAGCGGCATTGCGCAGTGTCGGCTGGCGCGGGCGCTACCTGGTCGTGGGCTTCGCCGCAGGCGGCATCCCGAAGCTGCCGGCCAACCTGCTGCTGCTCAAGGGCAGCGCGCTGGTCGGCGTGTTCTGGGGCGAGTTCGTGCGCCGCGAACCCGAGGCCAATGCCGTCAACACCCGCCAGCTGCTGGCCTGGTTGCGCGAAGGCGCGCTGCGGCCACTGATCTCGCGGCGCTATCCGCTGTCGCAGGCGCCAGCCGCGCTCGAGGCCCTGCTCGGACGCGAAGCCGTCGGCAAGCTGGTGATCGTGCCGCAGCAGCCCGACTGAGCCGCCGACACGACGACACAGGAGCCAAGCCCGATGAAGCCTTCGCCGCACTGGCCGCCCGGCCTGCCCCGCCACCTGGAACTGCCGCAGACCTCGCTGTACGAGAACCTCGCGATCAGTGCGCGTCGCTACCCGTCGCGTCCCGCCACCCTCTACTACGGCGGGGAACTGACCTACGCGCAGCTCGATGTCCAGGCGACCGCGCTCGCCGGCTTCCTGCAGCAGCGCTGCGGTGTGGCGCGTGGCGACCGCGTCGCGCTGTTCATGCAGAACTGCCCGCAGTTCGTGGTCGCGCTGTATGCCATCCTGCGCGCGGACGCGGTGATGGTGCCGGTCAACAGCATGAACCGGCTGGAGGAAGTGCGGCACATCGTGCGCGACAGCGGCGCGCGGACCGCGCTGGTCGCGCAGGAACTCGCGCCCGAGCTGCTGCCGCTGAAGGGCGAGCTGCTCGACCATGTCGTCGTCGCCAACTACTCGGACTACATCGACGCCGGCACCGACCTGCCGCTGCCCGAGGTGGTGGCGCTGCCACGCGCCGTTATCGACGGCGCCGTCGCCTGGGCCGACGCGCTGGCCGAAGACCTGGTTCCCTGCGCGCACCTCGCCGGCCCCGACGACCTCGCGATGATGCCCTACACCTCCGGCACCACCGGCCATCCGAAGGGTTGCCTGCACACCCACCGCAGCGTGATGCACACCACGGTCGCCGGTCCGGAATGGTGCTTCGCGCCCAAGGACATCGTGGTCCTGGCCAGCCTGCCGATGTTCCACGTCACCGGGCTGCAGAACGGCGTCAACACACCGGTCTACCGCGGCAACACCATCGTGGTGATGACCCGCTGGGACCGGCGCTGCGCGGCGATGCTGATCGAACGCCACCGCGCCGGCGCGTGGACCGCGATCCCGACCATGCTGATGGATTTCCTCGCCCAGGACCTGTCGGGCCATGACCTGTCCTCGATGCACCTGCTCACCGGCGGCGGCGCGGCGATGCCGAAAGCGGTCGCCGAACGCATCCGCGAGCTGTGGGGGCTGGACTACGTGGAAGGCTACGGCCTGTCGGAAACCATGGCGCCGACCCACCTCAACCCGGTGCACCGGCCGAAGCCGCAGTGCCTGGGCCTGCCGATCTTCGACACCGACGCGCGGGTGGTCGATCCGCAGACGCTGGAGGACCTGCCGCCGGGCGAAGTCGGCGAAATCGTCACCTGCGGACCGCAGGTGATGCTCGGCTACCACGGCCGCCCGGGCGACGACCGGGAGACGTTCGTCGAGATCGACGGCAAGCGTTTCCTGCGCACCGGCGACCTCGCCTATGTCGACGAGGAGGGCTACTTCTTCATGGTCGACCGGCTCAAGCGCATGATCAACGCCTCGGGTTTCAAGATCTGGCCGGCCGAAGTCGAAGCGCTGCTGTACGGGCATCCGGCGGTGCAGGAGGCCTGCGTCATCGGCACCCGCGACCCGCACCGCGGCGAAAGCGCCAAGGCGGTCGTCGTACTGCGCGATGGCCACGATGCCAGCGAAGCCGACATCATCGAATGGGCGCGCGGGCACATGGCCGCGTACAAGGTGCCGCACGCGATCGAGTTCCGCACCGCCCTGCCGCGCAGCGCCACCGGCAAGGTGCAGTGGCGCGCGCTGCAGGAAGCCGAAGACGGGCGCGCGTCGTGAGCGCTTCGCGCGGCGACCCGCCGGTAGTCGAGAACGGCGGCTGGCGCTGGGGGCCGTTCACGTTCCGGCTGCCGTTCCTGCATACCCGGCCGTGCTGGCCGGAACTGCTGCAGGGCATCCTGGTCGCCACCGCGACGGGGCTGGCGCTGGTGCCGATCCTCACCGGCTATTTCGGCATGAGCTTCGAGGAGGGCATCGCCACCTCGCTGCTGATCAGCACCTTCCTGGTGATCGCGCTGTGGGTCTTCGGCGACCCCTACGCGCCGGGCTGGACCACGCCTGCCCTCCCGCTGGTGCTGGCATTCGTGCTGGCGCGCTACGACACGCCCGACCTGCGCTTCCAGGCCATGGCCGCGCTGTCGATCTCCTACGCGCTGCTGGTGTTCGCGCTCGGCGTCACCCGGGCCGGGCCCCGGCTGATGGCCTGGCTGCCGCCGACGCTGCGGGCGACGATCCTGATCGGTTCGGCGCTGGCGGCATTCCGCCAGGTGTTCGTCACCGATGCCCCGCGCTTCCTGCACCAGCAGCCGATTTCGATCCTGCTGGCCTGCGCGCTGTGCCTGGCGCTGGTGTTCTCGGCGCCGGTGCACCGGCTGCAGGCGCGCCACGCCTGGCTGCGGCGCGTGACCGCACTGGGCCTGCTGCCGGGATTCCTCGCCGCGGCGATCGTCGGCCCCCTGGTCGGCGAAGTGAACTACCAGATCGAATGGGGCTGGCTGTGGCCGCCGGTGGGCGATGCGGTGGCGAAGATGTCGCCGTTCTCGATCGGCTGGCCGCCATTGTCGATGTTCCTCGACGTGGTGCCGCTGGTGCTGCTGACCTACGTGATCCAGTTCGGCGACTGGGTGACCGGCGACGCGGTGCTGCGCGACGCCCAGCCGTCGCGCACCGACGATCCGATCCGGATCGATCCGCGGCGTTCGCACCTGGCGCTGGCGCTGCGCAACTTCGGTTCGGCGCTGGTGGTGCCGTTCTTCCCCACCCAGGGCTCGCTGTGGGCGGGCGTGCACGTGGTGGTCACGTCGCGCTGGCGCGAGGGCCCGGGCGCGATGCGCGACCTGCACAGCGGGCTCGTGTCCTACTACCTGATGGGCCTGCCGCTGATCTATTTCCTGCTGCCGCTGCTGACCGGCCTGCAGCCGCTGATGGGCGTGGCCCTGGCGATCACCCTGGTCACCACCGGCTTCGCCTGCGCCTACATCGGCATGGCGATCCCGCGGACCAACGCCGAGCGCGGCTGCGCGGTTCTGGGGGGCGTGGCCCTGTCCCTCTTCGATCCGTGGATCGCGCTGGCGCTGGCGGTCGCCGCCTGGTGGCTGCTGGTCGGCCGCGAACCGAAGGCGCCCGCACGGGCCGAGGCACCAGCCCGCGTGACCGGCGAGGAACCGCGATGAGCGCACGCGACGGCTACCGCCACTTCCTCGCCATCCCCACCCGCTGGAAGGACAACGATGTCTACGGCCACGTCAACAACGTCGAGTACTACAGCTACTTCGACACGGTGATCAACACCTGGCTGATCGCCGAGGGCGGGCTCGACATCCACCACGGCGAAGCGATCGGCCTGTGCGCGGAGTCGCATTGCCGCTTCCTGGGCGAGATCGCCTTTCCCGGCAGCGTCGATGCCGGCCTGCGCGTGGAGAAGCTCGGCAACAGCAGCGTGCGCTACGGCATCGGCCTGTTCCGCGCCGGCGAGCCCGGGCCGGCGGCGGAAGGGTGGTTCGTGCACGTGTTCGTCGGCCGCCGGAGTCGGCGCAGCACGCCGATCCCCGACCGCATCCGCGCCGCGCTGCAGGCGCTGCTGGTGGAGCCTGTACCGTGACCACGATGCGCGCGGCGGTGTTGCGGACGATGGGCGCCCCGGCGCCCTACGCCGACTCGCGCCCGCTCGCGATCGAAACCGTCGTCGCGCGGCCGCCCGGGCCGGGCGAAGTGCGGGTGCGGGTGCGCGCCGCCGGCCTGTGCCATTCCGACCTGTCGGTCATCGACGGCTCGCGCCCGCGGCCGATGCCGATGCTGCTGGGCCACGAAGCGGCCGGCGAAGTGGTCGAAGCCGGCGACGGCGTATCGACCCTGCGCGTCGGCGATTACGTCGTGTTCTCGTTCGTGCCGATGTGCGGGCATTGCGGTCCCTGTGCCTGCGGCCGCCCGGTGCTGTGCGAGCCGGGCGCCGCGGCGAACGCGCGCGGGACCCTGCTCGGCGGCGCGATGCGCCTGCACGATGCTGGCGGCACGCCGCTGCACCACCATCTCGGGGTCTCCGGATTCGCCGAGTACGCGGTGGTCTCGGAGCATTCGGCGATGCGCATCGATGCCGACCTGCCGCCGAAGATCGCGGCGCTGTTCGGCTGCGCGGTGATGACCGGCGTTGGCGCGGTGGTGAACACCGCCGGCGTGCGTCCTGGCGAGTCCGTCGCGGTGTTCGGGCTCGGCGGCGTGGGCCTGTCGGCGCTACTGGGCGCGGCCGCGTCCTCGGCATGGCCACTGGTCGCCGTGGACGTGGTGCAGACGAAGCTGGCGCTGGCGCGCGAACTCGGCGCCAGCCACTGCATCGACGCGCGCGAAGGCGATGTCGCGGAACGCGTGCGCGAGGCCACCGGCGGCGGCGCCGACTACAGCATCGAGACTGCCGGCCACGCGCAGGTGCTGGCCAACGCGTACGCCGCGACCCGGCGTGGCGGCACCACCATCAGCGTCGGCCTGCCTGCGCCCGACCGCATGTTCAGCGTGCCGGCGGTGAGCCTGGTCGCCGAGGAGCGCACGGTGAAAGGCTCGTACATGGGTTCGGCCGTGCCGCGGCGCGACATCCCGCGCTATGTCGCGCTGTACCGCGCCGGGCGCCTGCCTGTGGACCGGCTGCTGACCCACACCCTGGCCCTGGACGGGATCAACGCGGGCTTCGACCGGCTGGCGGGCGGCGAGGCGATCCGGCAGGTGGTGCTGTTCGACTAGCTGCTGTTTCGTCGCAGCGTTCGCCGGCCGCTACACTTGAGACGGATGGAGACGCCCGCCGCGCCACCGACGCATCCGCTCGACGACCGCGCCACGCGGCTGTTCATCGCGCTCGCCGCGTTCTTCTGCGTCAACGCGGTGCTGGCCGAGTTCATCGGGGTCAAGATCTTCGCGCTCGAGGACACCCTGGGCGTCGCGCCGCGGGAATGGAACCTGTTCGGGCAGAGCGGCTCGTTGAGCTTCACCGCCGGCACCCTGCTGTGGCCGGTGGTGTTCGTGTTCACCGACGTCGTCAACGAGTACTTCGGCCGCCGTGGCGTGAAGCTGATTTCCTGGATCGCCGTCGCGCTGATCGTGTACGGTTTCGTGTTCGCGTTCATCGCCATCGCGCTGGCGCCGGCGGCCTGGTGGGTGACGGCTGCGCAGGCGCAGGGCGTGCCGGACTACCAGGCCGCGTTCGCGGCGGTGTTCGGCCAGGGCATGTGGACGATCGCCGGATCGGTGGTCGCGTTCCTGATCGGCCAGCTGATCGACGTGAGGGTGTTCCACCGCATCCGCCGCGCCACCGGCGAGCGCCTGGTGTGGCTGCGCGCGACCGGGTCGACCGCGGTCTCGCAACTGGTCGACAGCTTCGTGGTGATCTGGATCGCCTTCGTGCTCGGCCCGCAGCAGTGGCCGACCTCGCTGTTCCTCGCGGTGAGCAGCGTCAACTACGCGTGGAAGATGGTGGCGGCGATCGCGTTGATTCCGCTGCTGTACGTGATGCGGCGCGCGATCGCGGCATATCTCGGCCCGACGCGGGCGCAGGCGCTGCGCGCGCGCGCCGCCCTGGACTGAGCCGAGGCGGTTGCCGGGCCTGCCCGCGAGCCGGAACTCAACCGGCGATGCCGAGCGCGTCGCGCAGCGGCTTGCGGAAACTGCGGCCCGAGGTCAGACAGCTGCCGTCCTTCAACCGCATCCAGTACTGGCCCGCGCCACAGGGCTCGACCTGTTCGATCAGGTCGATGCGCACCGCGCGCGAGCGATGGATGCGCACGAAGCGGGTCGGATCGAGCCGTTCCACCAGCGAACTGAGCGTCTCGCGCAACAACAGGCTGCGGCCGGCCAGGACCAGTTCGACGTAGTTGCCCTGCGCCACCAGCATCGTGATCTCCTCCACCGCGACCATGCGCAGGCGCGCGCCGTCGGGGACCGCGAGCCGCTGTAGGTAGCGTCCGCCACCGGTCGCATCGCCCGCGGCCGGTGAAGGCCGGGGCGACAGGTGCTCGAGCCGGGCACGCACGCGGGCCACCGCATCGTGCACGCGCGCGGACGAAAGCGGCTTGACCAGGTAGTCCACCGCCTGCACGTCGAATGCCTCCAGCGCGCGTTCGCCGTACGCGCTGACGAACACCACCAGCGGCCGCGCGAGGCCCGGCAGGCGTTCGAGCAGCTGGAAGCCATCGATCTCCGGCATGCGGATATCGAGGAACATCACATCCGCCGGCGCGTCGCGAAGGCCCTCCAGCGCAGCGGGGCCATCGCCGTAGCTGCCGACGATCCGGACCCCGGCCGCTTCGTCGAGCATCCGTGCCAGCCGCAGTCTCGCCAGCGGCTCGTCGTCGACGATCACCGCGCGCAAGGGCACGCTCATGCCACGACTCCGACGCTTGCCTCGCGCCGCGGCAGCCGCAGACGCGCGGTCGTGCCGCCGCGGTCGTTGGCCTCCAGGCGCAGCCATTCGCCTTCGCCGTACAGGTGTCGCAGGCGCGCATGCAGGTTGGCCAGGCCGTTGCCGTGGTGCACGGTCGATTCGCGGTGGCCGCCGTCGTCGGCGATCGCGATCTCGATCGCGTCGCCGTCCGCACGCGCTTCCACCGACAGGCGACCCGGCGAGATCCGCAGCGACAACGCGTGCACAATCGCGTTCTCGGCCAGCGGCTGCAGTGCCAGCGGCGGCACCGGCCGTTCGTCCAGTCGCGGCTCGATCGCCCAGTCCACGCGCAGGCGTTCGCCCAGGCGCATCCTCTCGAGATCGAGGTAGTGGCGCAGCAGGGCGAGTTCCTCGCGCAGCGGTACCAGCGGTTGCGCCTGGTGATCGAGGCTGCTGCGCAGCAGTTCACCCAGCGCCACCAGCATGCGGTCGGCCGCGTCCGGATCGTGGTGCACCATCTCCGCGATCGAATTGAGCGCGTTGAACATGAAATGCGGGTTGAGCTGGGAGGCCAGCGCCTGCAACCGTGCCTCCACCAGTGCCGCCTGCAGTTGTTCGGCCTGGCGCTCGCGCTGGCGGGCGCGCGCCGCGTACAGCAGCGCATGCGCGGCACCGACGATCAGCCACAGCAGCAGGAAGTTGTTGGCCAGGCTGGTCATCAGCACGTCGCTGTAGGGCGGCGGCGCCTGGTACCACCCCACCCATGGGTTGAGCGCGATCACCGCCCCCGCACGCAGCACCACCAGCAGCAGCACCATGGCCAGCGTGACCAGCGCGGAGCGCCAGGCGCGCCCGTGCTCGATCGGGAACCGGCGCACGCACCACAGCAGCAGCAGCGTCATCGGGATCCACAGCCATGCAGAAGCGAAGCCCAGCGTCGCCGCCTGCCGCAACGGCATCACCTTGCCGTCGGCGCCCTCCATGCTCAGCCACTGGCTGGTGGAGGCGACGCCATACAGCGTCCACCAGGCGGTGACGATCGGCAACATCGGCCAGGGGCGGTCGCGCATATGCCCCGCATGCTGGAGCCTCGCTGCGGCGTCCGCAACCGCGGGCATGGCGTTCGTCACGCGCTGCGGACGCTTCGTCACAAGCCGTTTGCGGCGACCCCCGTCGCGACGCCCAATCGGCTCCCCAGCCAGCAAGGAGTCGACGCAATGAAGCGCATGGCAATGATGGCAGGTGCGTTCGCGATCGCCGCCGCGGCGTGCGCGCATGCCGATGGTCCGTCCTCGGGGAAATCGCACGGTTGCCCGCCGGTCGAGGTCTTCGCACCCGGCGTGATCTCGCTCGAAGGCAGCTGGCAATGGCGCCTGTCGTTCACGCCGACGCGGCTGCAGGCCTACTGGTCGCACAGCGAAGGCTGGTGGCCGGGTACCCGCGAGCGCGCGACGATCCGTACCTCGCACCGGCTGCCCGGCGGCCGATGGTCGACGCCGGTGGTGGTGCCGTTCTCGGGGCAGCACGCGGACATGGACCCGTTCGTCACCCCGCTCGGCACGGCGATGTTCTTCTCGTCGATGCGCCCGGTCGACGGACAGCCGCGCGGCGACATGGACCTGTGGATGGTCCGCCGCACCTGGAACGGCTGGAGCGAACCGGTGCACCTGGGCAACGAGGTCAACGCCGACGGCTACGACGAGCTGTATCCCAGCGTCGACCTGCACGGCAATCTCTATTTCGCGCGGGTGAAGGCGCCCATCCCCACCGAGGACGTCGACATCTGGCGCAGCAAGCGGCGCTGGGACGGCAGCTACGGCGCCCCGGAACGCGTCGGTCCTGGCGTGAACACCGCGCAGCGCTGGGAGTTCAACCCGGAGATCTCGCCGGACGGCAAGACCCTGCTGTTCGTACGCCTCGATCGTCCCGACGACGGGCTCGACGACGAAGGCCACGGCTGGGGCGACCTGTACGCGAGCCGGCTCGGTCGCGGCGGGTTCTCGGCCGGCGTCAACCTCGGCCCCTGCGTCAACACCGCCGCCGACGAGTTCCATCCCACCGTACTGTGGGAGCGCGGCGAACTGTTCTTCGCCCGCGATGCCGGCGCGCCCGCCAACTTCCACCGGACCAGATTGCGGCTGCCGCGCTGACCGCGGCCCTCCCCGGCTGCCCCTTCCGCGAGGAAGGGGCATTTTCTGGTGCTTCGCCCGATGCCGGGTTGGTCAGCGGTTGCGAGAGCGGAAAGGGGCGTCCGCCCGATCGATCCACTTCGCATTGCCGCACATCGTCGCGACCTGACTGGCCTCGCCGTAGCCGGCAGCCCTTCGCAGCGAATGTCCTCCGGCATCCGCCTGCCGGCGGATGCCTCCTCCTTGATTTCGCCGCGAAGGGCCACCGGCTACGGCGAGGCTCGGCTTGCGGGTGCATGCGCTTTTCTTGGAGCGCCAACGTTCCGTCACGCGAGGTGCGGATGTCCTTGGGTGCGAAATCAAGGAGGAGGCGACGGCCACAGGCCGTCGCCGGGGGACATTCGTACCCGAGGGCATCCGCACCTCGCCCTCGGTCCACGAACACACGCAGAGCTTCCCCCGGTCGGGGGAAGACTCTTTTTCATGCATGAAGCGTCAGGCGCGGACGCTGCCGCCGTCGCGCGAGCGTCCGGCACCCTGCCCGCCGCGGCGATCGCCGCCGCGCGACTGCTTCGGACCGGCATGCGCATGCGCGCCGCGGTCCTGCGGCTTGCCGTGCGCGCGATGCGCGGGCTTGCGCGGCGGACGCTGGCCGCCGGCGGGCTTCGGGCCGCTGCCACGGCGACCGGGCTGGTTGCCATCGAGGCGGAGTGCCTGCGAAGGCTCGAAGCCGCGCACGGTCTCCATCGCGATGTCGGCCTTGAGCATGCGCTGGATGTCGCGCAGCAGGCCGCCCTCTTCCGGCGACACCAGCGACAGCGCCTCGCCCTGCAGGCCGTTGCGGCCGGTGCGCCCGATCCGGTGCACGTAGTCCTCGGCCACCATCGGCAGGTCGTGGTTGATCACCAGCGGCAGGTTCGGGATGTCGAGCCCGCGCGCGGCCACGTCGGTGGCCACCAGGATCCGGGCCTTGCCGGACTTGAACTGGTCCAGCGCCTTCTGCCGCTGCGCCTGGCTCTTGTTGCCGTGGATCGCGAGCGCCGGCAGGCCGGCCTTCTCGAGCTGCTCGGCGAGGCGGTTGCAGCCGTGCTTGGTCTTGCCGAACACCAGCACCTGGTCGGTGTGGCGGGTCGACAGGATCTCCACCAGCAGGTCGCGCTTGCGCGAGGCGTCGACCGGATGCACGCGGTGCACGATGGTCTCGGCGATGGTGTTCTGCGCGGCCACCTGCACTTCGGTCGGACGGTCGAGCAGTTCCATGGCGAGGGCGCGGATGCGCGGCTCGAACGTGGCCGAGAACAGCATCGTCTGGCGCTGCTTGGGCACGCGCGCGAGCACCCGCTTGATCGAGGGCAGGAAGCCCATGTCGAGCATGCGGTCGGCCTCGTCGAGCACCAGCAGCTCGATGCCGTCGAGCTTGGCGTGGCCCGAGTCGAGATGGTCGAGCAGGCGGCCCGGGCAGGCGACCAGGATGTCGACGCCACGGCGCAGGTTGTCGATCTGCGGCTGCATGCCGACGCCACCGAAGATCATGGTCACGTTGAGCCGCAGGTGGCGGCCATAGGTCTTGAGGCTGTCGCTGACCTGCACCGCCAGCTCGCGGGTGGGGACCAGCACCAGGGCGCGCGCCTTGCGCGGGCCCTTGGCCGGGGTTTCCTTGGCGAGCTTCTGCAGCAGCGGCAGGCCGAACGCGGCGGTCTTGCCGGTGCCGGTCTGCGCCGCGCCGAGGATGTCGTTGCCGGCGAGCGCGGGCGGAATCGCCTGCGCCTGGATCGGCGTGGGCGTGGTGTAGTTGGAATCGGACAGCGCGCGCAGCAACGCGGGCGAAAGCCCGAGGGATTCAAACGTCATTTGGTAAGGACTCCGTGGCAGCCAACCGCGCTTCGCGCCGTGAAGCCACGGCGTGGACACGGTCATCGAAGAAGCGCCTTCGACTGGCTTGCCCGGAACCATCCAGATCCGCGTTGCGGGCAAAGTTTTGACGGCAACCGGAGATTCCGGACCGTGTCTGCGCGACGAAAGACGTGCGGGAGAGGACGCCGCGGGAGTTACCCGTGGCCGGCCTGCCAGGATCGTTGTGCCGCGTCGGAACGCGGCGGGCAGCCGTTTTGCAAACGCCGGCATTGTACGGATTCCGGGGGCGCCGCGCCAGCGGGGGACCGCGCCGGTCGCCACGGGCGTTCACCCTAGAGGGGGCACGGCTGGCATCCTCTTCCAGCGCCGACCGCATCGCCCCGGATGCCCCCCGGATGCCGACGGCCGCTCAGCGGGCCCGCGGGCCAGCGCCGCCAGGGTGGAAGCGCCCGGGGCGCTATGCCACCCTTATGCGGGTCCCGCCTTCCGAGCGCCGCATGTCCTTCCGTTCGCCCTCGTCGAACCCCGGCACCACCCTCGCCCGCCTGCTGCTGGCCAGCGTCTTCATCGTGATGGGCGGCTGGCGCCTGTGGAATGCCTCCCAGGGCGTGCCGACCAGCGGCGCCACCCTGAGTTTCAGCGCCGCCGAGCTCGTGCTGGGGCTGTTGATGGCGGCCGGCTGGAAGCTGCGCTGGACCGCGCTGCTGGCGGCGCTGCTGATGGTGGCCGACGCCGTGCTCTCGCACCCGTTCTGGTCGCTGGCCGAGCCGGCGCGCAGCGCGCAGCTGCTGCACTTCATGAAGAACATCGCGATCGTCGGCGGCTTCCTGCTGCTGTCGCTGGCCGCGCCCGCGCGCAGGCGCTGAGGACGTGGCCGCCGGCGCCGATCCCGACCACCTGATCAAGGCGGTCGCGCTGCTGGGCGCCGCCGTGGTCGCGGTGCCGCTGTTCCGCAAGCTGGGCCTCGGCCCGGTGCTGGGCTACCTCGCCGCGGGCCTGGTGATCGGGCCGTTCGGCCTGGCCTGGTTCTCGCACCCGCAATCGATCCTGCATTTCGCCGAGCTGGGCGTGGTGATGTTCCTGTTCGTGGTCGGGCTGGAGATGCGTCCTTCGCACCTTTGGAGTCTGCGGCGGCAGATCTTCGGCCTCGGCGCGTTGCAGATCGCCGCCTGCACCCTGGCGCTGACCGGGGTCGGCCTCGCATTCGGCCTGTCGCCGCCGGTGGCGTTCATCGCCGGCGCCGGCTTCGTGCTCACCTCCACCGCGATCGTGATGCAGTTGCTGGGCGAGCGTGGCGACATCGCCCTGCCGCGCGGCCAGCGCATGGTCTCGATCCTGCTGTTCGAGGACCTGCTGATCGTGCCGCTGCTGGCGCTGGTGGCGTTCATGTCGCACGCGCCGGTCGATCCGGAAGCGCCGCCGCGACTGGTCGGCTTCGGCATCGCGGTGGCCTCGCTGGCCGCACTGATCGTCGCCGGCGTGTTCCTGCTCAACCCGCTGTTCCGGATCCTCGCCGCCGCCAAGGCGCGCGAGGTGATGACCGCCGCGGCGCTGCTGGTGGTGCTCGGCGCCGCGGTGCTGATGGAGATGGGCGGGCTGTCGATGGCGATGGGCGCGTTCATCGCCGGCGTGCTGCTGTCGGAATCGACCTTCCGCCACCAGATCGAGGCCGACATCGAACCGTTCCGCGGCATTCTGCTGGGTCTGTTCTTCGTTGCCGTGGGCATGTCGCTCGACCTTGCGGTGGTGCAGGCGAACTGGGCGATGATCGCACTCGCGGTGCCGGCGATGATGCTGGCCAAGGGCGCGTGCATCTACCTGATCGCACGCCTGCTGCGCAGCAGCCACGGCGACGCGCTCGATCGCGCCACGCTGATGGCGCAGGGCGGCGAGTTCGCGTTCGTGCTCTACGCGGCGGCGGAAACCGCCGGCATCATCGATGCCGAGGTCAACGACAACCTCACCGCGATCGTGGTGCTGTCGATGGTGCTGACCCCGCTCGCGGTACTGGCCATGCGCCGGCTGTCGCCCAGGGAACGGCCCTCTCTGGACGGCGTGGAAGCCGTGGCCGGCCAGGGCGGCAGCGTGCTGATCATCGGCTTCGGCCGCTTCGGCCAGGTGATGAGCCAGTCGCTGCTGGCGCGCGACGTGGACGTGACCATCATCGATACCGACATCGAGATGATCACCAGCGCGGCGGAGTTCGGCTTCAAGGTCTACTACGGCGACGGCGGCCGGCTCGACGTGCTGCACGCGTCGGGCGCGCACAGCGCGCGCGCGATCGCGGTCTGCATCGACGACCGCGCCACCGCCGATACCGTGGTCGAACTGGTGACGCAGCACTTCCCGCAGGCGAAGCTGCTGGTGCGCTCGTTCGATCGCGAGCATTCGCTGAAGCTGGTCAACGCCGGCGTCGACTTCCAGATCCGCGAGACCTTCGAATCCGCGGTGGCGTTCGGCGAGGCCGCGCTGCGCGAGATCGGCGTCGATGCCGACGAGGCCGCGCGGATCGCCGAACACGTGCGCCGGCTCGACGCCGAGCGCTTCGAACTGGAGATCGCCGGCAACGACACCCGAGCCGGCATCCCGCTGTTGATCAACAACACCGGCGGCACCGCACCGAAGCCGACGCCGTTCACCCCGCCGCGCCGCGAAAGCCGGCGGCTCGACGACGACGCCGGCGCGCAGGCGCCGTCTGCATCGGGCTCCTGATCCGCGGCCGAACCCGGCGCGCGTCGTCGCGACCCTGCGCCGGGGCGTTGCATCGCGGCGTCACATCGAGACCCGTTTGCGATTGTCGTCGGCGACCCGGTCGATCAGCTTGTTGTAGGGGTCGAAGCCGGCTTCGAACGGCGCGTCGTCGACTGTCACGGTGACCACCGGATCCTCCGTGGTCACGTGGTGGCGCTCGAGGTAGAGCACCTTCTCGTCGCGTTCCTTGCCCGATGCGCCACGTGCGAACACGCCGATCTCGATCCAGTCGTCGAGTCCCGCGGGCGTCTCCTTGCCCTTGCCGTCGGCCTCGCGCTTGGCCGCATGCAGGCGAAGGGTCACGTCGTACTTCCCGTCGGCACGCTTCTTCGACGTCGCCTCGACCACGCGGTTGTCGTAGAACACGATCTTCTCGAACAGGTCGGTGATCAACGCCTGCTGTCCGGGTCCCGCCTCCTCACGGAAGTAGGCCACCAGCTCGCGCGAGGTGGCGAACGGTGCGCGCTGGTAGCCCTTGTCCCGGAGGAAGCGCCGCAGCGCCCGGTTCACCGCGGCCTCGCCGAGCTCCTCGCGCAGGCGGTACATCACCAGCGCGCCTTTCTGGTAATGGATGTACTGCTGGTCCTCGTTGCGATACAGCGGCAGCTCCTCGATCCGTTCGCCGCCGCGCCCACCCAGGTAGCGGTCCAGCTCGTAGCGCAGGAACTGGCGCATGTTGGCGCGACCGTACTCCTGTTCCATCACCATCAGCGCCGAGTACTGTGCCAGCGTCTCCGACAGCATGGTCGCGCCCTGCACGTTCGCGCCGATCACCTGGTGCGCCCACCACTGGTGCGCGGCTTCGTGGGCGGTGACGTAGAACACGTAGTCGATCCTGTCGGGGTCGCGCAGGTCGGTGATGAAGCCGATCGATTCCGAGTACGGAATCGTGTTTGCGAACGACTGGGCGAAGCGTGCGTATCCCGGGAACTCGATGATCCGGAACTGGCGATGCTGGTAAGGCGTGAAGTGCGCCTCGAAGTAGGCCAGCGATTTCTGCGTCGCCTCGATCATCCGGTCGATGTTGAACGCATGCGCCGGGTGGTGGTACACCTCGATCGGGATGTCCTTGTAGAGGCCCTTCTTCACCTGCCAACGCGCCGACAGGAAGGCGTAGAAGTTGAGCATCGGCTGGTCCATGACGTAGCTGAAGCAGCGTCGGCCGTCGCGCATGAACTCGCGTTCGAGGTAGCCCGGCGCCAGCGCCACCTGGTCGGGCGCGGTGCAGACGATGGTCGAGAAATCGATCCAGTCGCCGTCGTCGCCGAGGTAGGTGTTGGCGCGCGCGGCCTCGTCCTCCAGCTTCGGCATCCGCCGTGGTTCGCCGAGGTCGCGCTTGCGCCGGTCGTTGCGATCCTCGATCTCGGCGCGCGGGTTGTAGCCGAACGACGGGAACAGGCGGCTGTTGAAGAAGCTGCCGTTGTCCACGAACTGCGTCTGCGCCTGGCCGTTGCTGATGCCCGTGGGACGGTACTCGACGCGGAAGCGGACCTCGCGCCGCTCGCCCGGCTGCAGCGGGCGCGACAACCGGTAGATGCGGTAGCCGACCTCCCCGTCGTGCATGACCAGGGTCTGCCCGCCCAGTTCGACCGAGGCCAGCGCCCTGTCGTCGATCATCTGCAGGTGCACCTCGGCGATCGCGGACGGGTATGGATTGTGTACGGTATGGACCACGTCGGCGGTCATCGACTGGGCCTCCGGCCGCAGGTCGACCAGCGGCCGGCTGGCGACGATCTTCGGCTGCGGCAGGTGCTCGTACTGTTTGTAATCTCGCTCGTAGCGCGCCTGCCGATCGAGCTGCGTCTCCGGATAGATGAATTCGTTGCGTACGTTGGTGTTCCAGAACAGGAACCCGCCCCAGGCGACGAACACGGCCACCACGACGGCAAGCGACACCCCCAGCGGGCCGCGCCGCGCAGCCGCTGCCGGGCCAGGGCGAGGCGCTGCCGCCGTCCGCCGCCGACGCCTCGCACCCACAGCGCCGTCGACAGCAGCAGCAGGGCTCCGAGGAACAACGCCCAGTAGGCCTGGAACGCGAACTGCCCGGCAAGGAAGTGGCCGTAACCGTTCATATCCGAATACGGCGCATTGGGCCAGGCGGCGAAGCTGTACAGGCTGTGCTGCGTGTCCATCGCCTCGAGCGCGATCTGCAGCGCCAGCACCGCGATCAGCAGCGCATATCCCAGGAACTTGTTGTTGCCGAGCACCTGCAGGGCGAGGGCCAAGCCGCCCATCAGCACGTAGAACACCGAGTCGACCGCAAGCGTCCTGGCGTAGGTCAGCGGCTCCAGATTGGTGTAGCCGCCCGACAGCTGGATGCCGACGGCGACCAGCGCGCCGGCAAGCTGGAAGCTGGCGACCACGGCGACCAGCGTGCAGAACTTGGCCAGCAGCGGGACCCAGTCCGGCACCGGCATCGCGTCGGTCACTTCGTCGATCTTCGCGTCGCGCTCCTTCCAGACCAGTTCGCCGGCGTAGAACAGCACCACGATCACGAGCAGGAAGCTGTAGCTCTGCTGCAACGCCTGCAGCATCTGCGAGGTCACCGGCCAGACCGGCGTGTCGTACAGCGTCGACAGGTCCAGTGCCTGGGGCACGAAATTGGTGAGGCCGAACACCAGGAGCACCAGGAACGGCACGCTCCGGAAGACGCCCGCGGTATCGAAGCGCAACTGGCGGAGAAACTGGCGCCAGGCGGTGCGGGTATCGAAGCGGGGAATGCCGCGCGGCGCCGGAATGCCGTGGCGCGCAGGAGCTACGGGATCCTGTCGCTCGGCCTTCGCCCTGCGACCCCAGCGCCGGGCCGAGGTGCCCGGACGCCCGGTCCGGAACAGCGCGAACGCCGCGCCCAGCAGCGCCAGAGAGATCGCGCCCCATAGCGCGCGGTTGGCCCAGAGGTACGACGCCATCTCCGGCAGCCGGCTGTTGCGCTCCTCGGCCGACCAGTAGCGTACGGTACGCCCCATCGCGCGGAGCCCGAGCGGATCGAGCAGCGTGGCGAGCCTGACGTCGTCCAGATCGCGCAGCAGCGTGCCGCTCACCGCGTACAGCACGAAGAACGCGATCACGCCGATGTACACCCACAGGATGCTGCGCGTGGTGACCGCAAGCAGCGCGAGCAGCGCGCCGGTGAACAGCACGTTCGGCAGCACCATCACCGCGAATGTCCAGGCATACGGCACCAGCGACACCGGCCCGAGCCGCGCCTCGTCGATCCAGGGCATGAACTGCGCGACGAACAGGCCGAGCGCGACCAGCACGTAGAGCAGCAGGCTGGCGACCATGGCCGCCGCGAACCGTCCGGCGAGGTACTGCCGCTTGCCGATCGGGCTGGCGAAGAACAGCTCCGACGTTCCCAGTTCGAAGTCGCGCAGCAGCGCGCCGGCGACGAAGATGGTCACGATCAGCATCCCGAGCAGCGTGAACGCCGTCATCCAGGTGGCGATCACCACCGGCGCGTTGCGGTGCACGTTGCCGATGCTGCCGCCGATCTGGATGGCATCGCTGGAGGCCGCACCGAATGCCAGCAGCGCGAACAGCGCCGCCAGCAGCCACAGCAGCGGGGAGCGCAACTGCTCGCGCAGTTCGAAGCGGAAGAACTCGAAGGTCATGCGCGTGCCCCGTCAGGCCGCCTGGCGCGCGTGCAGGCGCAGGCGCTGGAAGTACACGTCCTCGAGGTCCGGCGCGACCGGCTCGAAACCCGCTTCGGGCCGGTCCGGGCTGAAGACGTGCAGTACGGGCTGCCCGGCCACGAGGCGCTTCGACAGCACCACGTGCGCGGCCTCGTGGCCGGCGACCTCGGCCTTGTCGACCTGCTTGCGCCACACCTGGCCTTGCAGCGCGGCGATGGCATCGGCCGGACGCCCGGTCAGCAGCACCTGCCCCCTGTCGAGGATCGCCATCGTCGGGCACAGGTCGGTGACGTCCTCGACGATGTGCGTGGACAGGATCACCGCCACCTGCTCGCCGATCTCCGCCAGCAGGTTGAGGAAACGGTTGCGCTCCTCGGGATCCAGGCCGGCGGTGGGCTCGTCGACGATCACCAGCCGCGGGTTGCCGAGCAGCGCCTGGGCGATCCCGAAGCGCTGGCGCATGCCGCCGGAAAACCCGCCGAGCTTGCGCTTGCGCGCGTCCCACAGGTTGACCTGCTTCAACAAGCCGTCGACGACCTCGCGCCGTTGCGCGCGCGCGGTCAGCCCCTTGAGTACCGCGAAATGCTCGAGCAGGTCCTCGGCGCTGACCTTCGGATACACGCCGAAATCCTGCGGCAGGTAGCCGAGCTGGCGGCGCACCGCGTCCTTGTCGCGCAGCACGTCGATCGGCTTGCCGTCGGCGCCTTCGAGCGTGGCGCTGCCGCTGTCGGCTTCCTGCAGCGTCGCCAGCGTGCGCATCAACGAGGACTTGCCGGCGCCATTGGGCCCGAGCAGGCCGAACATCCCGCGCGGGATGTCGAGGCTCACATGGTCGAGCGCATGCACGCCATTGGCGTAGGTCTTGCACAGGTCGCGGATCGCAAGCATCGAAGGTCCCCTCGGGCTTCGTGCCCGGCCGCATGGATGTTAACGGGGAGGACGCGGCGCCAGCCCGTGTGACTGGTCAGGGTGCCGGAGGTCACCCGGCCGGTTGCCTCAGACCTCGACCACCATCCCCGGTCGCGCCAGCCGCACGTCCAGACCGTCGCGCTCGCCGAGTTCGCCCGCCAGCGCTTCGCGCGCCCTGTCCTCGCCGTGCACCAGCACCAGCGGCGGACGGCCCTCGAAGCCCTCGTACCACTCGATCAGGCCGCGCTGGTCGGTGTGCGCCGAGAGTCCGCCGATGGTGTGGATGCGCGCGTTCACGCGATGGTCGTGGCCGTGGATGCGGACCCATTTCGCGCCGTCGACCAGGCGCCGGCCCAGGGTTCCCTCGGCCTGGTAGCCGACGAAGACGACATGGCTGTTGCGTCGGTCGATGTTGTGGCGGAAGTGATGCAGGATGCGACCGCCATTGGCCATGCCGCTGCCGGCGATCACGATCGCGCCGTTCTCGATGCGGTTGATCGCGATCGATTCCTCGGTCGAGGCGGTGATGTGCAGGTTCGGCAGGGTGAACGGGTTCGGGCGGTCCTTCCAGACCCGCTGCGCGTCGGCGTCGAACAACTGCTGATGGCGGTCGTAGACCCCGACCACCTTCGCCGCCATCGGGCTGTCGAGGAAAATCCGCCAGCGCGAGAGCCCCCACTCGTCCCAGTAACGGGCGAACCAGTACAGCAGTTCCTGCGAACGGCCGACCGCGAAGGCGGGGATCAGCACCTTGCCGCGATCGTTCCAGGCCTGCTCGAGCAGCTCGCCGAACTCGTGGACGGTGTCGAGGCGGTCGCGGTGGTTGCGGTCGCCGTAGGTGGATTCCATCAGCACCAGGTCGGCCTCGCGCACCTGCACCGGGTCGCGCAGGATCGGCGTGCCTTTGGGGCCGAGGTCGCCGGAGAACACCAGCTTGCGCCCGTCGGCCCACAGCTCGACGATCGAGGACCCGAGGATGTGGCCGGCATCGCGGAAGGCGATCTCGACGCCCGGCAGGATCTGCGTGCGCGCGTCGTAGGCGAGCGGCTCGAGCAGGTCGAGCACGTCGTGCACGTCGTCGCGGGTGAACAGCGGCATCGCCTCGGGCTCGCCGCCGCGACGCCTGCGGTTCTCGCGGTCGGCGTCGTTCTCGGCCAGCGACGCCGCGTCGAGCAGCATGATCGGCATCAGGTCCGCGCCGGCGCGCTGGACGAAGACCGGGCCGCGGAAGCCCTGCCAGACCAGCCGCGGGAGGCGGCCGATGTGGTCGATGTGGGCGTGGCTCACCACCAGCGCGTCGATCGAGGCGGGATCGAACGGGAAGGGATCGAAGTTGCGGGCTTCGGTGGCGCGCCCGCCCTGGATCATGCCGCAGTCCAGCAGCACGCGCTTGCCCGCGGCCTCGACCAGGTGCATCGAACCGGTGACCTCGCCCGCCGCGCCGTGGAAATGCACCTGCATGCCCGCCTCCTTCGCCAAACGGCTGATTCTGCACGCAATCGCGGCGGCGCGCGGATCGCGTGCCCGCGGCCGGCATGACCTTCGACACCTTCGAGCGCGCATGCGCCGGCGTACAGTGCCGCGCAGCCGGCCCCGGCGGTTGCCGTCGCCGTTCCACCCGACCCCGGAGATCCCCGTGAGCCCCACCGCGCCCAGATTGCTGTTGCTGTCCCTCGCCGTGACCCTGGCCGTTTCCGCGTGCCAGCGCGACGCGTCGCCCGGCGCCACCGACGCCACGCCCGCCGCCAGGCCACCGGCCCTCGACGAAGGCAGGCTGCCTCCGGTCAACCGGTTCCAGGTCGCCGATCTCGACACCTCGAAGAACGCCTGCACCGACTTCGCCGGCTACGCCAACGCGAAGTTCCTCGCCGCCAACCCGATCCCGGGCGACCGCACCAGCTGGGGCGCGTTCGAAATGCTCGACGAACGCTCCACCGCCGTGCAACAGCAGCTCGCGCAGCAGGCCGCCGCAGATGCCGGCGCCACCGGGGTGGCGAAGCTGGTCGGCGATTTCTGGGCGACCGGCATGGACGAGGCGAAGATCAACGCCCAGGGCATCGAGCCGCTGAAGGACGAGCTGGCCGCGATCGACGCGCTGTCCGACAGCGCCGGCGTCGTCGCCTGGCTGCAGCAGACCGCGGCCAAGGGCCAGGGTTTCCTGATCGGCGTCGGCGCGATGCCCGACTTCCAAGACTCGTCGATCAATATCGCCGCCACCGGCCAGGGCGGCCTGGGCCTGCCCGACACCACCTACTACAGCGACGACACGCACGCGCAGATCCGCGACGCCTACGTGAGCCACATCGCCAAGGTGCTGGAACTGTCCGGTGTGCCTGCTGCCGATGCCCAGCGCCAGGCCAAGGACGTGATGGCGTTCGAAACGCGGCTGGCCAAGGTGTCCAAGTCGCGTGCGGAGTTCTCGCGCGACGTCTCCCTGTACTACAACCCGATGCAGGTCGCCGACGCCGACAAGCTGACGCCGAACTTCTCCTGGACGAAGTTCTTCGAAGCCCAGGGGATCGCGCAGCCGAAGCTGTTCTCGGTCTCGGTGCCGGACTATTTCAAGGAAGTCGACGCGATGCTGTCCGACGTTCCGGTCGAGCAGTGGAAGAGCTATCTGCGCTTCCATGTGGTCGATGGCGCCTCGCCGTATCTGTCGGAGGCGTTCGTGCAGCAGCACTACGACTTCCACAACAAGACCCTCAGCGGCCAGAAGGAAATGAAGCCGCGCTGGAAGCGGGTGCTCGACACCATCAACGGCCAGGTCGACGAGGCCATGGGCCAGATGTACGTCGACGTCGCCTTTCCGGCCGAGTCCAAGGCCAAGATGGAAGCGCTGGTCGCCAACCTGGGCGAGGCGCTGAAGGCGCGCATCCAGAACCTGGAATGGATGAGCGGCGAGACCAAGGCCAAGGCGCTGGAGAAGCAGGCCGCCTTCACCACAAAGATCGGTTACACCGACAAGTGGCGCGACTGGAACGGACTGGAAACCGGGCGCGAGAGCTACCTGGACAACGTCCTGGCCGCACAGGAGTTCAACTACAGATGGCAGATCGGCAAGATCGGCGAGCCCGTCGACAGGACCGAATGGCAGATGCCGCCGCAGATGGTCAACGCCTACTACAACCCGCTGCAGAACGAGATCGTTTTCCCGGCCGCGATCCTGCAGCCGCCGTTCTTCGATCCGGAGGCCACCGACGAGATGAACTACGGCGGCATCGGCGCGGTGATCGGCCACGAGATGAGCCACGGCTATGACGACCAGGGCAGCCGCTTCGGCGCGACCGGAAAGTTCGAGAACTGGTGGACCGAGGCGGACGCGGCCGCATTCAAGGAGCGGACCGGCAAGCTGGTCGCGCAGTTCGATGGCTACAAGACCGCCGATGGCCGCGCACTCAACGGCACCCATACGCTGGGCGAGAACATCGGCGACCTGGGCGGCCTGGCCATGGCCTACGATGCGATGAAGGAGGCCACCGCCGGCACTCCCGATCCGATGACCGACGGCCTGAGCCGCGACCAGCGCTTCTTCCTGAACTGGGCCACGGTGTGGCGCCGCAACTTCACCCCGGAGGAACTGAGCAAGCGCCTGGTCACCGACGAACACGCGCTGGCGCAGTTCCGGGCGGTCGGCGCGCCCTCGAACCTGCCGGCATTCGCCGCGGCGTTCGGTTGCAAGCCCGGCGACGCGATGGTGCGCGATGGCGACCGCCAGGTCGTGATCTGGTAGCACCACCGCTACCCGTCCCGAAGAAGTCCGGCGCGTGCCGGGCTTCTTCGTTCAGGCAGGACGGTTCCGTCGTGCGTCGCATCGGCCGGGTGAAAGCCGCCCCGGGCGGCTTGCTAGAATCCCGGGCTTCCGATTCCCGTCCCGGACCCGCTCGATGCCGATTCACAAGCCGCTCGCCGTTGCCCTCGCCGCCAGCCTCGTCCTGACCCTGGCGTCCCACGATGCCGACGCCCAGCGCAAGCGCCGCGCCAGCACGCCGGCGGCCCCGGCGGTCACCGCCTGCAGCGACTTCTACAGCTTCGTCAACAAGGACTGGTTGACGGCCAACACCATCGTCAGCGGCAGCGGCACCGTGTCGGCCCTCGGGCACATGCAACAGCGCGCCCTGTTGCAGCAGCGCGCCCTGCTCGACGACGCGGTGCTGAACCCGCAGAACGACGTGCAGAAGCTGCTCGGCGACTTCTGGGTGAGCGGCATCGACGAGGCCGCGCTGGAACGCGACGGCGCGCAGCCGCTCGCCACCCTGCTCTCGCGCATCAATGCGATCAAGCGCAGCAAGGACATCGCCCCGTCGATCGCCGCGCTGCACCAGGTCGGCATCCCGGTGGTGTTCAATTTCACCGCGGACCTCGACCTGGCCGACCTCGACCGCCACGTCGGCTACTTCTCGCAGGGCGGCCTGGCGCTGCCCGATCCGGCCTACTACACCCGAGAGGACGCCGACACCCGTGCCCTGCTCGGCCGCTACACCGAGTACGTGGAGAAGATCCTCGCGCTCACCGGCACGCCGCCCGATCAGCTGAAGGCGGAGATGGCGCAGGTGATCGACCTGGAGACCCGGATCGCGCGCGCCTCGCGGCCGATCACCGCGCTGCGCGATCCGCGCGAGAACTACGCCCTGGTGCCCACCGAAGGCCTGGCCAAGCAGTTCCGCAACCTGCAGCTGGGCGACTTCCTCCAGGCGCAGGGGGTGAGCGACGACAGCGTCTCGATGGCCCACCCCGACTACTTCACCCAGGTCGACGAGCTCGTGCGCACGCTCAAACCGGCGCAGTGGAAGGTCTACCTGCGTTACCAGATCGGCAACGCGATGGCACCCTACCTGTCGAAGGATTTCCGCGACGCGCATTTCGCATTCGCCGGACGGGTGCTGCGCGGGCAGACCGCGCCGCCGCTGCGCGACGTGCAGGTGCTCGACGCGATCAACCGCGCGGCTGGTCCGATGCTGGCGCGCGAGTACGTGGCGCGCTACCTGCCCGACACCACGCGTTCGCGCGCCGAGACGATCGCCAACGACGTGCGCGCCGCCCTCGCCCGTGCGATCGAACGCAACGCCTGGATCTCCGACGCGGCCCGCGCCGAGGCCAGCGCCAAGCTGGAGAAGCTGAGCATCGAGATCGGCGCGCCGCGGCGAGACATCGACTACACCGTGCAGCCGATGGGACGCACCAGCTTCGGCAGCAACATGCTGATCGCCTCGACCTGGCACCACCGCGAGGAAATGCGCCGCATCGGCGCCGGCAACGCGCAGCGGCGCTGGGACGTGCGGCCGCACGAGCCGGCGCTGGCCTACGACCTCGCCCACAACCGGCTGATCGTCTCGGCCGCGGCGCTGCAGGCGCCGGTGCTGGACATGGAGCAGGACACCGCCGCGCAGTACGGCAGCTTCGGCGCCCTGGTCGGCCACGAACTCAGCCGCGCGATCGACGGCAGGGGCCAGATGGTCGACGCCTCCGGCAGCATCCGCAGCTGGTGGACGCCTGCCGACGAGGCGGCCTTCGGCATGCGCGCCAACCAGCTTGCCGCGCAGTACTCGAACTACGACTACCCGTCGACCACCGGGCTCAAGGTCAACGGCAGCCTCACCCGCGACGAGAACGCCGCAGACCTGGCCGCGGTCGAGCTGGCGTTCGACGCGCTGGCGAACGCGCAACCCGAACTCGACAACGCAGGCCGCGAGTCGTTCTTCCGCGCCTGGGCGGCGCTGTGGCGCGAGCAGGTGTCGACCGAGACGGCGGTCCAGGCCGCGGCCACGCGCGTGCAGGCGCCGGGACAGTGGCGCGCGAACGGACCGCTGGTCAACATGCCGGCGTTCGCCGAGACCTTCAAGTGCAAGGCCGGCAACTCGATGATGCGCAAGCCCGAGGAGCAGGTGGCGCTCTGGCGGTAGGCGCCACAGTAGGAGCGCCTTCAGGCGCGATGCTTTTCCCCCGGCGACCGAGGCGCTGGAAACCGTTCGCGCCTGAAGGCGCTCCTACAGGACGCGGCGCACGCGGCGCCCGCCGAACGGCGGCTGCCCGCGCCAGTGCCGGATCAGCAGCCAGCCGAACAGCATCCCGCCCAGGTGCGCGAAGTGCGCCACGCCGGACTGGGTGCCGGTGATGCCGAGCACCAGTTCGATCAGCCCGTACACGATCACCAGGGTGCGCGCCTTCATCGGCACCGGCGGGATCAGCAGCATCACCCGCTGGTTCGGGAACAGCATGCCGTAGGCGAGCAGCAGGCCGAACACGCCGCCCGACGCGCCCACCGTGGGATACACGCCGCCGCCGTTGCGCACGCCCCAGGACACCACCGCCAGCTGGCACAGGCCCGCGCCGACCACGCAGACCAGGAAATAGGTGAGGAAGCGGCGCTGGCCCCACGCGTATTCGAGCTGCGCGCCGAACATCAGCAGCGCCAGCATGTTGAACAGCAGGTGGGCGATGTTGCTGGGACTGTGCATGAAGCCATGCGTGAGCAGCTGCCACGGCATGAAGCCATGCGGCGCATACGGCGCGAGTTCGGCGGGCAGCCACGGCCACAGCATCAGCGCGTTCAGCGCCGGTCCCAGCACGAGTTGCAGCACGAACACTGCGCAGTTGGCGATCAACAAGGCCTTGGTGACGGGGGGAAGGTTGGTGAACATCGGCGCTCCTGCACTGCGCCCATGATAACGGCGGAAGCGCGAGGGCCCGGTCGACGCCGCGCGTCTTGCAAGACGGCAGAACGTTCTCAGGGCTTCCCCAGCGGCCCCCAGAGCGCGGCGTCGAGGTCGTCGGCTTCCAGGCGCGGCATGCGCACCCGCCCGTTCACCACCGCGACGCCCTCCGCGCGCAGCCGTCGTGCCTGCTCAAGATAGCCTTTCGATCCGGGCGGGAAGGCGATCCGGCCGTCGCTGCGCAGGATCCGGTGCCACGGCAGGGTCGGATCGTCGTTGCCGGCCAGCAGCCGCGCCACCATCCGCGCCCGCCCGGGCAGCCCCGCGCGCCGCGCGATCTGGCCGTATCCGGCCACCGCGCCGTGCGGCACGTCGCGGATCGTGGCCAGGATCCGCGCCACGGCGGAAGCATCGGCAGACAGGGCGGCCATCGGCGACTAGGATATCCCCTCCCCGCCCCTGCGATCCCAGCGCCATGCAGAATTTCGAACAGATCCGCCGCCACCTTCTTGCCGGGGAGTTCCGCGTCACCATGCAGGAACCGTACGTGGTCTGCGTCGAACTCTCGCTCGACGGCGGCCGCCGCCACCAGGCGATCTTCCTGTCGGAGCTGCAGGACGACGATGGCCGCAACTACCTGCGCACCAGCACCGTGATCGCGCCGATCACCGGCATCGATGCGCGCCGCGCCCTGGCCTTCAACTGGAATACGCGCGTGGGTTACCTCGCGATCGGCGAACTCGACGGCGTGCCCTACCTGCAGCTGTGCGAGAACCGTCCCTACGAGGGCCTCACCGCCTCCGAGATCGGCCGCGTCCTGCTGGAGGTCGGCGGCATGGGCGACCGCCTGGAGCGCGCGCTTTCGGCGGAAGGCGATCTGTTGTGAAGCGGTGATTCGTGGATTGGTGATTGGTGATTCGAAAAAGCAGCTGCCCGGCATCCCGCTTTTTCGAATCACCAATCACGACCCCTCACGCCCACCCCATGTTCTGCATCAGCCGGAACAGCAGGTAGGCGATCCCGCCGGACATCGGGATCGTCAGGATCCACGCCCAGATCATCTTGTGTACCACGCTCCACTTGATCGCGTTCAGGCGCTTGGCGGTACCCACGCCCATGATCGCCGACGAGATGTTGTGCGTGGTCGAGACCGGGATGCCCAGCGACGACGCGGCCAGGATCACCGATGCGGCGCTGGTCTCGGCGGCGAAGCCGTGGATCGGGTGCAGCTTGACCAGCTTGTGGCCGAGGGTCTTGATGATGCGCCAGCCGCCGGCGGCGGTGCCGGCGGCCATCACCAGCGCGCAGGTGACCTTGATCCAGGTGTCGATGTCGCCCTCGGCCAGCGCGGCCTCGGAGGGATGCAGGAACGCCAGCCAGGCCGGCAGCACGTCCAGCGTGCCGGCGGCCTGGGCGCTGACCAGGGTCAGGGCGACGATGCCCATGGTCTTCTGCGCGTCGTTCATGCCATGCGCGAAACCCATCGTGGCCGCGCTGACGATCTGCGCCTTGCCGAAGAAGCCGTTGACCCAGCGCGGCCGCGCCAGGCGCGCCAGCCAGCCGCCGCCGCGCATCATCATCGAGATCACGAAGAACAGCACGCCCATCATCAGGAAACCGGCGACGAATCCCAGCACCGGCGAGGACACCATCGGCACGATCACCTTCCACAGCACGCCGGCGCTGCGGTAGAGCGGCTCGGTCGGCTCGGACCAGATCACCACGCCGAAATCGTTGGCCGCCGCGGCCAGGGCGGCGCCGAGCAGGCCGCCGATCAGCGCGTGCGAGGACGAGGACGGCAGGCCGAACCACCAGGTGATCAGGTTCCAGGTTATGCCGCCGACCAGCGCGCACAGGATCAGCTGCGAGCCGACCTCGATCACCCCGGCATCGATCAGGCCCGAGGAGATCGTCTTGGCCACCGCGGTGCCGGCGAGCGCGCCGATGAGGTTCATGAACGCGGCCATGCCCACCGCCTGCATCGGCGAGAGCACCTTGGTCGCGACCACGGTCGCGATCGAGTTGGCGGTGTCGTGGAAGCCGTTGATGTACTCGAACACCAGCGCGGTGAACACCACGATCAGGACCAGGGTCAGCATCGGCGCGGCCCGGTCAGGAGTTCTTGAGCACGATTTCGAAGGCGACCACGCCGGCTTCGCGGCAGCGGTCGATCGCCTTTTCCAGGATCTCGAAGAATTCCTTGAGCAGGAACATCTGCAGCGGATCGAGCTTGCCCGAATAGATGTCGCGGTACAGCTCGAGCATCAGCCGGTCGGCCTCGTTCTCCAGCGAGCGCAGGCGGTCGTTGAGCGCCTTCATCGGCTCCAGCTTCATGGTGCGCAACGTGCGGACCATCTGCACCACCACCTCCGAGGCCTGCTCGAGCATGGCCGCGCGCGGGGCGAAGTCGATGTGTTCCAGGTGCTGGGTGGCCAGCGAGTAGCGGTCGGCGAACTTCTCGATCTGCTTGGGGATCTTGTACAGCGCCGAGCCCAGCGCCTCGATGTCCTCGCGCTCGATCGGGGTGATGAAGCTGTCCACCAGCGCCTGGCTGATCTTGTCCGAGGCCTCGCGCTCGCGCAGGCGGGCCAGCTTGAAGGCGTCCAGCGCCGGCTGCCGGTCCGCCTGGCGCAGCATCTCGTGCAGCGCCCTGGCGCTGTCATGGGCCGCCACCGCGGCCTCCTCCAGCAGGGTGTAGAACTGGTTGCCCTGTCCGAAGATGGTTTGCAAGGAGAACATCGGGAAGTCCCGCCGTCGCGGGGTGGACGGCCATCGGGCCGGAATTATGACGGTTCGGTGACACCTGTCGCCAATCCGACGCAACCACCGGGCCGCTGCAGGTCCGGCCGGGGCGGAATGTTATGATCGCCTGCCGCGCCTGCGACGCGCCGCCGCCCCATGGACGACGACCCTAGACCGCCCCCCCGACCGCCCGCCGGCGGCCGACGTCCCCCGCCCGACCCCGGTCGCGGCCGCCCCCGGCAAGGGGCGCGGTCGTGATCGAGCTGGTCATCGTCCTGGTGCTGATCGCCTGCAACGCGTTCTTCGCGCTGTCGGAAATGTCGGTGGTCACCTCGCGCAAGCAGCGCCTCAGGCAACTGGCACCCGGTCACCGTGGTGCGAGCAAGGCCCTGGAGCTGGCCGAGCACCCCGAGCGCTTCCTCTCGACCGTGCAGGTGGGGATCACCCTGATCGGGATCCTGACCGGCATGTTCGGCGGCGACGCCATCGGCGCCGCGATCGGCATCCGGGTGCTGGAGTGGTTCCCCGCCATGGGGGCCAGGATGCCGTTCTTCGAGGGCAGCGTCGCCCAGGTGGTCGGCACGGTCCTGGCGATCGGCCTGATCACCTACCTCACCATCGTGCTCGGCGAACTGCTGCCCAAGCGCCTGGCGCTGCTGGCGCCGGAGCGGCTGGCCGCCTTCGTCGCGCCGCCGATGCACGGACTGTCGCGGATCGCGACCCCGGCCGTGTGGCTGCTCAGCGCGTCGGTGCGCGGCCTGCTGCGGCTGTTGCGGCTCAACCACAGCCAGGCCGCGAACGTGACCGAGGAGGAGATCCGCCTGCTGGTGAGCGAAAGCCACGAGCAGGGCGTGATCGACGCCGACGAGCGCAACATGATGAACCGCGTGCTGCGCCTGGGCGACCGCAGCGCGGCCAGCCTGATGACGCCGCGCACGAGGATCGCCTGGCTCGACATCGCCGAGGGTTTCGAGGAGAACCTCGCGACGATGCGCGCCACGCCGTTCTCGCGCTATCCGGTGTATCGCGGCAGCGACGCGGAAGTGGCCGGCGTGCTCGAGATCAAGTCGCTGATCGACCGCCTCGAGGAACGCGAGTTCGACCTGTTCAAGTACCTGCGCGAGCCGCTGTTCGTGTCCGAGTCGACCCCGGCGCTGAAGCTGCTGGAGATCCTGCGCGAGGAACAGCAGTCGCTGGCGCTGGTTGTGGACGAGTACGGGGACGTGACCGGCCTGGTGACCGTCAACGACGTGATGGAGGCGGTCATCGGCCGCAACCAGCTCAGCGGCGACGGCCCCGATTCGATCCCGCAGATCACCACCCGCGACGACGGCTCCCTGCTGGTGGATGGCGGCATTTCGGTCGAGACGGCGCGCGAACTGCTCGGCGGCGGGACGCTGCCGGCCGAGGACGAGCACGATTACCACACTGCGGCCGGGATGGTGATCGCGCAGTTCGGGCGGATCCCGCATGTGGGCGAGCATTTCGACTGGAACGGCTGGCGGATCGAGGTGGTCGACCTGGACGGGCCACGCATCGACAAGCTGCTGCTGCAGCGCCTCGGGGATGGCGTGGGCCATGACCGCTGACGATCCGGCGGCGTCCACGCGGCGCGCGCCGACGGGGACGCTCGGCACGCGCGAGCTGTTCGACGCCCTCGCCACCGGCGATCCCGAGGACCACCTGCGGCTGGAGGACATCCTCGCCGGACTCAGCCGGCAGGTGTTCGGGATGCTGCTGTTCGTGTCCACCCTGCCCGCCTTCATCCCGATCCCGGGCGTCGGCGGCGCGATCGGCGGGCCGCTCACGGTGCTGGTCGGCGTGCACCTGCTGGTCGGCATGCGCAAGCTCTGGCTGCCGCGGTTCATCGCCCGTCGCGGTCCGCGCCGCGCCAGTCTGCAGGCCTTCGATCGCATGCTGGGGCCGTGGCTGGGCCGGCTCGAGAAGTTGGTCAAGCCACGCCTGACCGGCATGATCGACCACCGCGCCGCGTCCATGTTCACCGGCCTGCTGCTGGTGCTGCTCGGCATCCTGCTGGCGCTGCCGATTCCGTTCACCAACTACCTGTTCGGCGGGCTGCTGCTGACCTATGCCTTCGCCCTGCTCGAGCGCGATGGCGGGCTGATGCTGCTGTGCTGGGGCGCGGGCATCGCCGCGATCGTGGTGTTCGGTGTCCTCAGCGGGGCGCTGGCGACGGCCGCCACCCAGTGGGTCGGCGGCCTGTTCGCGTAGCGGGACGCCCGCGGCAGGCCAAGGCCTCTGGCTGCGCGCCGTCACGGGAACCATCACATCGTGCGTCCCTCGGGAGTGGTGGGCGCAATCCCCTGGGCGGACAAGCCGACGGCTGCAGAGGGCGAATCTGATGGGTCCCGCGACAACCGGAGCCTGCCCTACGGAGCCACCCGGCGGATGCGGATGCGCGAACCTCGTCGTTTCCCGTTCACGGCGGCGTTCGTCGACGACATGCGCGCCTGATCGTGCGGCGCGCTACGCGATCAGGCGGGTGAACTCCTGGTTGTGCATCGGGTGGCCCAGCCAGAAGCCCTGCGCCATGTCGCAGCCGCGCTCGCGCAGGAGCGCGTACTGGCCCTCCTTCTCCACGCCCTCGGCGACCACGTGGATGCCGAGCGAATGCGCCATCGCGATGATCGCGGTGGTGAGCGCCAGGTCGTCCGGATCGCGCAGCACGTCGGCGATGAAGCTGCGGTCGATCTTGACCCCATCCACCGGCACCCGGCGCAGGTGGCTCAAGCCCGAGAAACCGGTGCCGAAATCGTCGAGCCAGACCTTCACCCCGGCGTTGCGAAGCCGCGCCAGCAGACTGCTCACCCGGGCCTCGTCGCCGATCACCGCCGTTTCGGTCAGCTCGACGTGCAGGTGCTGCGGCGCCAGTCCGGTTTCGCGCAGCACCGCCTCGACCTGCGCGGCCAGGTCGCCGGTCCGCAACTGCCGCGCAGAGACGTTGACCGAGACGAACAGACCGCGCGCCGCGGGAAAGTCGCGCTGCCAGCCGCGCGCGTCCATGCACGCCGCGCGCAACACCTGCGGGCCGATGACCTCGATCAGGCCGCTCTGCTCGGCCACGTCGATGAACAGCGAAGGCGCGACCGGCCCGTGTTCGGGATGCCGCCAGCGCAGCAGCGCCTCGGCGCCGGCGAGCCTGCCGTCTTCGAGCCGGTAGACCGGCTGGTAGGCCACGCTCAGCTCACCACGCTCCCAGGCGCCGCGCAGGTCCTGCTCCATGCGCACCCGACGCTCGACCGCCTGGTCCATCACCCGGCTGTAGAAGCGGTGGCAGTTCTTGCCGGCCACCTTGGCCTGGTACATCGCGATGTCGCCGTTCTTCATCAGCGACGAGACGTCCGTGGCGTCGTCCGGGAACAGCGCGATACCAATCGAGATGCCGAGGAAGACCTGGCGGCCATGGACCGCGATCGGTCTGCCCAGCTCGCACACCAGCGATTCGGCCAGGCGCTCTGCGCGCATGCGGATGTCGTCGCCACCGTCGCCGCCCTGCAGCAGGATCACGAATTCGTCGCCGCCGAACCGCGCCAGCTCCGCGCCGGTCCCGCCATGCAGTTCGATCACCTCGCGGATTCGGCTGGAGAACTGCATCAGCACCTCGTCGCCCGCGTCGTGGCCGATGGTGTCGTTGACCCGCTTGAAATCGTCGATGTCGGCGAACAGCAGCGCCAGCTGCCGCGCCGTGCCATGGCCCTCGGCCACGCGCTGGTCGAGCAGTTCGCGGAACGCGAGCCTGTTCGACAGACCGGTCAGCGCGTCGGTATAGGCCATGCGGCGGATGTCGCGGTCGTGGCGCACGATGCTGTCGCGCATGTGCGCGAATGCCCGCATGAGGTCGCCCATCTCGTCGTCGCGCCGGCTGGCGGGCACGTCCGCCTCGAAGTTGCCGGCCTCGATCTGGCGCGCGGCATCGGCCAGCTGCCGCACCGGCGAGACCAGCGCCCGCTGCAGCACGTAGCCGATCGCAACAAGCAGCGCGACCATGCCCGCCAGCAGCAGCCCCAGCCACAGCAGCTGGCTGCGCCCCATCTCGCCCAGGCGTCCGGCCATGAGCCCGCCGACCTGCTGTTCGTCGGCCTTGACCGCGGCCAGCGAATAGCCGACGCGGACGCCACCCAGTCTCTGGTCGCCGATCAGGATCGGCGCGGCGACATCCACCAGGGTGTCGCTCGACTGTACGTGCGCCTCGCTCAGCGAGAGCACCTCGAACGCGAACGGATCGGTCATCGCCTGGCCATAGGTCGAGATGTCCGGGCTGCCGTCGTGGATGATCTGGCCCTGGTTGTCGTAGACGATGACATAGCTGACGTCGGGCTGGCGCAGCACGTTGCGCACCGCAGCACCGATCGCGTCGAGGTCGAAGTAGTACAGCGGATTGACCAGCGAGTCGGCCAGTTGCAGGGTCGCGGCCTCGCCGTTGGACAGCAGCCGCCTGGACGAGAACTCGTGGATCGCCTGCAGGCTGAGCTGCCGCATCTCGCGGTGCATGGCGTCCTGGCGCTGCAGCACCAGCGCCACCAGCGCCAGCGACACCAGCAGCGCGGCGGCCGCGAGCAACGCGAAACGCCCGCGCAGGCCCAGGCGCCGCTTCATTCGACCTCCCGCGTCACCCGGGAGACGCCGCGGCGCAACTGCTCGAGCGCCTGGCCGGTCTGCGCGTCGATCGGCACGAAGCGGGTGGTCTTGAAGAACCGCAGCAGCGCTTCGCGCGCATCCGGATCGTCGGCTGCGCCGGCCAGCACTTCGCGCAGGCGCTCGCGCACGCGCGGATCGAGGCCGCCCCGGACCATCTCCAGCGCCCTCGGGAAGTCCGGCGTCTCGCGCAGGATCCGGAAGTCCTCGCGGTACGACGGCGGCACGCGCTGTGGGTTGATCCAGTCGAGGTTGCTCATCGCCCCGGCGTCCACCAGACCCTTGTGCACCCAGGACGACACGTTGAGCTCGGAACGGCCGAACACGTAGCCGACCGAATCGGGCCCGGGACGGTCCAGCGGCGACAGCAGCACCTCCAGTCGCAACCCGCTGTCGAGCAGTTCGATGGCCGGCACGTAGTAGGAACTGGTGGAAAAACGGTTCTGGAAGGCGATGCTGCGACCGCGCAGCTCGGCCAGCGAGCGCACCGGGCTGTCGGCGCGCACGAAATACAGCGTGCGGTAGCTGGCCACCCCGTCGCGCTCGGTCATCAGCAGCGGTTCTGCGCCCGCGCGCTCGGCCAGCGCCATCGCGGTGCCCGCGGTTTCGGTGACCCAGTCGACCCGGCCGCGTCGCAGGTAACTCTGCATCTGCTGCACGTCGCGCGCCATCAGCACGCGACCTTCGCGGATGCCGACGTCCGCCAGCCGCGGCACGACGTAGTCCAGCAGCGGCTTGAGCTGTTCGTAGTGCGCCTGGGGGTTGTCGCTGATCCGGCCGAGCACCAGCACGCCGTCGTCCGCCCGGGCCGGCGTCAGCAGCGCCAGGCACAGCGCCAGCAGCCACGGCAGGCGACCGAAACCGGAGAACGACACGGGCAAGGGGCGGTTCCAGTTCAGGGCGGGCACGGCGGCGAGCCTAGCGGAAAACCCGGGGGGCCGGTAGCGCGCGCACCGCGCGCACGCGATGACGCCCGGTCAGTCGTGGCCGCCCGACGCCAACCGGGCCATGCGCTGGGCGTCGGCCAGCACGCCGCGCAGCAGCCGCACGTCGCGGTCGTCGAGCCGGCTGCGCATGAAGATCCGCCGCAGCTTGCGCATCGCCGACTCGGGCGCCCGGCCCTTGTGGAAATCGATCGCGTCGAGCGTATCGCCCAGCTGGGCGAAGAATCCTTCGAGTTCGGCATGGCTGGCGGGCAGGTCGCCCGCCTGCGCG
The DNA here is from genome assembly GCF_016774335.1 of Luteimonas saliphila. GTDB lineage: Bacteria > Pseudomonadota > Gammaproteobacteria > Xanthomonadales > Xanthomonadaceae > Luteimonas > Luteimonas saliphila. The sequence goes on along the minus strand of NZ_JAETWA010000042.1, from coordinate 115,272 downwards.
GGCGCGGCGCCCGCCCCGGTCGCGGGCGCCAGGTCCTGCAGGCCCAGCATCGCCAGCCGCAGCTCGTAGCACAACACCTGCACCGCGGCGGCCAGGTTGAGCGAGCTGTAAGCCGGATCGGCGGGGATCGTCACCGCGGCGTGGCACAGCTGCAGTTCGTCGTTGTCGAGCCCGGTGCGCTCGCGTCCGAACACCAGTGCCACCTGCGTGCCCTGCGCCGCGGTCGCCACGGCGCGCGCACCGGCCTCGCGCGGCAGCAGTTCCTCCAGCGCGATCCTGCGGCTGCGCGCGGTGCAGCCCAGCACCAGCCGGCAGTCGGCGACCGCTTCGGCCAGGGTCTGCGCCTGCGGCGCGGCGTCGAGCACGTCGCCTGCCCCGGCCGCCATCGCCACCGCATCGGCGTGCGGGAAGCGCTCCGGCGCCACCAGCACCAGCCGCTGCAGGCCCATGGTCTTGATCGCGCGCGCGGCCGAGCCGATGTTGCCCGGGTGCTGGGTGCCGACCAGGACGATGCGGATGCGGCCGGCGGCGTGCAGGAGTTCGCTCATGGCGCGGATGGTAAACTGCGCGCCCGGCCCAGCGCCGGACCGTTCTTTGCCACCCGCCGAAACCCGCCCGCGCCACGGAGTCCGCAATGCTCGCCCCTGCCGTCAACATCATGGTCAAGGCCGCGCGCGCCGGGGGCAACGTGCTGTTGCGGCACATGTACCGGCTGGACGCGCTGAACGTGGTCGAGAAGGACCGGCTGGACTATGCCAGCGAGGTCGACGGGCTGGCCGAGGAAGCGATCATCAAGGAACTGCGGCGGGCCAACCCCGACTACGCCGTGCTCGGCGAGGAAGGCGGCGCGCAGAAGGGCAGCCGCGGCCCCAGCCGCCATACCTGGGTGATCGACCCGCTCGACGGCACCAGCAACTACCTGCACGGCATCCCGCACTGGTGCGTCTCGATCGCGCTGTGCGAGGGGCCCGAGCCGTTGCACGCGGTGGTGTTCGACCCGCTGCGCAACGAGCTGTTCATCGCCAGCCGCGGCGCCGGCGCGCAGCTCAACGACAAGCGCATCCGTGTCGCCGAGCGCAAGGACCTGGCCGGCACGATGCTGGCCACCGGCTTCCCGCCGCGCGAACGCAAGCGGGTCGACGCCCATCTGGACTGCATCAAGGTGTTGTTGCAGGACGCCGAGGACGTGCGCCGCACCGGTTCGGCCGCGCTCGACCTGGCCTGGGTCGCCGCGGGGCGCTGCGACGCCTATTTCGAGGCCGGCGTGCAGTCCTGGGACATCGCCGCCGGCGTGCTGCTGGTGCGCGAGGCCGGTGGCCGCGTCATCGACTTCAAGGGCGGCGCGACCGGCCCCATGCACATTCCGGGCGCGGCGGCCGGCCGCCAGCTCATCGCCGGCAACATCAAGATCACCGACGCTTTGCAGAAGGCGATCGTGGCGTCCGGGTACGCGGCCGCCTTCGCCTGACTCCATCCGGCTTGGACTGTAGGAGCGCCTTCAGGCGCGACCCTGTCGGCGCCCCGATCCCTGGTCACCTGATTGCCTCGCCGCCGCGGGTATCGCGCCCGAAGGCGCTCCTACGAAAAGCAGGAAGGCCGCGCAATGCGCGGCCTTCCTGCTCTCACGAATCACCAATCACGAATTACCACCAATCACGGCCGCCGCGCCAGCGCCGCCTCGTCGCGCGCCTTGGGCAGCAGGTCCTGCTTGGTCACGCGCAGCACGCCCAGCGTCAGCAGCGGACAGGCAACCAGGATCGACGATGCCGTGCCGATCGCGATGCCGATCATCATCGCCTCGGACATGCCCTCCAGCGAGCCGCCGCCGTACAGGTACAGCGCCAGCACCGTCAGGAACGCCACCACCGAGGTGATGATCGTGCGCGACAGGGTCTGGTTGATCGAGGTGTTGAGCACCTCCAGCGGGTCGGCGCGCATGCCGCGGAAGTTCTCGCGAACGCGGTCGAACACCACGATGGTGTCGTTGATCGAGAAGCCCATCACCGTCAGCAGGCCGGCGAGCAGGGTGAGGTCGAACTCGCGGCCGGCCAGCGAGAACCAGCCGGCGACGATCAGCACGTCGCCCAGGGTGGTGATGATCGCCGACACCGCGAACTTCCACTCGAAGCGGAACGCGATGTAGATCAGGAAGCCCAGCACCACGAACACGATCGCGTAGACGCCCTTGCGCGCCAGGTCCTGGCCGACCTGCGGACCGACGTACGAGCGCCCCTTGATGGTGGCGGCGTTGCCCTCGGTCGACGCGGCGCGCAGCACGTCGGCGGCGGTGCGGTCGATCGCCTCGGCGCCGGTGCCGCCATCCTTGGGCTGCAGCCTGATCATCAGGTCGCTGGCGGTACCCATGGTCTGGACCTGGGCGCCGGGATAGCCTGCCGCCTCGAGCCGTCCGCGTACCGCGTCGACGTCCGCCGGCTGCTCGAACACCAGTTCCACGGAGGTACCGCCGGTGAAGTCGAGCGCGTAGTTGAAGCCCTTGGTCGCGACCAGCACGACCGACGCGACCATCAGCAGCAGCATGAAGGCGATGGTGGCGAACCGCCAGCGCATGAAGTCGATGCGGGTATCGGCGGGAATCAGCGTCAGCGGGAACAGTTTCATGGTCTTGGTCTCCGCGCGCTCAGATGGCGATCGACTTGAGTTTGCGGCGGCCGCCGTAGATCAGCATGGCGACGCCGCGCGACACGGTGACCGCGGTGAACACCGAGGTGAGGATGCCGATGACCATCGTCACCGCGAAGCCGCGCAGCGGTCCGGTGCCGAAGGCGTACAGCGCGATGCCGGCCAGCAGCGCGGTCATGTTCGAGTCGAAGATCGTGCCCGACGCCTTGTCGTAGCCGGTCGCGATCGCGGTGCGTGGTGGCAGTCCGGCACGCAATTCCTCGCGGATGCGTTCGTTGATCAGCACGTTGGCGTCGACCGACATGCCGATCGACAGCGCCAGGCCGGCGAAACCCGGAAGTGTCATGGTCGCGCCGAACAGGCTCATCACCGCCACCACCATCAGCAGGTTGAGCAACAGCGCCACGCAGGTGATCAGGCCGAACATGCGGTAGTAGATCGCGAAGAACAGCAGGGTGAACACGAACGCGTACATCACCGCCTGGGTGCCGCGCGCCACGTTCTCGGCGCCGAGCGTCGGGCCGATCACGTTCTCCTCGACGAAATCCATCGGCGCGGCCAGCGCGCCTGCCTTGAGCTGCTTGGCCAGCGAGGCGGCTTCCTCGCGGCTCAGGCCGGTGGTCTGGAAGTCCTTGCCGAATACGCCGCGGATCGTCGACGAGCTGATCACGCGCTCGACCGTACGCGCCGAGCGTACCTCCTCGCCGTTCACCACCGCCACCGTCGGGATCCGCTCGACGTAGACGATACCGAGGCGGTTGCCGACGTTCTCCAGGGTGTGGTCGAGCATGCGCTTGCCGCCGGCGGCGTTGAGCGTGATGCTCACCGCCGGCAGGCCGGTCTGCTGATCGGTCTGCGGCTGCGCGTTGACCAGTTCGTCGCCCGACACCAGCAGCCGGCGCGAGAGCAGCAGCGGCTGGCCGTTCTGGTCGTAGTAGATGCGCGAGCCGGCCGGGATGCTGTTGTCGGCCAGCGCCGCGGCCGCCTGCAGCTCGTCGCCGGTGACGGCGCGGAACTCGAGCGTGGCGGTCGCGCCGATCAGGCGCTTGGCCTCGGCGGTGTCCTGCAGGCCCGGCAACTGGATGACCAGGCGGTCCTCGCCCTGGCGCTGCAGCACCGGCTCGGCCACGCCGATCGCGTTGATGCGGTTGGCGATGACATTGCGGTTCTGCTCGATCGCGTCGCTGGCGATGCGCGCGATCTCCGACTCGGACAGGCGCACGGTGATGCGGTTGCCTTCGACGTCGAGGGTCGGTGCGCCGGTGCCGAGCGCCGCGGTCTGGCTCAGGCCGCCCAGGGCGGTGAGGATCTCGCCGCGCGCGCGCGTGGCATCGGCGGCATCGGACAGCACCACCTGTACGGTGTTGTCCGGGCGGCGTTCGGCGCCGGTGTAGCCGATCCGCGCCTCGCGCAGGGCGGTGCGGATCGCGTCGGCGTAGGCATCGACGCGCTTCTCCAGCGCCGCCTTCTGGTCGACCTGCATCATGAAGTGCACGCCGCCCTGCAGGTCGAGGCCGAGCGACATCGGCCTGGCGCCGAGCGATTCCAGCCACGCCGGCGTGGTCGGCACCAGGTTCAGCGCCGCGGAGTAGTCCTCACCCAGCGCAGGCCGCAGCGCATCGGCAGCACGGGTCTGGGTGGTAGCGTCGGGCAGGCGCACCAGCAGTTGCTCGCCTTCGAGCTCGACCGATCTCGCCTGGACGCCGGCTTGCTCCAGGATGCCCTGCACCCGCGCGACCAGCGCCTCGTCGACGACCGCCGCCGGGCGGTTCCTGGTCACCTGCACCGAGGGATCCTTCTGGTAGAGGTTCGGCACGGCGTACAGCGCGCTGAGCAGCACCACGACCAGGATGAGGGCGTATTTCCAGCGGGGAAAGTCGAGCATTGCGGGTATCGTCTGCGAAGGGGGAGGCACCGGCCCTCAGGCCTCGCCCCCGTGCCCGCCCCGGAACCGGGACAGGAGGATCGGTGCGGTCGCCCGGCGTCGCGGGGCCGGCTCACGCCGGCCGCATCGCGCCACCGTCGCGGTCAGGCCGCCTTGAGCGTGCCCTTGGGCAGCACGTTGGCGATCGCGCCCTTCTGTACGCGGATCTCGACGCGGTCGGCGATCTCCACGGTGATGAAGCTCTCGCCCATCGAGCGCACCACGCCGGCGATACCGCCGTTGGTGATCACCTCGTCGCCGACCGCGAGCTTCTCGAGCATGCCGCGGTGTTCCTTCTGGCGCTTCATCTGCGGACGGATCATCAGGAAGTACATGATCGCGATCAGCACGATCGGCATGATCAGGAAGCTCAGTCCACCGCCCTGGGGGGCGGCGCCGGCGGCGGCCTGGGCGTGGGCCGGGGCGATCAGCAGGTCGAGCAGGGTCATCGGTTCGGTTCCATGTCGCGGAAAATAGCCGGGAATTATGCCACGGCCCCGGCGCGGGGCGCCGTCGGGCGCCGGGCCCGGCGCCTCTGAAGCGGGAAAACCCGCCCGGAGCGGGTCCTATCGCGCCAGACGGGCCGCGTGGAAGGACTCGCGGAAGGCGGCGAAGGTTCCCTGCCCGATCGCCTCGCGCATGTCGGCCATCAGCTTCTGGTAGTACCAGAGGTTGTGCAGGGTCCCCAGGATCGGGCCGAGCATCTCGTTGCAGCGGTCGAGGTGGCGCAGATAGGCGCGGCTGTAGCCGCCGGTGCAGGCCGGGCATCCGCAGCCCTCCTCGATCGGCCGCATGTCGTTCCCGTACTGCGCGTTGCGCACGCGGACCACGCCGGTGGAGGTGAAGTAGTGGCCGTTGCGGGCATTGCGGGTCGGCATCACGCAGTCGAACATGTCGACGCCGCGGGCGACCGCTTCCACCAGGTCCTCCGGCCGACCCACGCCCATCAGGTAGCGCGGCCGGTCATCGGGCAGTTGCGGGCAGGTGTGTTCGAGCATGGCGTTGCGCTCGGCCTCGGTCTCGCCGACGGCGAGGCCGCCGATCGCATAGCCGTCGAAGCCGATCGCCTTCAATCCTTCGGCCGAGCGCGTGCGCAACGCCTGGTGCACGCCGCCCTGGACGATCCCGAACAGCGCCGCGTCGTTGCCCTCGTGGGCCTTCTTCGATCGCTCGGCCCAGCGCAGCGACAGTTCCATCGACCGCTCGACCACGCCCCGGTCCACCGGCTGGCCATCGACCTGCACCGGCGGGCATTCGTCGAAGATCATCACCACGTCCGAGCCGAGCACCTTCTGGATGTGCATCGACTCCTCGGGGCCGAGGAACACCTTCGAGCCGTCGGTGGGCGCGGCGAAGGTCACACCGGCCTCGGTGATCTTGCGCCGGTGTGCCAGCGAGAACACCTGGAACCCGCCCGAATCGGTGAGGATCGGCCCGTCCCAGCGCGCGAAACCGTGCAGCCCGCCGTGCGCCTCGATCACCTCCAACCCCGGCCGCAGGAACAGGTGGAAGGTGTTGCCGAGGATGATCTGCGCCCCCAGCGCACGCACCTGCTCCGGCAGCATGCCCTTGACCGTGCCGTAGGTGCCGACCGGCATGAACGCCGGCGTCTCCACCGTTCCGCGCGGAAACGAGAGCCGGCCGCGGCGCGCGGCGCCGTCGGTGGACAGGAGCTGGAACTGCATGCGGGACATGGAAGAGCCGGGAATGGGGAATGGGGAATGGGGAATGGGGAATGGGGAATGGGGAATGGGGAGTGCTGGCGACTGGCGACTGGCGACTGGCGACCGGAGACTGCGACCGCGAGCGCGACCGGCGAGAGCCTAATGGTTTGTCATCCCGAGCGCAGCGAGGGATCTTCTTTGCGGCGACGCAGAGCCAGATCCCTCACTGCGTTCTGGATGACATCGCACTGGTCGCGACATGACGCCGCCTGACGCTACACCGGGGGGACGTGACCCTGAGAGTGCCGTATCCCGGGAGGTCATGACGCTGCAACCTGGGACCGTGTGCCTCCAATCGCCGAGGACGTAGCCGAGACGACACGACTCGCCGATTGCCTGAAGCCCGGCTGGCAGCGGGTCGAAAGGCGACGTCCCTGGTGGCGAGTCCGCCGATGGCCGACGCTACAACGCATCCCCCTCCCGCCGCCGGAACGCCACCAGCGGCGCATCGGCCAGGCGCAGCGCGAGCGTCGTGCCGGGAGCAGGGATCGCGTGCCCGGACACGTCGACCTCGGCCACCTCGCCCTCCGGCAGGCGCAGCAGCAGGACGTGCTGCGGACCACGGAATATCGTCGCAAGCACTTCCGCGCGGAGCGCGCCATTGTCGTCCGGCACCAGTTGGTCCGGCCGCAGCAGCACGTCGCCGCCGCCCGGCAGGCCCAGCGCCGCCGCCGGCAGCACGCAACCGCGGCCGACGAAGCCGGCGACGAAGCGGTCCGCCGGTGCCCGGTACAGGGTTTGCGCGTCGGCCCACTGCAGGATCCGGCCGCGGTCCATCACCCCGATCGCATCGGCCATGGCGAACGCCTCGGCCTGGTCGTGGGTGACCAGCAGCGCGGTGGTACCGGTGCGGTGGAGGATCGCGCGCAACTCGGCGGCGAGGCGTTCGCGGGTGTCGATGTCGAGGTTGGAGAACGGCTCGTCGAGCAGCAGCAGCGACGGCGACGGCGCCAGCGCGCGCGCGAGCGCCACGCGCTGCTGCTGGCCACCGGACAACTCGTGCGGATACGCGCCGGCGCGATCGGGCAGACCGACCAGCGCCAGTACCTCGGCGATCCGCGCATCGCGGACGTTACGCGGCTGCGCGGCGAGCCCGAAGCCGACGTTGCCGGCGACGTCCAGGTGCGGGAACAGCGCGTAGTCCTGGAACATCATGCCGATCCCGCGCCGCTCCGGCGGCAGCGTGGCCGCGGTGGTCGACAGGACATGTCCGTCGAGCTCGATGCGGCCCGCGCGCAGCGGCTCGAATCCCGCGATCGCGCGCAGCACCGTGGTCTTGCCGCAGCCGGAGGCGCCGAGCAGGCAGCCGATCGTGCCCCTGGCCAGCGACAACGACAGGTGGTCGACCACGGTGCGCTCGCCACCGGGGCCCGGGTAGGCCACGCGGATGTCGTCTAGCCGGAGCATGGCCTCGCTCATGCCGGCGCGACCTCGTGTCCGTACTCCAACCCGGTGCGCGCCAGCAGGATCACCGGCAGCAGGCCGGCCAGCACGATCAGCAGCGCGGCCACCGCGCCCTCCTCGTAGGCGCCGCGCGCGGCATCGGCGTACAGCCAGGTCGCCAGCGTCTCGAAGTTCAACGGGCGCAGCAGCAGCGTCGCCGGCAGTTCCTTCATCGCGTCGACGAACACCAGCAGCGCGGCGGCGGCGATGGCCGGCCGCAGCAGCGGCAGGTGCACGCGTCCGAGCACCGTGCCCGGCGCGGCGCCGAGTCCGCGCGCGGCCTGGTCCAGCGATGGCGCGATCCGCGAGAAGCCCGCCTCGATGCCGCCGGCGGCGATCACCAGGAAACGCAGCACGTACGCCAGCACCAGCGCGCCGAGCGAGCCCATCAGCAGCATCCGCGGCTCGAGGCCGGCGGCGCGCATCAGCACGTTGGCACCGTCGTCGAACCAGGCCAGCGGCGCGAGCAGGCCGATCGCCAGCACCGTGCCCGGCACCGCATAGCCCAGGCCGCCGACGCGCAGGGCGGCCGAAGCCAGCCGGGTGCGGCGCCGCGCCTGCGCCAGCCGCAGCGCCCAGGCGAGCACGAGGCCGGCGCCAAGCGTTGCGGCCGTGGCCAGCAGCGCGACCCGCAAGGTGTTCCAGGTACTGCGCCACAGCATCGGCGAAACGCCGGCGCCGTCGGCGATGCGCAGCCAGCTCTCGATCGCCAGGTGCGTGGCCGGCGCGACGAAGCCGAGCGCGACCGGCAACGCCACCAGCGCCAGCGCGACCCAGCCCGCGACGCCTCGCAGCGGCTGCGGCTGCATCGGCCGCGGGCGCATCGCGCTGGCATAACCCGCGCGCCGGCGCCCGAAACGTTCCAGTGCGATCACCGCGATCACCACCACCAGCATCGACAGCGCGATCTGCGCCGCGCCCGGCAGGTCGCTGCGCGTCACCCAGGTGGTGTAGACGGACACGGTGAGCGTCTGCACGCCAAGGAATTCCGAGGCGCCGATGTCGCCGAGCGTCTCCAGCAGCGCCAGCGCCGCGCCCACCGCGATCGCCGGCCGCGCGAGCGGCAGGGCCACCCGCCACAGCAGCGCCGCGCGCCCAGCGCCGAGCGTACGCGCGGCTTCCAGCAGGCCTGCCGCCTGGGTCATGAACATCGCGCGCGTGGTGATGTAGACGTAGGGATACAGCACCAGCCCGAGCAGCACGATGCAACCGGGCAGGCCGCGGATGTCGGGCAGCCGGAACTCGCGCGGGCCTTCGTATCCGAGCACGCCACGGATCGCGCCCTGCACCGGGCCCAGCGGGTGCAGCAGGTCGAGGTAGGCGTAGGCGACGATGTAGGTGGGCACCGCCAGCGGCAGCAGCAGCGCCCACGCCATCACCGCGCGACCGGGGAAATCGTAGGCCGTCACCAGCCACGCGGCGCCGGTACCGATCGCCACGGCCAACACGCCCACGCCCAGCAGCAGCCACAGCGTATTGCGTGCCGCCTGCGGCAGCACGTTGGCCACGATGTGCGGCCAGGCGTCGCTGCCCTCGGCGGCGGTCCAGGCCAGCGCCAGCAGCGGCAGCAGCGCAATGGCGGCGATCGCCAGCGCGGCGAGCAGCCAGCCATCGGGCCGCGCGCGCGAACGCACGGCAGCCATGGCCAACGCACTGGCAGCGGCGGTCATCCCCTGGCGGCTCCGAGCGGAATCGCGATCAGCCGGCACCGGTTCGACACCGGCACGCACGCGGCGTCCTGTCCCTCGCCGATTCCCGATTCCCGATTCCCCATTCCCGCGCTGTCAGTTGTCGAACCCGACCCGGTCGACCAGCTCGCTGGCCTGGCGGCGGTGTTCGGCGATCCGCGCCAGCGGCAGCGCGTCGACCTGCATCGGCCCGAAGCTGGCGACGACCGGGTCGAGTTCGACGCCGGCCTTCACCGGGTACTCGTAGTTCGCCTTCGCGTACAGGCTCTGCGCCTGGTCGGAAACCAGGTACTCCAGCAGCTTCACCGCGTTGTCGCTATTGGGCGCATGCAGCGCCATGGCCGCGCCGCTGATGTTGACGTGGGTGCCGCCGCCGTCGATGGCGAAGGTCGGGCGGACCACCTGGATCGCATCGCCCCACTGGCGCTGCTCGCTGCCCTCGGGTTCGTTCTTCATGCGGCCGACGTAGTAGGCGTTGGCGATGCCGATCTCGCAGATGCCGGCGAGGATGTCGCGCGCCACGTCGCGGTCGCCGCCGGCGGCCTTGCGCGCCAGGTTGGCCTTGACCCCGCGCAGCCAGGTCTCGGTGGCCTCGGCGCCGTGGTGGGCGATCATCGCCGCGATCAGGCTGGTGTTGTACGGGTGCTGCCCCGAACGGATGCAGACCTTGCCCTTCCACTTCGGATCGGCGAGTTGCTCGTAGGTGAAGCCGTCGAGCGCGAGGTCCTTGTCGGCGTAGAGGATGCGGTCGCGCAACGAGAGCGCGAACCACTGGCCGTCGGCGCCGCGCAGATGCGCGGGAACGGCGTCGGCCAGCACCTGCGATTCCACCGGCCGGGTCTGGCCGGCGTCGACCAGGTCGAGCAGGTTGCCGGTATCGACGGTCATCAGCACGTCCGCCGGCGAACGCTGCCCTTCCGCGCGCACCCGCTCGAGCAGGCCGTCGCGCACGAACACGGTGTTGACCCGGGTGCCGGTCTGCGCGGTGAATGCATCGAGCAGCGGCTGGATCAGGCCCGGTTCGCGGGTGGTGTAGAGGGTGACCTCGCCAGCGGGGGGGCTGGACTCCGCAGCGGCGCCGGTCGCCTGTCGATCCTGCTGGCCGCAGGCGGCGAACAACAGCGCGATGCCGGACAACAGCAGCGAAGCAGGCAGGCTCGTCCGCGACAGGCGGGCGGCTCGGGCGAAGGGTCGCATCAAGAAAGACTCCTGTGTCAGTCGGGGGTAGCCGGCTCGGGCGTTGCCAGAAACCACGGCGGCTGGAGCGGAAATGAGAATTATACTCACCTGGCCAGATGCGGCCAGGGCGCGCGTTTCCACAGTCGCAGCTGTAGGAGCGCCTTCAGGCGCGATGCTTTCCAGGACGCTTTCCAGAACGCCACCCGTCAAGAGCGATTCAAAAAGCGATCGCGCCTGAAGGCGCTCCTACATCTCGTTGGGTCATGGCTGCGGGAACAGCAGCATCGCGTCGCCATAGGAGAAGAACCGGTAGCGCTCGCGCACCGCGTGGGCGTAGGCGGCCAGGATCCGCGCGCGGCCGGCGAAGGCGGACACCAGCATCAGCAGGGTCGATTCGGGCAGGTGGAAATTGGTCAGCAGCGCATCGACGCTGCGGATGCGGTAGCCGGGGAAGATGAAGATCCGGGTTTCGCCGGCGAACGGATGCAATTCGCCGTCCCGCATCGCACTCTCGAGCGCGCGCACAACGGTGGTGCCCACCGCGACCACGCGGCCCCCGGCCTCGCGCGTGCGCCGGACCTGGGCGACCAGTCCGGCACCGACGTTGAGCCACTCGCTGTGCATGCGGTGGGCATGCAGGTCGTCCTCGCGCACCGGCTGGAAGGTACCGGCGCCCACGTGCAGGGTGACGTGCCCGAACGCGACCCCGCGTCCACGCAGTGTCGCGAGCAGCGCGTCGTCGAAATGCAGCCCCGCGGTCGGCGCCGCGACCGCGCCGATCTCGCGCGCGAACACGGTCTGGTAGCGCTCGGCATCGTCGCGCCCGGGCTCGCGGCGGATGTAGGGCGGCAGCGGCAGGCGGCCGGCCTCGAGCAGCCAGGACTCCAGCGCGCCGTCGACCTGGAAGCGCAGGTGGTAGAACTCGCCGTCGCGGCCCAGCACCTGCGCCTCGCCACCGGCATCGAGCGCGATGCGACCACCCGGCTTCGGTGGCTTGCTGGCGCCGACCTGGGCACGCGCCTCGTTGCCCGGCAACAGGCGCTCGATCAGGATCTCGACCCGGCCGCCGGTGTCCTTCTGCCCGAACAGCCGCGCCGGGATCACCCGGGTGTCGTTGAACACCAGCAGGTCGCCGGGGTGCAGCCAGTCGCCGAGCTCGCGCACCTGGGCATCGACCAGGGGCGCGTCGCCGGGCGGCACCACGAGCATCCGGCTGGCAGAACGCTCCGGCAGTGGCGCCTGCGCGATCAGTTCGGGCGGCAGGTGGTAGTGGAAATCCGATTTCTTCATCGCCGGATTGTAGGGTGGCCCCGCGCCACCATCGCCCTGGTCCCGATCGCGATGCGCTGGGGCCGGGACTTCGTGATGGCGGGCCCGCCCGCCATCGGGCTCGGTTCCCATGGCCTTGTGACAGGCCGAGCCCTCGTAATGGCGGGCCGGAACCCGCCCTAGCGCTCGAACTTGGTCGACAGGATGACCGCGGACGTGGTCCGCTCCACCCCTTCGATCGCGCCGATCCGGTCGGTCAGATCGTCCATGTCGGCGACCGCCGGCACCACGCCCATCGCCACCAGGTCGTGCGCGCCGCTGACCGAATGCAGGCTGCGCACCTCGGGCATGCCGCGCAGCGCCTGTACCACCGCGGGCATCTGCTTGGGCAGCACGGTGATCAGGATGTGGGCGCGGATGTGGCCGCGCTCGACCTCCTCGTTGACGCGCACGGTGTAGCCGCGGATCACGTCCTCGCGCTCGAGCCGTTCGATCCGGCTCTGTACCGTGGTCCGCGACAACCCGAGCCGGCGAGCGATCTCGGCGATCGACGCGCGCGCGTTCTCGCGCAGGGCGGACAGGAGCTGGGCGTCGGCAGGGGTGATTTTCATGATCTGCGCAATCGGCTCGTCGATTCGACGAAATCGTACGATATTCTGCGCAAATCGACCCTACCTTGTGCCGACAGGATCGAGATAATAGGGGCTTCGCCGACCGTGCCCGCGGACCGGACCCGTCACCCGCGACCTCCTCCGCCCGGCTGGCGGACGCGAGGTCGCCTCCCAGGAGAACGCACGATGCCCGTGATCGACGCCCTCGCCCCGCTGCGCGCACACAGCGGCCAGCGCCGCACCCGCGGCCTCGACGACGCCACGATCGAGCGTCTTGCCGCGACCCATCCCGAGCTTCGCGCCGCGATCGACGCCGCCGCCGCGGAATACGCGCGCGTGCAGGACGAGTTCGCCGATCTCCTCGACCTCGACGAAACCGCCCAGATCGAGGCCGTGCAGGCCGGCTACGTGAATTTCTACCCCGGCGACGCGGTGAATCCCTATCTCGCGCTCACCGCGCGCGGGCCGTGGATCGTCACCCTCAAGGGCGCGGTGGTCCACGATTCGGGCGGCTACGGCATGCTCGGCTTCGGCCACGCGCCGCAGGCGGTGCTCGACGCGATGGCCAAACCGCAGGCGATGGCCAACGTGATGACGCCGGGCCTGTCGCAGCTGCGCTTCGACCGCGCCATGCGCCGTGAGATCGGCCACACCCGCGGCCAGTGCCCGTTCGCGCGCTTTTTGTGCCTGAACTCGGGTTCGGAAGCGGTGGGCCTGGCCGCGCGCATCGCCGATGTCGGCACCAAGCTGGCGACCGATCCGGGCGCGAAGCATGCCGGCGCCACCGTCAAGCGCATCGTGGTCAAGGGCAGCTTCCACGGCCGCACCGAACGCCCGGCGCTGTACTCCGATTCCAGCCGCAAGGCCTACCTGAAGCACCTCGCCAGCTTCCGCGGCGAGGATTCGCTGATCGCGATCGAACCCTACGACGTCGCGGCGCTGCAACGCGCGTTCGCCGAGGCCGACGCCAACGGCTGGTTCGTCGAGGCGGTGTTCCTCGAGCCGGTGATGGGCGAAGGCGATCCGGGCCGGGCGCTGCCGCGCGCGTTCTACGATGCCGCGCGCGAACTGACGAAGGCGCACGGCTCGCTGCTGCTGGTCGATTCGATCCAGGCCGGCCTGCGCGCGCATGGCGTGCTGTCGATCGTCGACTACCCGGGCTTCGAAGGTTGCGAAGCGCCGGACATGGAGACCTACTCCAAGGCGCTCAACGCCGGCCAGTACCCGCTGTCGGTGCTGGCCGTCACCGAGCGCGCCGCGAACCTCTACCGCAGCGGCATCTACGGCAACACCATGACCACCAACCCGCGCGCGCTCGACGTGGCCTGCGCGGTGCTCGATGCCATCACGCCGCAGCTGCGCGCCAACATCCGCGAGCGCGGCAGGGAAGCGGTCGCCAGGCTCGAGGCGCTGAAGGCCGAACTCGGCGGCCTGGTCACCGGGGTGCAAGGCACCGGGCTGCTGTTCTCGTGCGAACTGGCGCCGCAGTACAAATGCTACGGCGCGGGCTCCACCGAGGAATGGCTGCGCGAGCGCGGCATCGGCGTGATCCACGGCGGCGCCAATTCGCTGCGCTTCACCCCGCGCTTCGACACCCAGTCCGACGAACTCGAACTGCTGGTGTCGATGGTGGGCAAGGCGCTGCGCGAGGGACCGCGGCAGGAAGCGGCGGAAGCGGCCTGATCGGGAACCGGCGCCGTCGCCTGCCCGATTGCGGCAGGCGACGCCGACTCAGGGGCTGCGCATTTCCAGGCCCAGCGCCTCGGCGATCGCCTTCCACGGCACGATCTTGTAGTTCTGGTTCTCCACCGGCATGACGTTGCGCCCGTCCTGCGCGACGAAGGCCCCGTGCTCGAAACCGGGGCCGAGGTTGCCGCTGCTGACCTCCAGACCGTCGGTTTCGGAAATGCCGTCGATGCCGCGGACCGGATCGCCGGCCACGGCGAACGACCCGAGGTATTCCTGGCTGCCCTCGAGTCGATACACCGCGTAGGTATCGTTGCCCTGGCTCGAGGCGACGATGTAGCCGCGGCCATCGCCGAGGTGGTACAGCCCCATGCCCTCGATGTCGTCCCGGATCGCGGGATTGGCGTCGACGCGGTCGACCGCGGTCATCTCGTCGCCGCCATCGGGCTCGGCCGGCAGCTTCCACAAGGCCACGTCCTCCTCGCCCACGTACAGCGTGGCCGACGCGTCGTCGGCGACGCAGCCTTCGGTCTGCGAATCGAACGCCAGTTCCCGTACCAGTTCGGTGCGCACGCGGCCACCGCCGGCGTCGACCAGCCGCCACTGCTTCTTCGCGGTGTCGTCGCCGTTGACGAAGACATACGTGTTGCCGTTGCGCGGGCTGCGGAACATGCACAGGCCGTAGGGATCGTGCAGGCCGGTAGGCTGCCGGCCATCGGCGATGTCGACCAGCTCGCCCGTGTCGGCATCGAGCCGGTAGATCGCGATGCTCTTGTCGGTGCGGTTGCTGGCCGTGACCAGGGTGACCTCGCGGTCGCCCAGCCTGAAACCATCGCGCAGATCCACGTTGTTCATCTTGCCGTCGGCCAGGAACTGCCGCCGTCGGCCCTGCATGTCGTACACGTACAGGCCCGCCTTCTTGTCGGTGGCGATGACGAGGCTCTTCTCCGGCTGGGTCGGATGCACCCAGATCGCGGGGTCGTCGGCGGCGTCGCCGAAGCTGTCGACCGGCAACGTTTCGGCGACCGCAACGACCACGGCGACCGTCGGCTTGGCCGCTTCGCGTGCTTCTCCGGGCGCGGTTCCCGCGGCAACGCCGAGCGCCCGTGCGAGCGTCGTCATCGACACGAGCTTGACGTCGGGGCCGTCCTCGTCGACGACCAGCAACACCCCGTTCGGATAATGCCCGCCGATCGCGGTACTGGCCGCGTACAGCGGGCCCGGTTCGCCGAGGGGTTCGGCGGCGCCGCGTCCCGACACCGTCGCGCTGCCGATGAAGGCCGCGTCGCGTTCCAGGTCGTAGACGTTCAACGTGCCCGCGGATGCGTTCGACGCCAGCAACCAGCGTGCGCCTTCGCCGCCGTCGTGGATCGCCAGCCCGCCGACCTCTTCTGCGATGTGGCCCCTCGGGGAATCGACCAGCACGGCGGACACGTCGGCTTCCGGATCGGCATTGAAGCGCCAGATGCCGACGGCTTCCTCCGAGGCATAGACGTGGCCGGCGCGCGCATCGACGACGCACTGCTTCAACGGCGAGGGTACGCCGATCCGCCGCACCTGCCGCGCGTCGAGCCTGCCGTCGGCCGTGCCGTGGATCACCTGCTGATCGACTTCACCGCCATCGCCGACGATGAAGGCATGCAGCGCGCCATCGAGCGGGTGCCGGTACAGGCAGATCCCCTCGCCCGCGAAGCCCAGCGGGATCTCGCGCGCGCCGACCTCGGTCAACGCATCATCGGCGAAGCGGAACAACCGCAGGCGGTGGCCGTCGCCGTCGATGGCGGCCACGATCGTCGCGTCGGTCCCACCGACGGGGACACCGCTGGCCGCATCCACGCCCACCACCTCGCCTGCCGGCGTGGCGCCGAGCCGCTTGCCCGCCAGCGAATACAGCTCGAGTCCGCCCAGCGCAGCGGTCGCGACGATCCGGGGTTCGCCTGCGGAGTCGACGGCATGGACCAGCGCGGCGCTGCCGATTTCTCCCGAGGTCGTCGGCGCAGTCGCCGCGTGGGCCTCGACGGTCGGCACCTGCTGCTGCGCAGCATCCGACGAACACGCCGACGCCATCGCCACGGATACGCAAGCAAGGGCGATAAGTAGATGATTTTTCATGATTCCTCCCGGAGATCCGGCGCGTGGGCGCGCTCGATGCAGAGCCTGGTTGGCGTCCAAGCTAACGCGGCCCGAGTACAATTTGCAAGAAAAATTCTATTTCTCTTGAAATATGGAATGTTTGTTCGTAATCTCCGCCCACGCGCTGCCTTCGCGTCCTTCGCAAACACCGGCAGCCGACTCGTCCTCGGGAGGGACAGAACATGCGGACCTTGCGTCGAAGTGCCCTTTTCAAGGCATTGGTGCTCTGCCAGTGCGCGGTATTGCCATCCATCGCGTCGGCACAGGAATCGACGGGCGACACGCGCCAGGCGTCGGAAGCCACCGACCTGGATGCGATCGTGGTCACCGGCCGTCGTGCCGCCGATCGCCTGGCGATCGACGACAAGCGCAGCGCCGATGGCCAGGTCGATGCGATCCGCGCCGACGACGTCGGCCGCCTGCCCGACCAGAACGTGGCCGAGGCCGTGCGCCGACTGCCCGGCGTGACCACGGTCAACGACCAGGGCGAAGGCCGATACCTCACGGTACGCGGCGTCTCGCCCGACCTGCTCAACGTGACGCTCAACGGCCAGACGGCCGCGGCGCCGGAACCGGAAAGCCGGCAGGTCAAGCTCGACGACATCCCGTCGGCGTTGATCGGTGGCGTGACCGTCTCCAAGACGCTCACGCCGGACATGGATGCGAACGCGATCGCGGGACAGGTGAACATCGAAACCGTGTCGGCGTTCGACCGCAACCGCACCTTCGGTTCGGCGCGCGCCGCCTACGGCCGCTACGACATCAACGGCGAGAACCCGTACGAGTACGATGCGTCGTTCGGCAGCGTGTTCGGCGCCGACAGGCAGTTCGGCGCGGTGCTGGCGGTCAACCGCTCCGACCGCAAGATCGGCTCGCAGAACGTGCAGAACCCGGGCGGCTGGATCGAGATCGACGGCAATCAGGTCCCAGAAGGCCTGGAGGTGCGGCAGTACAACACCCACCGCCAGCGCACCGGCGCAGTCGCCAACTTCGACTGGAAGGCCAGCGAGAACGCTTCGGTGTTCCTGCGCTTCATGTACTCGAAGTACCAGGACCAGGAAACGCGCGACGCGTTCGCCGTCGAGCTGGACGAGGACGGCATCGCGCCCGGCTCCGCCACCAGCGGCACGTTCGAGGGCGCCGAGGCGATCCGCGCGATCCGCACGCGCGAGGAAACCACCACCAGCTTCACCGCCTCGACCGGCGGCGAGTTCCGCTTCGGCGACAACAGGCTCGAGCTCGAGGCGACCTATTCCCGGGCCAACAAGCGCGATCCGCGCCGCGACGAATGGGGCTTCGTGGCCGAAGACGTCTCCGGCAGCTACTCGATCGGCCCGCGCAGCTACGACTTCTCGTTCGCCGACGACGCCGCGTTCGACCCCGCCAATTTCGAACCCGACTTCTTCGAACCCGAGTCGCGGCGGGCGGTGGAAGACCTGTACCAGTTCCGCGCCGACTACGTCATGCCGTTCGGTGGCGACGGCTCAGACCTGCAGGTCGGCGTGAAGTACCTGCGCCGCGACAAGGACAACGACGTGGACGGTCGCGCCTGGGAATACGACGATGGCGACCTGACGATGGCCGATGTCGCCGGAAACACGGTCGACAGCGTGTTCGGTAGCCGATACCGGCTCGGGCCGCTGGTCAGCGGACCGCGTGCGGACGCCTACTTCAACGCCAACCCGGGGGAATTCGAGGAAGACGCCGAAGGCACGCTCAGCGCGACCCTGGCGACGGACTTCCGGATCGAGGAGACCATCACCGCCGCCTACGCGATGGCACGGCTGTGGTTCGGCAACGTCACCGTCATCCCGGGCCTGCGCATCGAGCACACGAAGGGATCGTACGCCGCGCATGCCTTCGACGTGGAGACCTCCTCGATCGACCAGCCGTTCAACGTGTTCGGATCGCGCAGCTACACCGACCTCTTCCCCGGCGTGAACATCCGCTGGGATGCCGGCGACAACCTGGTCGTCCGCGGCGCGGTGACCCGTGCGATCGGGCGGCCCAACTACGAGTCGATCGCCCCGTTCGTCGAGATCCAGGGCGCCGGGAGTCTCGAACCCGAAGTCACGATGGGCAACCCGGACCTGGATCCGCTGTACTCGACCAACCTCGACCTGTCCGTCGAGTACTACGTCGGCAACCGCGGCGTGCTCTCGGCCGCGGTGTTCTACAAGGACATCAGCAACCCCATCTATGCCGTCACCCGCACCGACCAGGACGGTGTGTTCGGCGGGTTGCCGCTCACCGGCGCCGAGGTCGGCACCTGGGACAATGCCGAGAAGGCGAAGGTGTCCGGCATCGAGCTCAACGCCCAGTACGAACTTGGCTTCCTGCCCTCACCCTTCGACGGTTTCAGCGTCGGCGGCAACATCACCTTCGTCGATTCGGAAGCCGAAGGACTGCCGGCGCGCAGCGACACGGTTCCCTTGATCAGCCAGTCCGACCGCGTGGCGTCGGCCCAGCTGAGCTACGAGAAGTACGGCTTCTCGGCGCGGCTGGCCTACACCTATCGCTCTGCGATGCTCAACGAGGCCAGCGAGGACGATCCCGAGGAGGACATCTACTGGGACTCGCTGAAGCAATGGGACATCAAGTTCGGCTACGAGATCAATCCGCGCTGGTCGGTGTTCCTGGAGGGTTCCAACCTCAACGACGCGGCGATGCGCGCCTACGTCGGCCGCCGCGAGCGGACGATGGAGCAGGAGATGTACGGCTGGTCGGCGCGCATGGGCGTGCAGTTCAAGTTCTGATCACTGCATCGACGAAGCCTGACCTCGCCTCCAGCGGCGGCCCATGGCCGCCGCTGTTCTTTGGAATTCCGCGATGAAGCGCCATGTCCTCGCCCGATCCGCCTGGCACCCGGCCCGGACGACGAGCCTGGTGCTGCTCGTCGCGTCCTGTGCGCACACCGACCCGTCGCGAACGAGCGGTGCGCACGCCGTCAGCGACCAGGCGTTCACGCTCGAACGCGTCGTGATGCTGATGCGGCATGGCGTACGCCCGCCGACACGCATGCCGCCGATCGCGGAAGGACTGGCCCGCCAGCCATGGGCGGGATGGGACGTGCCCGCCGGACACCTGACCGCGCACGGCCATGCAGGCACGGTGCTGCTCGGCCGATGGCAGCGGCAGGCGCTCGCGGTGCGCCGACTGCTGCCGCCCGAAGGTTGCCCCGACGAGGGCGCCATCGCGGTGCGCGCCAACACCGACCAGCGGACCCGCGAAAGCGCACGCGGTTTCCTGGAGGGCTTCGCCCCGGGTTGTGGCGTGGTCGTGCAGCATTCGCCTGGCCATCGCGACGATCCGATCTTCCAGTCGATCGATCTGGGCCTGGTCGAACACGATGCCGCGGCTGCGCGCGCGGCGGTGATGGCGCGCGTCGACGGCGACCTCGACCACGCCATGCCGACGCTGGCCGAGGCATTCGCCCGTCTCGACGCGATCCTCGACTGCTGTTCGCCGCCAGCCTGCGCGTCAGCCGGACTCGCGCCGGACTGCCGGCTGTCGACCTGGCCCAATGCCTGGGCCGATACCGGTTCCGGCAAGCGCGTGAAGTTCAGGGGTCCGCTGGACGCCGGCGGCACCGCCGCGCATACGCTGCTGCTGGAATATGTCGAGGGCAAGCCGATGGAGCAGGTCGGCTGGGGTCGCGCGACCGGAGCCGACATCGAGCTGCTGTCGCAGATCCACGCCGCGGAGTTCGACCTGCTCTACCGCACGCCGTACATCGCCAGTCGCGGCGCCACCCCGATCCTGGAGCGCGTGCTGGCGACGTTCGAACGCGACGATGCGCCGAAGCTCGACATCCTGGTCGGCCACGACACGAACGCCTCCAACGTCGGTGGCGCGCTCGACCTGCACTGGCACGTGCCGGGTTACGCGCCGGACGACGCCGCGGTGGGCGGTGCGATCGGGTTCGAGTTGCTGCGCGACCCCGCTGGCGCGCGTTTCGTACGCGTCTTCTACCTGGCACAAGGCACGCGGCAGTTGCGCGGGCTGACGCCGCTCGACGCAGAAAATCCCCCGTACTTCAACTACATGGCACAGCCGCTATGCGCGCTGTCGGCCGACACGACCGTGTGCCGCTACGAGGATTTCGCCGCGGCATTGCGCTCGCGCATCGTGCGTTGACCTCGCGCGAGGGCCGCCGCGACCGCAGCGGCCCATACCTTCAGAGCCTGACCACCTCGCCGGTCTTCGAAGACCGCGTCGCCGCTTCGGCCAGCGCCAGCGCCGCGACGCCGTCGGCGTAACCGACCGATGGCGTGGCGCCGTCGAGGATCTCGACGAAGTGGTCCATCTCGCGGCGATACGCCTCGGCGTAGCGATCGAGGAAGAAGTTCTGCAGCCGGTCGCCGGCGGCGCCGTTCTCGTCGAACACCTGCACGGTGCTTTCGAGCACGTTGTCGGTGCGCACCATGCCGGCCGAGGCGTAGGCCTCGATGCGCTGGTCGTAGCCGTAGCCGCTGCGGCGGGTGTTGGAGATCACGCAGAGCTTGCCCGACGCCGTCTTCAGCACCGAGCGCGCGGTATCGACGTCGCCGAGCCTGCCGATCTCGGGATCGACCAGGCAACTGCCCACCGCCCAGACTTCGGCGACCTCCTCGCCCAGCAGCCAGCGCGCCATGTCGAAGTCGTGGATCGCCATGTCCTTGAACAGCCCGCCCGAGACCGCGATGTACGACGGCGGCGGCGGCGCGGGATCGTTCGAGGTGATCTGCAGGCTCTCGACATGGCCGATGGCGCCGCCATCGAGCCGCGCCTTGAGCGCCTGGAAGTTGGGGTCGAAGCGGCGGTTGAAGGCCAGGAACAATCTCGCCTCCTTCAACGCATCGGCCGCGCCGCGTGCGCGCTGCAGGTCCTGGTCGATGGGCTTCTCGCAGAACACGGCCTTGCCGGCCTGCGCCGCGCGGATGCTGTAGTCCAAGTGCGTGTCGGTCGAGCTGGCGACGATGACGCCGGCGATGGTGTCGTCGGCAAGCACCTCGTCCAGCGAGCGCACTTGCGCGCTCCATTCACCGGCGAGCGATTCGGCCGACGCGGTGACCGGATCCACCACCGCAGCCAGCTCCAGGCGTGGATGCAGCGCGGCGTTCCTGGCGTGGATGCGGCCGATGCGACCGGCACCGATCAATGCGACTCTCGACATCAGCGGTTCTCCTGCAAACGGATGGGGCGGCCCTCGCGCACCGACTGCTGGCACGCCTCGGCCAGCACCAGTGCGGCGATGCCGTCGGCGTAGTGCGTCCGCGCTGGCGAGGCCCCGCGCGCGACCTCGGCGAAATGCGCGATCTGCGCACGGTACGAGTCGGCGTAGCGTTCCGGGAAAGCGTAGGCGATCGGCGCCGCCGTCGCGCCGTTCTCGTCGAACACCTGCACGGTGTCGCGCGAGACGTTGCCCGCGGTCGCCATCCCGCGCGAACCGAAGGCCTCGATCCGCTGGTCGTAGCCGTAGCCGCTGCGGCGGGTGTTGGAGATCACGCAGAGCTTCCCGGTGGCCGTCTTCAGCACGGTGCGCGCGGTGTCGACGTCGCCGAGGCGGCCGATCTCCGGGTCGATCAGGCAGCTCGCGGTCGCGAACACCTCCACCGGCTCCTCGCCCAGCATCCAGCGCGCCATGTCGAGGTCGTGGATGGTGAAGTCCTTGAACAGGCCG
Source organism: Luteimonas saliphila (assembly GCF_016774335.1). Taxonomy (GTDB): domain Bacteria; phylum Pseudomonadota; class Gammaproteobacteria; order Xanthomonadales; family Xanthomonadaceae; genus Luteimonas; species Luteimonas saliphila. The sequence goes on along the minus strand of NZ_JAETWA010000042.1, from coordinate 93,313 downwards.
CCACTGGTCGGGATGAAATGCGCCGACGGCGCGGCCGGGTCGTGGTTGACGATGTGCAGGCTTTCGAGCCGGCCGACCGCGCCGGCGTCCAGGCGCTGCCTGAGCGCCAGGAAATGCGGGTCGTAGCGCCGGTTGAAGCCGAGCACGAAGCGGGCGCCTTCGAAGCGCGGCTGTGCGGCCCGCGCCTTCTGCAGGTCGAGGTCGATCGGTTTCTCGCAGAACACCGCCTTGCCCGCTTCCACCGCCTGCAGCGCGTTGGCCAGGTGCTGGTCGGTGGAACTGCAGACCAGCACAGCGCCTACGCCGGGGTCGGCCAGGGCTTGTTCCAGCGTGGCGGCTTCGGCGCCCGTGGCCGCTGCCAGCGCCGCGGCAGCGTCCGGACGCGGGTCCACCACGTACCGCAGCCGCAGGCCGGGCGTGCGCGCGGCATTGGGCCCATGGACCTGGCCCATGCGGCCAGCCCCGATCAGGGCCACGTCGATCCGATCCATGCGACCCTCCCGCCGCGATTTCAAATAGAATATGTGTTCCAGATAGGAATGCAATAGAATTTCCAGAAATCTGGTCGCATTCCATTTTTTGCCGGACACTCCTTGCGACCCCAGGGAAGAACCGACCGAGGCTGCCCGCATGTCCGAACATCCGACCCCGCCCGCCAGCGCCGAGGAACTGCGCGCGGCGATCCTCGCCCGCTACGACGGCCTGAGCAAACGACTCAAGCAGATCGCGCGCTACATCCTCGACGAGCCCAACGCGGTGGCGCTGGAAACCCTGGCGGTGCTGTCGGAACGCTGCGGCGTGCAGCCCTCGGCGATCGTGCGCTTCGCCAAGTCGTTCGGCTTCGACGGCGCCACCCAGATGCAGCGGCTGTTCCGCGACGGCCTGCTGTCGGCCAACGCCTCGCTGGGCTACGGCGAACGCGTGCGCGAGTTCAGCAAGGCCGTCGACGGCAAGCGCGTCAGCGACCCGTCGCAGGTGCTGGCCGAGTTCGTCGAAGGCAACATGCTGGCACTGCAGCACCTCGGCGACGCCATCGACAAGCGCCAGCTTACCGAGGCGGTGAAGCTGATCGCGCAGGCGGATACCGTGTACGTCGCGGGCTTCCGGCGCTCGTTCCCGGTGGCCGCCTACCTCGCCTATTCGCTGCACCAGGTCGACAAGAAGACCGTGTTCATCGACAGCGTCGGCGGCATGACCCGCCAGCAGATCCACGGCATCACCCGCAACGACCTGCTGCTGGTGGTCAGCTACCAGCCCTACGCCGAGGAAGCCGTGCACCTGATCGACGCCGCCGTCGACGCCCAGTGCAAGGTGCTGTCGATCAGCGACAGCCCGGTCAGTCCCGTCGCCAAGCCGGCGTCGCTGGTGCTGCAGGTCAGGGAGGCCGAGATCCGCAAGTTCCGCTCGCTGTCCACGTCCATGTGCCTCGCCCAGGCGCTGGTCATCTCCTATGCGTTCTCCACGGCCACGACGACCCGCAACGCCTCGACGCTCGGGGCGAAGAAGCGGACCGCGAAGAAATGAAATGAATCTTGCCATGTGTCTAAAAATAGAATAGATTTTACAAATGCCGGGCCGAGGGCCGCCTGGCCGGGAGACGATCGGCGATGGCGAGGACGGACGGGTTGGATCTGATCGCGATCGGGCGTTCCAGCATCGACCTCTATGGCGAACAGACCGGTGGCCGGCTGGAGGACATGCAGTCCTTCGCCAAGTACGTCGGCGGCAGCCCCACCAACACCGCTGTCGGCGGCGCGCGCCTGGGCCTGCGGACCGGCCTGCTGACGCGCGTCGGCGCGGACCACTTCGGGCGCTTCGTGCGCGAACAGCTCGCCCGCGAGGGGGTGGACACTCGCGGCGTGGTCGACGATCCGGCACGGCTGACCGCGCTGGTGCTCCTCGGCATCCGCGACCCGGACACGTTCCCGCTGATCTTCTACCGCGAGAACTGCGCCGACATGGCGCTGTGCGAGGCCGACGTCGATCCCGACTTCATCCGTTCGACGAAGGCGGTGCTGATCAACGGCACCCACCTGTCGCAGCCGGGCGTGTTCGCCGCATCGATGAAAGCCTGCGCGATCACGCGTGCGAATGGCGGCCGGATCGTGTTCGACATCGACTATCGCCCGGTGCTGTGGGGCCTGACCGGGAAGGACGCGGGCGAGAACCGCTTCGTCGCCGACGCGGCCGTCACCGAACGGCTGCAGCAGGTGTTGCCGCTGTGCGACCTGATCGTCGGCACCGAGGAAGAGGTGCACATCCTCGGTGGACACATCGACACCCTCGCCGCGCTGCGGGCGATCCGCGAACGCACCGGCGCCCTGCTCGTGTGCAAGCGCGGCGCCGCCGGCTGCAGTGCGTTCCCGGGCGCGATCCCGGCGTCGCTCGACGACGGCGTCGTCGGCCGCGGGTTCCCGGTGGAAGTGTTCAACGTGCTCGGCGCCGGCGACGCGTTCATGGCCGGGTTCCTGCGCGGCTGGTTGCGCGATGCGACGCTGGAGGACTGCTGCGCCTGGGCCAACGCCTGCGGCGCGATCGTGGTGTCGCGCCATGGCTGCGCACCGGCGATGGCCACGTGGGAGGAGTTGCAGGCCTTCCTGCACGGCGGCCAACGGCCGTTCCGGCTGCGCGAGGACGCTGCGCTGGAGCACCTGCACTGGGCGACCACGCGCGCGAACGACTATCCCGCGCTGACCGTCCTGGCGATGGACCATCGCAGCCAGTTCGAGGCGCTGTGCACCCGGACCGGCGCCGATCCCGCACGCATCGCCGGGTTCAAGTCGCTCGCGCTGCAGGCGGTGGACCGGGTCGCGAAGGGCGACTCCTCGTTCGGCGTGCTGCTCGACGGACGTTACGGCATGCGCGCGCTCGAAGCGGCCGCCTCCTGTCCGTACTGGATCGGCCGCCCGATCGAGTTGCCCGGCTCCTGCCCGCTCGAATTCGAATCCTCGCCCGACGTGGCGACGGAACTCGCGACCTGGCCGGCGAACCATGTCGTCAAGTGCCTCGCCTTCTACCACCCGGACGATCCGCAGGACCTGCGCGAGCGCCAGGAACGGCAGTTGCTGCGCCTCGCGGACGCCGCGCGCAAGACCCGCCACGAGTTGCTGGTGGAGATCATCGCCTCGCGCAACGGCGACGTCGCCGACGATACCGCCGCACGCGCGATCCAGCGCCTCTACGACCTCGGCATCCGTCCCGACTGGTGGAAGCTGGAGCCGGACGACCGGGCCACGGCATGGCGCAACATCGAGGACGCCATCGTCCGCAACGATCCGCATTGCCGTGGCGTGGTGCTGCTGGGCCTGTCGGCGCCGGAGGACGAACTGATCGCCTCGTTCGAGGCGACCGCGCAGGCGCCGATCGTCAAGGGTTTCGCGGTGGGACGCACGATCTTCGCCGATGCCGCGGAACAGTGGCTGGCCGGCAGGATCGACGACGCCGCCGCGGTCGACGACCTCGCGCGACGCTTCTCGATCCTGGTCGACGCCTGGCGTGACGCGAAGCAGCGGGCACGATCCCAGGCGATCCGCGAGACTGCCTGACATGAACAACGATCCGCAAACCCTCCGCCTCACCGCCGCCCAGGCCACCGTGCTCTGGCTCACGTCGCAGCAGGTCGTCGTCGACGGCGAGGAAGTGCCGTACTTCGCCGGGACATGGGCGATCTTCGGCCACGGCAACGTCGCCGCGATGGGCGAGGCGCTGCACGCTGCGCGCGACGCGCTGCCGACGTTCCGCGCGCACAACGAACAGGGCATGGCCCATGCCGCCATCGCCTACGCGAAGCAGATGCGCCGACGCCGCGCGATGGTCTGCACCACGTCCATCGGTCCCGGCGCGACCAACCTGGTGACCGCGGCCGCGCTCGCGCACGTCAACCGGCTTCCGGTACTGCTGTTGCCGGGCGATGTCTACGCGAGCCGTCGGCCCGATCCGGTGCTGCAGCAGCTCGAGGACTTCGGCGACGGCACGGTGTCGGTCAACGACTGCTTCCGGCCGGTTTCGCGGTACTTCGACCGCATCGTGCGTCCCGAACAGATCCTCGATGCATTGCCGAAGGCACTGGCGACGATGCTCGACCCGGCCACCTGCGGCCCGGCGACACTGGCGTTCTGCCAGGACGTGCAGGCGGAAGCCTTCGACTACCCGGCGGACTTCTTCTCGCGCCGCGTCTGGCATCCGCGCCGGCAGCCGGCAGACCCGCGCGAGCTCGACGCGCTCGTCGCGGCCTTGCGCGATGCGGAACGCCCCTTTCTCATCGCCGGTGGCGGCGTGCTCTACAGCGGTGCCGAGAACGCACTTGCCGCGTTCGCGGAACGCACCGGGCTGGCCGTCGCGGAAACGCAGGCCGGCAAGGGCGCGTTGCCGTGGAACCATCCGAACAGCCTGGGTTCCATCGGCGTGACCGGATCGAGCGCGGCGAACGCGGCCGCGAGCGAAGCCGACCTCGTGGTGGGCATCGGCACCCGGCTGCAGGACTTCACGACCGGTTCGCGCAGCCTGTTCCCGGATGCGCGCCTGTTCCAGGTCAACGTCCAGGCGTTCGACGCGCACAAGCACGACGCGATCCCGGTGGTGGGCGATGCGCGTGCGGTCCTGGAAGCACTCGATGCGGCGCTGGCAGGCTGGCGCTCGAACGGCGACGCACTCGACCGCAACGCGATCGCGACCTGGAACGCCGCCTTCGATACCGCCACGCGCGGAGACGACACCACCACGCTGCCCAGCGATGCCCAGGTGATCGGCGCGGTGCAATCCGCGTTCGACGACGACGCCATCGTGGTCTGCGCGGCCGGGGGTCTGCCCGGCGAGTTGCACAAGCTCTGGCGCACGACCCGCAGCGACGGTTACCATCTCGAGTACGGGTACTCGTGCATGGGCTACGAGATCGCCGGCGGCCTCGGCGTCAAGCTCGCCGCCCCCGGCCGCGACGTGGTGGTGATGGTCGGCGACGGCAGCTACCTGATGATGAACTCCGAGCTCGCCACGTCGGTGATGCTCGGCCACAAGCTCATCGTCGTGCTGCTCGACAACCGCGGCTTCGGCTGCATCAACCGCCTGCAGCAGGCCACCGGCAGCCCCGGCTTCAACAACCTGCTGGCGGACTCGCGCCACGAGACGTTGCCCGACATCGATTTCGCCGCGCACGCGCGCAGCCTCGGTGCGCATGGCGCGAAGGTCGCGAACCTTGGCGAACTGCGCGCCGCGCTGGCGCGCGCACGCGCCGCCGACCGCAGCAGCGTCGTGGTCATCGACACCGATCCGCTGAAGACCACCGAAGCCGGCGGCTGGTGGTGGGACGTGGCCGTCCCCGAAGTGTCCGACCGCCCCGGAGTCAACGCCGCGCGCCGCGACTACGAACAACGCATCCGCATGAAGAGAGACCTGTCATGAGCATCCGCTTCGGCGTCAGCCCCATCGCCTGGGCCAACGACGACATGCCCGAGCTCGGTGGCGACACGCCGCTGGAGAGCATCCTCGCCGACATCCGCGACGTCGGCTTCGAAGGCGTCGAGCTGGGCAGCAAGTTCCCGCGCGATGCCGCGGTGCTCGAGCCCCTGCTGGATACCTACGGCCTTGACCTGATCGGCGGCTGGTACAGCGGTTCGCTGCTGGTGCAGGGCGCCGATGCCGAGATCGCCGCGCTGCAGCCGCACCTGCAATTGCTCAAGGCCATGGGCAGCAGCGTGTTCGTGTTCGCCGAGACCAGCAACGCCGTGCACGGCGATCGCGGCGTCCCGCTGACCGGCACGCCGCTGCTCGCCGAGGGCGACTGGGCGCAGTTCGGTGCGCGGCTGACCGACGTGGCCGACTACATCGCGTCGCAGGGGCTGAAGTTCGCCTACCACCACCACCTGGGTACGGTGGTCGAGCGCGACGGCGATGTCGATGCCTTCATCCGGCATACCGGGTCGTCGGCCGGCTTCACCCTCGACACCGGCCATGCGGCGCTCGGCGGCGTCGACTACCTGAAGGTGATCCGCGAACATCCTGCGCGCATCGCCCACGTGCATTGCAAGGATTTCCGCGCCGACACCTATCGCAGGTTGCGAGAAGGCGGCTCGAGCTTCCTCGACGGCGTCCTGGGCGGCATGTTCACCGTGCCCGGCGACGGCGGCATCGACTACGGCGCGGTGATGCGTGCGCTGGTCGACATCGACTACAGCGGCTGGATCGTGATCGAAGCCGAGCAGGATCCCGCGATCGCCGCACCGAAAGCGTATGCCGAACTGGGCCTGCGCACGCTGAAGACCGAGGCCGCGAAGGCGGGGTTGATCTGATGTCGCGGTTGCGCGTCCGCCCGCACGCACCCGGAGACGATGGCTCGGTGCTCAACGTGACGCCGGAGAGCGCCGGCTGGTCGCACGTCGGGTTCAAGGTCGTGAAGCTGGCCGATGGACAATGCCACGAAGGCGGCGACGCGGAACGCGAAGCTTGCCTCGTGCTGGTCGCCGGCGCCGCGGACATCGTGGCCGGCGGCCAGTGCTTCGGCAACGTCGGCGGCCGCGCGTCGCCGTTCGAGGACCGGGCGCCGGGCGCGGTGTACGTGCCGGCCGGCGTGTCGTATACGGTCGTCGCGCATGGCGACGTCGAACTCGCCGTCTGCACCGCGCCGGGCACAGGCGCCGGATCGCCGCGCCGGATCGAAGATGCCGACATGTCGCGCGAAGTCCGGGGCAGCGGCACGAACACGCGGTACGTGCGCAACATCCTGCCGGAAACCGAACCTGCCGAAGGCCTGCTGGTGGTCGAAGTGGTCACGCCCGCCGGCCACTGGTCCAGCTACCCGCCGCACAAGCACGACACCGCGACGCCCGGCGAGGAAACCCTCCTCGAGGAAACCTACTACCACCGCACGCAACCGCGGCAGGGCTTCGCGTTCCAGCGCGTGTACAGCGACGACCGCTCGCTCGACGAGGCGATCGCGGTCGAGGACGGCGACGTGGTGCTTGTACCGCGCGGCTACCACCCGGTCGGCGCGGCGCACGGCTACGACCTCTACTACCTCAACGTGATGGCCGGCCCCGAGCGGCGCTGGCTGTTCCGCAACGATCCCGCGCACGCCTGGATCGTCGCGCCTCCCCCCGCTTCCGGAACCTGAGCATGCGCGACATCGAGCACTTCATCGACGGCCGCATCGTGGCCGGCACTTCCGGCCGGCATGGCGATGTCTTCGATCCCAACAGCGGCCGTGTGCAGGCGAAGGTGTCGCTGGCGTCGCCCGCGGAACTCGATCGCGCGGTCGCTGGCGCAGTCGTCGCACAAGCCGGGTGGGCCAAGGTCAATCCGCAGCGCCGCGCGCGGGTGATGTTCGAGTTCAAGCGACTGCTCGAAGCGAACATGGACGAACTGGCCGCGATGCTGTCGGCCGAACACGGCAAGGTGCTGTCGGATTCGCGCGGCGACCTGCAGCGCGGGCTGGAGGTGATCGAGTTCGCCTGCGGCATTCCGCATCTGCTCAAGGGCGAATACACGCAGGGCGCCGGCCCCGGCATCGACGTGTATTCGATGCGGCAGCCGCTGGGCGTGGTCGCGGGCGTCACGCCGTTCAACTTCCCGGCGATGATCCCGATGTGGATGTTCGGGCCTGCGATCGCCTGCGGCAACGCCTTCATCCTCAAGCCCTCCGAACGCGATCCGTCGGTCCCGGTGCGACTGGCGGAACTGATGATCGAGGCCGGCCTGCCCGCCGGCGTGCTCAACGTGGTGCACGGCGACAAGGAGATCGTCGACGCGATCCTGCGCCATCCCGACATCAAGGCGGTCAGCTTCGTCGGCTCGTCCGACATCGCGCAGTACGTCTACGGCGAGGGCGCGGCCCACGGCAAGCGCGTGCAGTGCATGGGCGGCGCCAAGAACCACGGCATCGTGCTGCCCGATGCCGACCTCGACCAGGCCGTCGCCGACATTCTGGGCGCCGCGTACGGATCGGCCGGCGAGCGCTGCATGGCGTTGCCGGTGGTGGTGGCCGTGGGCGAGGCGACCGCCGACGCACTGCGCGAGAAGCTGGTCGCGGGCATCGCGGCGCTGCGCATCGGCGCGTCGACCGATGCCGATGCGCATTACGGGCCCGTGATCACCGCCGCGCACAAGGCGAAGATCGAGCAGTACATCCGGATCGGCGTCGATGAAGGCGCGGAACTGGTCGTCGACGGCCGCGGGTTCTCGCTGCCGGGCCACGAAGACGGGTTCTTCCTCGGCCCGACGCTGTTCGACCGGGTCACGCCGGACATGCAGACCTGGCGCGAGGAGATCTTCGGCCCGGTGCTGCAGATCATGCGCGCCGACAGTTTCGAGCAGGCGCTGGAATGGCCGTCGTCGCACCAGTACGGCAACGGCGTGGCGATCTTCACCCGCAACGGCGACGCCGCGCGCGAGTTCGCGGACCGCGTGGAAGTCGGCATGGTCGGCATCAACGTGCCGATCCCGGTGCCTGTCGCATACCACAGCTTCGGCGGCTGGAAGCGTTCGGGATTCGCCGACCACAACCAGTACGGCATGGATGGCGTGCGCTTCTACACACGGACCAAGGTGGTCACGCAACGCTGGCCGAAGGGCGGCGCCGAAGTCGAACAGAGTTTCGTGATTCCCACGATGCGCTGACGCACGCCGCACCGTTGCACATCGCCGGCGCGATCGCGCCGGCCACGACGCCCTGGGGAGGGAATGCTGGATGGCCAATGCCCTGACGAGGTTCTTCGCGACCGGAGCCGACCTGCCGGTGACCGCCGACCAGGCGACCATCGACCGGTTGTTCCGTCGGCACCGCTTCCGCGTGATGCTCGCGATCACCCTGGGCTATGGCGTGATCTACACCTGCCGGCTCGCACTGGGCGTGGTCAAGAAGCCGCTGATCGACGAAGGGATCTTCACCCCGGTCGAACTGGGCATGATCGGATCGGCGCTGTACTACGCCTACGCGATCGGCAAGCTGACCAACGGTTTCCTGGCCGACCACGCGAACATGCGGCGGTTCCTCGCGTTCGCGTTCCTGATGACCGCGCTGTGCAACTTCGCGATGGGCCTGACCACGGCCGTGTGGACGGCGGTGATCATCTGGGGTCTCAACGGCTGGTTCCAGAGCTTCGGCGCGCCCGGTGGCGTGGTGGCGATGACGGCGTGGTTCTCCAACAGGGAGCGCGGTCGTGCCTACGGCATCTGGAGCACGGCGCATTCGCTCGGCGAAGGCCTGACCTTCATCGGCGTGGGCTCGGTGGTCGCGTGGCTGGGCTGGCGATCCGGCTTCTTCGTGCCGGCATTGTTCGGCGTGCTCGCGGCGGCCGGCATGTACTGGCTGGTGCGGGACCGGCCGCGCACGATGGGCCTGCCCACGGTCAACGAGTGGAAGCAGGACTTCTACGCGGAGAAGGCGCGGCCCGACATCAAGTCCGTGCTCGGATTGCAACTTTCGATCCTCAGGATTCCCGCGATCTGGGTGCTCTGCCTGTCCGCCGCGACCATCTACGTGACCCGCTACGCGATCAATTCCTGGGGCATCCTCTACCTGCAGGAGGATCGCGGCCTGTCGCTGCCGATGGCCGGCACGGTGTTGATGATCAGCACGATGGCGGGGGTCGCGGGCGCGATCGCGTACGGCTTCATTTCCGACAAGTTCTTCGAGGCGCGGCGCCCGCCGGTGAACCTGCTGTTCGCGGTCCTGGAGATCGGCGGATTGTTGCTGTTCTTCTACGGCCCCAACACCATGCCGGTGCTGATCGCCGGCATGGTGCTGTTCGGCCTCGGGCTCACCGGCCTGGTCACGTCTCTGGGAGGATTGTTCGCGGTCGACATCGCGCCCAAGCGCGTGGCCGGCGCGGCGATGGGCGTGATCGGCATCTTCAGCTACATCGGCGCAGGCATCCAGGAATACGTGTCCGGCAAGCTGATCCAGGAAGGCATGACCGTGGCCGGCGACGTGCGCAGCTACGATTTCGGTCCGGTGATCTGGTTCTGGATCGGCGCATCGGTGCTGTCGATGCTGCTCGCGGCGACCCTGTGGCGCACGAAACTGAGGGATTGAAGACACCATGCCCATCGATGCATCCCGCGAACTGACCGCCATGGTCGAGGCGGCACATGCGGCCGGCAGAGGCCTGCTGCGGCGCTTCGCGCAGTTGCCGGAGCTCGCCGTGCAGACCAAGTCCGGACCCACCGATCTGGTCTCGATCGCCGACCAGGAGGCCGAGCAGACCGTGCGTTCGATGCTGGCGGCGGCGCAGCCTTCCTACGCATTCCTCGGCGAGGAAGGCGGCATCGCCGGCGGCACGGATGCCTCGCAGCGCTGGATCGTCGATCCGCTCGACGGCACCACCAATTTCCTGTTCGGTTGCCCGCTGTGGGGCGTGAACGTCGCACTCGCCCGCGATGGCATGGTCGTCGCCGGCGTGACCTACCTGCCGGTGATGGACGAGCTGTTCGTCGCCGAACAGGGCAAGGGGGCCTGGCTCAATGGCCGGCGCATCCACGTGTCTGCGCGCAACACCCTGATCCGCAGCGTGCTGTCCTGCGGCATTCCGTTCGCCGACAAGCCCGACCACCCCGTATTCGCGCGCGAGATGGCGCTGCTGAGCGACCGGGTGGCCGGCATCCGCCGCACCGGCGCCTGCGCGGTGGACATGGCCTTCGTCGCCGCCGGCCGCTGGGACGCGTACTGGGAGCGCGCGACGAACGCGTGGGATGTCGCGCCGGGCGTGATCCTGGTCGAGGAAGCGGGCGGCATCGCCACCTCGGTCACCGGGGATGCGCTCGACCTGGAGGGCGGCAACGTCTGCGTCAGCAATGGCGCGATCCACACCGTCCTGATCGACACCCTCAATGCCGCGCTGTACCCGGAGGAGCCCCTCGCATGACGTTCGGACGCCGCACCTTCCTTGCCGCCGGCGGACTCGCCGGTCTGTTCCTCGCATTGCCCAGGGCGATCGCGGGGGTACTGGGCTATCCACGCGCGTTGCAGGGTCCGATGCTCGGCGCGCCGGGGCCGAACCACCTCACCGTCTGGGTCCGCGCCAGCGGCGCCTTCGACGTGCTGCTGGAAGTCGCGACCGATCGCGAGTTCCGCCACGTGGTGCAGACCTCGTCCATGACCGCTTCGCCCGAAGACGATTGCTGCGTGACGCTGCGCGCGGAGGGCCTGCAACCCGACACGTCCTACTGGTACCGCCTGCGCTACGACGGGCAGGAAGACCGCTTCCAGTTCATCCCGCATCGTGCACGCACCGCACCGGCGGGCGCCGCCGCATTCCGCATCGCATTCGGTTCCTGCTGCCGGATCCAGTACGACCCCGACCAGCGCATCTGGAACACCGTGCGGGCGCTGGAGCCCGACATGTTCCTGTGGCTCGGCGACAACATCTACGCCGACAGCGACCAGCCCGCGGCGATCACCGACCTGTATGCGCGCGGACGCGTGGTGCCGTCGCTGGAGCCGTTGCTGCGTTCGGTCCCGCAGCTGGCGACGTGGGACGACCACGACTTCGGCTACAACGATTCCGATGGCCTGAGTCCGTTCAAGCGCGACGCGCTGCGGATCTTCAAGCGGTTCTGGGCCAACCCGGCCTACGGCGAGGCAGGCAATCCCGGCGTCTACTTCAGGCAGCACTACGGCGGGGTCGACTTGTTCGTCCTCGACGGGCGCTATTACCGCGATCCGACCGATCGCCCCGACAACGCCGGCAAGACCATGCTCGGCGCGACCCAGAAAGCCTGGCTCAAGCGCGAGCTCAAGGCCAGCACCGCGCCGTTCAAGGTGCTGGCGATCGGCGGCGGCTGGTCTTCGGCGGAGAACGAGAAGGGCGGCGACTCGTGGGCGGTGTTCATGACCGAGCGCAACGAGATCTCGACTTCATCCGCGACGAGGCGATCGGCGGCGTGGTCTGCATCTCCGGCGACTCGCACATGGGCGAGCTCAACTGCATCCCGCGCTCGGCGCAGGGCGGTTACGACATCTACGACTTCTGTTCGTCGCCGCTGGCGCAACTGCCCGCCGCCAAGCACACGCGGCAGGCGCCGGAAGTACGCGTGCGCGACGTGTGGACGCGCAGCGTCAACGTCGGCCTGATGCGTTTCGACCTGACCGGCGACACCCCCACCCTCATCTACACCCTGCACGACGACCTCGGCGAGGCGGTGTGGGACCCGCTGGTGCTGACGCCCGACGACCTCGCCAATGGCGCCCGCACCTGGGACAGCAAATCCGATCCGGTCGAGCTGGAGCGCCTGGAGCGGTTCAGGCGCGGCGAGGGCTACTACGGCTTCGATCCGCCGGAAGGCTGGCCGGACACGCCCTATTACGACGGGAAATGACCGCCGCGGCACGTGCCCCGGGAGCCAGCCCTGGGGCTGGGGGCCGGGCCACGGCAGGTCGACGCGCAATCGCCGGTCCGTGTCGACGGCAAGGCCAACACCGCTGTCAGCGGGATGTCAGCCGCCCGGCGGCAGGCTGGGCGCCATGAACAGAACCCTCCTCACCGCCTCCGTCGCCATCCCGCTGGTGCTTGCCGCCGCCGTGGCGAGCCTCTCGCTCCCGCAAGCCCATGCCGGCGACGACGACCAGATCGAAGCGCGTGCGCTGCTGCAACGTGGCGAGATCCTGCCGCTCGGCCGCATCCTGCAGATCGTGCAGGCGCGCGTACCGGGCGATATCATCGAAGTGGAACTCGACCGCAGCGACAAGCACGGTTGGGAGTACGAGGTGAAGGTGCTCGCCGCCTCCGGCCGGGTGCTGGAAGTGGACGTGAACGCCCGCACCGGCGAGGTCAGGAAAATCGAGGATGACTGATGCGTTGCCTCATCGTCGAGGACGATCCTGACATCCAGGCCGATCTGCGGCGTGCGCTGGAAGCCGCCGGCTTCGTGATCGATGCCGCGGGCGACGGCAACGATGCCTGGTTCCTCGGTGATACCGAGGACTACGACGCGATCGTGCTCGACCTCGGCCTGCCGGGCCTCGGCGGGCTCTCGGTGCTGCGCCGCTGGCGGGCGTCGGGCCGTGCGTTCCCGGTGATCGTCCTGTCCGCCCGCGGCGACTGGACCGAGAAGGTGGAAGGCATCGAGGCCGGCGCCGACGACTACATGGGCAAACCCTTCCAGATGGGCGAGCTCATCGCACGCGTACGCGGACTGATGCGACGCGAAGCCGGACGCACCAGCAATGTCGTCTCGGTCGGCAGGCTCCGGCTCGACACCACCCGGATGAGCGCGACCTTCGACGGCGCCCCCGCGCACCTGTCGCCGCTCGAGTTCCGGCTGCTCGACCACCTGGCGCATTCCCCCGAACGCGCGGTGTCCGCGGGCGAACTGGCCGAACACCTCTACGGGATCGCCGATACCGGCGATACCAACGCCATCGAAGCGATCGTCGCGCGCCTGCGCAGGAAGTTCGGCCACGAGCTGATCACCACCCGCCGCGGCTTCGGCTACCTGCTGGGCACGGCGCCTTGATCGTGCGCTCGCTGCACTGGCGCCTGCTGGCCGGCGCCGCCGCGGCGATCCTGCTGGCGCTGTGCGTGGCGTGGCTGTTCATGACACTGCTGTTCGAGCGCCATCTCGAGCGCCGGCTGGAAACCGAGCTCACCCGCGACGGCCTGCGGCTGGTCGCGGCACTCGAACTTGGGCCGGGCCAGGTGCCCGTGATCGACCCGATGCCGATGGATCCGCGCCTGCAGACGCCTGCCGGGGGCTATTACTGGCAGGTGTCGAGTCCCGCAGGCTCGGTGCGATCGCGGTCGTTGTGGGACGCCGACCTGCCCGCCCCCACGCATGCGCCCTCCGACGACTGGACGCTGCGCCACGCCGACGGCCCCTACGGCGAGCAGGTGTCGGTCCTCGAACGCCGGGTCGCGCCGGACGCCGCCGGACCCGGCGTGCTGGTCCAGCTCGCGCAGGATCGCGCGCCGCTGACGGTCGCGCGCGACGAGTTCGGCCGCGAACTGGCGTTGTTCCTGTCCGTGCTGTGGCTGGCGCTGGCGGCGGCGGCCTGGTTGCAGGTGCGGCTGGGGTTGCGGCCGCTGGGCCGGATCCGGGGCGACCTCGCGCTGCTTCGCGACAGCGCCCGCGCACGGCTTCCCGGCGCCCGCCTGCGCGAGATCCAGCCGCTCACCGACGCGATCAATGCCCTCGCGGACGCGCGCGAGCGCGACCTCGAACTCGCGCGCCATCGCGCGGCCGACCTCGCCCATGGCCTGAAGACGCCGCTGTCGGCGATCGCCGCGCAAAGCCGCCGTGCGCGCGAAGTCGGCGCCGGGCAGGCCGCCGACGGGCTCGACCGTGCCGTCGCCGCGATCCGCCGCACCATCGATGCCGAACTCGCGCATGCACGCGCGGCCACCATCCGCGGCGCGCGCGGCGGCGACACCGAGGTCCGCGCGGTGGTCGAACGCCTGGTGACCGTGATCGAGCACACCGACAAGGGCGGGCAACTCGCGTTCACCGTGGACGTCCCCGCCAACCTCCGCCTCGCGGTGCAGGCGGAAGACCTCTCGGAGATCCTCGGCGCGGTACTGGAGAACGCGGCGCGGCACGCCCGGCGCCAGGTGCGCATCGCCGGCAATGCCGGACCGCAATGGACCACCATCGCGATCGAGGACGATGGCCCCGGGTTCGCTGCCGACCGGATCGAGGACATGATCGTGCGTGGCGGCAGGCTCGACGAGTCCGGCACCGGCAGCGGGCTGGGGCTCTCGATCGCGCGCGAACTCGCCGAAGCCACGGGCGGCCGACTGAAGCTGTCGTCCTCGCCGCTGGGCGGTGCGCTGGTGCGCTTCGAGTGGAGCGCGCCCTGACGGTGCCGGTCCGCGACCGCTTCAGCGCGGCTGGCGCCCCGCCTCGTCGATGAACCGCTGCAGGGCCTCCGCGATCAGCGTCTTCGCTTCGGCCGCATCGCCGAAACCGTCGAGCGCCACCGGGTTGCGCCCCGCGGGCAGGTCCTTGTAGACGCGGAAGAACGCTTCGATACGGTCGCGCTCGATCTCCGGCAGATCGTGGATGTCGCGCACGCCCGCATAGGTGGGATCGACCCTGTCGGCCGGCACGCCGATGATCTTCTCGTCGTGCTCGCCATCGTCGCGCATCCGCAGCACACCGATCGGACAGAAGCGGATCAGCGTGCCAGGATGCAGCGGTGCGCGGGTCAGCACCAGCGCGTCGAGCGTATCGCCATCGCCGGCAAGCGTGCGCGGCATGCCGCCGTAGTTCGCCGGATACGCCACCGGCATCGACTGGAACCGGTCGACGTAGACCAGCCCATCTTCCTTGCCGATCTCGTACTTGGTGAAGCTACCGGCGGGGATCTCCACCGCCAGCAGCACTTCATCGGGAGCAGACGCCGGTTGTTTGGCATGGAACGGATGCCGGATCGATTCTCCCGCCTGCAGCGGCTGCGCCAGCGGGAGCAACAGGAGCCATGCGCACAACGCGAATCGTCCGGCCTTCATTCCATCACTCCCAGCAACGATCCGTGCGCCCGCCGAGCGTCCGCGAACGACTGCATTGGCGCTCATCGATCCGCCCTTCGCGCTGCTCCTCGATGCGCTTGCCGGCATCGCCCTCGTCGACCAGGGTGAAGGCGTCGTACAGGCGGCCGGTCACGGTGCGGGCCTCGTAGCTCAGGCGGTTGCCTTCCAGCCGCAGCACCTGGAACAGCTGCGTGTCCTCGCCCACGGGCGACATGGTGGCGCGCGCATCGTCGGACACGAGGTACTGCTTGGGTCCGGCCACCGACACCACGTAGACCGGCGGCACGCCGCCATCGCTGCCGCGACGTCCGTAGAGGTGGTCGTGCCCCTGCAACACCAGGTCGACCCCATGGCGTTCCATCACCGGCATCAACTCGTCGCGCAACACCTGGTGGCGCTTGTTGCGCTCCTCGCCGCGCGGCGAATGGAACGGCTGGTGGATCAGCACCATGCTCCAGCGGTTCGGATTGCCGGCCAGCACCCCGTCCAGCCATTCGGCCTGCGTGGAAGCGGCATCCAGGTCGAGCGCGGACGTGCCATCGATCACCGCGAAGCGGATGCCCTGGTAGTCGAACCAGTAGGTCGTCGGCTCGACGCCCTTGGCGCCATTGCCCGGCAACGCAAAATGCGCCTTCCACTGCTCGCCGAGCACCCGGCGTTCCTGCGGCGTGTCCTCGTGCTCCTCGAAAAACTCGTGGTTGCCCGGCGCCGGCGCGAAGGCCATCGTCGCCAGCGCGCCAGTGGCATCGAACCACTCGCCCCATTCGTCGTCGTCGACCGCTTCGCTGACCAGGTCGCCGGCGAACAATACGAGGTTCGCCTTCGGCGCGTGGCGCACCGCCTCGAACATGACCCGCGTGGTCAGGCTGGCGTTCTTGTTCTGGGTGTCTCCAACGTAGAGGAACTCAAGCGGGGCGCCGGCCGGCGCAGCCGTTCGCAGTTGCCGCCACGGGCTCCAGGTCCGGTCGCCCTGCACGCGCCACGCGTACAGGGTGTCGGGCTGGAGACCATCCACCAAGGCATGGTGGTGGTGCGCGGCGCCATTGGCCGTCGGCAACGCACGCGTCACGGCCTTCACCCGCCGTGGCGGCGTGTCGCCATCCCACTGGTCCGGGGATTCGCTGGCGATCGCGATCTCGACCACCGGCGCGTCCACCTTCGCGTCCGTGCGCCAGCTCACCGAGAACCCCGTCGACGCATCCTGCATCGGGACGGCGACGATGCGGTCGGGAAAGCCGGTCGGGGCGTAATGGATCACGCCCTTCGGCACCAGCGTATTGGGTTCGAGATGGCGAGTCGCCTGCCGCGCCTCGGCCTGCGCCGTGAACGCTGGCAACAACAGCAGCAGCAGTGCAGTGGCGCACGGGATGGGGCGCAACATGTCAGCGCGCCTCGCAGGCTGGCAGCGACAGCGCAGTGGCGATGTCGTTCCAGTCGAACGCCACCATGCCCTGGTCGTCGTGCACCGCATACAGCACGCCCTGCGGGAAGCGATCCGACGCCGCTTCATGCAGCCAGATGCCATCGGTGTTGGCCACCGACTTGCCGGTCACGGCGCCGGCATGCGCGAGCGTCGCGCGATCGAACAGATGGAACACGGTACGCCCCTTGCCCTGCTCGGTGGTGATCCACCAGCCGCTGCCGTCATTGCAGGACTTCAGCATGATCCCTTCCGACTGCGCCTTGAACACGTCGCGGCCGATGGTCTGCCCGGCGAAGTTGCCGGCCAGGTCGTAGACCTTCAGTTCGTTGGCGTAGGTCTCGTCTTCCTCGGCGATCAGCAGGCGGTCGTTGGCCGCATCGCCCCAGATCGACTCCACCACCCGCAAAGCGCCCTGCTCGCCGGTGTCGCCGAACGCCGACACCAGCCTGGCGTCGAACCCGTTGCCCGAAGGCGTCATCGCGAAGCGCTTGACGCGACGGTCCAGCTCGGAGAATGCGGGCAGGATGTCCTCGCCCTCGGCATCCTCGCCGGCCATGTAGGCATCGGTCACGTAGACCTCGTAGCCCTCGCCGGCCTTGTTCACCCACAGCCCGTAAGGCTTGGTGAGGTCCGCGGCCGCGAAGGTCGACACGTGCTCGAAGCCCGGCAGCCGCAACACCTGGACGCGATGGTTGTCGCGTTCGACCACGAACAGCAGGTCGTCGGCCACCGCCACGCCGTTGGGCCGATCGAACTGGCCCTGGCCGGTGCCGAGCGAGCCGACCGTGCGCAGCGTCTCCCCGGTCTTGCCGTCGTACACCACCAGGGCGTCGGTGGCCTTGGCCGTGGCGATCACCCAGATGTCGCCGCCCGGCGCTGCCCATGCCGCGGGCGAGTCGATGTTGTCTTCCGGCGTCATCGTGGTCAGGAAGGCTTCCTCGATCACCGGGATCTCACGTTCGTTCGCGATCGCTTCAGCCGGCACTGCCTCGACCGGCGACGAGGGCGGCGCGTCGCTACATGCTGCGAGGACAAGGGCGAGCAGGGAAAAGTGGAATGCCGCCTTGGCTGTTAACGTGGGTTTCATCGCTATCTCCGCTGGACTTTCCCGACGCGTCGCCGGGGACGCCAACGAAACTATTCCCCTACCGCTGACATCCCCCTGACATCGGCCGTCACCGGGGTGTCTGCCTGGTGGCTTCTGCCTCCATGCCAGCCGGTTGGAGGGGGAGGAAAATGATGGGGATGCGAGCAGATTCCGCAAGTCGCGCACGATCCTCGTGCATCGACCCATGTATTCGCATCCTGGTGCGGCGCGACGTTTGCCCAATGCCAGCGTCACCGCCTTAGTACCGCTTGGTGAAGCAGGGAAGCTAGCGACGGATAGTTGCATCCATGTGACAACAACCGGGCAAGTCACGCATTCGACACCACCCGGTCGCACGCGTGTCATCCCGCCGCAGCATGGTGCTGCCGATCAAGACATCGATGTTCATCACGGTGAAATGTTGGTGACGAAAGATTTCGTTACGCCATGCCATGGAGGGTGCCGGCCATCCTCCTCCCAAGCGAAGTCTTCCTCAGCTATGAATCCAAGAATCTCCGCCATCGCCACGGCGATCGCCACCGTGCTCGCCTTATCCACCACGCTGCCCGCGCAAGCCCAGTCGTCAGCGACCAGCGTTTCGCAGGATGACGCTGCCGGCAGCGTGATCGGTCGCGTCAAGGAATCGACCCGCGGCGTCTACCTCGACGGCGCCCGCGTCACCCTCGATGGATACCAGGCCATTACCCAACGCGATGGCGGCTTCCGTATCACCGGCGTGGCGCCGGGCCGCTACCGGCTGATGGTCGACTACATCGGCTACGAGCCGCAGGAAGTCGAAGTTGTGGTCGGCGAATCGCGCGGCGCCAGCATCGAGGTCACGCTGCGCAGCACGGTCGCCATCGGCGACGCCACCGACCTCGACCGCGTCAACGTGCGCGGCAGCCGCGACGCCCAGGCGATGGCGCTGAACCAGCAGCGCTCGTCGGTGAACTACATGAACGTGGTGTCGGCCGACCTGCTGGGCCAGTTCCCGGACAACAACATCGCCGAATCCACGCAGCGCATCCCGGGCGTGTCGATCGAACGCGACCAGGGCGAAGGCCGCTACGTCACCATGCGCGGCGCACCGAAGGAGTTCACCACCGTCTCGATCGACGGCGTGCAACTGGCCAACCCCGACGCCGGCTCGCGTGGCGTCGAACTGGACACGATCCCGTCCGATGTGATCGCCGCGCTGGAAGTCACCAAGGCCATCACCCCGGACATGGACGGCGACGCCATCGCCGGCAACATCAACATCCGCACCCAGAGCGCGCTCGACCGCGACGGCATGACCCTGCGCGCATCCGCGGCAATGGGCCGCTTCGAACTGGGCGACGGCGACAACGAGCGCTACAACGCCACCATCGGCAACCGCTTCGGCACAAACGACAACATCGGCGTGCTGTTCTCGGCATCGCACAGTCGCCAAGGCCGCTTCACCGACAACGTCGAGACCACCTACGAGCGTTTCGACGACGGTCGCATCATGCCGACCTCGGTCGAGATCAAGGACTATGAAGGCACGCGCACACGCACGGGCATCACCGGTCGCTTCGATTTCCGCATCGATCCTGGCAATCTCGTCTACATGGTCGCTTCCGACGCACGCTTCAAGGACCACGAGTTCCGCGACAACCTGATTATCGAGATGGACCGGCACACCGACGAGTCCACCCAGACCATCGGCAACGTGCGCGCCACCTTCGACAAGGAACTGCGCGAACGCACCTACGACAAGACCATCCGCACCTTCAACCTCGGCGGCGAACACTTCGCCGGCGACGACTGGAAGTTCGACTGGCAGGCTTCGCACAGCAAGGCCACCAAGGAGACCACGCCACGCGACCAGTACATCTTCCGCTCGAGCGTGCGTCCGCAGATGGACTACGACTACACCAATTTCGATTTCCCGACGTGGGCGATCCTCGACCAACCCGACGCACCGGCCACCGGCGTCAACCTGCCTGAGGAATGGTTTGCGTTCCGACGTTTGAACCAACGCTACGAGTACAGTGAAGAGAAGGAAACCGGCTTCCGCGTCGATGCAGAACGCGGCCAGGGCTTCCTTGGCGACAGCGGCACCATCAAGTTCGGCCTGCGCGCTCGCCTGCGCGACAAGTCCTTCGACGACGAGCGCCGCCGCAACGGCAATGCCGCGGACTTCGCCGCGCTGGGCATCACCATGTCCGACATGTTGTGCTCGGACCTGGGTCCGTCGAACAACTTCGATTACTTCCTGGCGGGGCGTCGATTCTGCCGCGACATCTTCAACCGCTACGCTGGTCCACTGCAGGCCAGTGCCAACCATGTCCGGTTGATCCCGGACTCGATCTCCGGCGATTACACCGCCAGCGAGGACGTGCACGCCGGCTACGTGCGCCTCGATGCCCACTGGGACGAGTTGACGATGGTCGCCGGCCTGCGCTACGAGCGCACCAGCACCGAAGGCCAGGCCATCGAGTTCAACGAAGACACCGAAGAAGCGACGCTGCAGTCCGCCAGCCGCGACTACGGAGACGCGTTGCCGAGCCTGCACTTCCGTTACGAGCTCAATCCGGACAGCATCGTGCGGGCCTCGTACTCGACTGCACTGAACCGCCCGGACTTCATGCAGACCGTACCGTACCGCACGATCGGTGAACTCGACACCTCGCCGGTCGCCGAAGGCAACCCCGACGTCAAGGCCGCCTACGCGCACAGCCTCGACCTGTCCTACGAACGCTACCTGCGCCCGCTTGGCCTGGTTTCTGTCGCCGCGTTCTACAAGCGCATCAACGATCCGTTGTTCATCGCCACCAGTAGCGAAGACATCGGCGGCGGCCTGCGCCGCCAGGTCACGCGGCCGGAAAACGGCGAGAAGGGCCGCGTGCTGGGGCTGGAACTGGCCTGGCAGCAGACCTTCGACTTCCTGCCCTCGCCATTCGACGGCCTCGGCATCTACACCAACTACACCTATGCCGACTCCAGCGCCGAACTTCCTTTTGGCGAAGGCAGCACCGAACTGCCAGGCACATCGCGCAACAACTACAACGTCGCATTGGCCTACGACAAGTACGGCCTGAATGCGCGCCTGGCCTACAACCATCGTTCCAAGTTCATCCAGTCCTTCGACGTCGATTCGCCCGAGCTCAACGTCTACTGGGGCGACCGGTCCAGCCTGGATTTCACCGTCAGCTACGCACTGACGCGCAACTGGCGACTGTTCGGCGAAGTCAACAACATCACCGATACCCGGCAGGTCCGCTTCCAGGGCGAGCGCAGCCGCGTGCTGGAGCTCGAAGGCTTCGGCCGCTCCTGGCTGGCGGGCGTGCGTTACGAATTCTGATTGCAGCGCAACGCGTAGCCCTAGAGACCCCGCGCCCGCGGGGTCTTTTTTCTGGTTCTTCTCCCATGTGAGGGAGCCTGGCCAAGTTGTCAGGAGATCGGCCCCGGGCCTGCGGCTCGGGTCGTTCCGGGCCGGGGATTGCTCCTCGGCTCGGTCAGCCCGCTGCGCGGTCCGGTTTGGCGCAGCGCGCCGGGCGCTCACGCGGACGCGCGGCTGTGCCGCGCAAGACGTCCGCGCTCGCCCATGGCTGACTCGCCGCCGCAGGGCATCCATGCGCTGCTTTCCGCAACCCCCGACCCGGAACGCCCATCGGCCGACCATTGGCGCGGCTTCGAAGGCCAGGCCACCGGGCCATCGCGGCCAAAGCAACGGTGAGCCGCGTCCCGGCGCCCGGGGATCGCGGCAAGCAAGACATGGATGTCTTGCGCGCGAGTCAGGGCACGATGCCCTGACCGAGCGGAAAGCGATCCCCGGGCGCCGGGGCGCGGCGTCCATCCGAAGTCGACAGGGACTTCCCCATCGCGGACCATTTCTCCCTCACATGGGAGAAGAACCTTTTTTCTGGGGCGGCGACAGGCAACCGGCGAGCCCGTGATCTAATCTGTCGCCAGTCCCATCGCCGCGCCGCCCATGAAAACCGTCGAAGTCCGCCACCCCCTGGTGCAGCACAAGATCGGCCTGTTGCGGGACGCCTCGCTCAGTACCAAGGCCTTCCGCGAGCTGGTCACCGAGCTCGGCACGCTGCTGGCCTACGAGGCGACCGCCGACCTGGACACCGAGCCCGCCACCATGCCCGGCTGGGCCGGTGAGGTGAGCGTGCGCCGCATCGCCGGCGCCAAGATCACCCTGGTGCCGATCCTGCGCGCGGGCCTGGGCATGCTGCCGGGTGTGCTGGCACTGATTCCCGCGGCGAAGGTGAGCGTGGTCGGCCTCCAGCGCGACGAGGAGACCCTGCAGCCGGTGCCCTACTTCGAACGGCTCACCGGCCGGCTCGACGAGCGCGACGCGCTGATCCTCGACCCGATGCTGGCCACCGGCGGCACCCTGATCGCCACCATCGACATGCTCAAACGCGCCGGTGCGCGGCGCATCAAGGGCATCTTTCTGGTCGCAGCGCCGGAGGGCCTGCGTGCGCTGGAGGCCGCACATCCCGACGTGCAGGTGTACACCGCGGCGATCGACGAGCGGCTCAACGAGCGCGGCTACATCCTGCCCGGGCTGGGCGACGCCGGCGACCGGATCTTCGGTACGCGCGTGGCCTGAAGCCCCGCGCGGCTGCCGACCAGCCAATCGCGACAGGCCCCGCTGGTGCGGACTAGCTGCGACAGGCGCGTCACTCGGCCGGCGTCAGCGCCTGGATCGCCGCGGCCACGTACACCAGCGGCGCATTCCAGTTGATCGCGATCTCGTTGCTGGCATAGCTGCAGTCTTGGTCGAGCCACGACAGTGCCGGCAGCTTCGACGGATAACCGCCCGCAGCAGTGCATTCGTCGAGATCCTGCTGGCGCGGGTTCGGTCCGCCCGACAGCAGTCCCGGTACCGGCTCGACGATGCCGTCCGCCTGCGAGGGGCGATGGTGGATGCGCATCGGCGTGCGCAGGCCGTGTCCGGTCACGAACGAGACGCCCAGCGGATTGCGCCCGAGTACGTAGTCCAGCTGCGATTGCGCCGCATCCAAGTAGTCGCGGCGCGCGGTGAGGCGGTAGCCCTGCACCAGCATCAGCGCCTGGTTGAGTGCCTGCGCGCTGCTGCCCCAGACGAAATCCTCCGGGCCCATCGCGATGCGCCACGCGGCTTCGCGCGAACGGGTGGCCAGTCGCTCCGCCAGCGCGTCGATCGCCGCGGCGACGCGCTCGCGGGTCGCGTCGTCCGGCAGCCGGTCGCGATGGCGTGCCAGCGAACTCCAGCCGAGCGCATCGACCTGCGCCCAAGAGGGCACAGCGGGTTCGGCCGCGTGCCGCTCGAATGCGCGCAGGTACGCCGCATCCCCGGTCAGCAGGAACAGTTCCGCCGCCGCCCAGGCGAATTCGTCGGCGAAGCTGTCGTCGCCGTAGGCGCCGGTCGCCACGTCGTCGGGCTGGCGATAGGGTACGTCCGGATGCGCCAGCGCCCACGCCCACGCGCGCTCGGCCGCTTCGCGCATCCGCGCCGGCACCCCGGGGAACTGCGGCTCGAATTCCGCGTACACGCGCGCGGCCTGGGCCATCACCGCTGCGAAATCCAGCGCCGCCGCCGTGCCCTTCTGCACCACGTAGCGACGCTTGCGCGCCGCCCCCGGCATCACCGCGCCGTCGAAGCGCAGGTTGGTGAGCTTGTGGTAGACGCCACCATCGTCCGGATCCTGCATCGCCAACATCCAGCGCAGGTTCCACCAGGCCTCGTCGAGCAGGTCGGGCACCGCATCGCCGCTTTCGGGGATGCCGACGTCGCGGCCGCGGAAGAAGCCGGGGAAGTCCTCCCACGCCGCCAGCAGCGTGTACATCGTGATCCCGGAATTGACCACGTACTTGTTGTAGTCGCCGGCGTCGTACCAGCCGCCCGGCGCGGAGATCACGCTGCCGGCCGGGCGCGTGGCCGAGGCTGCGGAAGCGTGGATCTCGACCTCGGTGTCCGCATGGCCCGCCGCACGCGCATGCCTGCCGGCGTGCGCTGCCTCGAGCGAGGCGCCGGCGCGGTTGAAGTAGAAACCCTTGAGCGCCGCGTCGGCGAGAGCGGCGTAGACCTCCGGCCCGACCGGGAATGGATCCGAAGGCGGCAGTCCCTCGACGCGCAAGCGGTAACGGCCCGGCACGGACAGTCCGGTGAGGTCGGCGATCGCCACCCGGCGCCCGGCCGGCGCCCATTCCGCGGCAGGCGCCATGTCGCCCACCACCACCACGGCGTCGTCCCCGTCGCGCACCACCTCGAAGCGGCGCGCATCCGCGCTTTCCACCACCGCAAGCTTGCCCGCGGCGGGCAGGAATCCGAGCTGGTTGAGCCTGATCGCCGGCGTGGCGGGGTCGCCGCCTGTCGCCTGCCTCGCCAACAGCGACAGCAGGGGCAACGCCGCCAGCGCGAGGGCGCGCAGCAATGGGGAGGGGGTCGTGGGGGGCGTGTGGAGCATGCTCCCGATGCTCATGGCATCGCGCGATGCGCGCAAGCAGCGGGATGCAATCTCACGCAGGTGGGTCCGACGGGGGGAGGACCGATCCGACCGGGTCGACGAAGCCGTCGACCCGGCCGAACCTACGCTTGCTTCCAGCGTTTCCCTGCGGAATAGCTCCTATGGCATCCATCCGTGGAGCCGACGCGACCACACGGGTGCCACATTCCGCGATGTCCCCGGGCCACGCAATGGGTCAAACCCGGCCTGCGTGGTCAATATTGCTGACGACTTCAATATATCTTCCTTCTATTCAAATGGTTGTGATTGGTTGTCAACGAAGGTAGACAAGCGTCGTCAGTATCATTGACGTGTCAGAATTGCTGACGGAGCGGGTTTGCCCGGGCGCGTAGTCTTCTCGCAGGACCATGGAAAGAGGCATGGAATGAAGCTCAGTACACGCATCCGCACCGCACGGGTGCGCGCCGGCATGTCGCAGGCGGACCTGGCCGGGGCGCTCGGCGTCAGCCGCAGCGCGGTGGGCAACTGGGAAAGTGCGAAGGGACGGGTATTCCCGTCCACCGAACGGCTTTCGGAACTGGCCATGGCGACCGGCGTGTCCTACGAATGGCTGGCGACGGGTCGCGGCGCGCCGCAGGCGCCGAGCGACGGCATCCCTGCCGCGGACGCCGAGTTCGTGGACGATCCGGTGGAACGTCGCCTGCTGGAGGCGTTCCGCGCCTGCAACGAGCAGTTCAAGCAGGCGATCCTGACCGTGCTCGAGGCGCAGGCGCCGCAGCGACCCCGGCGCCAACGCCCGGGCGGCTGAACCTGCCGTCCCTGCCGTCGTCGCGGCTTACAGCGTATGGACCACGAGCGTCCGCCAGAGCCCGACCAGCGCCATCGCCAGCAACACGACGAAGGTCAGCAGCGCGCCGCTGAAGCGGCCGAACGAATAGCCCGACGAGCCGCCGAGCCCGATGGCGTGCAGCACGCGCCCGGCAAGCAGGGCCGCGCCGAACGCCCACAGCAGCGCGGCACCCACGCCGGACAGTTCCAGCAGCGCCAGCATCAGCAGCGCCAGCGGCACGTACTCGGCGAAATTGCCGTGCACCCGCACCCTGCGGGCCAGCGCTTCGTCGCCGCCGGTGCCGACGCCGATGCGCGTCGTCCGGCGGTGCAGCACCACGCGCGTCGCCAGCGCGACGTACACCACCACATGCAGCGAGGCGAACAGCAGGGTGATGCGCGGGATCATGCCTGTGCGTCCGCGCGCAACGGGCGCGCTGCCAGCCGCGCGACCTGGTGGATCGCGGTGAACCGGCCCCTCTCGTCTCGCGCCAGCTGGGCCAGCGCGATGCCGGGATCATGGGTGAGGAACAGATGCACGTCGCGCGCCAGCTTGTCCTCGAGGAAGGCCTGCTTCTCGTCGACCAGCAGTTCCGGGCAGCGATCGTAGCCCATCGTGATCGGCACGTGCACCCACGGCAGGCCTGGGACGAGGTCGGCGCAGAACACCACGCCGCCATGCGGTTGGTCGTCGCGCAGGTCGGGGCCGAGGATCTCGGCCAGCATCATCCCCGGCGTGTGGCCGTCGCTGTAGTGGAAGCGCACCGCGTCGCCGAGCGCAGGTGTGCGCTCGCCGTCGACGAACTCGATGCGGCCGCTGGCCTCGAGCAGGCCCCGCAACTCGGGGATGAAACTGGCGCGGTCGCGCGGATGAGGATTGCACGCGCGCGGCCAGTGGCGCCGGGACAGGACGAAGGTCGCGTTGGGGAACAGCAGTTGCGGCGCCGTGTCCGCCGCCCACGGCGCGAGCAGGCCGCCGGCATGGTCGAAGTGCAGGTGGCTGAGCACCACCACGTCGATGTCGGTGTGGTCGAAGCCGGCCGCGCGCAGCGAGTCCAGCAGCACGTGCCGGTCTTCGGCGACGCCGTAGCGCGCGCGCATGTCGGGGGCGAAGAACGCGCCGACACCGGTCTCGAACAACACCGTCCTGCCGTTGAGTGGCGTCGCCAGCAGGCCGCGCGTCGCCAGGCGGATGCGGTTGGACGCATCGGGCTCGGCCCACTTCGTCCACATCGTGCGCGGCGCATTGCCGAACATCGAGCCGCCGTCGAGCCGCTGCGAGTTGCCTTCGATCGACCACAGTTTCATGGCTGGATGTCCGACTCCGGATGGCAGAGCTGACGCATCTTCATTCCCGCGACGGCACGGATCCCGTGTCGCCGCTTCCACCTACGCACGACTCCGGCCGGCAAGCGCTCCGTGCCTCGCGGGACCTGCAGCCCCCAGCAAGGATACCCACCCACGCGTCGTCGCAACACGCCGGACTCCATCCGCGCGTGCAACGCGCTCAACGCGCCTTTGCGCCTACAGGCTCCACCGCCGCCTTGCCGACCGGGTTGCGCGGATCGCTGCCGCCGTGCAGCGTATTGTCGGCCAGGTTCCACTCCACGGTCTGGAGGTTGCCCCAGACGTGGCTGGAGCCGCGTCCGCCCGCAGCCTCGTCGCCCGGCAGCTTCAGGGTGTGCCCGCGCGCCTGCAGCGACTGCGCCACCTGCGGCGTGAACGCACCGCTTTCGGCTTCGATCACGTCGGGCATCCATTGCTGGTGGTAGCGCGGCAGCGCGCTCACGGCCTGCGCGTCGAGCCCCGTGTCGTAGCCGAGAATCCCGAGCAGCACCATGGTGATGATGCGGCTGCCGCCTGGCGTGCCGAGCACCGCCACCTTGTCGGGCGAGTGCATGAACGTCGGCGTCATCGAGCTGAGCATGCGCTTGCCCGGCGCCGGCGCGTTGGCGTCGTAGCCCATCACGCCGAAGGCGTTGGGCGTGCCCGGCTTCAGCGCGAAATCGTCCATCTCGTTGTTGAGCAGCACGCCGGTGCCGGGCGGCACCAGGCCGGAACCAAACAGCAGGTTCACCGTCTGCGTCACGGCGGCGCGGTTGCCTTCGGCGTCGATGATCGAGAAGTGCGTGGTTTCCTCGTCCTCCAGCGGCGTCTGCTCGCCCGAGAGCAGGTCGCTGGGCGTGGCGCGGGCCGGATTGATCGTGGCGCGAAGGCCGGCGGCGTAATCGGGACTGGTCAGCAGTCGTTGCGGCACCTTCACGAAGTCCGGATCGCCGAGGTAGAAGGTCCGGTCGCGGAAGGCGCGGCGCATCGATTCGGCCACCAGGTGCACGCGCAGCGGCTCGTCGAGCTGCTGCAGGTCCCAGCCGGAGAGGATCTGCAGCATCTGCGCCAGTGCGATCCCGCCCGAGGACGGCGGCGGCGCGGTGACGATGTCCCAGTCGCGGTAGCGGAAGCGGACCGGCTCGCGCTCCTTCACCGTGTACGCGGCCAGTTCCTCCCCGCTCCACTGCCCGCCTTCGGCGTTGACACCGGCGACCAGCTTGTCCGCCACCTCGCCGCGGTAGAAGCCGTCGAAGCCATGCTCGGCCAGCAGCTCCAGGGTGCGCGCGAGCTCGGGCTGGCGGAACACGTCGCCCTCCTTCGGCGCGGCGCCGCCGGCAAGGAACACCGCGCGCGTGCCGGGATAGCGCTCCATCACCTCGCGCCGCTGCTGGTAGCCGCGGGCGAAGCGCGCATAGACCGGGAAGCCGTCGCGGGCGATGCGGATCGCCGGCGCCAGCGAGGTCCGCAGCGGCAGCTTGCCGTAGGTCTGCGCGACGTGCACGAACGCGGCGGGCAAGCCCGGGATGCCCGCCGCCCAGGGGCCGTTGACCGCGCGGTCGCGATCGAACCCGCCGTCGGCCGTGAGGTAGCGTTCCTGGGTGGCCGCGGCCGGCGCCATCTCGCGCGCGTCGACGAACACGTCCTTGCCGGTCTTCGCATCGTGCAGCAGGAAGAACCCGCCGCCGCCGAGTCCCGACGAGATCGGCTCGACCACCGACAGCACCGCCGACACCGCGATGGCCGCGTCGAAGGCGTTGCCGCCGGCGCGCAGGGTCTCGAAGCCGGCGTCGGTGGCCAGCGCATGCGCCGAGGCGATGGCGGCGCCGGGCGGCGGCGCGGGAGGCGTGCGCGACTCGCGTGCGGACAGCGGCGCCACCCACAGCAGGCAGGCGAACAGGACGGCGAAGGACTTGCGGCTCATGCGGACTCCTGCTGCAGGCGGCGCAGCTTGGCGAGCAACTGCGGCTCGGACTCGGGGTGTTGCGGATCCGGATCGATGCATTCGACCGGGCACACCGCCACGCACTGGGGTTCGTCGAAATGGCCCACGCATTCGGTGCACAGCGCCGGGTCGATGACGTAGATCGTGTCCCCCTGCGTGATCGCCTTGTTCGGGCAGACCGGCTCGCAGACGTCGCAATTGACGCAGAGCTCGTTGATCTTCAGGGACATGCTCACATTGTATGCGCTGCGCCACGGTGGCCCCGTTCCATTCCCGGAACGGCGTGCGCGGCAGAGGATGGCGTCGGCGGTCGCGGAGTCGGAATGGGGCCTGTTGCGGGAGCCAGTGCGCCGCAGGCACGTGTCGGCAGCGTCCGGGAAAGTCGCTGAATCCGCGCCTGCGCGGGGATGACCACCCCGGCATCCACGCCCGCGCAGGCGTGGATCGGGACCGCGACGTCCCTGGATCCCCCCGTGCGCTGGGATCACGCTCCGGCCGCCACGGCCGCCTGCGCGGGCGTGGGGACGACGGCGACGTCGTTCCGGAAGCCACGTCCGCGCTACGGGCGTGGGCCGATGGCGACGTCCCTGGATCCCCGCTGCGCGGGGATGACGTTCCGGCGGCCACGCCCGCGCTGCGGGCGTGGGGGACTACTGCTACGTCGCTCTGGATCCCCGCTGCGCGGGGATGACGTTCCGGCAGCCACGCCCGCGCTGCGGGCGTGGGGGACTACTGCTACGTCGCTCTGGATCCCCGCTGCGCGGGGATGACGTTCCGGCAGCCACGCCCGCGCTGCGGGCGTGGGCCGTCACGTCACTTGGCTTCGACGAAGACGTACTCGACGCCGGCCGGCTCCACCGCCGCCTTCACCCGGTCGGTATTGGCGGTATCGCCGATGTAGACCACGCGCACGCCCTTCATCGTGTTCGGGGTGACGCCCTCGAACGCGGACACCACCAGGTCGGCGGTCCTGGTCGGATCGAGGCCGGCGTACGCCAGGATGTTGCCCTTCACGATGCCGCGCGCGACATCCGACTTGGCCTTGTCGAGCAGGCGGTTGTGCGCCTCCGGATCTTCCGCGTTCTCGGTGGCGGGCACCCAGTACACGAAGGGCTGGTTGGTGATGCCTTCCATGTGCCGCGGCACCTGGTCGTTCAGGTAGGCGTGCCAACTGGCCTTGTCGTCGGTGGTCGGCGCCGCGACCGGCGCCCGCTCGACCGGCGCGGCCTCTTCCTTCTTGCATGCCGCCAACGGCAGCACCAGGCAGGCCGCCAGCGCCAGGCTCTTCATCAGGTTCATGGTGTTACTCCGAGGGTAGGTGTGGGGATGGACGATATCAGCCTGCGTCGCGTCGCCACTCGGCCTGCAGGGCCTCGGCCACGGCGGCCGGGACGAAACCGGACACGTCGCCGCCCAGCCGCGAGATCTCGCGGACCAGCGACGAGGAAATGAAGCCGTATTGCTCGGCGGGGGTCAGGAACAGGGTTTCCACTTCGGGAATCAGGTGGCGGTTCATGCTCGCCATCTGGAACTCGTACTCGAAATCGGACACCGCGCGCAGGCCGCGCAGCAGGATGCCGCCGCCCATCTCGCGCACGAAATGCGCGAGCAGCGAGTCGAAGCCATGGACCTCGACGTTGGGATGCTGTGCCAGCGCTTCGCGCGCCAGCCGCACGCGCAGCTCCAGCGGCAGCGTCGGGCGCTTGTAGGGGCTCTCCGCCACGCCCAGGATCAGGCGTTCGAACAGGGGCGCGGCACGGTCGACCAGATCGATGTGGCCATTGGTGATCGGGTCGAAGGTACCGGGATAGACCGCGGTGCGGGTGCGGGCCGGGCTCATGGCGTGGCGTTGGCGCAGTCGGTGTCCGGAAGTGGCCGCAGTGTAGCAGCGCGGCCCGCCACCGTTCAGCCGGCGCGGCGGTACAGCGCATGGCGCGTTTCGCGGGTCGTGCCCTCGCGATGCAGCCGCCAGTCCGCGCCGGGTACGATGCTGCGTTGCAGCGGAGTCTCGAGGTACAGCCACGCGCGCCCGGCCGTCCACGCATCCAGTTGCGCCAGCACCCCTTCCCACAGGTCCGCCGCGAAGGGCGGATCGACGAACACGATGTCGAAACGCCCTTGCAGCGGCGCGCGCAGGAACGCGATCGCATCGGCCTGGACCACCGTCGCCGCCTCGCCGCCCGGCAAACGCGCCGCGGTCGCGCGCAGCATCTCGCACTGGCGCGGATCGCGCTCGAGCAGCAGCGCCTCGCGCGCCCCGCGCGAGAGCGCCTCGAAGCCGAGCGCGCCGCTGCCGGCGAACAAGTCGAGCACGCGCGCGCCGGGCAGCGCCGGCTGCAACCAGTTGAACAGCGTCTCGCGGGTGCGGTCGGAGGTCGGGCGCAGGCCCGTCGCGTCGCCGACCTGCAGGCGCGTGTTGCGCCACTTGCCGCCGATGATGCGGACGTGTCCGGGAGCAGTCTTCATGCGCGCATTGTGCAACGGCCGGCGCGAGTGCCCGCGCGACACGCGCAGGACGTCCCTTCATCCAGTGCGCAACGTATAGTTCCCGGCTCCCCGCCCCAGCCCGCACCACGATGGACGCACCGCAATCCGTACGGATCACGCTCGGGCAGGCCGCCGAACTCGTGTCCGCCATCCTGCGCCAGGCAGGCTTCTCCGCCGCGCACGTGCGCACGCTCACCGAGACCATCGTCGCCGGCGAGCGCGACGGCTGCTCCTCGCACGGCCTGTACCGCACCCTGGTCTGCGTGCACTCGTTGCGGGCCGGCAAGGTGTCCGGCGATGCCGAACCCGTGGTCCACGACCAGGCGCCCGCGATCGTGCGCGTCGACGCCCGGGGCGGCTATTCGCTGCTGGCGTTCGAGGCCGGACTGCCCCACCTCGTCGCCAAGGCGCGGCGCAACGGCATCGCCGCGATGGCCATCAACCGCTGCGTGCATTTTTCCGCGCTCTGGCCCGAAGTCGAGCGACTGACCGCCGAAGGCCTGGTGGCGCTGGCCACCAATCCCAGCCATGCCTGGGTCGCACCGGCCGGCGGACACGCGCCGCTGCTGGGCACCAACCCCCTCGCCTTCGGCTGGCCGCGCCCCGGCGGACATCCCTATGTCTTCGACTTCGCCACCAGCGCGGTCGCGCGCGGCGAGATCGAACTGCGCCGCCGCGCGGGCGCGCCGATTCCCGAGGGCTGGGGCATCGACGCCGAGGGTCGCCCGACCACCGACCCGCAGGCGGTGGTCGACGGTGGCGCCATGCTGACCTTCGGCGGGCACAAGGGCTCGGCGTTGTCGACGATGATCGAGCTGATCGCCGGACCGCTGATCGGCGACCTCACCAGCCTCGAATCGCTGCGCCACGACGACGGCGCGGGCGCGTCGCCTTATCACGGCGAGCTGATCCTCGCGCTCGATCCCGGGCGGTTCCTCGGCGCGGACAGGGGCGTGCACTTCGCACGGGCCGAAGCCTTCCTCGCCGCGTTCGGCCAGAGCGGTGCGCGGCTGCCCTCGCAGCGGCGCTACGAAGCGCGTGCCCGCAGCCTCGCCGACGGCGTACTGATCCCCGCGACACTGCACGCCGAGCTGACCACCCTGCTCGACGACCCCGACGCCCGCCTGCTGCCGGGCTGAACTCAGCCCAGCAGCCAGGCACCGAACATCGGGCCGGCCGAATAGCCCTCGTCCGGCTCGATGCGGATGCGCCAGCCGTCCGCGGGCGGTGCGCGCAGGGACTGCGGCATCGGGTAATCGACATCCACGAAATCGTTCCCGCGCCCGCCATCGAGCACCTCGTGCGCGATGCGCACGCCATCGACCCGGATCGAGAACCGGCGCCGGTGCTCCTCGCCCCAGTAGCGCAGCCGCAGCACGCGCGCCGGGCCCGCGCCGCGCATGGTGAAGGCGACGAATCCCCCGGTGCGCACGTCCCGCCCGGCCCGCCGCCGGTAGGACAGCGCATACGAGCGCCCGCCGGCCTCCAGCGCATGCGCCCGCTCGCTCTCGGCGTCGCCGAGCGCCACGCGATCGAGGCTGTCGCGATCCAGCGCCTGCTCCCGCGCGCGCGCCTCGGCCTGGTGCGCTTTCCAGCGCGAACGCGCATCCGCGTCCAGGCAGCGGAAATAGACGGCATGCCGCCGTCCGTGCAGCGCGTGGAACGGCGCGAAGGCCAGGCCCTGCGGATGCGAGGGCAGGCGCGCCGGCATCCGCCCGCCGGGCTGCACCGGCCCGAACGACTGCTCGATACGGTCGGCCTGCAGCCACGGCTCGACGCCGTCCCAGGGTTCGCTGGCCGGGCCGAGATCGGCGGCCAACACGCAGGGGCCGCGGCGCAGCGAAACCAGGGTCGGGTCGTCGCCGCAGGGTTCCACCCGGAGCGCCAGCCCGAACTCGATTTCGACGCGGTCGCCTTCGCGCCACGGGCCGTCGAGCGTGACGTAGCCCTGCTCCGCCACCGCGTCGCTCGCGCGCCCGTTGCGGACGACCCGCGCATGCTCCGCCCACGAAGGGAACCGCAGGCGGATGCGCGCCAGGCCGTCCGGCCTCGAGGCCGACACCTGCAGCGTCACCCGCCCGCCGTCCGGCACTTCCGACTCCATCCGCAGCGACAGGCCGCGCCCGGGATCGTCGAGCGTCGAGGGGATGTACAGGTTCACCGCCAGGTCGTCGCCGTCGAACCAGTAGATGTCCTGCGAGAACTGCGCGTGGCTCTCCATCCCGGTGCCGACGCAGCACCAGAATTCGCCCTCGGGATCGGAGTAGCTGCGCGTCTCGCCGGTCATCAGCGGCGTCATGTAGGTGTAGCGGCCACCGTCGGGATGCTGCTGCGACAGGATGTGGTTGTAGAGCGCGCGCTCGTGGAAATCGAAGTACCCGGCGTCGCCGGACCAGGCGTGGAGGTAGCGGCCCAGGCGCAGCATGTTGAGCGTGTTGCAGTGTTCGCAGGTCTGCTCGGTGACGTACTTCGAGATCGTATCGGGCGCCTGGAAGTACTCGCGGTCGGAATTGCCGCCGATCGCGTAGCTGTGGTGCCCGGTCACGCGCTGCCAGAAGAACTGCGCCGCTGCGGCGTCCTCCGCGCGCCCCTCGATCTCGTACAGGCGCGCGGACCCGAGCAGCTTGGGGATCTGGGTGTTCGCGTGCAGGCGGTTGAGCCGGTCCTCGCCCGCCACCAGCGGGTCCAGCACCCGGTCGTGGCGGAAGCGCGCGGCGAGCCGCGACCAGCGGTCGTGGCCGGTACGCGCCGACAGTTCGGCCAGCGATTCGGCCATGCCGCCGAACTCGCAGTCCAGCATCCGCTGCATCTGCGCGTGGTCCAGCGGCGCGAGCTTGCGCTCGAGGTAGTCCCCGAGGTCGACGGCGATCGCCAGCGCCGTGTCGTTGCCGCAGTGGCGATGCGCGTCGAGCAGCCCGGCGAAAAGCTTGTGCCAGGTGTAGAACGGCGCCCAGCTGCCGTTGAGGTCGAACGGCAGCGCGCGGATGTCGCCGCGCGAGATCTCATCGAGCACGACGCGACCGGGCTCGATGCCGCCGTCGCCGCGCTTGCGGGTGAATCCGGCCACGTAACCGTCGCCGCCGGCGAGCTGGCAGGCCCGCAGTTCGGCCACGATGTAGTCCACGCGCGACCTGCAGTCCGGATCGTCGCTGCCGGCGTGCATCAGCGCAAGCGCGCTGAGGTAGTGGCCGAGGGTATGGCCGGCGATGGTGTCGCTCTCCCAGCCGCCGTACACCTCGCCCTTCGGGTCCAGCCCGGCCTGCTCGCGGAAGTTGTGCAGCAGCCGGTCGGGGGACAGCCGCATCAGGTAGCCGCGGGTGGCGGCCACGGAATCGGCGAACACCGATGGCAGCAGGCGGACGGTCCCGAACGCCGCCGGGCGCGCGCGGTCGGGGGCGAACGCGGCCACGCGCTGCGGGAAACCGGCCCAGCCCGCGGCCAGGGCCAGCGCGCTCCACGCCAGGAAGCGCCGGCGCCCGCTGTCGGTCGTAGTGTCCATGCAGGTCACGCCCTCAGTGTGCATCGCATCAGTCCGCGTCCACCACCGGCATCGGGCCGTCCGCAAGGCCGCGCGCGGCCTTGGCCTCATGCACCATCCGGCGCACGTCCTCGCGCAGCTTCGCCGCGTCGTAGACGACGCCGTCCTTGATGGTGAAGTCGATGCCGCCGACCCGCTCGACCTTGCCGGTGGCGTCGTTCAACCGGATCGTGCCGGTGCCGAACAGCAGTTTCAGGTCGGCCACGGGATTGCCGCCGACCAGCACCAGGTCGGCCTTGCGCCCGACCCGCAGCGTCCCGGCGCGGTCTTCGCGGCCGATGATCCTGGCACCCATGCCGGTGGCGGCGTGGATCACCTCCAGCGAACTGAAACCGGCCTCGCGCAGCAGTTCCATCTCCTGCACGTAGCCGAAGCCGTACAGGTTGTAGATGTACCCGCTGTCGCTGCCGACGCCGACCAGTCCGCCGCGGTTCTTGTACTCGTTGACGAAGCGCATCCACAGGCCGTAGTTGTGCTTCCAGTCCATCTCCTTTTCCGTGGTCCAGTCGAACCAGTAGGAGCCG
The DNA here is from genome assembly GCF_016774335.1 of Luteimonas saliphila. Taxonomy (GTDB): domain Bacteria; phylum Pseudomonadota; class Gammaproteobacteria; order Xanthomonadales; family Xanthomonadaceae; genus Luteimonas; species Luteimonas saliphila. Next base: position 58,269 of record NZ_JAETWA010000042.1, on the reverse strand, counting down.
TGGTGGCTGCGGCTGGGCCGGTAGAAGTCCCACAGCGCCGGCATCGTGTACTCCGCGTGCCAGCTCGCGTTGGTCATGCGCATCAGGTCGCGGCTGGCCAGGTAGGCCGTGAACGTGGGGCTCAGCCCGAAACCGCGCCCGAGCAGTTCGTCCATCACCGCGTTCCAGCGCCCGGAGCCGGGTGCCGCGGCCTGCTTCCAGAGACGGCCCGCCTCGGCGAAGCGCCGTTGCTCGTCGGTATTGTTGAAGTCGACCGGCCAGTCCTGGAAGCGGCGGTCGGTGAACATCGCTTCGGGCAGCCCGTACCAGTGCTCCATCGAATCCAGCCCGCTGGCCGCGGTCGCGAGCACATTGGCATAGGCCACCAGTTGCTGCGCATGGTGCATGGTCGTGCGCATGCCGATCTTCTCGGCCTCGTCCAGCGCCGCGAACAGCACGTCCTCGTGGATCGAACCGATGAACTTGATCCCGTCGGCGCCGCGCCGGCGCGCGTCGCGCACGGCCTCGCGCGCCTGCGCGGGGGTGTCGATCCCGGGCCGGATGTCGTTGAAGAACGGGTAGACGTCGATCCGGGGCGCGACGATCTCGTTGCGCTCGCTGCGGCGCTTGACGTCGACCAGCCACTCGATCGGCCGGCCGCTGCCGAGCTCGCGCACGGTGGTGACGCCGTGCGCCAGCCAGAGCTTGAGCACGTACTCCGGGGGAACCCCCTGGCCGTCCTCCAGGGTGTGCAGGTGGACATGGGTGTCGACGAAGCCCGGCATCAGGGTGGACCCGGTGGCGTCGATCTCGCGATCGCCCGGCGCCGCGCGTTTCGACGCCTGGATCGCCCCCGGCGCGCCGATCGGGCGGATCTCGGCGATCCGGTCGCGCTCGACGACCACGTCGAACGGGCCCTGCAGCGGCGCGCCCGTGCCGTCGACGATGTCGACATTGCGGATCACCAGCCGCGGGTACGGCCCCTCGCCCGCGTCCCTGGCGGGGATGTCCGCCGCCGAACCGGCCGCCTGTCCCGCCAGTGGCACGACGAACAGCGCGGCGAGAAGCAGCGGATACGCCCCCGAGCGGAATGCAACCACGACACCTCCTCATCAGAAAAAAAGGCGCTTCCCCATGTGAGGGAGTCTGGCCAAGTTGTCGGAAACTGGACCCCGGCTTGCGGGCCGGGTCGTTCCGGGCAATCGCGACCAGAACAGCGGTGAGCCGTGTCCTGGCGCCCGGGGATCGCGGCAAGCAAGACATGGATGTCTTGCGCGCGAGTCAGGGCACGATGCCCTGACCGAGCGGAAAGCGATCCCCGGGCGCCAGGACACGGCGTCGATCCGAAGTCCGGGGAGTTCTCCATCGCCGATCATTTCTCCCCTCACATGGGAGAAGAACCAGAAAAAAGCGGGTCCGCCGTGGAGAGGGGAGCGACTTCCGACCGGCGGCCCGCTGGAAACTTCCGGACGACCCGCCCTCAGAACTTCAACCGCACGCCGAGGAAATAGCGGCGGCCGAGCACGTCGTACACGCCGACATCGGTATTGGCGTCGCCGGCCAGCGCCGTGCCGAGCACCGGCGGGTCGCGGTCGAAGAGGTTGTCCACGCCACCGAACAGCTGCACGTGGTCGTTGATTTCGTAGCTGGCGTTGGCGTCGAAGTACCACGCCCGCGGCGATTCGCTCACCGCGGCGGTGATCCCGGACCGCAGCTCGAAATCGTTGATCATGCGGCCCTGCAGGCGCAGCGACAGCGGCCCGCTGCTGTAGCCGGCCGACAGGTTCACCTTCAGGTCCGGGATCATGATGTTGCCGGTGCCGCCGCCGCAGCCGCCGCCCATGTAGCCGGCGCAGTCGACCTCGCCCTGGTCGGCGATGACCTGCAGCGAGCGCTCGAACAGCCAGCTGGTCAGCAGCAGCAACGATACCCGGCCGTCGTTGCCGCCGATGCCCCACGGCACGCCGAACTGGTAGTCGACCTGGAAGTCGAGGCCGCTGGCCTCGAGCAGCCCGATGTTCTGCAGGGTCGAACGCACGTCGTCGATCTGCCCGTTCGGCAGGCGGACGATGGCGCGGCAGGTGGGCGATGCGGGGTCCAGGCGGCTGAAGCAGTCGGCCAGCATCTGGTTCGCAGCCAGGCTGGTGATCGCGTCCTCGACCTCGACCTGGAAGTAGTCGACCGCGAAGTTCAGGCCCTCGATCGCGGGGATCGAGAACACCGCGCCGGCGGTGAAGGTCTTGGACTTCTCCTCGGTCAGGTCGGGGTTGCCGCCGGTGGTGCGCTCGAAGCCGACCGAACCCTGCGAGAAGTTCGGCAGGTCGGCCGCCGGGACGCCCTGCTGGATGCACAGCTGCTGCTGCGCCGGCGTCGGGTTGGCGGAGGCCACGCAGGGATCCACGCCCGCGGTGAAGCCGCGCGTCTGCGGCGAGTAGAGCTCGTTGAGGTTCGGCGCGCGGATCGCCACGTTGTACGCGCTGCGCAGGCGCAGCCAGTCGCTGGGCGCCCACTCGGCGCCGAGCTTCCAGGTGTTCACCCCGCCGATGGTGGAATAGTCCGAGTAGCGCGCGGCGCCCTCGATCGCCAGATCCTTCGCGAACGCCGCGCCGCTGAGCAGCGGCACCCGGAACTCCGCGAACAGTTCCTTGACGCTGTACTCGCCGGCCATCGGCGAGACGGAGACCGCGCCGTACTCGCCGGAAACGTCCATCGGGCTCGGCTGGAACGCGTATTCGTCCTTGCGGTACTCGGCGCCGAACGCCAGCGACACCGAGCCCGCGGGCAGGTCGAACATCGTGCCGCTGACGGTCGCGCCGGCGACCGTGCGGTCGAAGGTCTCGTAGTGGGCGCGCTGCGGCGTGAGGAACGCCGCCGCGTCCTGGCTGATCGATCCGAGACCGAAGATGCTGGCGGGGACGCATCCCCTGCTCTGGTCGACGCAGACCAGGTCGCCGTTGCCGTCGACGGTCGCGTTCAGGGCCTGCGCCAGGCGCGCCTGGTTGATCTGGTTGTTGTTGGTGGTGTCCGTGCGGGTGCGCTGCTCCTGCACGAAGGCGTCCCAGCGCCACCAGTGCCCGCCACCTGCCTCGAACTCCCCGCGCAGGCCGCCGACCAGGTTGTAGCTGGCGCGATCGTAGGTGTAGAAGCGCGGGCCGAGCTCGTCGGCGCGGCGCCCGGCGCCGACGATGGTCGCCACGCCGTCGCCGTCGGGATCGAAGATGTGCGCGTTGTCCGCGAAGAACTGGCGCACGCGCGGCAGCAGGACCGGATTGTCGGCGTAGTTGGGCACCAGCAGGGTCGAGGACGGCGCGCCCGGCGTCACCGGCGTGAACGAATCCGGCGCCTGCTGGTAGCGGCTCTCCGTCCTGGAGTAGTAGGCCTCGCCGTAGACTTCGACCGCGTCGTTGATCGCGTAGTCGGCGAGCGCCGTGACCTGGGTACGCTCCAGCGGCCGCTGCAGGAAGTTCAGGTCGGCGTAATTGTAGGCGTCCTGCGGGTTGCAGTAGACCAGCGGAGTGCCGCCTTCGCCGAAGCGCAGGCCGGTGACCGAACTGCACGGCCCGCCGGGGGTGAGGTCCACCCCGACCAGCGACGCCATCTGCCCGGAACTCAGGCCGATCCGGGTTCCCGGGATCGAGCCCGAGCCGCCCGGGACGAGCTGGCCGCCGATGGTATCGAGCGGCACGCGGGAGAACTCGCGCCCGCCCTGCAGCACGGGCTCGCGATCGGTACGGCTGATCGACAGCACGGCGTTGCCCCTGTCGTCGGCGAAGTTGCCGCCGATGGTGATGTCGAACTTGTCGTAGGTGCCGTCGCCTTCCGCGGTCTCGCCGCGCGTGTACGTCGCCTCGACGCCGCTGAAGTCCTTGCGCAGGATGAAATTGACCGCGCCGGCGATCGCGTCGGAGCCGTACACCGCCGAAGCGCCGCCGGTGACGATCTCGACGTTCTCGATCAGTGCGTCGGGAATGCTGGCCAGGTCGACCACGCCATCCGAGTTGGCCGGCATGAAGCGCCGGCCATTGACCAGCGTCAACGTGCGCGTCGCGCCGAGGCCGCGCAGGTTCGCGGTCAGCACTCCGGAGCCGCCGCCGTTGTTGACGCTGGAGGTGTTGCCCGCGGCGAGCTGCGGAAACTCGTTGAGCACCGTCTCGATGGTCGCGCTGCCGGACATCTGGATGTCCTCGCGCGTCACCACCGTGGTCGGGCTGGGCGCGCTGAGGTCCTTGCGGATCAGGCGCGAGCCGGTGACGGTGATGGTGTCGAGACTGGTGGTCGTGGTCGCGGCGGGGCCGTCCCCGTCCCCGGCCTCGTCCTGCGCCGCCACTGGCGCGGCCAGCGACACGCTGGCGAGCAGCGCCAGCGACAGGCCGGCGGTCAGCCGCTGCCGCGGAGGCAGTCGGGCCACTCGGGCGGATGGACGGCACAGCTCGCTTCGCGGAATCGAACGCTTCATGACAACCCCCGGTGTTGGATGGATGGCAGCGCCCCCTGCCCCCGACCGCCCGACGGGGCCGGCGACGCGCCCTGGAGGGATGCGGTTTCCGGCATTCCGTTGCCGCCGCCGCGCGGTCGGACACATGGCGCTTCCATGACAGGCAGTCTCGTCGGCCGCGTCCGTGCGGGTCTTGTGCGGAATGCCGAGGTTGCATGCGGAAATCCGCATGATCGTTGTGCGACACAGCAAACGGCGGGCGGCCGTCGACGCACGCGCAGCGACGCTACGCATCCACGGCATCCAGCGTTATGCTGGTGACCGAGCCTCGTTTGATCCCGCAGCCTACGGGGCCCACGGTTCGGCCGGATCGGCGTGGTTTGTGGCGACTTCGGCAGTACTGACGACGATATCCGCATAAATGCTGCCGCCTGCCAGATTACGGAGCCCGCCATGCCCTCGCCCGCCTCGCCCATCGCAGTCCTGCTCTGGCTGCTGTGCGTCCCCGCTTTCGCGCAACCCGTCGAGCCGCGCGCGGCGGACGCCGTCCTGCACGATGTCGACTTCGCCTCCGGAGAGCACCTGCCGCAGGTGCGGATCCACTACCGCACGCTCGGCGAGCCGCGGCGCGACCGCGACGGCCGCATCGACAACGCGGTGATGATCCTGCACGGCACCGGGGGCAGCGGCGCGCAGTTCCTGCAGCCGCGCTTCGCCGATGAACTGTTCGGTCCAGGCCAGCCGCTGGATGCGTCGCGCTACTTCATCATCCTGCCGGACAACATCGGGCACGGCGGCTCTTCGAAGCCGAGCGACGGCCTGCGCGCCCGGTTCCCGCGCTACGACTACGACGACATGGTCGCGATCCAGCATCGGCTCCTGACCGAGGCGCTGGGCGTCGACCGGTTGAACCTGATCCTCGGCACCTCGATGGGCTGCATGCACATCTTCATGTGGGGCCAGACCTGGCCGGAATTCGCGAAGGCGCTGATGCCGCTCGCCTGCCAGCCGACCCGGATCGGCGACCGCAACCGGGTCTGGCGGCGCGCGGCGATGGATGCGATCCGCAGCGATCCGGCCTGGAACGGCGGAGACTACGCGTCCCAGCCACTGCTGGGCCTGCGCACCGCGTCCACGCTGTCGGTGCTGGTGGGCATCGCGCCGCTCAACCTGCATGCGGCGCATCCCGACCGCGACGGGGCCGATGCGTGGTGGGAGGAGCGTTTCGCGGCCGACATCGGCAGCCGCGACGCCAACGACTGGCTGTACCAGCTCGATGCGTCGCGCGACTACGACCCGTCGCCGGGGCTCGAACGCATCACCGCGCCGCTGACCTGGGTGAACTCGGCGGACGACTTCATCAACCCGCCGGAGCTGGGCATCCCCGAGCGACTGCTGCCGCGGATGAAGACGACGCGCTACGTGCTGATTCCCGCATCGCCGGAAACACGCGGACACGGCACGCATACCTCGGCGCGGTGGTGGAAGCAGGAGCTGGAGACGCTGCTCGCACGCAGCGAATGACCCTCGGCCCCGCGCCCGCCGCCATGGCGGGCGCTGGATGCTCAGGGACAGGCCGTCGCGAGCAGGGCGTCGGCCGGATCGGGCGTGTCGACCGCGGACACGTGGTTGAGCGCGATCACCCAGCGGCCGCCGTGCCGGCGCATCAGCCGGGTATTGATGCCGTACTGCGGTTCCGCCTCGCGCGCGAGACGGAACCGGCTGACCAGTTGCGCGGCGTCGTCGGCCAGCCGCTCGATGCGGATGTCGTAGAAGCACAGCGTGCCGCGGCGCGCCGCCGCGCCACCGTAGTCGGCGATGTAGTGGTCCAGCGTGCCCTGCCAGTCCCGCTGGAACCGGCCGCGGGACACGAACACCACGCCGGGATCCTGGAATCCCGCCATGTAGCCCTCGAAGTCGCCGCGATTCCAGGCGTCCTGCATGCCCGCGATCACCTCGCGGATGGCTGCATCCTGCCGCATCCAGTCCTCGGCCCCGGCAACGGGCGTGGCGGCGGCGAGCGTCGCCGCCAGCACGAACGGCACGAACATGGCGCGCGGGCGCATCATCGCCCGGCCGCGCCCGCGGTTGCGGCCTTCGCAGCCTTCGCCTCCTGGATGAAGGCTCGAACCTCCGACTCCAGCATCGGCAGCGGCACCGACCCCAGGTTGAGGATGGTGTCGTGGAACGGGCGCTGGTCGAAGTCGGCGCCCAGTTCGCGCTCGGCCTCGCTGCGCAGGTCGCGGATCGTCTTGTAGCCGAGATAGTAGGACAGCGCCTGCCCCGGCCACGCGATGTAGCGGTCGATCTCGTTGACGATGTCGTGGTGCGCGAGCGCGGTGTTGTCGGCGAGATAGTCGATCGCCTGCTGCCGGCTCCAGCCGTACTCGTGCAGACCGGTGTCGATCACCAGCCGCGCCGCGCGCCACATCTCGAAGGTCAGCCGGCCGAAGTCGTCGTACGGCGTTTCGTAGATGCCCATCCGGGTGCCGAGCCATTCGGTGTACAGCCCCCAGCCCTCGCCGTAGCCGGAGAAATAGGTCTGCTGGCGGAAGTCCGGGCGCGCAGGCGCTTCCAGCGCCAGCGCCGCCTGGAAGCTGTGGCCGGGCGCGCACTCATGCACCACCAGCGCGGGCAGGTTGTACAGCGGGCGCGAGGGCAGGTCGTAGGTGTTGAACAGGCACGAGTCGAGCCCGCCGCGGCCCGAGGTATAGATCGGGGCGATGTCGTCGGGCACCGGCAGGATCGTGAAGCGGTAGCGCGGCAGGGTGCCGACGACGTGCCTGAGCTGACCGTCGACCTTCTTGGCGATCCACGCCGTGTGCGCCAGCAGCTCCTTCGGCGTCCTGGCGTAGAACTGCGGATCCGTGCGCAGGAAATGGATGAACTCCGCGAAGCTGCCTTCGAATTGCGCCTGTTTCATCACCGCCTGCATCTCGGCCCTGATCCGCGCGACCTCGGCGAGCCCGATCTGGTGGATCTGCTCCGCGGTCATGTCGCGGGTGACGTACTCGCGGATCTGCGAGCCGTAGAACCGGCGACCGTCCGGCAGGTCGGCGGCGGCCGTGGTGGTGCGCGTACGCGGCAGGTACTGCTCGCGCATGAACGCCAGCAGCGTGGCGTAGGCCGGGACCACCTGCCCCCGCACCACCTTGCGGCCTTCCTCGCGCAGTTGCGCGCGCACCGGCTCCGGGATCGTGGCCGGGATGCGATCGAAGGTCGCCAGCAACGGATTTCCCTCGCCGTCCAGGGTGTAGGGTTCGATGGTCTTGTCGCGACCTTCCACCGAGGAACGCGGCACGCTCCAGCCGCGCGCCAGGCCCGCCTCCATGTTGGCGATGTTCTCGTCGAAGTAGCGCGGCACGTCCGCCAGCCGGGCGATGAAGCGCCGCCAGTCGGCCTCGGTCTGGTACGGCTGTCGTGGATTCAGCCCGCCCCAGAAGAACGTGTCGCTGTTGAACGGCGCTTCGTAGGTCCGCCACTGGGCGCCATTGAGGTGGGCCTCGACCGCGGCGCGGAACACGGCCGCATTGACCCGCTCCTCGCGCGAGAGCTCGGCGACCGGAATCGCGTCCAGGTCCTCGAGCGCGCGCTTCCAGTAGGCGGCGCGGCGCGCCCAGGCCTCCGGCGTCACCGAAGGCAGGCCGTCGCCCTCCTGCCAGCGCCCGTCGACCTTCTCGCGCACGAACTCCTTCTGCCGCCACTGCCACTCGTCGGTGTACAGCGCCCTGAGTTTCGCTTCCGAGGCGTTGGCCGGCTCGGCGATCTGCGGGGCGGCATCCTGCGCATACGCGGGTGCGAGCGCCCCGATCGCGAGCGAGAGCGTCACTGCCAGGGCGGACAAGGCGGGGCGGATACGGCGTAGGGCGGACATCAGGACCTCCTGCGTGGTTCGTTGGGGATCATGGGTGGTCGTCGACCATCGTGTTCCAGCGCGGTGTTTGCGCGGCGAGCAGATGGCGGACGAAGAAATCGAACTGGCGGCGGTGCACGTACCCGATCGGGCCGGTGGAGCGGCCGACCGCATGGCCGCCGCCGGGAATGGCGAGCAGGTCGAAGTCCTTTCCTGCGCGGACCAGCGCCGCGACCACCTGCATGGTCGAGGCCGGATCGACGTTCTCGTCCTGTTCGCCGACGATCAGCAGCAGCGCGCCCTGGAGCCGGTGGGCGTTCTCCACGCCCGACGCGCGTGCGTAGCTGTCGTCGACCGGCCATCCCATCCACTGTTCGTTCCAGCTGATCTTGTCCATGCGGTTGTCGTAGCAGCCGTTCCAGGCGACGCCGACCCGATAGAACTCCGGATGAAACAGCAGTCCGCCGAGCGTGCTCTGTCCGCCCGCCGACGCGCCGTAGATGCCCACGCGCGTGATGTCGTACGACGGGTCCCGCGCGGCCAGCGCGCGGTGCCAGGCGATGCGGTCGGGAAAGCCCGAGTCGCCCAGGTTCTTCCAGGCCACGTCGTGGAACGCCTTGGAGCGGTTCGCCGTGCCCATGCCGTCGATCTGCACGACGATGAAGCCCAGGTCGGCCAGCGCCTGCATGCCGATCGCCTTGTCGCCGCCGCTGTGGTAGCCGAACGGCCAGAACGTCCCGGGCACGAAGGAGTCGTGCGGGCCCGCGTAGATGTTCTCGATCACCGGATAGCGCTTGCCCGGATCATGGTCGCGCGGGCGCACCACCAGCCCCCAGATGTCGGTGGCGCCATCCCGGCCCTTGGCCACGAACGGCTCGGGCGGGCGCCAGCCGGCCGCGAGCAGCGCGTCGATGTCGCCGCGCTCGACCTCCGCCACCAGGGTGCCGTCGGCGCGGCGCAGTTCCATCACCGGCGGCACGTCCACGCGCGAGTACACGTCCACGTACCAGCGGCCGTCGGGCGACACCGCGACGTCGTGGTCGGCGTCGACATGGGTCAGGCGGACCGGCTCGCCGCCGTCGAGGCCGACGCGGAACAGGTGCCGACGATAGGGATCCCTGCCGGGGTCCATGCCACTGGCGGCGAACCAGACCACGCGCCGCGCCTCGTCGACCGCGAGCACCTCGCGCACCACCCACTCGCCACGGGTCAGCTGCCGCGGCGGCCCGCCCGCGACCACGTCGTGCAGATACAGATGCCGCCAGCCGTCGCGCTCGGAGATCCACAGCACGGCACGGCCGTCGTCGAACTCGTGGCGATACGGGCGGGAAATGTCGACGAAGCTGCGGCTGTCCTCGCGGGCGATCGCGCGCGCGACGCCGCTGTCCGCCGCCACCTCGATCAGGGCCACGTGCTGGTGGCCGCGGCGCACGTAGTCGAACGCGAACGCGCGCCCGTCGGCCCGCCAGCGGATCGGCGAAAGCCGGTACGGCTTGCCGAACAGCGCGTCGTCCACGAGCGTCGCCCGGCCGCTGTCGACCTCGACCAGCACCGGGCGCTCGACATCCACGGCGTCGCCGGGCTTGGGATAGAGCTGGGTGCGGACCTGCGGCTGGCCGCCGCCGGGCGGCGCGGTTTCCACCCGGGTGACGCGGCGCGCGGTGCCGGGCACGACCCGGTAGAAGGCCAGATACCTGGAGTCGGGCGACCACTGGATGCTCTCCGGATCGTCGAACGCTTCCGCCGAGCCCGCGTCGGCCAGCCTGCGCAGGCTGCCGTCCAGCGTGCGCCGCAGGACGATGCGATCGCCATCGGCGAACGCTTCCCAGCGGCCGTCGGGGGATCGCCTGGGCGTGTTGTCGGCCGGGACGGACAGGTCGCGCACGACACCGAATGCGCGGGGCCTGCGCGCCTGCGCCTGTTCCGGCGCGCACGCATAGGCCTCCAGGTCGCAGCGCACGCGCCCGCCGGCACCCTCGGGATGCATCGTGACCGCGCCGTCGCCGTCGAACGCGATCTGCTCGAACGGCAGGCGCAGCGGATCGTGCGCGATGCCGGTCACGGCGCGCAGCGCCTCGGCCAGGCGCGCATGATCGAAGGCGTCGGCCCTACTGCCCGTGGCCGCGTCGTAGACCACGAACCGGAAACCGCCTTCGACCGTCTTGCGGTAATGGAATCGGTGGTCCGGCAGCCACTGCGCCGGCCACACCACGTTGCGCGTCAGCCCGATCCAGCGCTCGCGCAGACCCAGCGAACGTTCGTAGTCGGCGGCGGTCGGGGCGGCGTGCGCGACACCGACCCACGCCAGCAGCGCGGCGGCGGCGATCATCGCCATGCGCCTGCTCATGCGCAGCTCCGCCAGCCCGCGCCCGCGGCAGGCATGTCCCGGCAGCCGGGCCGCGGATCGGCGCTCACGCGCCATCGTCCTCTTCCAGCGCCAGCTCTTCCGCCCGCAGGCCCGAGCGAACCGCCCATTCGTAGATGCCGTACGAGATCACCGCCACGACCAGCGTGTCCCACGGATGGGCGATCGCACCGATTCCGCCGAAGGTGCCCAGGTAGGACACCACCATGACCAGCAGGTAGAACACGATCAGCCACAGCGAACACTGCACCTGGCGACGCAGCCGCGCACGCCCGGCCGCCGACGGCAGCTTGTACAGCACGTAGGCCAGGAACATCGCGACCTGCAGGCCCAGCAGCCACGACAGCACCTGCCAGCGCGACCAGTACACGATCAACGCCGCGACCACGAACGACACCGGCCCGAGCACCGACAGCACGCGCACCCGGAACGGGCGCGCCAGGTCCGGCGCGCTTCGCCGCAGCGACGCCACCGTCACCGGCGCCACCGCGTAGCTGAGCACCAGTGCCGCGGACACCACGCCGATCAGCTTTTCCCAGGACGGGAACGGCAGCGTCCAGAATACCGACAGCGCGAAGCTCAGCCACAGCGCCGCCCGGGGAATGCCGGACTTGGCGTCCACCCGGGTCAGCGCCGGGAAGAAACCACCGCTGCGCGCCCAGCCGTAGATCACGCGCGGCGTCGCGTTCATGTAGATGTTGCCGGTGCCGCTGGGCGAGACCACCGCGTCGGCGATCACCAGCCACGCCAGCCAGCCCAGGCCGAGCGCCAGGGCGATGTCGCGATAGGGCAGCGAGTACAGGTCGGCGATGCCGCTCCAGCCGTCGGCCAACTGCCCGGTGGGGATTCCGCCGAGGAACGACAGCTGCAGCAGCACGTAGATGACGGTCGACAGCAGGATCGACAGGATCAGCGCGATCGGGATGGTGCGCTGCGGGTCGCGCACCTCGCTGGCGACCGACACGATCGGGGTCAGGCCGAGGTAGGCGAAGATGATGCCGCCGGTGGAGATCGCCGCCTGCACGCCGGCCATGCCGTACGGCGCGAAGCCGTGCACCTGCATGTTCTCGCCGTTGAAGTGCGCCAGCAGCAGCACGATCACCAGCACCGGCACCATGAACTTGAACACGCTGACGATGTTGTTGGAGATCGCGAAGCTCTTCACGCTGAAGTAGTTCAGCGCGAAGTACAGCACCAGCAGCCCGAACTGCACGATCCAGCCGATCGGGGTGGGATCGCTGGAGCCTTCCACCGTCAGCCAGGGGAACCATGCCGCCGCATACTGGCGGCTGGCGACCGCCTCGATCGCGATCAGGCTGGAGAAGGCGATCAGGGTGATGAATCCCATGAGCGATCCCAGCAGCGGCCCGTGCGAGTACTCGGGGTAGCGCACCACCCCGCCTGCGCGCGGCAGCGCGGCGCCGAGCTCGCAGTAGACCAGGCCCAGCAGGAAGACCGCGAAGCCGCCGAAGATCCACGACAGGATTCCCGCCGGGCCGGCCATCCCGGCGACGTGGCTGGCTGCGAACAGCCACCCGGAGCCGAAGATCGAGCCGAGGCCGATGAAGGTCAGGTCGGTCAGGGTGAGGCTTTTCTTGAACTTGCCGGGCGGGGCCATGGATCACCTGCGTGGAAGGAACTGGCGGGGAACTGGACGGCGGCGGGTCGGCCTCATACGAACGGCCGGTCGATCGCCGGCGAAGGCGGCGTGAACCACTGCGCGCCGCCCTCGGTGACATGGAAGTGGTCCTCGAGCCGCACGCCGAAGCGACCGGGCACCACGATCATCGGTTCGTTGCTCGCGCACATGCCCGGCTGCAGCGGCTGGCGGTTGCCGCGCACCAGGTACGGCGCCTCGTGGATGGCCAGGCCGCAACCGTGGCCGGTGCGGTGTGGCAGCCCGGGCAGGCGGTAGTCCGGCCCGAGCCCGGCCGCCTCCAGGGTCCGGCGCGCGGCCGCGTCCACGTCCTCGCAGGCGACGCCGGGGCGGATCGCCTCGAACGCGGCGCGCTGCGCCGCCTGTTCGATCTCCCAGATGCGGCGCTGCCGCTCGTCCGGCCGTCCGTAGATCCAGGTCCGGGTGATGTCCGAGTGGTAGCCCTGCACGGTGCATCCGGTGTCGATCAGCACCAGGTCGCCCTCGCGCAGGCGCTGCGCGCCCGGGATCCCGTGCGGATAGGCGGTCGCCTCGCCGAACTGCACGATGCAGAAGGTGGAGCCGTCGTCGGCGCCCAGCGCGCGATGGGCCTCGTCGATGAAGCGCACCAGCTCGTCGCTGCCCATGCCCTCGCGGGCGATGCCCGCCGCCAGCCGTTGCACCTGCAGCGTCATGTCGCAGGCCTGCTGCATCAGTGCCAGCTCGGACGGCGACTTGCGCATGCGGCAACCGTCGACGATCGGGCCGGCGTCGCCGATCGCAACCGCGTCCAGGTGCGCGCGCAGCCCGCAATGGACCGCGAAGGCGGCTTGCGGGTCCAGCGCCAGGATCCGCGCACCCCGCTCCGCCATCGCCTGCGCCACCAGCGCGTACGGATCCTCGTGCTCTTCCCACAGCCGCTTGTCGACCGGGATCGCCAGCACCGCATCGAGCGAGCCCTCCTCGAACGCCGGGCACACCATCATCGGCATGCCCGAGGCTGTGACCAGCAGCGCCACCAGTCGCTCGCTCGCGCCCCACGGCACCCCGGCGAAATAGCGCAGCGACGGGCCAGCGGTCACCAGCAGCGCATCCATGCCGTGCGCGCGCATCAGTACGCGTGCGCGTTCGATGCGCTGCAGGTATTCGTCGCCCGCGATCGCCGGGGCGCGCGCGGGCCGCTCCACGCACTGCAGCCGCGCCTGTTCCGGACGCAGGTGGCCGATCTGCCCGCTCATCCGCCGCCGCCGACGTCGGCCGTGGTCCAGCGGCCGTCGACCAGCCGCCACACGTCGCCGGGATTGGCATCGCGCAGCACCGGCGGCAGCAGCGCGTCGGGCACGTTGTCGTAGCTGTGCAGGCCGGCGAAGCGGCGGATCGCGCCGGGCATGCCGACCGAAGTGAAGCCCGGATGCGAGGTCGACGGATACGGTCCGCCATGGTTCTGCGCGGGGCTGACCGCCACGCCGGTCGGCATCCTGTCGACGATCAGGCGCCCGACCCGGACCCGCAACCGCGGCATCAGCGCCGCGGCGGCGGCGTCGTCGCCACCGTCGGCGGCGCGGTACAGCGTCGCGGTCAGGTTGCCTTCGAAGGCCTCCGCCACCGCCAGCGCCTGCGCGGTATCGGCCACCCGCACGATCAGGCCGACCGGACCGAAGGCTTCCGCCTGCAGCGCCCGTGGCGCCTCGAGGAAACGCTCGGCGTCGACTTCCAGCAGCTTCGGCTGCACCCAGTACCCGGGCCGGTCCAGATCGGCGGCGCCCGCGCGCAATTCCGCTCCCTCCGCCCGCAGCGTCTCGACCGCAGCCTCGAGGTGGCGCTTGCCGTCCGCGGAGAAGAGGACCTGGACGGGCGCGGCATCGAACCTGGCCGCGGCTTCGGCGACGAAGCGCTCGCCCGCGGCCGAACGCGGCACCACCAGCACCCCGGGACTGGTGCAGAACTGGCCGCTGCCCATGGTGCACGAGGCGAAGAACTCCTGGGCCAGCGCCGCACCGCGCTCGGCGAGCGCGCCCTCGAGCAGGAACACCGGGTTGATGCTCGACATCTCGGCGTAGAACGGCACACCGGCCGCATCGGCCAGCGCCTTCAGCACCAGACCGCCGGCGCGCCCGCCGGTGAAGCCGACGCCGCCGATCGCGGCCTGGCCGACCAGCAGCGCGGCGCTGTCGGGTTCGACGTGGTACAGCAACTGGATGGCCGCGCCCGGCAGTCCTGCGGCCAGCAGCGCCTCGTGCGCGATCGTGCCCAGCAACCGGCTGGTGCCCGGGTGCAGCGGATGCACCTTGGCGATGACCGGATTGCGCGCGGCGATCGCGGACGCGAAGTCGCTGCCGGCGATGGCGTTGAAGGCGAACGGGAAGTTGTTCGGACCGAACACCACCACCGGCTTGCCCAGCGGCCCGTAGGCCGATCGCAGGCCCGCGGCGGTGTCGATCACCGGATGCGCCCAGCTCCACTCGCGCACCGCGCGCGCGGCCTGGCGCAGCTGTCCCGTGGTTCGCGGCAGTTCGACATCGCGCAGCCGCGGCGACACCGGCAACGCGGTTTCCAGGTGCGCCAGCGCCACCAGGTCCGCGGCGCGGCGCTCGATGCCGGACGCATAGGCTTCGAGGAAGCCGGCGATGCGCCCGGGTTCGGCGGTCGCGAACCGCTGCGCCACCGCACAGGCTGCGGCCACCGCTTCTTCGACCTCGCGGCGGGAACTGACCGGATACGGCTCGCCGATCGCCTCGCCGGTGACAGGGCTGCGGGCCTGCAGCGAACCCGCCGGCTCGACCGCCTCGCGCCAGGCGCCCGCCACCAGTACCGGTTGCAGTCGGGCCATGCTCACAGCTTCGGGCGCGTGTCGACCGCGTGCGCGATGATCTGCAGCGCCGCCTCGCGCTCGGCGCCGTCCAGCGGCAGACGCGGCGCGCGCACGCGTTCGTTGCCCCAGCCCACCGACTGCTGCGTGAGCTTGATCAGCTGCACGAACTTCGGCACGGTGTCCAGGCGCAGCAGCGGCAGGAACCAGTCGTAGAGCTCCCTGGCCGCGGCATAGCCGCCTTCGCGGGCACGGTCGAACAGGGCCACCGACTCGTGCGGATAGGCGTTGACCTGACCCGCGATCCAGCCCGTCGCGCCCATCGCGATGCCTTCGACGATGGCGTCGTCGATGCCGGTCATCAGCACCAGGCGATCGCCGATCAGTTCCTGGATCCCGGCCAGGCGGCGGATGTCGCCGGAGGATTCCTTGACCGCCTCGACCTGCGGAAACTCGTCGGCCAGCTCGGCGACCTGCGCGGCGGAGAAGTCGGTCCGGTAGGCGATCGGGTTGTTGTAGACCAGGATCGGCAACGCGGTGGCGTTGGCGATCGCGCGGAAGTGGGCCCTGGTTTCCTTCCAGTCGGTCGAATACGCATAGGCCGGCAGGACCATCAGCCCGCGCGCGCCTTCGGCTTCGCAGGCCCTGGCCAGGCGCACCGCCTCGTCGGTCGAAAGCGAGCCGATGCCGGGGATGACCGGCGCGCGCTGGCCGAGCGCCGTCACCAGGGTGCGGACGATCGCGACCTTCTCGTCGAACGACAACGTCGCGCTCTCCCCCAGCGAGCCCAGCGGCACCACGCCGATGCAGCCGGCGTCGATCTGCCACAGGGCGTGCCTGGCCAGGAACGCGTGATCGACCTGGCCATCTTCGGCGAAGGGGGTGGTGATCGCGGGGATGACGCCCTGCCACATGCTCTTGCTCATTTCAGACTCCTGGGAACGGATCCGTGGCGGCACCGGCGTCATACGTCGCGAGCACCCCCAGCGGAATGGGAAAAACGGGCAGGCGGACTCCACTCCAGGGGAATCGCCCGAGTTCGGAAAGCGCGGCACCGCAGATCCGGCCCTGGCAAGGGCCCATGCCGCACCGGGTCAACAGCCTGGCCTCGCGCGCGTCGCGCATCGGCGCAAGCGCTGCGAAGCTGACGTCCTCGCACCGGCAGATCGTGGTGTCGGCTTCGGCCGTCGTGCGCACCGCATCGCGCAGGGCGAACCGGCGCGCGAGGCTGGCGGCGAACCGGCGCGCGTGCCGGCGCCGGGGCAGCAACGCGCGCGCGTGCCCGGGGTGGCCGGCTGCGGCATGGCCGGCGATCCCGCCCTCCGCCAGCGCGCAGTCCAGTCCGCCGATACCGCAGGCCTCGCCGGCCGCATAGACACCGTCCACGCTCGTGCCCTGGCGCTCGTCGACGACCACATGTGGATGCGTGGCCGTGGCCTGCAGCTCGCAACCGAGCATCTGCGCCAACTCGACATTCGGCACCAGGCCGAACGCGCAGGCCAGCTGGTCGCAATCGAGCGTCACCCGGCGGCCACCGACCTGCAGTTCCACGGCCTGCAGCCGGCCTTCGCCGAGCGCGCGCAGCACATGGCTGCCGGTGCGGTACGGCACCTCGCGCAGGGCGAACCGCAACTGCGCCGCCTGCACCGCCTTGCCCGGCCAGCGCCAGAGTCCGGCCGCGAACGCGGTCACCTCGCTGCGGGCCGCCTGCTCGTGGATGCCCAGGACCTTCGCGCCGTGGTCCTGCAGCGTCCGCGCCGAGGCCAGCAGCAGCGGTCCGCTGCCGGCCACGACCACGCGGCTGCCGCGCACCGGCCAGCCCTGCTTGGCCAGAGCCTGCGCACCGCCCGCGCCGGTGACGCCGGGCAGGGTCCAGCCGGGGAACGGCAACAGCAGTTCGCGCGCGCCGGTGGCCAGCACCAGCGCCTGGTAATCGATCTTGATCGCGTTGTCGCCGGAGCGCACCAGCAACCGGCGGCCGGCATTGGCGACCACCTCGGCGTGCATGCACAGCGACACACGGGGAAACGCATGCAGCGCGGACCGCAGACGCTGCGCCGGCAGCGGCGCGCCGTGGACCACGTCCTGGCGCCAGACCTGTCCGCCGGGCTGCGGCTGCGGATCCACCACCAGCACCGTCGCGCCGTGCGAGGCGGCGGCCTGCGCGGCCGCCAGCCCGGCCGGGCCGGCGCCGACGATCGCGACATCGCACTGCAGGCGGCGCTCAGTCATCGGTCAGCACCACCATGCCCTCGGCCGCCGGCAACTGGCAGGTGCGCTGCTGCGGGCAGCCGTCGACATTCGCCCGGCATTCGAAGCACACGCCCATTCCGCACACGGGCGCGCGCCGCTGGCCGCTGCACGACAGGCGCCCGGGCGCGCCCGCCTGCGCGATCGCGGCGGCCACGCTGGTGCCGGACATGACCGCGAGCTTGCGCCCGTCGATCGTGATGCGGACCGTGGACGCGCTCACGCCAGCACTCTCGCGGGATCGAACGGCGCGGGATCGATGGCCGTCGGGCGTCCATCGATCAGGTCCAGCAGCAGATGCGCGGTGCCGGTCGAGGTGGTGACGCCCAGACCCTCGTGCCCGGCCGCCACCCATGTTCCCCGGCGCCCGGAGACCGCGCCGATGTATGGGCGCCCGTCGCGCGTACACGGGCGCAGGCCGGTCCACACGCGAATCGCCTGCAGTCCGCGCAGCGCCGGCAGGTAGCGCAGCGCGCGCCCGAGCATCCTGCGCAGCACCGGGAGATCGACCTCGCGCCCGGTCCGGTCCCGCTCTCGCGAGGATCCGATCAGCAGTTGCCCGGTCGGCCGCGGTTGCACGTTGAACGCCACGCTGACGTCGTCGTCGCCATGCGCGCTGTCGGCGTAGCCGAGCTCCAGCAACTGGTGACGCACGATGCCCGGGTGGCGGTCCGTGATCACCAGGTGGCCACGACGCACGTGCATGGGGAGCTCCGGCAGCAGTTCGCCACTGGCGCCGCCGGCCGCGACCAGCACCGGTCCGTGCAGGATCTCGCCATCGTCCAGTTCGGCCGCCTCGTCGCGCAGGCGCAGCACGCGGCGGCCCGCGTACAGGCTGGCGCCGGCCGCGACGCTGCGGTCCACCAGCCAGTGGGCGATGCGCGGCGGGTACACCACCGACTCGCGCGCGACCAGCATGCCACCGGCGAGATCGCCCGCCAGCGCAGGTTCCAGCTGTCGCAGTCGCGCGGCGTCGACGGCCTCGGCATGCACGCCGGCAGCCGCCAGGCGCGCAATCTTCGCCGGCAATGCCTGCATCTCCGCCTCGTCCGCCGCCACCCACAGCGTGCCGCAGCGGCTGAACTCGGCCTCGGCGAGCTCGGCGTATCGTTCCCACAGCCCGAGCGAATAGTGGCTCAGGGCCAGCTCCGCCGGATCGTCGTCCATGGCGACGAGGTGACCCATCGACGCGGCGGTGGCGCCGCCACCGACCAGCCCGGATTCCACGATCGCCACCTTGCGCCCCCTGGCCACGGCCAGGCTCGCGCAATGCGCGCCGACGATGCCGGCGCCGACGACGATCAGGTCGTACGCGGCCACGTCAGGGGCGCTTCGCGCCGATACCCCAGGCGAACGGGTCGTCGGCGTCGATCAGAATCTCGGTGCTGGCCGTGATCCAGGCCTGTCCGGTGATGCGCGGCAGCACCCCCCGGGTGCCCTTGCGATAGCTGCACTCGAACGCGCTGCCGAGGATGCCCTGCTGCACCCACACCTCGCCCTCGGCCAGCGCCCGGTCGGCGGCCAGGCAGGCCAGCTTGGCGCTGGTGCCGGTGCCGCAGGGCGAGCGGTCGTAGGCGCCTCCCGGACACATCACGAAGTTGCGCGCACCGGAGCCGTCCGGCGCCCGGCCGCTGACTTCGACGTGGTCGATCACGCCGCTGTCCCCGCCGCGGATCCCGGCGGCATCGATCGCCCGCTGCACCGCCAGCGTGTAGGCGGTCAGCTCGGGCTCGTGCGCCAGGTCCAGCGGCACCGGCGACTGCCCGGTGATGAAGAACCAGTTGCCGCCCCAGGCCACGTCGCCGACCACGCTGCCATGGCCCGGCACGTCCACGGCCACGCCGGCGCGCGCGCGATAGCTTTCGACGTTGTCGATCGACACCCGGCCGTCGTCGTGCAGGACGACGCCGACCACGCCCACCGGCGTCTCGATCAGGTGCTCGCCCGGGCCGATGCGCCCGAGATGCGCCAGGGTCCGGATCAGGCCGATCGTGCCGTGGCCGCACATGCCGAGGTAGCCGACGTTGTTGAAGAAGATCACCCCCGTGCAGCAGCGCGGGTCGACCGGTTCCTGCAGCAGCGCACCGACCACGGTGTCCGAGCCGCGCGGCTCGCAGGCGACGGCGCTGCGCCAATGGTCGAAGCGCTCGCGGAACAGCGCGCAGCGATCGGCAAGGCTGCCGCGCCCGAGGTCGGGGAAGCCGGACAACACCACTCGCGTGGGTTCGCCGGCCGTGTGCGAGTCGATGGCGAGGAGTTTCTGCATGGCGGCCATCTTCCGCTCCGCGGCGAGCGCGGCGCTAGGACGAGCTCGACTCTTCCAGTGCGGAAATATGCATAATGGAACTCGACAGGAAGGCTCTGGAGCCCTTCAGCACGGGACGCAACGGGCCAGCGAGGCCCACGACACTTGACGCAATGCAGCACAACCGGGAACCGCCGCCATCGACGTCGTATTGCCACCGGACGACCTGCAGAACATCTTCGACGCGCTGCCCGACGTCGTGTTCTTCATCAAGGACCACCGCGGCCGGTACACGCACGTCAACCAGACGCTGGTGCAACGACTCGGCCTGAAACGGCGCGGCGACATCATCGGCAAGACCGTGGTGGAACTGTTCCCTGCGCGCCTTTCCGGCACCTACATGATGCAGGACCAGCGGGTGCTCGCCGGCGAGGTCATCGAGAACCAGCTCGAACTGCATCTGTACGCGAACCGGGCCCACGGCTGGTGCCTGACGTTCAAGCAACCGATCGTCATCGACGGCGACATCGTCGGCCTGACCGGCGTGTCCCGGGACCTGGGACAGCCGGACAGCCAGCACAGCGCGTTCGCGCGCCTGCAGCGCACGCTCGACCACATGCAGGTGCACCGCGGCGAGCCGCTGCGGGTGCAGGCGCTGGCACGGACCGCCGGCGTCTCCGTCGCCCAGCTCGAGCGCCTGTTCAAGCGCGTGTTCCAGCTCACGCCGCAGCAGTTGCTGACCAAGCTGCGGATCGAAGCCGCGATGCGCCTGCTGCACACGGACGTGAGCATCGCCGAGATCGCCCACAGCTGCGGCTTCTCCGACCAGAGCGCGTTCGCGCGCCAGTTCAAGTCCACGGTCGGCATGCCGCCGCGCGACTACCGCGCGATGGTGCGCTGACCGCGCCCGGCTCCGGCGCACGCGCGGTCGGCGACAAGGAGGATCGGGACCGGGTGGTAGCATGTGCGGCCGCCGGCTACTCCCTGCGCCCGGCCGATCCGATTCCTGCCCGATGATCCGACTGTTTGGCCGCAAGACACCCGCTACCGACACCGGCCGGGACGCGGACGACCAGACGGCCCGGCCCCGGCCCCGCTACGGGCCAGAGGAACTCGCCGCGGCGTTCCCGACCGCGCCTGCCGGGCCCGGCACCGCCGACCATGACGCGTCGACGCCCGCAGCCGGAGCCGATGCCGTGGCCGCGGATTCTCCACCGCCCGCGCAGCCGGAGCGCCCACCGGCGCCCGCCGCGGCGGAGTCCGGCGCCACCCTCCCCGCGGCGCCTGCCGGCAGGACCGGCTGGCGCGAACGCCTGCGCGGCAGCGGCTTCGCGCGCAGCTTCGGCGGCCTGTTCTCGCGCAATCCCAAGCTCGACGACGACCTGCTCGACGAGATCGAGACCGCGCTGCTGACCGCCGACGTGGGCGTCGCCGCGACCACGCAACTGGTTGAAGGCCTGCGCAAGCGGATGAAGGCGCGCGAGTTCGCCGACGCCAGCGCCCTGCTCGCCGCGTTGCGCACGGACCTGATCGCGCTGCTGCAGCCCGTCGCGCAGCCCTTGCGCATCGATGCAGCCAAAAAGCCGTTCGTGATCCTCACCGTCGGCGTCAACGGCGTCGGCAAGACCACCACCATCGGCAAGCTCGCGCGTCGTTTCAAGGACGAGGGCCATGCGCTGATGCTCGCCGCCGGCGACACCTTCCGCGCAGCCGCGGTGGCGCAGTTGCAGGCCTGGGGCGAACGCAACGACGTGGCGGTGATCGCGCAGGGCCAGGATGCCGACCCGGCCTCGGTCGCGTTCGATGCATTGCAGGCGGCGAAGGCGCGCGGCACCCAGGTGCTGATCGCCGATACCGCCGGCCGCCTGCACACCCAGCAGGGGCTGATGGCGGAACTGGGCAAGATCCGGCGCGTACTCGGCAAGCTCGATCCCACCGCGCCGCACGAGGTGCTGATGGTCATCGACGGCACCACCGGCCAGAACGCGCTGTCGCAGCTGCGGCAGTTCCATGCCGCGGTCGGCGTCACCGGCCTGGTGGTCACCAAGCTCGACGGCACGGCCAAGGGCGGCGTGGTGTTCGCGCTGGCGCGCGAGTTCGGCATCCCGATCCGCTTCGCCGGCATCGGCGAGCGCCCGGAGGACCTGCGCGTGTTCGACGCGCAGGCCTTCGTCGACGCCCTGCTGCCCGAATCGCTCGGCGGGTGAACGCAGCCGCACGCCCGGCCGGGACGCCGCGGGCGCGCCGGCGCTGGCCGCGCATGCTGCTGTGGTTGTGTGCGGCTCCGCTGGCACTGCTGGTCGTGCTGTGGCTGGCGGTGTGGCTGGCATTGCCGCCCGAGCGCGTGATGCCGATGGTGCTGGCGCGCATCGGCGCATCGATGAACCTCGAGATCAGCGCCGAGGGCGACCCGGCCTCGCGCTTCGGCGCGCAGCCCAGCTTCGTGGTGCGCAACGTGATCGCGCGCGAGCCGGGTGCGGAGCGGCCGCTGCTGCAGGCGCGACGGCTCGTGGTGGCGCTGCCCTGGAGCACGATCCGCAGCCTCGGCGACACCCTTGATCTCGTGCGCATCGAACTCGACGAACCGGTCGTGGACGTGGCCGCGCTGCAGCACTGGCTGGCCACGCGCCCGCCGGGCGAGGGTCGCCTGCCGACGCTGTCGGACGGGCTGCGCGTGCGCGAAGGCCGCATCGTCGGCGGCACGTGGCGGATCGAAGCGCTCGACCTCTCGGTGCCGCGCCTGCATCCCGAACAGCCACTGCGCGCACAAGGCGCCGGGCGCTACCTCGATGCGTCGACGCGGGCACCGTTCGATCTGGCCGCCACACTGATGCGTCCGGCCAGCGGTCGCGGCTTCGCCATCGCCGGCGCGGTCGTGCCTGCGCAAGGCGACTGGCAGTTGCCCGCGTGGATCACGCTGTCGGGCGCGCTGCACTGGAACGATGGCATCCGTCTGCTTCCCGCCAGGTTCGGCGCCAGCGGGCGTTATCTGTCCGGCGAGACCTCGGTGCCGTTCTCGCTCGGCCTGCACGGGCCGCTGCGTGCGCACGACGGCAACTGGACGCTGGTCCCGGCCGGCGCGGCGCTGCGCGGTGGCGGCCTGGTACCCGCGTTCGACGCTCGCGGCCGCCTTGGTTTCGGCCGGCGCCTGCTGCTGGATCTCGATGGCCGCATCGCCCGCTGGCCCGAAGCGTGGCCCGCGCTGCCGCCGCCGCTGGGCGGCTCGCGCGAACCATTGACACTCTCGCTTGCCTACCTCGGTGCGCCGGACCTGTCCGCTCCGCTCGCACTGCGCGCCCAGCGCGACGACGTGCGCTTCGACGGCCGCCTCGACGTGCCCGCGCTGGTGGCCTGGGCCACGTCGGCGCAGCCCGACTCCCTGCTGCCTCCGCTCGACGGGCGGCTCGAGGCCGCGCGCATCGAGATCTCCGGTGCGCAGCTCGAAGGCGTGGTGGTCGAGTTCGAGGATGGACCCGCCGCGGCGCCGGCGCCCGCGCCATGAACAGGACGCCTGGTGGCGACCCGTTCGCGACGCACCTGCTGCAGTGGTTCGACGTCTCCGGCCGCCACGACCTGCCCTGGCAGCACCCGCGCACGCCCTACCGCGTGTGGCTCTCGGAGATCATGCTGCAGCAGACCCAGGTGCGGGTGGTGGTGCCCTACTTCGAGCGCTTCGTCGCAGCCCTGCCCGACGTGCCCGCGCTCGCGGCCGCCCCGCTCGACGACGTGCTCGCGCTGTGGTCGGGCCTGGGCTACTACGCCCGCGCGCGCAACCTGCACGCCGCCGCAAAGCTATGCGTGCAGCGGCACGCCGGTGGACTGCCAGGGGATTTCGATGCGCTGCTCGCGCTGCCCGGCATCGGCCGCAGCACCGCCGGCGCGATCCTGTCGCAGGCCTTTGGCGAGCGCGTGCCGATCCTCGACGGCAACGTCAAGCGCGTGCTGTGCCGCGTCCACGGCGTCGAGGGCTGGCCCGGCATGCCCGCGATCGAGAAACACCTGTGGACGATCGCCGAAGCGCACGTGTACGGCGTGCCCGCGGGCCGCATGGCCGACTACACCCAGGCGCAGATGGATTTCGGCGCGACGCTGTGCACCCGCCACGATCCGGCCTGCATGCTGTGCCCGCTGCAGCACGACTGCGAGGCGCTGCGCGACGGCCGGGTCGAGGAGCTGCCCACGCCCAAGCCCGGCAAGCCGCTGCCCGAACGCCATGCGCTCGCGCTGCTGCTGCACGATGCGCAAGGCCGCGTGCTGTTGCAGCGGCGCCCGCCGACCGGGATCTGGGCCGCGCTGTGGTCGCTGCCCGAGCATCCCGATCACGACCAGGCCCGCGCCTGGTTCGGTGGCCACGTCGGCGAGGGCTACGACACTGGCGAAGCGCTCGACCCGATCGCCCATGGCTTCACCCACTACCGCCTGACCCTCCAGCCGCTGGAATGGCGCGAGGCCGTCCTGGCCGCCCGCGTACGCGACGACGACGACCTGCGCTGGGTCGCGCGCGACGAACTGCTTTCGCTCGGCATCCCCGCCCCCATCCGCAGCCTGCTGGAACGCCGCCTCCCGTAGCAGCGCCTTCAGGCGCGATGCTTTTCAGGCCGTCGCCGCGCATGCAGGAAAAACATCGCGCCCGAAGGCGCTCCTACAATGGGGGCCCGCCTCCCCCGGAACGCATGCCATGGCCCGCACCGTCTTCTGCGACTACGAACAGCGCGACACCGAAGGCCTCGACTTCGTGCCCTGGCCCGGCGAGCTGGGCAAGCGCGTGTTCGCGCACATCGGCAAGGCCGGCTGGGCGGCGTGGCTGGCGCACCAGACCATGCTGATCAACGAGAACCGCCTCTCGCCGCTGGACCCCAAGCACCGCGCCTTCCTCGAGGAGGAGATGCAGAAGTTCCTGTTCGGCGGCGGCGCGGACCGGCCGGCGGGCTACGTGCCGCGCGACGCTGGCGAATCCTGACGCGACCACCGCCGGAACCTCACCCCCGTAGGAGCGCCTTCAGGCGCGATGCTTTTTTCGATCTTCGGGCCGTCGCCACGCGTGCAGCGAAAAGCATCGCGCCTGAAGGCGCTCCTACAAGGGAGGCCCGGTGAACCCGACCTGCGCGTGCCCGCGCACAGCCCTCGCACAACCGGCGGCCGCTGCGCGACTCGATGCATGCCGAGCGAACGCTCACGAACGCTCAGCGCGCGCCGTCCTCCGCTTCGCGCTCCTCCACGCTCGCCTCGCGCAGCTCCTTCTCCGTGGCGCGTATCGCCTTGACGTCGAGCGGCCGGATCTGGCCGATGTGGCAGGGCATGCCCATCGCGCCCCCGCCACGGACGATCACCTTGTCGAAGCGCGCATGGACCCGGCCCATCTGGTTGGTCAGGCCGATCGCCGGGGCGAACGCCAGGTCCTGGCAGCGACCCTGCAGCTCCAGCAGCCAGGCTTCGGAGGGCCTGGTCCAGACCGCCAGCGCGCTGTCGCCCAGCGGGGTCCAGCCGTTGAGACTGCCGAAGTAGCGGAAGCTCGTCACCGGCTCGCCCGCATGGTTGGCGTAGAGCGCCAGCTTCTCGCTGTCGCGCAGCCCCGCATCGGACGCGCAGCCGGCCAGCGCCAGCAGCGCCGCGAGTGCGGTGGTCGTGGTGAGTTTCCTGGCATCCATCGTCGTCTCCCTGTCGCGGACCGTCGCCCGCTGCCTGGGTCGCATGATGCGCCCGCGGGTGCGGCACCCGGGCCGCTGCGCGATCTCCGGTTCAGCGCCGGGTCGGCGTCGCCGGCGCCGGGCGCGGATGCGACAATGCCGGCATGTGCCCCGCCCCGCGAACGCATGACGCCCGCCCAGGACCCAGGTGACGCCAGCTTCGATGCGGTGATCGTCGGCGGGGGTGCGGCGGGGGTCCTGGTCGCGATCCGCCTGCTGATGCGGGAAGGCGGCGCGTTGCGCATCGCGATCGTCGAACCGGACACGCGGCTGGCGCGGGGCGCGGCGTACTCCACCACGCAGCCCGAGCACCTGCTCAACGTGATCGCCTCGCGCATGAGCGCGATCGCCGAGGATCCCGGCCACTTCGTGCGCTTTCTCGCGCGCAACGGACAGGGCACGGAAGCCGGACTCGCCGACGTCTTCGCCCCGCGTCGCGACTACGCCCGCTACCTGCGCCACACGCTGGAATCGCTGCCGGGGTACGACGCCCTGGTCCACCTGCGCGAACGCGCGACCGACATCGAGCGCGCCGAAGCGGGCCACGTCGTGCACCTGGCTTCCGGGGCGCGGCTGCGCGCGTCTCACGTCGTGCTCGCGCTCGGCAACGCAGCCCGCCCGTTGCCCGCCTACCTGCTGCACGAAGGCGCGCGCGTCGCCGATTCGTGGGACTACACCGCGGTCGCCGGCATCGAGCCCGGCGCCGACGTGTGCATCCTCGGCTCGGGCCTGAGCATGGTCGATGTCGCGCTCACGCTCGCCCACGGCGGGCACCACGGCCGCATCCTGGTGCTGTCTCGGCACGGCCTGGCGCCGCTGCCGCACGCTGGACCGGGGGCGCAGCACGAGGGCGGCATCGACGACCTGCTGCCGCTGGGCGTGCTCCCGCGCTGGCGGCGACTGCGGCAGCGCGTCGCCGCGGCGGTCGCGGCGGGCGAACCCTGGCAATGGAGCTTCGACCGCCTGCGCCCGCACGGCCAGGCGCTGTGGCGCTCGCTCGACGATACCCAGCGCCGCCGCTTCCTGCGCCACGCCGTGCGCTACTGGGACATCCACCGCCACCGCATCGCGCCGCAGGTCGCCGCCACGCTCGACGGCCTGCGCGAACGCTGCCAGCTCGAGATCGTCCCCGCCCGGCTGCGCGCGCTCACCGCCGACCCCGTCGGCGGCAGCTGCGTGCATTTCCGCCCGCGCCGCACCGCGCGCGAACACATGCGCCACGCCGACTGGATCGTCAACGCCACCGGCGTGGAAACCAACATCGACCTGCGCCCCGACCCGCTGCTGCAGGCGCTGCGCGCACGCGGCGGGATATTGCCGGGCCCGCAGGGCATCGGCCTGGCCAGCAGCGACTGCGGCTACGTCATCGACACCCGCGGCCGCCCCAATCCGCACCTGTTCGTCATCGGCGCGCTGCGCATCGGCGAACTGTGGGAAAGCATCGCGATCCCCGAGTTGCGCGAACAGGCCAGGCAGATCGCCAACGCCATGTCCGGCACGGACCCGACGCCACCCGATTGATTGGCGCGCGCCGCGCCAGGCCGCTTCAGCCGCAGGTACCGACGATCACCGGCTCACCATGCGCGACCGGCACGCGCACCCCGGTGGGGCAACCTGTTTCCATGTAGCGCCGCGCCGCCAGCACCTGCGCCTGCTCGATCGCCTGCAGCTTGGTCAGGCAATGCAGGCACGCCGCCCCGCTGCGCACCCACCAGCCGTCATCGGCAGCCTCGATCTCGATCAACTCGCGAACCATGCGTCGGCACCTTCACCATCGGGAGGTGCCCCGGCTCGAGCCGCGATCCCGTGGAATCGCAGCCGGCATCCGTGCAGCGGCATCTTCCCTCGCGCGCTGCCGGGGCCGTCACACAGTGACCGCGATGCCGGGCGGGCGCCGTCGGTGGCCGGCGCCATGGCGTGTAGGAAAAGTCCCACACCGGATCCCGGGCTCGCGAACCCGGAAACGACAAAGGCGCCTTCCGGCGCCCTGGGGATCGATTCGCAAATGGTGGCCGGGGAGGGAATCGAACCCCCGACACGGGGATTTTCAATCCCCTGCTCTACCAACTGAGCTACCCGGCCGGCACGCTGCGGCGCTGGGCCGTGCGAGCCGGCAATGATACGGGGGCGGGATACTGGGGGCAAGCCAATCCTCGGCATAGCCACTGGCAAACCCAGCCTGGCACGGACCTGCAGTCGGAGCATGGAAGGTCCACCACGCGACGCGCAGCTGTGGGGCTCTGCCTGGCACGGCGACGCTGGCCGACAGATCGAAGAGTCGAGCGCGCAGACCAACGCAGGACCATGCAGCGCGACTGGCTGGAAGCGACACAGCCTGAAGGCGCCCTCACCCTGCCGCCAGGCCGGGCACGCGGACGTGTCCATACGTCGTAGTATCCTGCGCTGGTCCGTGGTGGGAGTGGATTCGACATGAAGCTTGGATGGCGTGCGCCGGCGCTCCTGTCGGCGGGTCTGCTGGTGGCGTTCCTGGCCGCCTGTTCGAGCGGCGGCATCCCGCGCCGCGTGTCCGAGCCGACAGCGAGCCTGCAGCAGCTGACCGTGCAGGCCGACGGCCGCTGGTCGATCGAGCTGCGGCTGCAGAACTACAGCAGCATCCCGATGCGCTTCGAGCGCGTGTCCTTCGCGCTGCGGGTGGGCGACCAGGATGCCGGCACGCTGGCCGCGCAGCCGGCGTTGACGATCGGGCCGGAATCGGCCGACGTGGTGACGGTGGCCTTCGATCCGTCCGCGAACGCACGCGTACTGCTGGCCGGCAGTCTCGCCGACGGTCGTGGTGTCGCCTACCGCATCGAGGGCACGATCGATGCCGGACCGACCGACCGCGGCAAGGTCCGCGATTACGAGGTCGAACGCGACAGCCGGCTGAGCCCGGTGCCGGGCTTGCCCGGCGTGCTGCGCTGATCCCGAACAGATTTCCTCCAGGCGACATTTCCCGATGAGCAGCTACTCCGCACCGCTGCGCGACATCCGTTTCGCGCTCTTCGACGTGCTCGACGTCGAGTCCAGCTTCCGCCACCTGCGCTTCGAGGACGCGGGTCGCGAGACCGTCGACGCCGTGCTCGACGAGGCCGCGCGCTTCTGCGACACGGTGCTGGCGCCGTTGAACCGCGTCGGCGACGAATTCGGCGTGCGCTACGACAAGGACGACGGCAGCGTCACCACCGCGCCCGGCTTCCGCGACGCCTACGTGCAGTTCTCCGACGGTGGATGGGGCGGCCTGGCCGCGCCCACCGCCTACGGCGGCATGGGCCTGCCGCACGTGCTGGGCATGCCGCTGGAGGAAATGATCGACGCGGCCAACCTGGCCTGGGGCAACTTCCCGCTGCTCTCGCACGGTGCCGCCAGCGCGCTGCTGCACCACGGCGAGGAATGGCAGCGCGAGGTGTTCCTGACGAAGCTGGTGTCGGGCGAATGGACCGGCACCATGTGCCTGACCGAACCGCATTGCGGCACCGACCTCGGCCTGCTCAAGACACGCGCCGAGCCGAACGGCGACGGCACCCATTCGATCACCGGCACCAAGATCTTCATCACCGCCGGCGAGCACGACCTCACCCCGAACATCGTGCACCTGGTACTGGCGCGGCTGCCGGATGCGCCCGCCGGCAGCAAGGGCATCTCGCTGTTCATCGTGCCCAAGTTCCAGGTCGCGCGCGACGGCACCCAGGGCGCGCGCAACGCGCTGCGCTGCGGCGCGGTGGAGCACAAGATGGGCATCCACGCCTCGGCGACGTGCGTGATGAACTTCGATGGCGCCCAGGGCTACCTCATCGGCCAGCCGCACAAGGGCCTGGCGGCGATGTTCACCATGATGAACACCGCGCGCATCGGCGTCGGCATGCAGGGGCTGGGGCTGTCCGAGCGCGCGTACCAGAATGCGCTGCGCTACTCGCGCGAACGGCTGCAGTCGCGCGCGCTGTCGGGGGCGAAGTTCCCCGGCAAGCCGGCCGATCCGATCATCGTCCAGCCCGACGTGCGCCGCATGCTGCTGACCTGCAAGGCGCTGATCGAAGGCGGGCGCGCGTTGTCGTACCACGCCGGGCTGCAGGTCGACATCGCCACCCACGGCGCGAGCGAGGCCGAGCGCAAGCAGGCGGACGACCTGCTCGGCTTCCTCACCCCGATCGTCAAGGCCTGCCTCACCGAATGGGGCGTGGAGTGCACCTACCACGCGCTGCAGTGCTACGGCGGGCACGGCTACATCGCCGAGCACGGCATGGAGCAGCTGGCGCGCGATGCGCGCATCACCACGCTGTACGAGGGCACCACCGGAATCCAGGCGCTGGACCTGATGGGGCGCAAGACCATGCAGTTGCAGGGCGCGGGACTGAAGGTGTTCCTCGGCCTGGTGCAGTCGTTCTGCGAGGAGCAGGCCGGCAACGCCGCGCTGGCCGAGTTCGTGGCGCCGCTGCGCGAGAAGGCCGGCGAATGGCAGGCGCTGACGCTCTCGATCGGCAAGCGGGCGATGTCCGATCCGGAAGAGATCGGCGCGGCCGCGTACGACTACCTGTTCTACTCGGGCTACGTCGCGCTGGCCTACTGGTGGGCGCGCAGCGTGGCCGCGGCGGACGTCTCGTCGCAGCCGCAGGCGTTCAAGGACGCCAAGCGCGAGACGGCGCGCTTCTACTTCGCCCGCCTGCTGTCGCGCACGCTCGCGCACAAGGCCGCGATCGACAGCGGCCCGGCGCCGCTGCTGGCGCTGGACGAGGCCGCGTTCGACGCCTGAACCGCGTCGGCGACCGGCCACGGGCGCACGCCGACGCAGGGCCGCTCCGCGGCCGCGGCTGCGTTGTAGCCTGCAGACCATGGGCCAACAACGCATCCGCTACCTGCGTACCGGCGACGGCATCGGCCTGGCGTGGGCCGAGTCCGGGCAGGGATTGCCGCTGGTCAAGGCCGCGAACTGGCTGACCCATCTCCAGTACGACTGGGAAAGCCCGGTCTGGCGCCACTGGATGCGCTTTCTCGCCGGCCACTACCGCTACATCCGCCACGACGAGCGCGGCTGCGGCATGAGCGACCGCGAGGTCGGCGACCTGTCCTCCGAGCGCTGGCTGGACGACCTCGAGCAGGTGGTGGACGCCGCCGCCATCGAGCGGCCATTCGTCCTGCTCGGCATCAGCCAGGGGGCGGCCACCGCAGTGGCCTATGCCGTGCGACACCCGCAACGCGTTTCGCACCTGATCCTCTATGGTGGCTACGTGGTGGGCGCCTACCGGCGCGAGGACGCCGAGGCCGCGCGGCTCTACCGCGCCGTGGTGGAGCTGCTGCGCAGCGGCTGGGACCATGGCAACCCGGCCTTCCGCCAGTTGTTCACCTCGCGCTTCATCCCCACCGGCGATGCGCAGCAGGTCGGCTGGCTCAACGAGCTCTGCCTCAAGACCACGCGCGGCGAGATCGGTGCGACGCTGATGGAGGCGCGTGCGAACGTCGACGTGCGCGAACTGCTGGCGCGGGTGCGGGTGCCTACCCTGGTACTGCACGGGCGGCGCGACCAGGTGGTGCCGTTTTCCGAAGGCGTGCGCTTGGCGAGCGGTATTCCCGGGGCCGAGTTCGTGGAACTGGATTCATGCAACCACGTGCTGCTCGAGCCGGAGCCGGCGTGGACCGCTTTCCGCGATGCGGTGCTCGCGTTCACCGGGGTTCAGGCGGCCGCCGCGGGTGCGCCCGCCGGATTCAGCCGGCGCGAGCGCGAACTGCTGCCGCTGCTGTGCCAGGGACTGGGCAACGCCGAGATCGCCTCGCGCCTGGGTATCTCCGAAAAGACCGTGCGCAACCAGCTCACCGGCCTCTACGCGAAGCTGGGCGTGCACAGCCGCGCGGCGGCGATCGCCCACGCCCACGCGCACCAGCTGATCGATCCGGCCTGAGCCTGCGACCGGGACAAACGTCCCGTCTGGTGGGCGTTCTACCCGGGATCGGGACAATCTTTCCATTGGTGGAAGGACGCGGGCGCGCGAGCATGACGGCTCACCCGATGCCACGCCGCGCCCCCGTGCAGCAGGCATCGCGGCCCTGCCCCCCGGAGACCTCCATGCCCCGCGTCCTTGCCCTGTTCTACGGCGTCATTTCCTACCTCGTGTTCCTGGCGACCTTCACCTATGCCA
Organism: Luteimonas saliphila; assembly: GCF_016774335.1. Taxonomy (GTDB): domain Bacteria; phylum Pseudomonadota; class Gammaproteobacteria; order Xanthomonadales; family Xanthomonadaceae; genus Luteimonas; species Luteimonas saliphila. The sequence goes on along the minus strand of NZ_JAETWA010000042.1, from coordinate 26,882 downwards.
TCGGTTTCGTCGCCGGGCTCGGCGTGCCCAAGCACATCGACAGCGGTCCCGCCGGTCCGCTACTGCCGGCATTGCTGGTCAATGCGGCGCTGCTGGGCCTGTTCGCCGCCCAGCACAGCGTGATGGCCCGGCCCGCGTTCAAGCGCTGGCTGACGCGTTTCGTGCCCGAGCACGTCGAACGCAGCACCTACGTGCTGTGCGCGAGCCTGGCCCTGGTGGCGATGTTCGCCTGGTGGCGGCCGATGCCGGCACCCGTCTGGCAGGTCGACACGCCCGCGCTGTACTGGACGCTCTACGCACTGTCCGCATGCGGCTGGCTGCTGGTGCTGGTCGGCACGTTCCTGATCAGCCACTGCGAACTGTTCGGCCTGCGCCAGGTCTGGCTGCATGCGCGCGGGAAGACGGCGGCACACCTGCCCTTCGTCACGCGTTCGCTCTACCGCATGGTGCGCCATCCGCTGATGCTGGGTTTCCTGATCGCGTTCTGGGCCACGCCGCAGATGAGCCAGGGCCATCTGCTGTTCGCGCTGGCGACCACCGGCTACATCGTGCTCGCGGTGAAGCTGCTCGAAGAGCGTGACCTGCTCTCCATGCACGGCGAGGCCTACCGCCGCTACCAGCGCGAGGTGCCGATGCTGTTGCCGTTGCCGAAGCGGCGCGAGCCGGTCGGCTCCGTGGCGCGGTCGCGGTAATCCCGCGAGCCGTCCGCGGTCGTCGCGGCCTTCCCCGGAATTCATCGGAGTCACTGCAATGCCCATTTCCGACCCCATCACCTCGTACTCGGTCTCGGTGGTTCGCAGCAACCTGCACGAGATCACGCGCCAGGCGCGCCTGCAGCTGGAGTCCGGCGGCAGCGCGACGGTCAGTTTCGTCGCGACGCTGCCTGCGGAGTTCGTGCGATTCACGAACGCGGGAACGTCGCTGTTCATGACCAACGACCAGTTCGAAGACGTCCATGCCCTGCTGCGCGGCGACGAGCCCGCCTTCTTCACCGCGCTCGACCTGTTCGGGCTCCGCGTCGGCAGCGTCCATTCCCGCCTGGCCGACGCCGGCGCGACGCGCAGCGAGGATGCCGGCGGCTCGAACAGCCTGGAGGCGCTGATCGACCATGCCCGGCGCATCGGCAGCGATCGCGCCTGACGCCATCGCGCCGGCCCTCCTCCGCGGGCCGCGCGCGAGCGGCGCCTCGCCTACACAAGACGTCACCAATTGCGTATAAGCTTGGCTTCCGATGGAGGCCGACAGCGCAAATCGACGCCTGAACCGGATCGGGACCCACGCGGGACCGGACCCCGCCGACGGCATGATGGCGGCGTACACCCTGCCCGCGCGCCTCGACTCGGTACGCCTGCTGTCGCTCGATGCCCACGGCCGCGCGCTCAACTGGATCAGCTGGCAGGACGCGGCCTGCCTGTACGCGCGCGAGGCGGTGGCCTGGACCCTGGGCGATCCCTGCCTGAGCGTGCATGGCGGCACCTGCCGCCAGACCGGATTGCGCAGCATCCTCGAACTGCACCCGATCATCGCCGCGCGCGGCCACGTCCGCGCGCATGCGCTCGATCCGACGCCGGCGCTGACCAATGCCGCGCTGTTCGCCCGCGACCAGCACCTGTGCATGTACTGCGGCAAGAGCTACAGCCGCCAGTTGCTCACGCGCGACCACGTGATGCCGCTGTCGAAGGGCGGCAGGGACACCTGGGAGAACGTGGTCTGCGCCTGCTTCCACTGCAACTCGCGCAAGGGCGGACGCACTCCGCAACAGGCGTCGATGCCGCTGCTGGCGGTGCCGTACCGGCCCAGCTGGATCGAACACCTGATCCTGAGCAACCGCAACATCCTGGCCGACCAGATGGCCTTCCTCACCTCGCACCTGCCCAAGCGCAGGCGCCTGCCGCAATAGCGGATCCGTGGCGCCGGTGCCGCGCGCCACGCCGGCTCCGCGAACCCGCATCGGCGACGCCCCTCCCGGCCTCGCGAGGCTGGCCGATGCGCGCCACCACGACCGCGGCACCGGGCGCGATGCCGCTGGTTTACACTCGCGCGGTCCTCCACGAGCGAACCTGCGCATGTCCCTGACCATCGGCCTGGCCGGGATGGATCCAGCCACTGAAGCCGCGCTCAAGGCGGCCTTCCTCGAAGCCAACGAGCGCCTGGCCGGACGCTGGCAGCTGCTGCCCGAAACCCAGGCCGACCACATCGTGGTCGACATGGACAGCATGTACGGACCGATGAGCTGGCTGCGCCTGCATGCCTCGGGCAAGCGCGTGGTCGGGCTGACTTCGGCGATGCGCACGCAGACCGACTTCCGGCTGTCGCGGCCGTTCAGCGTCGACACCCTGACGGCGCTGCTGCAGGAGATCGCCGGCGACGCGGCCTCGCCGGCTCCGGTGGAACCGCGAGCCGCGGCCAGCCCGGCAGCGCCGGTCGCCGAGGCGGCCGCGCCTGCCGTCGCCGAGGCGATCGAGCCCGCCGCCGGCGACGAACCCCTACCCGGATCCGTGCCATCCCCGACCGCGCCGATTGCGGGACCGCCACCCGGGCCCGCGGCGACCCCGGAACCGGAAGCGGAGCCGGTTACCGCGCCGGTCGCGGCCGCCACTTCGGCCAACCTGCTGGGCTGGCTCACCAGCGGCGAGCTGCGCGGTCGCCTGCGCTACCGTCGCCCCAGCGGGCCCACCCTGCTGATCGATGCCGACGCCCGCGCCTACCATGGGCCGTCCGCGCTCAAGCCGCTGATGCAGTATTTCGAGGGCGAGGTCGCGCGCCAGGACCTGGAGCCGATGGAGGCGGGCGCGTGGGAGCAGGAAAGCGCCGATGCCGGCGCGGCCCAGCCGCTGCTGCGGCTGGTCTGGCTCGGCGGCCTGGTCAGCGGCCAGGGCCACCTGTTGCCGGGCTACGACCCGGGGGCGAAGTACCAGCTCAACCGCTGGCCGCAGACCGAGCGCGAGTTCCCGCGCCACTTCCGCATCGCCACGGCGATGATGAAGGGGCCGGCGAAGCTCGAGGAGATCGCCGAGGCCAGCGGCATCGCGCCCGGGGAAATCGCCGACTTCGTGAACGCCAACCTGGCCACCGGGGTCGCCGAGGCGGTGCCCGAGCAGCCGGCGGAACCCGCCGCCCCGCCCCGGTCCGGCGGACTACTGGGACGGTTGCGCGGCCGCTGAGCCGGGCCGGAGCGTGAACGTCGCGCCCCCGGCGCAGGATTTACAATGCGCGGATGATCGATTCCACGCGCTACCCGCGCCTCGCGCGCATCGGCAGCCCGGCCGAGCTGCGCCAGTTCGAAGAAGCCGAACTGCCCGCCATCGCCGATGAACTGCGCGGCTACCTGATCGAGTCCGTCGGCCGGTCCGGCGGCCATTTCGGTGCCGGCCTGGGCGTGGTCGAACTGACCACCGCCCTGCACTGGAGCTACGACAGCCCGGACGACCGCATCGTCTGGGACGTCGGCCACCAGACCTACCCGCACAAGATCCTCACCGGCCGCCGCGACAGCATCCACACCGTCAAGCAGGCCGGCGGCGTGGCACCGTTCCCCAAGCGCGAGGAAAGCGAGTACGACACCTTCGGCGTCGGCCATTCCTCGACCTCGATCTCGGCCGCGCTGGGCATGGCCATCGCCAACGCCCGCACCGACAACGGGCGTCGGGTGGTCGCGGTGATCGGCGACGGCGCGATGACCGCGGGCATGGCCTACGAGGCGCTCAACCACGCCGGCGGCATGGATCCGGAACCGGACCTGCTGGTGATCCTCAACGACAACCGCATGTCGATTTCCGAAGCGGTCGGCGGCGTCACCCGCATGCTCGGCCGCATGACCAGCAGTTCGACGCTCAACGCGCTGCGCGAGGGCGGCAAGAAGATCCTCGGCGACAAGCGCAACAGCGGCACCGCGCGCTTCGTGCGTCGCTGGGAAGAGCACTGGAAGGGCATGTTCGTGCCGTCCACGCTGTTCGAGGAAATGGGCTTCCACTACACCGGCCCGATCGACGGCCACGACGTGAAGGCGCTGGTCGGCGCGCTCAAGACCCTCAAGGGCCTGAAGGGTCCGCAGCTGCTGCACGTGATCACCACCAAGGGCAAGGGCTACGAACTGGCCGAGGGCGACCAGATCGGCTACCACGCGGTCGCGCCGTTCGATCCGAGCAAGGGCCTGGTGGCCAAGGCCGGCGCGAAGAAGCCGACCTACACCGACGTCTTCGGCGACTGGCTGTGCGACATGGCCGCGGCCGATCCCGCACTGCTGGCCATCACTCCGGCGATGCGCGAAGGGTCCGGCCTGGTGCGCTTCAGCAAGGAGTATCCGGAGCGCTATTTCGACGTCGCCATCGCCGAGCAGCACGCGGTGACGCTGGCCGCGGGCATGGCCTGCGAGGGCGCGAAGCCGGTGGTGGCGATCTATTCGACCTTCCTGCAACGCGGCTACGACCAGCTGGTGCACGACGTCGCCCTGCAGGACCTCGACGTGCTGTTCGCGATCGACCGCGGCGGCGTGGTCGGCCCGGACGGCGCGACCCACGCCGGCAACCTCGACCTGAGCTTCCTGCGCTGCGTGCCGAACATGGTGGTGATGGCGCCCGCCGACGAGCGCGAGTGCCGGCAGATGCTCAGCACCGGCTTCGCCCATCGGGGGCCGGCCGCGGTGCGCTACCCGCGCGGCACCGGTCCGGGCGTGGCGCCGGGCCAGGCGCTCGACTCCCTGCCGATCGGCGAGGCGCAGGTGCGCCGCCAGGGCGCGCGCCTGGCCCTGCTCGCCTTCGGCGCGCTGGTGCCGGTGGCGGAGCAGGTCGGCGCCGAGCTGGGCCTGACCGTGGTCAACATGCGCTTCGTCAAGCCGCTCGACCGTGCGCTGGTGCTGGAGCTGGCGCAGACCCACGAGGGCTTCGTCACGCTCGAGGACAACGTGGTGATGGGCGGCGCCGGCTCCGGCGTGCTCGAGCTGCTGCAGGCGCAAGGCGTGCTGCTGCCGGTGCTGCAACTGGGCCTGCCTGATGCGTTCCAGCACCACGCCAGCCGCGAGGCGCTGCTGGCTGAGGCCGGGCTCGACGCGACCGGCATCCGCGATGCGATCGTCAGGCGCTGGCCGCAGGCCGGCGAGCCTCCCGCCAGGCTCAGCGCGTCGGGCTGAGAATGCCGGGCGGCTTGCCGGGGCCGCTCGCGCCGGCATCGGTCGCCACCACGCGTGCCGCTGGCGCGCCCCGTCTGTCCGTGGATCCGGCGCCGTCGCGATCCGGCCGGCCGCATCCGCTCTCGCCCGGCGTCGGCGCCCGCCGCCGGACATCGCCCGCTAGAATCATCGGGACGCCGGCCTGCCGCCGGCACCGCTTGCCGCATTCGCCGGGGAGACGTGGCGTGCAGACGAACAGCGGCCGGTCGGGCCGGGCGCCCCACGGCTTCGACCGGCTCCCACAACGCACCTACATCTTCCGTCTGCTCGGCATGGGCCTGGGTGCGCTGTGCATCGCCGCGGTGCTGCGCGAGAACGGCGCCTCGCCGCTGGTCTGGAGCCTGTGCGCGTTCACCGGCCTGGCGTGGCCGCACCTGGCCCTGCTGGTGGCGCGGAGCAACGCTTCGCCCTATCGCGCCGAACTGCGCAACCTGCTGCTGGACTCGGCCCAGACCGGCTTCTGGGTGGCGATGATGCAGTTCAACCTGTTGCCGAGCGTGCTGCTGTTCACCCTGGTGACCGTGGACAAGATCAGCACCGGCATCCCGCGGCTGTGGCTGTGGTCGCTGCCGGTGTTCGCGGCCGGACTGCTGCTCGGCGGGCTCGCGACCGGGTTCGCGGTGCGCCCGGACACCAGCACGACGGTGATGCTGGTGTCCCTGCCGATGCTGCTGATCCACAGCATCGCGGTGAGCCTGGCCAGCAACCGCATGGTCCAGCAGATCCGCCAGAAGAACCGCCTGCTCGACGAACTCAGCCGCACCGATTCGCTGACCGGACTGCACGCGCGCCGGCACTGGCAGGCGCTGGCCGACCGGGCGCTGCACCTGCGACAGACCGAAGGCATTCCCGCGACCCTGCTGCTGCTCGACATCGACCACTTCAAGCTCGCCAACGATCGCCACGGCCACGCCGTGGGCGACGACGTGCTGCGCGCGGTGGCCGACGCGATCCGCGCCGGCCTGCGCGAGAGCGACGATGCCGGCCGCTACGGCGGCGACGAATTCGGCATCGTCCTGCACGCCACGCCGCCGGGCGACGCACGCCTGGTCGCCGAGGCGATCCGCCGCGAGATCCGCCGCATCGGCGTCGCCGCATTGGGGGACACGCGCATCACCGCGAGCATCGGCATGGCGCCGGCGCACGGCGGCCACGATTCCCTGGAACAGTGGATCGAAGAGGCCGATGCCGCGCTGTATCGCGCCAAGCGCGGCGGCCGCGACCGGATCGAATCCTGAGCGCCGCTCAGGGCGACTCGATCACGTAGCCCCTGCCCTGCAGGCGCGCCAGGTAGCCGTCGGGCGCGGTCACCAGTGACAGCGGCAGCATCGCGAAGCTGGACGCGTTCGCCGCCAGCGTTTCCTCGGCGGCCGCGATCCACATCGCGTCCAGGCGCGGCCGCAGGTCGGCGACGCCAAGCTTGCGCGCCAGCCCGTTCTCGGTCATCGCGCGGACGCAGGTGCTGTACTGGTTCTCGATCGGCAGCGAGCGCAGCGCGTCGACCTCGCCGGTGGCCCAGGCATTGGCCCGCTGCCGCATCAGCTCGAGATCGCCTTCGATCCGCGACAGCGTCTTCTCGAAGCACTCGGTGTCGGCGAGCGTGGTCTCCTGGAACTCGCGGATCACCGCCTTGGGGTTCTCGATTTCCAGCTTGTAGTTGACCGCGCGCAGTTCGACGTCGTGGCGCCTGGCCATGCGCCGGACCGCCTTGTCGACCACGTCCTCGCGGCCGAGTCCGGAGTCGTCCATCGCCGCCTCGTATAGCTCCTGCGCCGCGAAGATCGGCCGCCACTGCTCGACGCCGCGGTTGCGGCCCAGGTAACGTCGCTTGAGCGGCACCCAGCGTGCGTACAGCTCGGGCGGCACGATCTGCTGCAACGTCGCCCCGTCCGGATTGCGACGCGCCTTGAGCAGCGACGGCAACAGCAGCATGCCGCGAAACACGCCCACGCCCGCATCGAGCGTGAACGACGGCGGCAGCAGCACCTGCTGCGAGCGCGCGATGACCGATTCGAGACCGGCCGATTCCCACTGCATCCGTTTGGGCAGCGGCGAGACCGTGGCCATCACGTACAGCACGTGCCCGTCCTTGCGCACCTTCCACAGGCCCGGGCCGGGCAGGAGGCCGGAAACGACCACGGTCTCGTGATCGACGATCTGCGGGCCGTCCTCGGGCGGGGCGAGCGTTGCGGCCGGTTCGGCGAGGTCCGCTATCTGCGGCGACGACTCGACGGGGGTGGCGTCCTCCTGCGCGCAGACGGCTGCGGAACCGAGCAGCAGCAGGAGCGGCAACAAACCGGCAACAGTCATGGAGGGCATCCGTGTTCTCGACGGCGTGCGGCCGTCGACGCTCATTGCTTGACCGCGTCGAGCCGCTGCAGTTCCCGCGCGAGGTCGCTGCCCTGGTCGAGCAGCTCGAAGCCTTCCCAGACGAAGCCCGGCGCGACCGTGCACGCGACCAGCACGCAGGCGTCGCCGGCGCGCGCCGACTGCCACGTGCCCGCCGGCACGATGCACGACAGCGCCTCCCCCGCCGACGGCGGCCCCAGCCGCGTGCGCGACAGCGTGCCGCGGACCGGGTCGAACTGCAGCAGGTCCAGCGCGCCGCCCTGCTGCCAGTGCCAGGCCTCGTCCGCATCCACGCGATGCCATTCGCTGCGCCCGCCTGCGCCGAGCAGGTAGCGGATCGCGGTCATCGCCGGCCGGCGCCGACCGTTGACTTCCACCTCGACCGCCGACGCATGCACGCGCCGGTAGTACCCGCCTTCCGGATGCGGCTCGAGCCCATGGCGTGCGATCAGTTCGCGTTCGGATTCTTCCATGCGTCGGCATGGTAGCGGCGCGCGGCGATTCCGGGAGCCCCCGCCCGGCGCTAGCGGGTCGCAACGCCACGCATGAAAAAGCCCGCCTTGCGGCGGGCTTCCGGTGATCTGGTCGGGGTAGCCGGATTTGAACCGACGACCACTTGTCCCCCAGACAAGTGCGCTACCAGGCTGCGCTATACCCCGGATTGGTTGGCGATTATACGCGACCCGACGGGCCGGCAGGCATGCCCGGCGCCCGAACCACCAGGCGGACGGCTGGGCCGGGCGCGACTAGCGCTTCAGCAGCGCCAGGACTTCTTCCAGCTCCATCCGCACCTGGCGCACGATCTGGCTGCTCATCGCCGACTCCTGCTTCGCGCCGTCGCCCTCCAGCCGCAGGCGCGCACCGCCGATGGTGTAGCCCTGCTCGTAGAGCAGGCCGCGGATCTGGCGCACCATCAGCACGTCGTGGCGCTGGTAGTAGCGGCGGTTTCCGCGGCGCTTGACCGGGCTCAGGCTCGGGAATTCGGTTTCCCAGTAGCGCAGCACGTGCGGCTTGACGTCGCACAGCTCGCTGACCTCGCCGATGGTGAAGTAGCGCTTGGCCGGGATCGGCGGGAGTTCGCGGTTGCTGCCGGGATCAAGCATCGCGCGTGCCTGCGAAGGTTTCCACGCGTTCCTTGAGCTTCTGCCCGGGGCGGAACGTGACCACGGTGCGCGCGGATATCGGGATCTCCTCCCCGGTCTTGGGGTTGCGGCCCGGGCGTTCGTTCTTGCGGCGCAGGTCGAAATTGCCGAAGCCGGAGAGTTTCACCTGGCGGCCCTGTTCCAGCGCTTCGCGCAGCACGTTGAAGAACGCGTCGACGAACTCCTTCGCCTCGCGCTTGTTGAGCCCGACTTCCTCGTAAAGCTTCTCGGCCATTTCCGCCTTGGTCAACGCCACGCTGTCCCCCGATGCACCATCAGCTTCTGATCCTGGCGCCGTGTGCGTCCTGCAATGCGGTCATGACCCCGGCCACTGCAACATCCACGTCACTGTCGGTGAGAGTGCGCGATTTATCCTGCAGAATCAAGCCGGTTGCGAGACTTCTGAATCCCGGCTCGACCCCCTTTCCGAGATAACGGTCGAACAGCCGGACATCGGCCAGCAGCGCGCCCGCGGCGGTGCGGATGGTCGCCTCCAGGGCGGCCCAGGACACGCTGTCCGGGGCGACGAACGCGATGTCCCGGCGGACGGACGGGAACCGCGACAGGCCCTGCGCCCGCGCGATCGCGCGGCGCTGGAGCGGCGCCAGGTCGAGTTCGAAGGCGATCACGGCGCCGTCCAGGTCCAGCGCGCGCAGCAGGCGCGGATGCAGTTCGCCGATCCAGCCGAGCAATTCTTCCGCTTCGCCGTCCACGCGCCACACCTCGGCGCTGCGTCCCGGGTGCCCGTGCGCGGCCTGCGACGGACGGTAGTCGAGCCGCGCGCCGGCACAGGCGGCGAGGCTGTCGAGATCGCCCTTGAGGTCGTGGAAATCGGCGGCACGCGCAGGCACGCCCCATTGTTCGGCGTGGGCATCGCCATGGATCGCCGCGGCGATGCGCTGGGTCTCCAACGGCGCACCAGTCCCCGCGAAGGCGGAGAACACCTTGCCGATCTCGAACAGCCGCACCCGCGACTGCTGGCGCGCGAGGTTGCGGCCGAGCGCCGCGACCAGGCCCGGCAGCAACCGCGTGCGCATCACGCCGAGTTCGGTACTGAGCGGGTTGGCCAGCGGCACGCTGCCCTCGACCGCCTGCCAACGCCGCAGCAGGGCTTCGTCGACGAAGGCGAAGTTCACCGCCTCGAAGTAGCCGCGAGCCACCAGCTGCGCACGCAGCTCGTCCTCGCCCGCGCGCGTTTCGCTGGGGGCGGCGATACGCGCGGCAGCGCCGGGCAGCGTGGTCGGGATGGCGTCGTAGCCGTGGATGCGGGCGACTTCCTCGATCAGGTCTTCCTCGATCGCGATGTCGAAGCGGCGGCTCGGCGACAGCACGCGCCAGCCGGCGTCGACGGCGGCCACGTCCATCCCCAGCGCGCGCAGGATGCGCTCGACCTCGGCATCGGGCACGGCGAGCCCGAGCACGCGCGCCAAGCGCGCGCGGCGCAGCACGATCGGCTGCGGCTGCGGCAGGTGCTCGTGCAGCGACGCCTCCGCCACCGGCCCCGGCCGACCGCCGGCGATGTCGACGATCAGCCTGGTGGCGACCTCGATCGCGGTGCGCGGCAGCGACGGGTCGACGCCGCGCTCGAAGCGGTGCGCGGCGTCGGTATGCATGCCGAGCCGGCGGCTGCGGCCGATGATCGCGGCCGGGGCGAAGTGCGCGGCCTCCAGGAACACGTTGCGCGTGGCCTCGGTGACCCGGGTATCGAACCCGCCCATCACCCCGGCCAGCGCGACCGGACGGTCGGCGTCGGTGATTGCGAGGAACTCTTCGTCCAGGACCACGTCGCGGCCGTCGAGCAGGGTCAGCGTTTCGTTCGCGCGTGCGCGGCGCACGCCCACCGGGCCCTGCAGCAGGTCGCGGTCGAAGGCGTGCATCGGCTGGCCGAGTTCGAGCATCGCGTACTGGGTGACGTCGACCAGGAAACTCAGCGGACGGATGCCGCTGCGGCGCAGACGTTCGGCCATCCACACCGGGGTGCACACACGCGCGTCGACGCCTTCGATCACGCGGCCGACATAGCGTGGCGCGTCCGCGCCGGCGTGCAGTTCGACTGCAAGTTGCGCATCGCTGGTGGCGGGGACCGGCGTGGCGTCGTACGCGGCGACCTCGCTGTCCACCGCGGCGGCCACGTCGAAGGCGATCCCGCGCAGGCTGAAGCAGTCGGCGCGGTTGGGAGTGAGCTTGATCTCGATACTGGCGTCGGGCAGGCCGAGGTAATCGGCCAGGGGCGTGCCCACCGGCGCGTTGTCGGGCAGTTCCAGCAGGCCCGAGGCGTCGGCGTCGACGCCCAGCTCCTTCGCCGAGCACAGCATGCCGCTGGATTCGACGCCGCGCAGCTTCGCGGCCTTGATCGTCAGCGCGCCGAGCGTCGCGCCGATGGTCGCCAGCGGCGCGACCAGCCCGGCTCGCGCGTTCGGCGCGCCGCAGACGATCTGCAGCGGCTGCGCGCCGCCGGCATCGACCTGGCACACCTGCAGGCGGTCGGCCTCGGGATGGCGCTCGGCCGAGACGATGCGCGCGACGACCACGCCGTCGAGCGTCTCGCCCAGCGCGGTCACCTCTTCGACCTCCAGGCCGATGGCGGTCAGCACCTCGACCAGCCGCTCGCGGGTCGCGTCGGTGGGCACGTGCGTACGGAGCCAGTTCTCGCTGAATTTCATTGCACCACCACCTTGTCGTTCCGAGCGCAGCGAGGAATCCCGCGTCCGGCGGAGTGAAGCCAGATCCCTCGCTGCGCTCGGGATGACACGTTGACCGACTACGCGAACTGCCTGAGGAACCTCAGGTCGTTGTCGAAGAACGCGCGCAGGTCGTCGACGCCGTAACGCGACATCGCCAAGCGCTCGACCCCCATGCCGAAGGCGAAACCGGTGTAGCGCTCCGGGTCGATGCCGCAATTGCGCAACACGTTCGGGTGCACCATGCCGCAGCCCAGCACTTCCAGCCAGCGCGTGCTGCCATCCGGACGCTGCCAGGCGATGTCGAGCTCGGCGCCGGGTTCGACGAACGGAAAATAGCTCGGGCGAAAGCGCATCTCGAAATCGCGCTCGAAAAACGCGCGCACGAACTCGGCCAGCGTGCCCTTGAGGTCTGCGAACGTGGAGTGCTCGTCCACCAGCAGGCCTTCGCACTGGTGGAACATCGGCGAATGAGTCTGGTCAGAGTCGGAGCGGTACACCTTGCCCAGCGCGATCATGCGCAAGGGTGGCTGATGCGTGTCCATGTAACGCACCTGCACGCCCGAGGTATGCGTGCGCAGCAGGCGGCCATCACCAAAATAGAAGGTGTCGTGCATCGCCCGCGCCGGATGGTGCGGCGGGAAGTTCAGCGCCTCGAAGTTGTGGTGGTCGTCCTCGATCTCGGGGCCGTCGGCGGATTCGTAGCCGAGCCTGCCGAAGATGTCGGCCATGCGCGACATCGTGCGGCTGATCGGGTGCACGCCGCCGCGGTCGGCGTCGCGCCCGGGCAGCGTCACGTCGACGTGCTCGCCGGCCAGGCGTACGTCGAGTTCCGCGTCCTCCAGCGCCGCCTTGCGCGCGACCAGCGCCTCGCCGACGGCGTCGCGCGCGCGGTTGATCGCCTCGCCCGCCGCCTTGCGCTGGTCGGCGGGCAGCGTACCCAGCGACTTGAGCTGCGCGGTGATACGGCCGCTCTTGCCGAGCAGCGCGACCCGCAGCGCCTCCAGCGCGTCGGCGGTGGGCGCGGCGGCGATGTCGGCCAGCGCCTGCTCCGACAGTGATTCGATCCCGCTCATCGAACGTCCTCGGTTCTTGAACCCATCCCCGGTCCTGGCAGCCTCGGCCCGCTCACTGCCTTGTCATCCCGAGCTCCCTGCCTTGTCATCCCGAGCGAAGCGAGGGATCTGGGGATCCCGCATCGATCGGACGGCAGATCCCTCGCTTCGCTCGGGATGACAACTGCGGAGATGGCAACCACGGTATGGCCGGACCCCTGAAAAAACGAATGGGGAAGGACTTGCGCCCTTCCCCATGCGTGTACCAACTTGTCTCCCGCCGTCCGCCCGGCATGTCTGCCGGCAGCGACGGGGACATGCATTACGCCGCGAGCGCGCCCTTCGCCTTTTCGGTCAGGGCCGCAAACCCTGCCGCGTCGTGCACGGCGATGTCCGCCAGCACCTTGCGGTCCAGGGTGATGCCGGCCTTGAGCAGGCCGTTCATGAACCGGCTGTAGCTCATGCCGTTGATGCGGGCCGCCGCGTTGATGCGGGTGATCCACAGCGAACGGAAGTTGCGCTTCTTCTGCTTGCGGCCGATGTACGCGTACTGCTCCGCCTTGATGACCGCCTGCTTGGCGACGCGGAAGACCTTGCGACGGGCGTTGTAATAGCCCTTCGCGCGGCCGAGAACCTTCTTGTGACGACGGCGCGCCTGCACGCCGCGCTTGACTCGTGCCATTGTTCAGCCCTCCTCAGAGATACGGAAGCATGCGGTCCAGACGGCCCGCGTCCTCGGCACGAACATGATTCGTCTGCCGGAGGTTGCGCTTCCGCTTGGTCGCCTTCTTGGTGAGGATGTGGCTGCGGTTGGCGTGGCCTGCCTTGTACTTGCCGGAAGCGGTCTTCCGGAAGCGTTTGGCCGCGCCCCGATGCGTCTTGATCTTGGGCATTGCGATGTCCTTGGGGTCGTTTCGAGTACTGGCCCGGGCGCCGTTCCTGGCTCGAGGCTTGCGGCTACGCCGCGAAGCCGTTCGCGCGAACGGGCTTTCCATCCTGCCTGACCGGTTTGTAAGCCCCTGTTTCCACGAGGAAACGAGGGCGGGTCCTAGGGTCTTGCATACAGCACCCGGCGAACCGGGCCGGCCATTATGCCCGTTCCCGGTTTCTGCTGCAATTCAGTGGCTTTGGGAGCGTCCGCTGGGGCCGGGGGAGCCCGGTGCCCGCCGGGCACCGCGTGCAGTGCCGCGCGGCTGAAGCGGCTCCTACAGGTGCGGGAGTCTGTAGGAGCGGCTTAAGCCGCGATGGCTCGCATCCCCCAGGTATACCGAATGCTCACTGGGTCGCGTGGCGCCATGGCCCGCGAACGCGATGCTTCGCCGCGAGTGCCGCATCGGGCTGGGTGATCCGTCGCAGGGGCGGTCGCGG
>NZ_JAETWA010000042.1:0-13111 GCF_016774335.1 Luteimonas saliphila | reverse complement strand
GTGCTTCTTTCGTAGGAGCGGCTTCAGCCGCGACACCATTCCGGCAGGCCTCCCGGCCGCCGCATGGCGGGCGGAACCAGCGCGCGGCGCGAGCGCGCCGTGAACGGGTGGAGGGGAACGGACGTATCGCGGGCTGCGCCCGCGATTATTTCTTCTTTGGGGCGATCATCATCACCATCTGCCGGCCTTCGAGGCGCGGGCGCGATTCGATGACGATGTCCTCGCCGAGGTCGGCCTCGATCCGCGACGCCATCTCGCGCCCGAGTTCCTGGTGGCTCATCTCGCGACCGCGGAAGCGGATGTTGACCTTGATCTTGTCGCCTTCCTCCAGGAAGCCGCGCATCTTGCGCAGCTTGATCTGGTAGTCGCCCTCGTCGGTCACGGGGCGGAACTTCACTTCCTTGATCTCGACCTGGCGGGTCTTCTTCTTGGCCTCGTTGGCCTTCTTCTGCATCTCGAACTTGAACTTGCCGAAGTCCATGATCTTGCAGACCGGCGGATCCGCGTTGGGCTGGATCTCGACCAGATCGAGGCCTTCGTCCTCTGCCATCTTCAAGGCTTCGTCGCGCGACAACACGCCGACCATTTCTCCGTCGGAACCGATCACGCGTACGCGCGGTACGCGGATTTCGTTGTTGCGGCGATTCTGCTTGTCTGGGGTGCTAATACTGCGTCTCCGGAATGGAAGAAGCCGGCGGCATCGGGGCGGCCGCCGGGCCGTTCGTACAGATTTTTAACGGATTTCGGCCACGATACAACCGTCAGCCGCGGGATTCACCCGCCAGCCTCTCGGCGAAGGCATCCAGGGACATGGTACCGAGGTCTTCGCCGGCCCGGGTCCTGACCGCGACCTCGCCGGCGTCCTTCTCCCGGTCGCCCACCACCAGCAGGTACGGCACCCGCTGCAGGGTGTGCTCGCGGATCTTGTACCCCACCTTCTCGTTGCGGACGTCGGCGACCACCCGCAAACCCTTCGAATTCAATGCCTTGGCCACGGATTCGACGGCCTGCGCCTGGGCGTCGGTGATGTTCATCACCACTGCCTGGACCGGCGCCAGCCAGGCCGGGAACGACCCCGCATGGTGCTCGATCAGGATGCCGATGAACCGCTCCATCGAGCCGACGATCGCCCGGTGCAGCATCACCGGGGTCTGCCGCTGGCTCTGTTCATCCACGTATTCGGCCCCCAGGCGCCCGGGCATCATGAAGTCGACCTGCATGGTCCCGAGCTGCCAGGTGCGGCCGATCGCGTCCTTCAGGTGGTACTCGATCTTGGGGCCGTAGAACGCGCCTTCGCCCGGCAGCTCCTGCCATTCCACGCCGGAGGCGCGCAAGGCGTCGCGCAACGCGGCCTCGGCTCTGTCCCAGGTGGCGTCG
The DNA here is from genome assembly GCF_016774335.1 of Luteimonas saliphila. Taxonomy (GTDB): domain Bacteria; phylum Pseudomonadota; class Gammaproteobacteria; order Xanthomonadales; family Xanthomonadaceae; genus Luteimonas; species Luteimonas saliphila. The sequence goes on along the minus strand of NZ_JAETWA010000042.1, from coordinate 11,734 downwards.
TCGCCGAGCCGCGATTCCGGGCGCAGCGCGATCTTGATCTGGATGTCCTCGAAGCCGAAGTCGGCATAGACCTTCAGCGCCTGCGCATGGAACGCGCGCACCTCGCCCTCGACCTGGTCGGGGGTGCAGAACACGTGGCCGTCGTCCTGGGTGAAGCCGCGCACGCGCAGGATGCCGTGCAGCGCCCCGGAAGGCTCGTTGCGATGGCAGCTGCCGAACTCGCCGTAGCGGATCGGCAGGTCGCGGTAGCTGTGCAGGCCCTGGTTGAACACCTGCACATGACCGGGGCAGTTCATCGGCTTCACCGCATAGGTCCGCTTTTCGGACTCGGTGAAGAACATGTTGTCCTTGTAGTTGTCCCAGTGGCCGGACTGCTTCCAGAGTTCGACGTCGAGGATCTGCGGGCAACGCACCTCGCCGTAGCCGGTCTCGCGATACACGCGGCGCATGTACTGCTCGACCACCTGCCACACCGCCCAGCCCTTCGGGTGCCAGAACACCAGGCCCGGCGCCTCTTCCTGCAGATGGAAGAGCTGCTGCGCCTTGCCGATGCGGCGATGGTCGCGCTTCTCGGCTTCCTCGATCCGCTGGATGTAGGCCTTGAGCTGCTTCTCGTCGGCCCAGGCGGTGCCGTAGATGCGCTGCAGCTGCTCGTTCTTCGCATCGCCGCGCCAGTACGCGCCGGAGATGCGCAGCAGCTTGAACGCCTTCAGAAAGCGCGTATTCGGCACGTGCGGCCCCCGGCACATGTCGACGTATTCCTGGTGGTGGTACAGGCCCATGGCGGTGACTTCCGGGCCCATGTCGTCGATCAGGCGCAGCTTGTAGTCCTCGCCGCGGGCTCGGAACACCTCGACGACCTCCGCGCGCGGCGTCATCTTCTTGACCACGTCGTAGTCCTGCGCGACCAGCTCGCGCATGCGCTGCTCGATCGCGGCGAGGTCGTCGGGGGTGAAGGGGCGCTCGGCGTGGATGTCGTAGTAGAAGCCCTCCTCGATCACCGGGCCGATCACCATCTTCGCGTCCGGGTACAGCTGCTTCACCGCGTGGCCGACGAGGTGCGCGCAGGAGTGGCGGATGATCTCGACGCCCTCGGGGTCCTTCGGGGTGAGTATCTGCAGCGTGGCGTCGTGGTCGATGAGGTCGGAGGCGTCGACCTGGCGGCCGTCGACCTTGCCCGCGACGGTGGCCTTGGCCAGGCCAGGACCGATGGACTGCGCGACTTCCATGACGGAAACCGGATGGTCGAACTCGCGGCGGCTGCCGTCGGGGAGGGTGATGGTGATCATGTGGGAATGGGGAATGGGGAATCGACGGGCGTCTGTTCCGGGAACCGGCGGGAGGGGAACCGCGTTGCGATTTCCTATTCCCCATTCCCGGTTCCCGTGGCCGCCAGGCGGCCACAAAAAAAGCGCCACGAGGGCGCCCTTTCGGAGGGAAGCCTCGCGGTCGGTCAGCGGTGGGCGGTGGTAGTGCTCATGTCGCACGCTCGGCCGGCGTTTCCGCGGGCCACCTCGTGGTCGGGTCGAGCCCGGATTCTACCCCGGATCGGGCGATGCTGCGCTGCACCGGGCCGCCCGCGCGGCAGGTGGCATGATGCCGCCTGCTCCCGGCGTCTCCGGCATGAACATCCGCGGCAAGCCCACCTCGCTCGACATCGCCCACCTGGCCGGGGTGTCCCAGCCGACGGTGTCGCGTGCGCTGCGCGGCAGCCCGATGGTGAACGAGGAGACCCGCAAGCGGATCCTGGCGATCGCCGAGCAGCTCAACTACAAGGTCGACAAGAACGCCTCCGGCCTGCGCCGCCAGCACGCCGGCACCCTGGCGCTGCTGTTGTTCGAGGACCCGACCCCGGACGAGTCGCACATCAACCCGTTCTTCTTCCCGATGCTGGGTTCGATCACCCGCGCCTGCGCGCGCCATGGCCAGGACCTGCTGATCTCGTTCCAGCAGTTCTCCGACGACTGGCATGCCGAATACGGCGACAGCCACAAGGCCGACGGCCTGATCCTGCTCGGCTACGGCGACTACCTCGCCCACCAGGGCAAGCTCATGAAGCTGGTGGAACAAGGCACCCCGTTCGTGCGCTGGGGCGCGGTGATGCCGGACCAGCCGGGCCTGTCGATCGGCTGCGACAACGTCGGCGGCGGGCGCCTGGCCGGCGAACACCTGCTGGCCGTCGGGCGCCGCCGCATCGCCTTCCTCGGCGATGCCTCGAACCATTACCCCGAGTTCCTCGACCGCTACAGCGGCTGCGAAGAGGCGTTGCGCGCGGCCGGGCTTTCGCTCGACCGCGCGCTGCAGGTGGACGCGGAAAGCGCGGAGGATTCCGGCTACGCCGCGGCGTTGTCCCTGCTCGGCCGCGGCCTGCCGTTCGACGCGGTGTTCGCGGCCAGCGACCTGATCGCGATCGGCGCGATGCATGCCTTGCAGGAGAATGGCCTGCGCATCCCGGAGGACGTGGCGATCGTGGGGTTCGACGACATCCCCGCGGCGCGCATCGCCACCCCGGCGCTGACCACGGTGGTGCAGGACACGATCCGCGCCGGAGAGCTGCTGGTCGAGGCCCTGGTGCACCTGGTCAACGGCGAACCGGCGGAACGCACGCGGCTGCCGACATCGCTGGTGGTGCGCAAGTCCAGCGGCGCGGTGGCGTAGCCGAGGCACCCGCTCCGCCGCCACCCGCAAACGGGCTGCGAGCCGGCCACGTGTGCGATTGCCTGGGCTCGCGACTGCGGATGCTGCATGCCATGCGCGAAGGCGCGGACGCTGCCGCGTGGCGGCACCCTACTCCGCGTGCGGAGCCGCCATGGCCCGCCCCAGCGCCGCCTGCAGTTCGGGCGCGTCGATCGGCGCGTCGCGCAGCAGTACACGGACACCGTGGGCGGGCACCTCGATGTCGATGCGATCCGCGATGCGCACCGTCTCTTCCGAGAACGCGTCGCGCCAATCTCCCGGTTGCACGAGGGCGTCGACGACGATGCGCCGTGCTCCGTCGCCCTTGTTCAGCAGTACCAGCGCGGTCTGCACGTCGCCACCGTGCTGGTGGACACGGTAGAAAGCCGCCGTCTCGCCCTCCAGCCGGAGGTTGACCTGCAGCCCGCGCTGCAACGCCGGCGTCCCGCGGCGCAGCGTCGCGATCCGGCTGAGGTTGCGGTGGATCGCGCTGTCGGGTGCCGCGTCGACGCGCGCCTGGCCGAAATAGTTGCGGTTGCCGGCGTGCTCGGCCCGGCCGCGCATGAAGCCGACCTCCGAGCCGTAGTACACCACCGGGATGCCGCGCGCGGTGAACAACCAGTTGTGCGCGTCGATGAAGCCCTCGTCGCCGGCGTCCATGCGCGGCATGTCGTGGTTGTCGTAGAAGGTGGCCAGCTCGTAGGGATTGGCGTACGGCCCGCCCTCGAGGAACAGCGTCGGCGCCAGTCGTTCGAAACCGGCCTGCTTGCGCCCGAAGACCTCTTCCATCGCCTGCTTCATCGGGAAATCGAGCACGCTCACCTCGCCCTTGCCGGGCAGCGTGTGCACCGCGATCTTCGCCGCGTCGTAGTCGAAGGCCTCGCCGAACATGAAGAAGCCCGGGCGCTTGGCGCGGATGCGCTCGCTGAATGCCTGCCAGAACGACGACGGCATCCAGGCGATGGTGTCGATACGGAACGCGTCGGCGCCCTGGTCGATCCAATGGCTGTACGCGTCGACCAGGTATTCGAGCACCGCCGGGTTACCGGCGTCGAAGTCGGCGAGCTGGGCGAGGTTGCCGTCGAGGATCGACCCGTCCTCCGCATCGACCGGGCCGGTGGCGTTGTAGAACGCGTGCAGCGGATTGCCTGCGGGGTCGAGCTTCCGGGGCGGCAGGTTCTGGTGGTCGGCGATCAGGGCGCCGTCGCGGTCATAGAGCTTGCCGAACCCGGGTTGCGGCGTGGTCATCGTCCACCCCGGCGAGCCGTGGTTGCCGACGATGTCGAGCACCAGCTTCATCCCGCGCCCATGCATCGTGGCGGCGAGGTCGCGGAACTGCAGGCCGGGGCTGGGCAGGTGCTCGTCCAACTCGAAGAAGTTCACGCCCCAGTAGCCGTGGTAGCCGGTCTTGCCGCGGTCGGTGAGGATGCTGCCGCAGCCCGGAGGCTCGCCCCCGGTGAACGCTTCGTCCGGATTGTCGACCACCGGCGTGATCCAAACCGCGGAGAAGCCCATGCCGCGGATGTAGTCGAGGTTGTCGGCGATGCCGCGGAAATCGCCGCCGAGGTAGCCGATGTTGCCCGCCACGCCGTCGCAGGGCCCGAGCGGGATGTCGAAGGTACGGCGCTCGCCGCCCTGATCGCGCTGGTCGTTGGACGGATCGCCGTTGACGAAACGGTCGGTGACGACGAAGTACACCGCCTCGGACGCGAAGGGTTCGAGCGTGCCGTAGGCGTCGCCGACGACGGTGCGCGGCGCGGGATGGCTGGCGCAGGCCGACAACAGCAGCAGTGCGCAGGCCGGCAACAGGAGGCGTGGGTGCATCCTCGGTTTCCTCAGGCGATGGATGTGTGTTCGTCGCGCGCACGTGGCACGGCGCGGCGCACCAGCAGCACGCACAGCCCGGACACCACCAGGCTGGCGCCACCGAGCATCAGCACGCGCATCGGATCGCCGCCGAGCACATGCGCCAGCAGCACGCCCAGTATGCTCACGGCGACCAGTTGCGGGATCACGATGAAGAAATTGAAGATGCCCATGTACACGCCCATCTTCGCCGCCGGCAGGCTGTCGGAGAGCATCGCGTAGGGCAACGACAGGATCGAGGCCCAGGCGAATCCGACGCCGACCATCGACAGCAGCAGCCATTGCGGATCGCGGATGAAGGCGATCGAGATCAGCCCGAGGCCGCCAAGGCACAGGTTGACCAGATGGCTGGCGCGCAGCCCCATGCGCCGCGCCATCCACGGGATCGCGATCGCGGCCAGGGCGGCGAAGCCGTTGTAGGCCGCGAACAGCACGCCCACCCAGTTCGCGCCCTCGTTCCAGGCCGCGGACGCGGTGTCGCTGGTGCCATAGTGCACGCGGGTGACCGCAGCCGTGGTGTAGATCCACATGCAGAACAGGCCGAACCAGGAGAAGAACTGGACCACCGCGAGCCGGCGCATGGTGCCCGGCATGTCGTGCAGGTCGGCGGTGAGGGAGGCGAACATCGCTCCCTCGCGCAGCGAGGGAGCGATCAGGCGCAACAGGCCGTAGGCGAGCGGCAGCGACGCCAGCACGTACAGCAGCCGGTCCCAGCCGGAATGCCAGATCGCGACGATGCCGACCGCGCCGGCAATCAGCCATGGCAGGCCTCCCGCGGCACCCGGCACCGCGGCATCGCGGCGCGGCGGCCCCTCGGGCTCGGCATCGTCGAACGCGCGCAGCACCTCCGGCGGGTACTCGCGCGAGCGCAGCACCGTCCACAGGATGGCGAGGAACAGTACCGCGCCACCGGCATAGAACGCGAAGCGCACCGTGTCCGGCACCTCGCCCGGGCCTGCGGTATTGGCCACGCCCGCCTTCGCCAGCAGCCACGGCAGCAGGCTCGCGACCACCGAGCCCACGCCGATGAAGAAGCTCTGCATCGCGTAGCCGGTCGGGCGCTGACGCGGCGACAGCTGGTCGCCGACGAAGGCGCGGAAGGGCTCCATCGAGACGTTGAGCGAGGCATCGAGGATCCACAGCGTGCCGGCGGCGATCCACAGCTGCGGCGAGTTCGGCATGACGAACAGCGCCAGGGTCGAGAAGATCGCGCCCCACAGGAAATAGGGCCGGCGACGCCCTAGTCGCGTCCAGGTGCGGTCGGAGAAGTAGCCGATCACCGGTTGCACCAGCAAGCCGGTCAGCGGCGCGGCGATCCACAGCCCGGGCACCTGCTCCATGTCGGCGCCGAGCGTCTGGAAGATGCGGCTGACGTTCGCGTTCTGCAGCGCGAAGCCGAACTGGATCCCGAGGAATCCGAAGCACATGTTCCAGATCTGCCAGAACGACAGCTGCGGCTTGCTCGCCATACGACCCGCACTCCCCGTTGCGACGCGCGCATTGTCCACGGAAACCCGGAGTGTGTCCCTGCGGCGATGCAGCAGCAGCCGACGCGTCGCCTGCGCGCCGAAATGTCGAGAAACCGCTTGTTTTCTGCCACTTCTGCGCGCGAGGGCAAGGCCCCGCGCCGGGCGACGGAGAATCGACCTGCATACGTATTCATCGCGGCGCGTGCGCCGGCGCCGGCTTGGACGGTCGATCGTTGTGGAATAGTGGCGCCCGTCGAAACGGGGTCGGGGTGCAGGGTGGCGGCAGGGCGAGCGGACGACTGGTGGCGCGGCGCGGTGATCTACCAGATCTATCCGCGCAGCTTCATGGACACCGACGGCGACGGCGTCGGCGACCTGCCCGGCATCATCGAGCGTCTCGGCTACGTCGCCAGCCTCGGCGTCGATGCGGTCTGGATCTCGCCGTTCTTCCGCTCGCCGATGGCCGACTTCGGCTACGACATCGCCGACTACCGCGACGTCGACCCGCTGTTCGGCACGCTCGACGACTTCGACCGGCTGCTCGCCAGGGCGCATGCGCTCGGCATCCGGGTGATGATCGACCAGGTGCTCAGCCACACCTCGGACCAGCACGCCTGGTTCCGCGAAAGCCGGCAGAGCCGCGACAACCCGAAGGCGGACTGGTACGTATGGGCCGATCCGAAACCGGACGGCACCCCGCCGAACAACTGGATGTCGCTATTCGGCGGTGTCGCCTGGCGCTGGGAGCCGCGGCGCGAACAGTACTACCTGCACAACTTCCTGGCCTCGCAGCCCGACCTCAACTTCCACAATCCCGAGGTTCAGGCGGCGACGCTGGACAACGTGAAGTTCTGGCTCGACCGCGGCGTCGACGGCCTGCGTCTGGACGCGATCAACTTCTGCTTCCACGACCGGCAATTGCGCGACAACCCGCCCAAGCCCGTGGAGCTGCGCGCGGGCCGCGGCTTCAGTACCGACAACCCCTACGCCTACCAGTACCACCACCACAACAATACGCAGCCGGAGAACCTGCCGTTCCTGGAGGCGCTGCGCGCCCTGCTCGACCGCTACCCGGGTGCGACCACGCTCGGGGAAATCTCCTCCGAGGACTCGCTGGCCACCACCGCCGAATACGTCACGCCGCGCCGCCTGCACATGGGCTACAGCTTCGAACTGCTGACCGACGAGTTCAGCGCCGCCTACATCCGCGGCACGGTGGAACGGCTGGAAGCGGCAATGACGGAGGGCTGGCCGTGCTGGGCGATCTCCAACCACGACGTGCAGCGCGCGGTCACGCGCTGGGGCGGCGCGGATGCCGGCCCGGGGCTGGCGAAGATGCTGGTCGCGCTGGTGTGTTCGCTGCGCGGTTCGGTGTGCCTGTACCAGGGCGAGGAACTGGGGCTGCCGGAAGCCGAGGTGCCGTTCGAGTCGCTGCGCGATCCGTACGGCATCGCGTTCTGGCCGAACTTCAAGGGCCGCGACGGCTGCCGCACGCCGATGCCGTGGGACGGCGGCGAGCACGGCGGCTTCACTTCCGGCACGCCCTGGCTGCCGGTGGCGGACGCGCATCGCATGCATAGCGTCGACGCCCAGTTTACAGACCCCGATTCCGTGCTCAACGCGACGCGCACTTTCCTGCAGTGGCGTCGATCGCAGCCGGCCTTGCAGGAGGGCGACATCTTCTTCCTCGAGACCCCGGAGCCGGTCCTGGCATTCGTCCGCGCATGCACGCAACAGCGCCTGCTGATCGCCTTCAACCTGTCGGACTCGCCGGTCGAAGCCGGGCTGTCTGTTGACGTGTCGCGCACGCTCGAAGGACACGGCGTGCAGGCGGGCGGACTCGCGGACCGCCGCCTGTCGCTGCCGCCGCACGGTGCGTACTTCGGAGAGCTGGTGCAGGACGTAGCGTCGGTACAGCGGGTCGATGTGGACCGCGTCGGAGATGCCCGCGCGCCCACGTCCGCATAGGCACGAGCGACCGACCGCCACCGCAACCGGTGCCAAGGCAATCGCTGGGGCCTCACCCGGGCGATTGCGATGCCGACGTTCGCACGCCCGCCTTGCGCATCGCAGCGTTCGCCGCGCAGGCGCGCGGATCACATGAATACGTATGCAGGACGGCGCCTTCACGCAATCCGGCGACTACCATTGCGACGCGTGGCAGGGGGATGTCGCGCGCCGGTTGCAGCTTCCGGTTTGGGGCCGCACTCGCAGCGAACACCGACAACCAGAACGACAGACTTTCGGGAGTGGAGGGGAGATGGTCAATCCAAAACGAGATTTGCTCAGTGCCGCATTGATGTCCGCCATCGCCCTGGCCTCCGTACAGGCACAGGCCCAGGACGCGCCGCAGGCCGCGGCCGAGGACGCCACCGAACTCGACCGCGTCCGGGTCACCGGCATCCGCTCGGCAATCGAGAAGTCGATCGATACCAAGCAGACGTCGACCTCGATCGTCGAAGCGATCTCCGCCGAGGACATCGGCAAGCTGCCCGACTCCAGCATCGCCGAATCCATCGCCCGCCTGCCCGGCCTGACCGCCCAGCGCGAGCGCGGCCGGGCGACCCAGATCAACATCCGCGGCTTCGCAGGCGACTTTTCCACCGCCACGCTCAACGGCCGCGAACAGGCCAGCACCGGCGACAACCGTGGCGTGGAATTCGACCAGTACCCGTCGGAACTGCTGAGCCAGGTGGTGGTGTACAAGACGCCGGACGCGGCACTGGTGGGCCAAGGCCTGTCGGGCACCGTCGACCTGCAAACTGTGCGGCCGTTGTCGTTCGACGAGCGCGTGATGAGCGTCAACGCACGCTACGACCAGAACAGGATCCGCGACCAGAAAGAGAACGGATATCGGCTCAGCGCGACCTACATCGACCAGTTCGCGGACGACCGCGTCGGCCTGATGCTGGCGGTGTCGAAGATGGACAGCCCCCAGCCGGGCTTCCAGAACGAAGTATGGGGATTCACCGACGGCCCGGACGGTACCACCGTACTCGGTGGCGGCAAGCTGTACCGCTTCGACAACAACCACGAGCGCACCGGCGTGGCGGCGACGCTGCAGTTCAAGCCCAACGACTTGTACGAAGGCACGCTGGACTGGTTCTACTCCAAGTTCGAGAAGACCGAGATCAAGACCGGCATGGAGTTCGGCACCATCTGGGGCACCGGCATCCTGCAGCCCGGCTACACGGTCGCGGGCAACAACACCATCACCGACAGCACCTGGAACAACGTCCATCCCGTCATCCGTATGGACAGCAACCCGATCGACGACACGCTCAACTCGATCGGCTTCAACAACAAGTTCCACATCGGCGAGAGCTGGCTGCTCAACGCGGATATCTCCACATCGGATGTCGAACGCGAGTTCCGCGTGCTCGAGACCTATGCGGGCGTCTCCACCAACGGGGGCGCGACGACCCTGGACGTCTCGCTGGATCCGGGCAGGCAGTTCTACAACTACGTGCTCGGCGCCACGTTCGACGATCCCGGCACCTTGGTGCTGACCGATGCCGGCGGCTGGGGCCAGGACGGCTACCTCAAGGATTTCACGATCGAGGACAAGATCGATTCGGTCCGCCTCAACGCCATCCGCAACTTCGACGACGGCTTCTTCCGCAACATCGATTTCGGGGCGAACTACACCAAGCGCACCAAGGAGAAAAGCTCGCTCGAGGCCAAGCTGTGCCTGACCGACTGCACCGGCGGCATGTATGGCGTGACCGCCCCCTTCCCCGGTGGCATCCAGGACTTCAACTTCGGCGGTATCGGGCGGCTCGGCGTCTTCGACGCGAACGACGTGCTGAACTCGGGCATCTACAACCTGGTCGGCAATTTCCACCAGGACATCGCCGCCAAGAACTGGTCGGTCGACGAGGAGCTGTCCACCCTCTACTTCAAGGCCGGCGTCGACACCGACCTGGGCAGCATGCCGCTGCGCGGCAACGTCGGTTTCCAGAAGATCTATATCGACCAGAGTTCCGAGGGTTACAGCACCTTCACCGGCAATCCGGCGGGCACGCCGGTGTCGGACGGCATCAGCTACTCGGTCTTCCTGCCGAGCCTGAACCTCGGTCTGGAGTTCCTACCGGAAACGGTGGTGCGTCTGGGCCTGGGACGGCAGATGGCGCGCCCGCGCATGGACCAGATGCGGGCCGGCATGGACGTGAGCATCGACAACGCGCGATCCGAATGGACGGCCACCGGCGGCAACCCCAGGCTGCGGCCGTGGCTGGCGGACGCCGTGGACGTGTCGGTGGAAAAGTACTTCACCACCGAGGCGGGCAACCGCGGCTACCTCGGCGCGGCATGGTTCCACAAGGATCTGAAGACCTACATCTACACCCAGGACGTCGCGTTCGACTTCGCCGGCTTCCCGCTGCCGCCGCCGGTCGATGGCCAGGTCACCTATCCGGATTCGACGATCGGCCGTATCAACCAGCCCTTCAATGGCGAAGGCGGGACGATCCGTGGCATCGAACTGACGGCGTCGCTGCCGCTGGACGTGCTGTGGAAGCCGCTCGACGGCCTGGGTCTCATCGCCACCTACTCGGACACCAGCAGTTCCATCCACCCGAACGGCCCGGGCAGCTCCGAGCCACTCAGCGGCCTGTCGAAGTACGTGTCCAATGCGACCCTCTACTACGAGCGCGGCGGCTTCTCGATCCGCTACAGCCGGCGCACGCGCTCGGACTTCCGCGGCGAGACCCGTGGCTTCGGGGCCGACTACCAGACCATCAGCATCGCCGGCGAAACCGTCCAGGACGCGCAGCTGAACTACAGCTTCAACCAGGGCGCGCTGCAGGGCCTGTCGCTGTACCTGCAGGTCAGCAATATCGGCGACGAACCATTCGCCGCCTACAACGACGGCGATCCGGAAAACCGTCCGGAGCGCTACTTCGAGTACGGCCGCACTACGCTGGCGGGCTTCAGCTACAAGTTCTGATCGGCGCCCCGGCGCACTTGCGCCCCTGCCTGGCCCTCCCCCAGGCAGGGGCTTTTCTCCACAGGCGCCCACCCTGTCCTCGCCCTCGCCGAGGCCTGCCGACGCCTCCGCGCGGAGACGCCACGAGTACGGGCTCGCATTCTTCCGCGAACGATCCGCGCCCTTGGGCCCGGAGCCGGGATGCCGCGGCATCGAGCACGTTGGCTCACGGCACGGGCGGGCGCGGCCGCGCCATTGCTCATACGGAACGGTTCGTCGCCAAGCTCGCCGGTCTCGCGTGTGGCGCGAGCCGCCATTCCTGCCTGCACCCGAACCAGACCCCGTGGCGCTCACGCAACGGGCATCGCGGCCGCGGCTGCCTCGGCAGTCTCGGCCAAAGCCAGTCCGCGGGGTACGCGCTGCGGCGAGCGCCTGCTTTCGATTCGCGAGCCATGTAATGACCTAGCGGTTTCTGCACAGGTCAGGCCGCTAAAGCATATGCCTCAGCGGGGGTCTTCATGCCCAGCGCCTGGTGCGGACGCCGGTGGTTGTAGAACTGGATCCAGTCACCGATCACGCGGCTGGCGTGCTGCTGGCTCTCGAACCGGTGTCGGTGCGCACACTGCTCCTTCAAGGTGCGGATCACCCGCTCGACCATCCCGTTCTGCTGTGGGCAGTGCGGGGTGATGAACTCCCGCTGCAGACCGTAGCTGCGCACCAGCCGGGTGTAGTCGCGGCTGGTGAACACCAAGCCATTGTCGGAACGCAGCAGGAAGGGCACTTGTACCCGCCCCAG
>NZ_JAETWA010000041.1 GCF_016774335.1 Luteimonas saliphila | reverse complement strand
TCCTCGCGGATGTGCTCGGCGCCGATGGTGATCACCGGCGAGGGCGAGGTGCCGCCGCGGATGCGGGTGCCGGTGACGGTGATCTGCTCAAGTTCCGTCGCGGCGGACACCTGCGACGACTGCTGAGACGGCACTTGATCTTGCCGAGGGGCCGAAGCTGGACGCGTGTCCTGCACGTCTGTGCGCTCGGCATCCTGTGCGTCTTCGTCGACTGTGCTCGCGGTCTCCGGCGTTTGCTGGGCTGCGACGCCGAAGGCCGGCAGGAGCGACAGGAGTGCGGCACTGAGGACGCCTCGGACCAGGCTGCCCTCCGTTCGATCCAGAAGGGTAAGTGTCTCTCGCCGGGCGTTGGATGTTCGGCCCGCATCGCGCCGGTACAACGTAGCGGGGCCAGCTATCTCGTCCTCCGCGCGGGGTGGCGCCTTCTTCCGATACCTGCCCGCCACGCCGCCCAGAACAGCAGCTCTCCTGTCGTTCAACATGCGATGCCTCCCGAACTTGGTCGTTCCCCATGCCGCCCCGGCACCAGCAGGGGCATAGGCTTGCCCACAGGTGCTGGAAGAAGCCCCTGGGACCAGCATATCTATTTTTCAGATATTTGAAAAGTAGATATAGGTTGGGTGTGGCCATCCGTCAGGGAAGCCACAATGAGCGCCAAGTCGATCTACAAGCCCGAGTACAAGGTCCTGCGCAGGCTGCTGTTCGAAATGCGGGACGCCGCCGGACTCAAGCAGAAGGAAATGGCCAGCAAGCTTCAGCGGCCGCAGTCCTATATCAGCGCCGTCGAGCGCGGTCGCCGCAGGATCGATCTACTGCAGCTGCGGGAGTACTGCCTCGCCTGCGACCAGGGTGTGGTCGACTTCGTCCGCCGGTTCGAGGACGAGATCGCAGCCGGGAGCGGCCAGCTTCCGCAGTGACCCGTAGTCCACAATCAGAGATACGCGATCAAGTATCTGTTTTTCGGATACCGAAAAACCAGATATAGGGTAGGTGCGGCCTGTATTTCCAGACGCCGCAATGCCCCCAAAATCGATCCACAAGCCCGAGTACCAGACGCTGTTGGAGATGCTGGCCGAGATCCGCAGCAAGGCCGGGCTGAAGCAGGCCGAGCTGGCCGCGCTGCTGGATCGGTCGCAATCCTATGTGAGCGATGTCGAGCGTGGGGGGCGACGGTTGGACCTGCTGCAGCTGCGGGAGTACTGCATCGCCTGCAACCAGGATCTGGTGACCTTCGTGAAGCGATTCGAGAAGGCCGTCGGCGGTGCACAGGGCGCGGGCAAACGCTCAAGCCGGTAAGCCGCTGGCAGATTGGCTGAGGGGAATTCGCCGCCGGCCACGCCCCTGGTCGACGCATCGCCCACCCGATACCCTGGCGCCGGTTGACGCCAAGGGAGATGACGAGTGGCAATGGGCGAAGACTGGTCTCGCGTGGAGGTAGAGGCCTGCGTGGCCGACTACCTGCACATGCTGGAGCTGGAGCTCAACGGCCAGCAGTTCAACAAGTCCGCCCGCGTCCAGGCGCTGATGCAGAAGCTGGACGGGCGCAGCAAGGCCTCGGTGGAGTACAAGTTCCGCAACATCAGCGCGTTGATGCAGGCGCTACAGTGGCCCACGGTCCGCGGCTACAAGGCGCTGGAGAACTACCAGTTGCTGCTGCTGGAGGTGCTGGAAGCGCAACTGCGGAACAGGCCGGCGCTGCAGGCCGCGGCGGAACACGCGGTGACGCGACCGGGAGCCGTCGCCGAGGCCGTGATCGATGCCCAGGCCTGGGTGCCGAAACCCAAGCCTCCAGGCCTAAAGGAAGCCCCGCCGCAGTACGCCCCGCGCTTCTCGCTGGCACGCCGCGACTACCTCGCCCGCGAAGCGCACAACCGATCACTGGGCAAGGCCGGCGAACTGTTCGTGATGGAGCTCGAGGCGCAGCGCCTGCATGCGGCCGGCAGCAAGGCGCTGGCTGACCGCGTCGAGCAGGTCTCCGAGACACAGGGCGACGGCTTGGGCTTCGACGTGCTGTCATTCGAGACAGATGGCCGCGAGCGCCTGATCGAGGTCAAGACCACGGCCTTCGGTGAACTCACGCCCTTCTTCGTGTCCCACAACGAGCTTGCTCGTTCCAACGCCGATGCCGAGCGCTACCATCTTTATCGCGTCTTCGATTTCCGTAACCGCCCACGCCTGTTCAACCTGCCTGGGGCCATCGAGGCTCACTGCCAACTGGATGCGACCACCTTCCTCGCGCAGTTGGCGGGATAGGTGTTGTGCCCTGCATACGCGATTAGCTTCCGTCGCGTAGCGACGGGTTCTCCCGCCAATAGAAGCTAATCGCTGCGAGCGGTGTTACCTACCTAACTCCCTATCAACCAGGTAAAGCTGGGAGATCGACTTGGCAGCTTTTCCTCGCACGAGCGCGAAAGGGAGAAGGCTGTCGCGCTTCTCACATGGCCAGCGCTTGTTTCAAGCGCCTCGCCAGCACGCCGGGATCGCGAGTCTTGCACTCCCAGATTGTGATTACTTTATAGCCGTCTCGTCTAAGTAGTCGTGCAACCCTGCGATCCCGCCTCACATTGGCATCGAATTTCGCCTGCCAAAACTCGCTGTTGCGCGATGGAATGGTAGCGCGTGCACAACCGGGATGACGATGCCAATAGCAACCGTGAACGAAGATCACGAACCGGCGCGTACGATTCGCGATGTCGGGCGACCCTAGCAGGCCACCATTTTCCACGGTGAACCTGATCCCCAACGCACGCAACGCCTCGCGGACGTTTAGCTCTGCTGCTGTGCCCGACCGGCGGACGCGCCCCATATGCTCGGATCGTTGGGCCGTAGTGACGAGGTGCGCGAGCGATCTACTCTTGAACGGTCTAGTTACCAGTCCCGCCGCACTCGATCCGGGACTCACTGCGCGACTCGATCCAGATGGCTTTCCAAAGCCGTAAGAAAGCCTTTGGGGAACCGCAGCTTCGCCTGGCGTGCACGTCCGAGAAATCCGCCTGTCGCCCTCGCAGAGAGAGGCGCAGGATCGTGCTTCAAGAATGTCTCTAGCGAGGGCGCCACACGCTCAACGGGCCATTCCGACGCCGCTACCCCCACTCGTCCATTCCCCACGTTCCACGCCGCCGCCGGCCAGCGCCGGCTGTCCTGCAGTGAGAAAGTCTCGAAATCAAGCAGGGCACCCGGCTTCCGCATGCGCCTTCCGACCCACGCCGCCGCGGGCACACTGACCGCATTGCCAACAAGCTTCCACCGCGCGCCCTTCTTCGCGACTTTCTCAGCGGCCGATGTCCAACCAGGAGTGAACCCCTGCAGACGCTCCGCGTCCCGGATGTCGGGTGTCACCACGCGACCATCAGGTAGCCAGATGGCTGGAGGCGACGGAATGCCGATCGTCGACCCTCCCTTTAGGGTGGGTACGGCATCCACCGCCCAACCGAGCCCGCGCAATCCTTCCGTCCAGTAGAAGCCGCAAGCCACAGGATGCCCATTGAGCTCCGGCTCGGACCGCGCGCCAGCTTCATCTGCGAACAGGACGTTGCGCGGGTCGTCTTCTAGACTGGCAACGAGATAGACGCGACGCCTGCGTTGCGGCAGTCCGAACGCACGGGAGTCCACTACGCGATAAGCCCACCTGTACCCCAGATCCTCTAGTCGCTCAGTGATGACATTCATGGCTTCGCCACGCCCGAGCTGCAGCATGAACGGCACATTCTCAAGCAGCAGCCAAGGTGTCCGGTGTGCCTCTATCAGGCGGAACACCTCGCCGACCAGGCCGGAGCGGGATCCCGTCAACCCTTTCGTGGTGCCTGCTTGCGACAGGTCTTGGCAAGGAAAGCCCGCAACTACGAGGGTCGTACCATCGGGCAGCCCCCGTAAGCTACGCACATCGTCGTGGAGATCGATGCCCGGAAACCTGTGCGACAGAACCGCCATGGCAGCGGGCTCGTTCTCGCAGAACAACAATGTTTCGTGGCCGGAACGGGACAGCCCTCGCTCGACGCCTCCGATCCCGGCGAAGAGCCCCACAACCTTGTGTATGGCTCCGACCGGGGTTCGTGTAGCGCCTGTCTTCTTTCGGCTCTTCAACATGAGTGGCATCTGGCCACGTGCCGATCTCGTGGAGGGAGACCCGACCGAGCACCTCATGCTCGCTCCTCACGATCAGCAACCGACGCCCACTGTTGAGTGACGTATCGCTCCGCCGCTTCACGCACAACCCAAGCGACCGAAACCTTCTTCGAGGCCGCGATCTTCTCAATCTCTGCGTATACGTCGGACGGAAAGCTCACCGAAGCGCGTGTCACGTCCGAAGTACGCAACCTGGGTTTAGAAATTGGATGTCGCATGGCAGCCTCAGCACAGTTTGCACCACATTACACCGTTGCGGTGCAATCAACAATACATTCGGCCTCTACCTATACGCGGCACACACTTGGCGGATGATGCGCGTGTACTGAATCGGGCTGTTCGACGCCGGCGCACTTACACCGGAAGCCAGCCGAATCGGCGACCCATCGTTTTTACATTCAATCGAGAGCGCACCGACAGCATCGTAACCGAGCAGATTTCTGTGATCCCGGCACAGCGGCACCGCGGTCTCCAGCATCTTAAGAACTGAGACAGCACTGTCCGGCTGGCGAATGGTCTCCACCGCACTTTCGGACATGAAGGAAGTCGCCGCGTTGACCAACGTGTACGACACTGTGGTGCACTGCGGGGCCGCTCGTTTAGCAAGATAGCCGGTAGCGAGGATCTCCGCGTGCAGTCTCGGAAGTGCGCCGATGTGTTTGGTCATGCATGCCTTCGCTTCCACGGCCACCGCGATTTCGGACACATCGTCCCGCGATTCCTCGTACACGGATCCAAACTCGGCGACTTGAGCTGTCTCGTCCGGTGTCAATACGATGCCGTAGCTCAAGCCCACTTCTAAGAACGTCCGTCTGGGCACGCGATCATTGCGGTTCCTAGGAACACGTGTCAGCACCAAGTCGAGCGTCTTGTTGATCGGCCCGACCATTTGGTGGTTGATCGCAAAGCCAATTCGTCCTGCCTTTCCGTCTTCGTAGAGCTTGTCGCAACTAATCAGGCAGTCGAGCAGCAATGTCCAACATGCGATCTTCGAATGTACATCGCTGCGGGGGTGATACTGCCAAGCCCGCTGACTCTTACCTCGCTGAGTAGGCACGCTCAGTGTTCTGACTAGGATGTCCGGACCCAGCATCGCAATCTCCCGCAGCCCACAATTCGTGGCCAGCGCAGCGTCGCCGTCAGGAACTCCTTCGTCAAGTTGCGCGCCGGAGCGGATTCCCTCTGCCAGAACAGGGGCGGGTCACCTCATCTGCAATGAACAAGGGCGGCCAAGGGCCGCCCTTCTATCCGAGCCGGTCGAAACTCAGACCCCCACCGGATTCGGCTTCTCCTGATCCAGCTTGTAAAGCTTGATCGCCCGGGCCGCGTCCTTCGCCGTCATCTTCCCGTCCTTCGCCAGCGCGTCGATCGCGGCGTGGGCAATGTAGTAGCGGTCCACCTCGAAGTGGCGGCGCAGGTTGGCGCGGGTGTCGCTGCGGCCGAAGCCGTCGGTGCCCAGCACGGTGTAGGTGCGCGGGATGAAGGCGCGCACCTGGTCGGTGAAGTTGCGCACGTAGTCGGTGGCGGCGATGACCGGGCTGGCGGGGCGGGACTCGATGCACTGCGTGATGTAGGCCTTGCGCGGCTTGTCCTCGGGATGCAGGCGGTTCCAGCGCTCGGCGTCGTAGCCGTCGCGGCGCAGCTCGGTGAAGCTGGGGCAGCTCCACACGTCCGCCACCACGCCGAAGTCCTTGTCCAGCAGTTCTGCCGCGGCAATCGCCTCGCGCAGGATAGTGCCGCTGCCCATCAGCTGCACGCGCAGCTCGCCCTTCTTGGGCTTGGCGCCGGCGTCCTTGAGGAGGTACATGCCGCGGATCACGCCCTCGGCCGCGCCTTCGGGCAGGTCGGGGTGGCTGTAGTTCTCGTTCATCAGGGTCAGGTAGTAGTACTCGTCCACCTGCTCCTCGATCATGCGCTTCATGCCGTGCTGCAGGATCACCGCCACCTCGCCCGCGAAGGTCGGGTCGTAGCTGCGGCAGTTGGGGATGGCGCCGGACAGCAGGTGGCTGTGGCCGTCCTCGTGCTGCAGGCCTTCGCCGTTGAGCGTGGTGCGGCCGGCGGTGCCGCCGAGCAGGAAGCCGCGGGCGCGCATGTCGGCCGCCTGCCAGGCGGCGTCGCCCACGCGCTGGAAGCCGAACATCGAGTAGTAGATGTAGAACGGCAGCAGTTGCAGGTTGTTGGTGGAATAGCTGGTGGCGGCGGCCATCCACGAGGCGAAGGCGCCGGCCTCGGTGATGCCTTCCTGCAGCACCTGGCCGGTGCTGTCCTCGCGGTAGTACATCAGCTGGTCGCGGTCGACCGGCTTGTACTTCTGCCCTTCCGGCGCGTAGATGCCGATCTGGCGGAACAGGCCTTCCATGCCGAAGGTACGCGCCTCGTCGCAGACGATGGGCACGGTGCGCGGGCCCACCTGCTTGTCGCGCAGGATGATGTTGAGCGACTGCACGAAGGCCATCGTGGTGCTCATCTCGCGCTCGCCGGTGCTCTTGGTGAGGCGTTCGAACACCTCGAGCTTGGGCGCCACCAGCGATTCGTCCGACTTGCGCCGGCGCTGCGGCACGAAGCCGCCCAGGGCCTTGCGGCGCTCGAGCAGGTACTGCACCTCGTCGGACTTCTCGCCCGGGTGGTAGAACGGGATGTTGCCGTCCTTCAGAAGATCGTCGTCGACCGGGATCTTGAAGCGGTCGCGGAACGCGCGCACGGCCTCGTCGTCGAGCTTCTTGGTGTTGTGGGTCGGGTTGAGCGCCTCGCCGGCGCTGCCCAGGCCGTAGCCTTTCACCGTCTTGGCGAGGATGACCGTCGGCTGGCCCTTGGTCTGCATGGCGTTGGTGTAGGCGGCGTAGACCTTGTGCGGATCGTGGCCGCCGCGGTTGAGGCGCCAGATGTCGTCGTCGGAGAGGTTGGCCACCATGGCCGCGGTCTCTTCGTACTTGCCGAAGAAGTTCTCGCGCGTGTAGGCGCCGCCGAAGGCCTTGCAGTTCTGGTACTCGCCGTCGACGGTCTCCATCATCAGCTTGCGCAGCACGCCCTGGTGGTCCTTGGCCAGCAGCGGATCCCAGTAGCTGCCCCAGATGGTCTTGACCACGTTCCAGCCGGCGCCGCGGAACTGGCTTTCCAGCTCCTGGATGATCTTGCCGTTGCCGCGCACCGGGCCGTCGAGGCGCTGCAGGTTGCAGTTGACGACGAACACCAGGTTGTCGAGGCCTTCGCGGCCGGCGATCGACAGCGCGCCGAGGCTCTCGGGCTCGTCGGTCTCGCCGTCGCCGAGGAAGCACCACACCTTGCGGTCGGTCTTGGGCATCAGGCCGCGCGATTCGAGGTACTTCCAGTTGCGCGCCTGGTAGATCGCGGCGATCGGGCCCAGGCCCATCGACACCGTGGGCACCTGCCAGAACTCGGGCATCAGCCACGGGTGCGGATACGAGGAGATGCCGCGGCCGTCGACTTCCATGCGGAAGTGGTCGATCTGCGATTCGCTGATGCGGCCTTCGAGGAAGGCGCGGGCGTAGATGCCGGGCGAGCTGTGGCCCTGGGTGGCGATGAGGTCGCCGGGGTGGTCGCCCTCGGGGCCGCGGAAGAAGTGGTTGAAGCCCACGTCGTAGAGCGTGGCCGAGCTGGCGAAGCTGGCGATGTGGCCGCCGAGGTCGCCGGGCTTGCGGTTGGCGCGCACCACCATGGCCATCGCGTTCCAGCGGATGATCGAACGGATCTTCCACTCCAGCGTCTGGTCGCCGGGCATCTTCGGTTCGAGATGCGTGGGGATGGTGTTGATGTATTCGGTGGTGGGCGCGAACGGCAGGTGGGCGCCGGCGCGGCGGGTGAGTTCCACCATGTCCTGCAGCAGCTGGTGGGCGCGCTCGGGGCCGGTGTGGTCGATGACCGCCTTGAGCGATTCGATCCACTCGCGGGTCTCGGTGGGATCGGGGTCGTTCTGCAGCACGTCGTTCAGCCAGTTCATCGCTTGCTCCGCCGCGGCCCGCTGGCCGCGCTGTGTTTTGGGGGAGTTTAGAGTCCCGATTCTAGCAGCCGGCCCCGGCGCGCCCGCGGCCGGCGCAGCGGGCGCGGGCGGGGCGCGACGCCGCTTCGGCGGGCGCCAGCGGACGGGTGCGTACGGACCGCCGCGGCGGGCGCGGCGCGGACTATGATCGGCGCCACGGGCATCCGCCGGAGGACCCGGGCATGGACAGCGAACACCCCCGCCGTACGGACCCGTTGCGCTGGCACCACAGCCTGCGCACGCGGATGTCGCTGTGGTCGGGCCTGCTCAACGCGGTGCTGGTGCTGGCCACCACGCTGGCCTTCTACGCCGGGGCGCGGCTGCTGATCGTGCACAACGCGCGGATCGAGGCGCGGGCGCTGACCGGGCAGACCGCGCGCAACCTCGAGGCGATCATCGACACGGTGCAGGTGAGCGGGCGCACGCTGGCCGCCGGCGCCACCGGCATCGGCCGCGAACCGCTGCACCTGCGCTCGCTGCTGCTGGCCAGCCTGGCCGGCGATCCGGACATCGCCGGGGCGATGGTGATCGTCGAGCCGGGGCGGCTGACGGGCGAGGATCCCGGCTTCACCTGGTACATCCGGCGCGAGGGCGCGGGGGTGGTGGAGCAGTCGGTGGAATCGCTGGGCTACGAGTACGCCACGATGCCGTGGTTCGTGCGCACGATGGCCGCGCCGCAGCCGTGGTGGTCGGAGCCCTACGCCAACGAGGCCACCGCCGGGGTCGACTTCACCACCTACAACCTGCCGCTGCGCCTGCCCGGCGACAGCGGCGTCGCGCCGGCGCTGGGCATGGTGAGCCTGGACGTGCCGGTGTCGCGGCTGCTGCGCGACATCCTCGAGGGACTGCCGGAGACCGCGGGGATCGTGCCGATGCTGTTCTCGCCCGAAGGGCTGGCGGTGGTGCACCCGCGCGACGACGTGCGCATGCGCATGCACCTGCGCACGCTGGTCGCGCAGGGCCGCGGCGACCTGGCGCCGCTGGTGCAGACGCAGGAGCGGCGGCAGCCGGTGGAGTTCGAGCACCGCGACGCCGGCGGCGAGGACTTCATCACCTTCGGCATGCCGGTGGGCGACAGCGGCTGGACCTTCGCCACCTCGGTGTCGGAGCTGTACATCCTGCGCCAGCTCAAGCAGATCGCGCTGTGGGTGGCGCTGATCGGCCTGCTGGCGCTGCTGCCGGCGCTGGTGCTGGTGCGGCGCTACACCGGGCGGCTGCTGGAGCCGATCGAAAACCTGACCGAGTCGGCGCGGCACTTCGCCGGCGGCGAGTTCGACTATCCGCTGCCGCATACCGGGCGGCGCGACGAGGTCGGGGTGATGGCGCGCGCGTTCAACGTGGCGCGCGGGTCGATCAAGCGCCAGTTGCGCGAGATCGAGGAGATGGCCGGGGCGCGGCAGAAGGCGGAGAGCGAACTGGGGATCGCGCGCCAGATCCAGCAGGCGATGCTGCCGCCGCCGCGGCTGTTCGAACGCGACGACGTGCGCGTTGACGTGCACGGCGTGCTGGAACCTGCGAAGGCGGTGGGCGGGGATTTCTTCCAGTACGGCGATTTCGACGGCGTGCTGTGGTTCGCGATCGGCGACGTCTCGGACAAGGGCGTGCCGGCGGCGCTGTTCATGGCCCGCACCGCCACCGTGCTCGAAGGCCAGGTGCGGCGCCACGCTTCGCCGGCCGCGCTGCTGGCCTCGGCCTCGCGCCGGCTGGTGCACGGCAACGACACCTGCATGTTCGCCACGGTGCTGTGCGGCCGTCTGGATATCGCCAGCGGGCACTGCGTGCTGGCCAGCGCCGGGCACGATCCGCCGGTGCTGCTGCACGCGGACGGGCGGGTCGAACCGCTGGCGCTGGAGACCGGGCCACCGCTGGGGTTCGAACCCTGCGATGCGTACCCGCAGTACACGTGCGAACTGCCCGAAGGCGCGACCCTGCTGGCGTACACCGACGGCGTGACCGAGGCCTTCGACGCGCACGACGAGGCCTACGGCGCCGAGCGCCTGCTGCAGGCGCTGCCGCCGGACGAGGACGCCGCGCGCACCTGCCAGCGCCTGCTGGCCGATGTGCAACACTTCGCCGGCGACGCGGCCCAGTCCGACGACATCACCGTGCTGGCGATCCGGCGCACGCGCGTTTCCGACACCGAGTCGACGCAGCCGCAGACGGAGACGGAGACGGCGGCCAAGGTGGACGCGCCGTTCGGCCCTCGACAGGAATTGCCCTTGCAAAAGACCATCGCCGGCGATCCCGCGCACATCGCCGAACTGACCGCGGCGGTGGAGTCGACCCTGGTCGAAGCCGGCGTGGACGACGCCCGCATCCACGACGCGCGGCTGATCGTGGAGGAACTGGCCTGCAACGCGCTGACCCACGGCGCCAGCGAGACCGGACCGCAACTGCGCCTGCGGCTGCAGCTCGAGGCGGCGCGGCTGGTGCTGGAGCTCGACGACGACGGGCTGCCGTTCGACCCCACCACGGCGCCCGCGCCGGACCTCGACGCGGAGCTCGACGAGCGTCGCGTCGGCGGCCTCGGCCTGCACTTGGTGCGGCAGCTCGCCGACAGCCTCGACTACCAGCGCCGCGAGGACCACAACCTCGTGCGCGTGACCCTGCGGCTGGACGCCGCGCCCGACCCCAAGGATCCCGCATGAGCACCCTGAACATCCGCATCGACCCGGCGCGCCGGGACGTGCAGACCGTCGCCGTCGGCGGGCGCCTCGACACCCACACCTACCTGCAGCTGGACGAGGCGCTGGCGCCGCTGCTCGAGGACCCGGCGATTCTCTCGCTGGTGCTGGACCTGCACGGGCTGGAGTACATCTCCAGCGCCGGGGTGCGTTCGATCTTCCGCGCGCGCAAGGCGCTGGCCACGCGCGCCGGCCGGGTGCTGGTGGTCAATCCGCAGCCGCAGATCCAGAAGGTGTTCGACCTGGTCAAGGCGGTGCCGCTGCAAGAGATCTTCTCCTCGACCGCCGAGGCCGACGCCTACCTCGACGCGATGCAGCGCAAGGTGCTCGAGGGCGACGAGGACGCCTGAACCGGGCGCCCTCTTCGCGCCGCGTACACGCGCGTCTGCGACGATGGCGCGCTTTTCCGGACAGGGTGCATGCCACCCGCGTCCGCCCCGGGCTCACGCTTGCCCTCCCGGATCGTGTCGGCAATGATCGCCATCGCAGGGGAGCGAGGCGCCAGTGGCGGCGTCCGGGTCCCCGTGCGCCCCGACCGGCCCTCCACTTCGCCCGATGCCCGCCTCCGTCTTGCCGCAACCGCTGTCGAACTGGCGCCTGCCCGCCCTGGGTCTGGCGATCGTACTGATCGTGGTCACGCCGTTCCTGGTCCTGCGCAAGGCCGCGGTGGACACCGACGCCGCCTGGGCGATGGTGGTGCACACCCACGAAACCGAAGCGACCGTGCACGCCCTGGCCGGGGACATGCGCAACATGGAATCTGGCGCGCTGTCGCTGGCGGCCGGCGTGGACAATGCGCTGCTGCGGGCGCGCGTCGGCGAAAGCCGGGCCCGGATCCCGGCGACCCTGCAGAAGCTACAGCGACTCACCCGCGACAATCCCGACCAGCAGCTGCGCATCGGCGCGCTGCAGACCAACATCCTGCTGCGCAAGGCCAACGCCGATCGCATCATCGACGCCGAGGCCGCGGACGTGACCGCCGCCGACATCGACGCGATGGTGGCGCGCTACCCGATCCACGAGCTGATCGAGGAAATCGTGGCGGAGGAACAGCGCCTGCTGTCGGACCGCCAGGCGCGCGCGGAGCGCGTCGAACAGCGCGCGCGGCTCGCGACCTGGGCGGCGATGGCCGGACAGTTGCTGCTGCTCGGCGGCGTGCTGGCGTATTCCACGCGCCAGATCGCGCACCGGCTGCGTGCGGAAACCGATGCCCAGCGCGCCAGCGCCCGCGCCAGCGTGGTGCTGGACACGGTGCGCGAGCCGATCGTGGCGATCGACGCCGCGCAGCGCGTGGTCATGCACAACGTCGCGTTCGCCGAACTGTACGGCGTGGACGGCGATGCGCGCGGCCAGCCGCTCACCGCGCTCGGCGACGGCGCGTGGGGCGACGAGCGCACGCTGCGACGGCTGGCCGACGTGCTCTCGCGCGGCCGCGAGCTGTGGGACCACGAGCAGGTGCAGCGCACCGCCGACGGCGTCGAGCGCACCATGGTGCTCAACGCGCGGCGCATGCCGCTGCCCGACCGCGACGACGCGGTGGTACTGGTGACCGTCAGCG
The DNA here is from genome assembly GCF_016774335.1 of Luteimonas saliphila. Taxonomy (GTDB): domain Bacteria; phylum Pseudomonadota; class Gammaproteobacteria; order Xanthomonadales; family Xanthomonadaceae; genus Luteimonas; species Luteimonas saliphila. The sequence continues at coordinate 216,158 of NZ_JAETWA010000041.1, read as the reverse complement.
ACATCAGCGTGCAGAAGGCCAGCGACCGCCAGATCCGCGAGCTCAACCGCCAGCTCGAGGGCAAGATCGAGCAGGTCTCGGACGTGAACCGCGAGCTGGAGGCGTTCAGCTATTCGGTGTCGCACGACCTGCGCGCGCCGCTGCGCCACATCGCCGGCTTCGGCGACAAGCTCGGTCGCCATCTGGGCGACGGCATCGACGACAAGTCGCAGCACTACCTCGAGGTGATGGTGTCTTCGGCCAAGCGCATGTCGGCGCTGATCGACGACCTGCTGGTCTACTCGCGCCTGGGCCGCAGCGCGCTGCGCCTGCAGACGGTGGACATGCAATCGCTGGTGGCCGAAACCCGGGCGATGCTCGACGCCAACAACGCCGCCGAGGCGCCGGACCACCGGATCGAATGGCGCATCGCGCCGCTGCCGGTGGTGGTGGGCGACGAGAACATGCTGCGCCAGGTGTGGCTGAACCTGCTCGGCAACGCGGTCAAGTACAGCCGCGGCAGCGAGCCGGCGCGGATCGAGATCGGCTACGGCCGCGACGGCGACGACGCGCACCACTTCCAGGTGCGCGACAATGGCGCCGGCTTCGACATGCAGTACGCGGGCAAGCTGTTCGGCGTGTTCCAGCGCCTGCACGCGGCCAGCGAGTTCCCCGGCACCGGCATCGGCCTGGCCAGCGTGCGCCGCGTGCTCACCCGCCACGGCGGCCGCGCCTGGGCCGAATCCGAACCCGGCAACGGCGCCACCTTCCACTTCACCCTTCCCGCCGCGGGCGACCAGCCCGCCTCCAACGAGAGCAAGTCATGAGCGAACTGCGCACCATCCTGCTGGCCGAGGACAGCCCCCACGACGCGGAGATGGCGATCGATGCGCTGCGCGAGGCGCACCTGGCCAATCCGATCGTGCATGTCGAGGACGGCGTCGAGGCGCTGGACTACCTGCTGCGCCGCGGCAAGTGGGCCGACCGTCCCGACGAGGACCTGGCGGTGCTGCTGCTCGACATCAAGATGCCGCGCATGGATGGGCTGGAGGTGCTGACCGAGCTGCGCAAGACCGACCGCTTCAAGGCGCTGCCGATCGTGGTGCTGTCGTCCTCGCGCGAGGAAAGCGACCTCGCCCGCAGCTGGGACCTGGGCGTGAACGCCTACGTGGTCAAGCCGGTGGACGTGGACCAGTTCTTCGACGCGGTGCGCACGCTCGGCCGGTTCTGGGCGGTGCTCAACGAGCCGCCGAAGAAGAACTGAACGCGCATGACGACAGGATCCGGGCCGGACCCCGGGCCGGCCACGCCCGGCTGGCGCGTGCTGCTGGTGGACGATTCGCGCGACGATGCGGAGCTGGCCGAGTTCGCGATGCGCAAGGGCGGCCTGGCGGTGGACTGCCAGCGCGTCCACACCGGCGCGGCGCTGGCCGGCGCCCTGCGCGCGTTCGCACCGCATGCGGTGGTCTCGGACGTGAACCTGCCGGGGTTTTCCGGGGCCGAGGCGCTGGCGCTGGCGCGCGCGCACGATCCCGGGCTGCCGTTCGTGTTCCTCACCGGGGGACTGGCCCCCGGCGAGCAGCCTCCGGGTGCCGACGGCCTGCTGCTGAAGGACGACCTGGACGCGCTGCCCGATGTGTTGCGGCGGTTGCTGGGAAAGACGGCTCTGCAGATGCCGCCGGTCTGAGCAACTTCCCTGGCGAGACGCCGCGATCCCCGGGTGCGCTGCGCTTACCCGGGCTACGACATCGACGTAGCCCGGATAAGGCCGAAGGCCGCATCCGGGAATGAAGACCGATGCGGCCCGCCTGGTCCGCGCGACGCGCGCGGCGCTCCGATCCCCGGGTGCGCTGCGCTTACCCGGGCTACGACATCGACGTAGCCCGGATAAGGCCGAAGGCCGCATCCGGGAATGAAGGCCGATGCGGCCCGCCTGGCCCGCGCGATGCGCGCGGCGCTCCGGTCCCCGGGTGCGCTGCGCTTACCCGGGCTACGACATCGACCGTAGCCCGGGTAAGGCCGAAGGCCGCATCCGGGAATGAAGGCCGACGCGGCCCGCCTGGTCCGCGCGACGCGCGCGGCGCCGCGATCCCCGGGTGCGCTTCGCTAACCCGGGCTACGCGTCGCGTTCGCCCGTGCGTGCGGGCGGCTCGGCCTCGCCGCACCAGTCTTCCGGCAACAGCCCGAGCCGCACATGGCGATGGAAGCTCGAATGCGGCCACTCGGCGACCCGTGCGACCAGCCCGTGCTTGAGCGGGTTGGCGTGCACGTAGTCGACGTGCGTCGCCAGATCTCTCGCATCGCGGATGGTGTGCTCCCAGAACCGCGTCTGCCACGGCGTGGACGCAGCCGCGAGGCCTCGTGTGAATCCCTTCTTGATCTCGCGCCACAGTCCGGAATAGTCGCCATCCTCATCGCGCATGGTGATCACCGCATGCAGGTGGTCCGGCAGCACGACCACCACAGCGACTTCGTGCGCAACCCGTTCGCGAGCCCTCCGCCAGGACGTCCCGAGGAGGTCGATGTGGCGCACCAGCAGATCGCTCCGCCGGTCGCGCAAGGTGACCGTGAAGAAGAAGGTTCCGCCCGGAACGCGATTGCGGCGATAGCGCACCATGCGCACACGCTCGCATGGCCGCGCAAACACGGGCATCGGGGGGCGTGGAGCCCGCCGGTAGGGCGTTTGCCCGTGATCGGGTCGGAGATTTCCCCGGATGCGCTGCGCTTATCCGGGCTACGCGCCTACGCGCCGCGTTCGGACTGCATCTGCTTGCGGATCTGCGCTTCGACCGCGGCGATGGCGGTCATGTTGACCACGCGGCGCGGGGTGGAGGTCTGGGTCAACACGTGCGCGGGCTTGCTCATGCCCATCAGGATCGGGCCCAGCGCGACGCCCTCGGTCATCATCCGGATCAGGTTGTAGGTGATGTTGGCCGCGTCCAGGTTCGGCATCACGAACAGGTTGGCGCGCCCGTCGAGCGTGGTGTTGGGGAAGATGCGGCGGCGCAGGCCGTCGTCCCAGGCGGTGTCGCCCTGCATCTCACCGTCGACCTCGAGCTTCGGCGCGCGCCGCAGCAGGATCTGCCGCACCTCGCGCATCTTGCGCGCGCTCGGATCGTCGTGGCTGCCGAAGTTCGAATGCGACATCAGCGCGATCTTCGGCTCGATCCCGAACAGCTTGAGCCGGTACGCGGCCTGGATGGTGCTCTCGGCGATCTGTTCCGGCGTCGGGTCCGGCTGCACGTGGGTGTCGACGAAGAACCACAGGCCGCGGTCGTTGACCACGCCGGTCATCGCCGAGGTGCTCTGCACGCCCGGATCGAGCGGGAACACGCTGCGCAGGTAGCCGAGCTTCTTGTGGAAGCGACCGACCAGGCCGGTGATCATCGCGTCGGCCTCGCCGCGGTCGACCATGATCGCGGCGATCAGGGTGGTGCGCGAGCGCAGCATCGCCTTGGCCGCGTCCGGCGTCACGCCACGGCGCTCGGTGAGCGCGTGGTAGTGGCGCCAGTAGTCGTTGAAGCGCGGGTCGTCGTTGACGTTGGTGATCTCGAACTCCTCGCCCTCACGCAGGCGCAGGCCGAGGCGCTCGATGCGCATGGCGATGACCTCCGGCCGGCCGACCAGGATCGGGAACGCCAGGCCCTCGTCGACCACGGTCTGCACCGCGCGCAGCACGGTCTCCTCCTCGCCCTCGGCATAGACCACGCGCTGGCGGTCGCTGCGCGCGCGGTCGTAGACCGGCTTCATCACCAGGCCGGTGCGATAGACGAACTGGCCGAGCTTCTCGCGGTACGCGGTCATGTCCGCGATCGGGCGGGTGGCGATGCCCGACTCCATCGCCGCCTGCGCCACGCATGGCGCCAGCTGCATCAGCAGGCGCGGGTCGAACGGGCGCGGGATCAGGTAATCCGGGCCGAAGCTGGGGATCTCCTCACCGTAGGCGGCGCCGAGGTCGCTGGCCTCGCTCTTGGCGAGCGCGGCGATGGCGCGCACGCAGGCGAGCTTCATCGCCTCGTTGATGCCGGTGGCGCCGACATCGAGCGCGCCGCGGAAGATGTAGGGGAAGCACAGCGCATTGTTGACCTGGTTCGGATAGTCCGAACGGCCGGTGGCGATGATGCAGTCCGGGCGCACGGCCTTCGCCGCCTCGGGGAGGATCTCCGGATACGGATTGGCCAGGGCGAGGATGATCGGTTTTTCCGCCATCGCCGCGAGCATCTCCGGTTTGAGGATGCCGCCAGCGGACAGACCCAGGAACACGTCGGCGCCTTCGACGATCTCCGCCAGCGAGCGCTTGTCGGTGTCGCGCGCGTAGCGCGCCTTGTCGGGGTCGAGGTTGGCGCGGCCGCTGTGGATCACGCCCTCGCGATCGTAGGCGAGGATGTTCTCCGGCTTCAGGCCCAGCGCGACCAGCATGTCGAGGCAGGCGATGCCGGCGGCGCCGGCGCCGGCGGTGGCGAGCTTCACGTCCTCGATCCGCTTGCCGGCGATCTCCAGCGCGTTGACCACCGCCGAGCCGACGATGATCGCGGTGCCGTGCTGGTCGTCGTGGAACACCGGGATGTTGAGCCGCTCGCGCAGCTTGCGCTCGACGATGAAGCACTCGGGCGCCTTGATGTCCTCGAGGTTGATGCCGCCGAAGGTCGGCTCGAGGCTGGCGATGATGTCGACCAGCTTGTCGGGGTCCTTCTCGTCGACCTCGATGTCGAACACGTCGATGCCGGCGAACTTCTGGAACAGCACGCCCTTGCCTTCCATCACCGGCTTGCCCGCCAGCGGGCCGATGTCGCCCAGGCCCAGCACCGCGGTGCCGTTGGAGATCACCGCCACCAGGTTGCCGCGCGCGGTGTAGTCGCTGGCCTTGCTGGGGTCGGCGGCGATCTCCTCGCAGGCGTAGGCCACGCCCGGCGAGTAGGCCAGCGCCAGGTCGCGCTGGGTGAGCATGGGTTTGGTCGCGACCACCTTGATCTTGCCGCGCGGCGGCACGCGGTGGTAATCGAGCGCGGCCTGGCGGAATTCCTGCTCGCTTTCGGTATTGCGGGACTGCTCGTCGGACATCGTGGCTGGCCGTGTGCGGAACATGGATTCTAGCCGCTCGCGGCGGGAGGGACCCGCGATGCCGGCGGGCCGCGGCGACGCGGCCGAAGGGATGGCGCAACGCCCGCGGCGCGCGGGCACGCCGCCCGACGCGCGCCTACGGCGCCACGAACCGGCACGCGGTCCGGTCGCGTGCCGCGGCGAGGCAGGCGGCCTGGATCGCGGCGGCATCGGGGCGCACGCCCCCGTCCAGCCACGCCTCGAGCGCGCGCAGGGCGCCCCGGTAGGTCGCGTCGTGCAGGCGGCTGTGCTCGTGTTCGTCGGTCCTGGCCTGGGCGAGCAGGTGGCTGCGGCCCGCGGCGGCCACCGTGTCGCGATACGCGTCCAGCGCCGCGGCCGGGACCACCGGGTCGTGCGCGGCGTGGATCGTCAGCGTCGGCAGCACGATCCGCCCGGACAGGTCGGCGTCGTAGCCGAGCAGCGCGAGCGCCTGCGGATCGGCCGCGAAACGCTCGACGCCCGCATTCAGGGCCTCGTCGTCGCCCGAGCCGCGATAGACCGTGCCCGTGTTGTCGAACGGGTTGCGGCCGTGCAAGTGCCGCTGCACCAGGTCGCGGAAATGGAACGTGGCCCAGGCCAGGTGCGCGACCAGCTGCCGTTCCGTCACGCCGCCGACGGCGAGGATGTCCGCCAGCCGCGACGCCTGCTCCGGCGTGCGCCGCTCCGCGGCCCGCCCGACGCCGGTGCAGGCGTCGACCCGGCGCCGCAGTTCGTCGCGATCCATCTCCGATCCGGCCGGCAGGCCCTGCCAGGGCGGGTACTGCGGTTCGTCCGGCGCCGGGTGGTTGCGGCAGTAGTACTGGTACACCGCGCGCAGGTCGGCGCGGAAGCCGTAGGCACGGGTGCCGCCGGTGAGCACGCCATTGGTGGTCAGCACGGCGTCGTAGTTGGCGCGGCCGTCGGCATCGAGCGCGTACAGCTCGGCGACCTTGGCGGCGACGTTGCCGCCCCAGGACTGGCCGTGCAGCAGCGTGCGCTGCGGCCGGCCCCAACGGGCCACGAATGCGCGCCGGCTGTTGTCGACATCCTCGGCGGCGCGGCGCACGCCGTAGCCGGCGCGGCGATAGGTCGATCCGATCCAGGCGTGGCCCTCGCGCACCATCACCGCGAAGCGGTCGAGGTCCGCGGCCGAATCGCCATCCTCCGGCGCGGTGAGCCGTGGCCCACCGTGCGCATGGACGACCAGCCGCCGGTTCCAGTCGCGCGGGATCGCGGCCAGCAGCCAGGCGCCGTTGCCGTCGCGGGCGGCATGGCAGTCGGCCACGTCCGCCACCGCTGCCGGGCACGCCGTCGCGGCGAATGCCACGGCGCCGTCGCCCGGCCCCGCCAGGGCGGGCGCGGCCAGGCCCAGGGCCACGAACCCCGCCACCAGGCGCCGCTTCATCGCTTGCACGTTCGCTGCCCTCTCCATCGTCCGCCGCTCAGAACGAATGGCTGATGTTGACGTACCAGTAGCGTCCCCAGGGCTGGTCCACCGAACCGCGGTAACCGTTGTCGGCGAGCGACGGCCCCTCGTCGGTCGCATCGTTCACGCCCAGCCGGACCGCGGTGCCGCCTTCGAAGCGGTACTGGCCGTAGAGGTTGGTGGTCGTGCGCGAATCGACCACCCAGGGGTCGCCCGACGTTCCGAGCAACCCGGGCTGTTCGAACGCACTGCGGTAGCGCGCCGACACGCCCGCGCGCCACGGTCCCTGGCTCCAGGTGAAGGCGCTGGTGATCCTCCATTCCGGACGTCCGTTCTGGCCGATGAGATCGCTCGGGTCCGGCAGCGCGGTCAGCGGATCGATGATGCCGGCCTCGCGCGCGGCGTACAGCGCGTTGACCACCGGGCCCGGGTCGCGGGTGAACTCGGTGAGCTTGCTGGCGTTGAGGCGCACGCTGAAGTTGCCCAGGCGGGTGCGCCGCTTCTGCCAGTGCAGGGCGAAGTCGATGCCGGCCGCGGTCTGCGGCTGCAGGTTGATGAAGCGGTCGTTGATCGAGACCACGTCGCCGACCGGCGCCAGGCCGCTGCCCTCGAACAGGGCGATGTCCTCGGGCGTCGGCGCTGCGCGGTTCACCAGGGGATTGGAGCCGCCCTGCACCCGGTCGAGGTAGTCGAGGATCAGCGCGGTCTGGGCGCCGAGCAGGCCGACGATCTGTTCCTGCTCGATGCGCCAGCGGTCCACGGTCAGCGTGAACCTGCCTGCGGATTCCGGCAGGAAGGCCGGCTGGAACACGAAGCCGTACGAGAGGTTGGTGCTCTCCTCAGGTTCCAGGTCGGGGTTGCCCGCCACCAGCAGCGACGCCCCGGAGGTGTTCTCTCCGCAATCGGCCATCGAGGCCAGCGCGCCGGTGCGCAGCAGCGCCTCGCAGCGGACGTAGTCCATGCCGCTGGCCAGGCGTGCGTACTGGGTGGCGTGGGTCTGTTCGAGGTTGGGTGCGCGGAAGCCTTCGGAATAGGAGCCGCGCAGGCGCACGCCTTCCGCCAGGTCCCAGGCCAGCGCGATCTTGGGCTTGGCCACCGATCCGAAATCGGAGTAGTGCTCGTAGCGGCCGGCGAGCTGCATGTCGAGGCTGCGCACCAGCGGCACGCCCATGTCCGGCGACACCAGCGGCACGGCGAACTCGAGGTAGGCCGAATCGACCGTGCGCGAGCCGGAGGTGTCCGGGTTCGGGCTGACCGCGGCGACGTTGCTGGGATTGGTCTCGCCGGTGACCATGTCGGTGAAGGTGATGGTGCCGTCGAGGTTGGCGTCGCGGTCGTCGCGCTGGGTCTCGCGCCGCGCCTCGACGCCGAAGGCGATGCCGACGTCGCCGGCCGGCAACGCGAACAGGTCGCCGCGGTTCATCCGGAAGTCGGCCATGGTCAGGGTGGTGCGCGAGGTGCGCACCAGGTCCATCCGGATCGCGTCGGCCGACGCCTGCGAGCTCGGCGAACAGTCGCCCCAACTGGTGGTGTCGACGCAGCCGCCGCTGAACGGGTTGTACGCATCGGGTGTGGACAGCGCCAGCTGTCGCTGCAGCGCGGTCATGTCGACGTTGGTCGAGCGGTCCTCGGCCTCGGCCTCGGAGTACACCAGCGCGGTCTCCCAGTCGAACCCACCCCACTGCCCGCGCAGGCCGGCGAGCAGGCGCGCCTGGTAGTTCTCCACCACGACGTCCTGGAAGCCGACGTCGACGTAGCGGTAGTTGGTCAGCAGCACCGGCAGGCCCTCGTCGGGCACGTTGCTCAGGCCCGGCAGGCGGTTGGGATTGGGGGTGCCGTCGGCGAAGGCGACCGGGCCGAAGGGATTCCAGTAGTTGCTCGACGGGATCCACAGGCTGTTGAGGTTGACCACCGGCGGCTGGGTGGCGCGGCTGGTGGCCTCGTAGTAGCCGGCCTCGCCGAATAATTCGACCGCGTCGGTGAGGTCGTAGTGGCCGGTGAGGTGCAGGTTCAGGCGCTCGACCGAGGGGCGCACCGTGGTCCCGTGGCGGGTGTCGTAGCGCAGCTCGCGGTGGGCGTTGTTGAAGTTGGTGTTGCCCGTGACCAGGCACAGGTCGCCCCCCATGTCCACGCCGTTGCAGCCGAAGCCCGACGGCTGCACGTGGAACGCGCCCGCGGTGTTGGTCACCGCTGCGCCGTTGCTGCGGATCACCGGTCGCGGGCCGACGCTCAGCCGCGCCCACGGCGTGTGCGAGGACCGGCCGTCGAGCGCGTTGAGGCCGGCGAAGTCCGGATGGTCCTCGAACAGCGGACGCAGGTCGTCGGAACGGGTGAAGTCCTGGTCGTCCGCCCACAGCTTCGAGCGGCTGGTGAGGCTGGCGAACAGCGAGATGTTGCCGCGCTCGAAGCTCCTGCCGGTGAAGACGGAAGCGTCGAACTCGTCCATGCCGGTGCCCTCGGCGCTGCCGAAGCGGGTGTTGAAGGAGAATCCGTCGAACTCGCTCTGCAGCACCGTGTTGACCACGCCGGCGACCGCGTCGGCGCCGTAGATCGCGGCGGCGCCGTCGAGCAGCACCTCGACGCGGTCGAGCCCCGCTACCGGGATCGAGTTCGAGTTGAAGCTCTGCACCGGCACCGTGCCGGTGTCGGACGTGCCCTGGCTGGTGGGATGCTGCACGATGCGCCGGCCATTGAGCAGCACCAGGGTGTTGCCGACGCCGAGCGAGCGCAGGTTCACCGAGTTGACGTCGCCGCGCGCGGCGTTGCTGGTCTGCGGGTTGTTGGACGAGTCGAACAGCACATCGCCCATCTGCGGGATGTCGCGCAGCAGCTCGTCGCCCGATACCGCGCCGGCGGCGTCGATCTGCTCGGCGTCGATCACGACCACGGGCAGCGCCTCGGTGGTGGGTGCGCCGCGGATGTGCGAGCCGACGACTACGACCCTGTCGAGCTCCAGCGCCTCGTCCTGCGGCGCGGGATTCGCGGACTGGCCCGCTGAAGGCATGGCGGTCGCGTCGGCGGGCGCCGGCTGCGGCGGCGTCTGCGCCAGCGCGGTCTGGATCGCCGCGGCCAGCAGGGCGACGGCGACGGTACCGCATCTGGCTGCGGAACGATGGTGCTTGTGCATGTTGGCTCCTCCCTCGGGTGCGTGCCTGCGTCGCTCTTCAGTCGACGTCCAGCGATCTCGGATCGCCCGGCCCCGCGGCCGGGTCGGGCGCCGCGGCGAGCGGTTGCGACGGGCCGGACAACGCGCGGTCGAGCGCATCGTGGTCGAGCGCGTCCTCCCAGCGCGCGACCACCACGGTCGCCACCGCGTTGCCGATGAAATTGGTGATCGAGCGGCACTCGCTCATGAAGCGGTCGACGCCGAGGATCAGCGCCATGCCGGCGACCGGGATCGTCGGCACCACCGACAGCGTCGCCGCCAGGGTGATGAAGCCGGCGCCGGTCACGCCGGCCGCGCCCTTGGAGCTGAGCATCGCCACCAGCAGCAGCGTGACCTGCTGCCACAGCGTGAGTTCGGTGTTGGTGGCCTGGGCGATGAACAGCGCGGCCAGGGTCATGTAGATGTTGGTGCCGTCGAGGTTGAACGAGTAGCCGGTCGGCACCACCAGCCCCACCACCGACTTGCGGCAGCCGGCGGCTTCCATCTTCTCCATCAGCGACGGCAGCGCCGATTCCGACGACGAGGTACCGAGCACCAGCAGCAGCTCCGCGCGCAGGTAGCGCACCAGCTTCAGGATCGAGAACCCGCACAGCCGCGCCACCGCGCCCAGGATCACCAGCACGAACAGCAACGAGGTGATGTAGAAGGTGCCGATCAGCCAGGCCAGGTTGGCCAGCGACTCCACCCCGTAGCGGCCGATGGTGAAGGCGATCGCGCCGAACGCGCCGATCGGCGCCGCCTTCATCAGGATGTGCACCAGCTTGAACACCGGCGCGGTCAGTGCTTCGAGGAACGACAGCACCGGCTTGCCCGGTGCGCCGACCATCGCCAGCGCGATGCCGAACAGCACCGCGACGAACAGCACCTGCAGGATGTTGCCCTCGACGAAGGCGCCGACCAGGGTGGACGGGATGACGTCGAGCAGGAAGCCGACCAGGGTCATTTCGTGCGACTTCTGCACGTAGCCCTCGACCGCGGCCGTGTCCAGCGAAGCCGGGTCGATATTCATGCCCGCGCCGGGCTGCACCGCGTGCGCCACGAGCATGCCCACGACCAGCGCCAGGGTCGAGAAGAACAGGAAATAGACCATCGCCTTGGCGAACACGCGGCCGACCGTGCGCAGCTGGGTCATGCCGGCGATGCCGGTGACGATGGTCAGGAAGATCACCGGCGCGATGATCATCTTGACCAGCTTGATGAAGCCGTCGCCCAGCGGCTTGAACTGCTCGGCCAGCGCCGGCTCCAAGTGGCCCAGCAGCGCGCCCGCCACGATCGCCAGCAGCACCTGCACGTACAGCTGCCGGTACCACGGCAGCCGCGGCGGCATGAGGACATCGTGTCGGGGAACGGCAGGCATCGACGGGATCCGTGCGGAGTGCGGGCACCGTACCTGCCCGCGCACACCCTGCCGATAGCGCAATGGGACTAGTCGGCCGGAGCCGGCGAACCGTGCCGCCTCGGCCGCGGACCACTACACTCGCCCGGATGCGACGCGAATGGCGAGTCCGCCGCTGGTTGCCGGTCCTGCTGCTCGCAACGGGCGGCACCCTCGTCTTCGCCGTGCTCGGCCACGCCTGGGGCGAGCGCCGCGAGATCGACCGGCAGGCGGCGCAGTCGCGCGCGCAGCTCGCGCTGCACGCGCGCGCGCTGGAGCAGCTGGTCGACCGCTATCGCGCGTTGCCGCAGGTGCTCGCGCTCGATCCGGAACTGCGCGCCGCCGCGTCCGGCCCGGTCGACGAGGCGACGCGCCACCGGCTCAACCTGCGCCTGGAGGAAGCCAACCGCACCGCGCAGGCGTCGACCCTGACCCTGATCGATGCGCGCGGCACCGCGGTGGCCGCCAGCAACTGGCGCGAGCCCGGCAGCAACGTCGGCGAGCACTACGGCTTCCGGCCCTACGTGCGCCAGGCGCTCGCCGAGGGGCAGGGTCGCTTCTACGGGATCGGCGTCACCACCGGCGTGCCCGGCTACTTCCTGTCGGAACGGATCCACGGCGCCGGCGGCGAGGCGCTGGGCGTGGTGGTGATCAAGATCCAGCTCTCGGCGCTGGAGCGCGAATGGCTGCGCGTCGACGGCACGGTGATGGTCAGCGACCGCCACGGGGTGGTGTTCCTCGCCAGCCAGGACCACTGGCGTTATCGCGCGCTGCGGCCGCTGGACGCCGCGACGCTGCGCGAGCTCGATGCCACCCGCCAGTACGGTGCGCAGCCGCTGCGGCCGATGGCGATGCAACGCGCACGCGCGCTGGGCGACGACGTCATGCGGGTCCGCATCGCCGCGCCCGCACGCCAGGGCGAATGGCTGTGGATCCGCGCGCCGCTGCAGGAACCCGGCTGGACCCTGCACCTGTTGCGCGACCTGTCCGCGGCGACCGCCGCCGCCGCGCGGCAGGCGGCCATCGCCGCCGCATTGCTGTGGCTGGCGCTGGTGCTGCTGGGGCTGTTCGTGCAGCAGCGGCGGCGCATCACCGCGTTGCGCCAGCGCAACCGCGCCGAGCTCGAGGCGCTGGTGCAGCAGCACGCGCAGGAGCTGCGCACCGCCCGCGACGGCGTGATCGAAGCCGCGCGCCATGCCGACAGCGGCCTGAGCCGCCAGCTCGACCACCTGGCCCAGGGTGTCGCGATCATCGACGCCGACCTGCGCCTGACCGCGTGGAACCAGCGCTACCTCGAACTGTTCCGCTTTCCGCCGGGCTTCATCCACGTCGGCCGTCCGATCGAGGACGTGTTCCGCTACAACGCCGAACGCGGACTGCTCGGCCCGGGCCCGGTCGAGGACGCCATCCAGCGTCGCCTCGACCACCTGCGCAGCGGCACGCCGCATGCGCGCGAGAGCGAGAAGCAGGACGGCACCGTGCTGGAGATCCGCGGCAACCCGCTGCCCGACGGCGGCTTCGTCACCAGCTACGCGGACATCACCGGCTACAAGAACACCGCGCGCGAACTGCGCTCGCTGGCCGACGCGCTGGAGCGGCGCATCGCCGACCGCACCGCCGACCTCGAGCAGGCCCGCCACGACGCCGAACAGGCCAACCGCTACAAGACCCGATTCGTCGCCGCCGCGGTGCACGACCTGCTGCAACCGCTGAACGCCGCGCGAATGTTCCTCTCGGCGCTGCGTTCGCGGCTGCAGGCACCGGAGCAGTGCGAACTCTCCGACCACGTCGAGGCCGCGCTCGCGGCGCAGGACGCGGTGCTCACCAGCCTGCTCGACATCTCGCGGATGGAGGCGGGCACCCTGGCGGTGGACGTGCGCGCGTTCGCGCTGGATCCGCTGCTCGACACGCTGGCGCGCGAGTTCGGCATGCTCGCGGCCGCGCACGGCCTGGCGTTCGCCTACGTGCCCACGCGTCTGGCGGTGCGCAGCGACGAGGCGCTGCTGCGCCGCATCCTGCAGAACTTCCTCTCCAACGCGGTGCGCTACACCAGGCGCGGGCGCATCGTGCTCGGCTGCCGCCGCGACGGCGGGCACGTGCGGATCGAGGTCCACGACCAGGGGCCCGGCATCCCCGATCGCCTGCAGCGCGAGGTCTTCGAGGAATTCCGCCGCCTCGACGACGGCCACGGCGACCACCGCGGCGCCGGCCTGGGGCTGGCGATCGTCGAGCGCATCGGCCGCCTGCTCGGCCACCGCATCGACCTGCGCTCGCAGCCCGGCCGCGGCAGCGTGTTCGCGGTGAGCGTACCGGGTGCCGACGCAGCGGCGGTGGTGCCGGCTGCGCGCCCGGCCGAAACCGGGCCGCACGAAGACTGCCCGCTGCACGGTTGCAGGTGCTGGTGCATCGACGACGATCCACGCGTGTGCGAGGCCACGCGCGCGCTGCTCGAGCGCTGGGGCTGCGTGGTGCCGTTCGCGGGCGGACCGCAGGGCGCCCTGGCGGCGGCCGCGCCGGAGCGGATTCCGCAGGTCGTGCTGCTCGACGTGCGCATGGACGGGATCGACGGACCGGCGCTGTACGAGCAGCTCTGCACGCGCTGGCGGCAGGCGCCGCCGGTGGTCCTGGTCACCGCCGAGCGCGACGCGGCCCTGCAGCGCGAGGCGGCGGACCGCGGCTGGGGTTTTCTGCACAAGCCGGTGCGGGCACCGGCCCTGCGCGCATTGATGAGCCAGATACTGCTGCGACACCGATGACGTGCGCCCGCGGGCGTTGCTCCACGCACGAATCCGCGCACCAGGCGACCCGTGCGCATCGCCGGCGCAGGAGGCATGGCCACGGATGCGCCGGCACGCCCGCGGCGAGCGGGCCGCTCAGGCGACGCTTTCCGGCTCCAGCCCCTTCACCAGCACCGCCGCCTGGGTGCGGCTGTAGCAGTCGAGCTTCTTCAGGATCGCGGTGACGTGCACCTTCACCGTGTTCTCCGCCAGCCCGAGCTCGTGCGCGATCTGCTTGTTGAGCAGGCCGTCGGCCAGGCACAGCAGCACCCGGAACTGCTGCGGCGTGAGCTGTGCGAGTTTCGCCGCCAGCGCCGCGTCGGCCTCGGAGCGTTCGGCCGCCATCGGCGGGAACCAGGTGCCGCCTTCGAGCACCGCCGCCACCGCCTCGCCGATCGCCTCGGCCGGCGCCGACTTGGGGATGAACCCCGCCGCGCCGAACTGCTGCGCGCGGCGGATCACGCGCGGATGGTCGTTGGAGGAGATCACCACCACCGGCACCTGCGGATGTTCGCCGCGCACGTGCAGCAGGGCCGAAAAGCCGCGCGCCCCGGGCATCATCAGGTCGAGCAGCACCAGGTCCGCATGGGGATGGGCGACCAGCGCCTGCCCCAGCGACGGTGCGCTCGCCGCCTCCACCACGCCGGCCTGCGGCATCGCCGTACGCAGCGCGTGCAGGACCGCCGCGCGGAACAACGGATGGTCGTCGGCGACGAGGATCAGGGGGGAGGACATCGTCGCCAGTCTGCCATCGCCCCGGGTTCCGGCACTAACACCTTCCGGCTATGCCACCCGGGAACTCCCCCGGGGTCGCCCCCGGAGCGCCTCGACCGCCTCCAGGCGATCGCCTAACCTCGGCGCATGCGCCGCCTCCGTCTCGCCGCGCTCGCGACCGTGCTGCTGCTCGCCGGCTGCGCGAGCATTCCCTACGAACACGCCAGCCAGCACGACCAGCCGCCACCGGCCGTGCAGCCGCCGGACGGATCGCCCGAGCGCGTCGCCCTCAATGCACGGGTGTACGACGCCGTGGTGGACCACGTCGGCCGGCTGTTCTACCGCGGGGATTTCGATCGCGCGGGCTTCGCCGCCGACGCCGCAGCGCGCCGCGACGGCGCGATGGCACAGGCCGACGAGTCCGGGCTGCATGCGCGGATCGAGGAACTGCTCGACACGCTCGACGACGACCACACCTACGCCCTGTCCCCGACCGAGCGCGAGCGCGCGGCGGCGCGGCGCCAAGGACAGTCGCGCGCCAGCTACGGCCTGGTGCTGACCGAAATCGGCGAGGCGTTCGTGGTCTCGCTGGTGCGCGCGGACAGCCCCGCGGCCCGCGCCGGCGTGCTGCCGGGCTGGCAGCTGGCGTCGATCGAGGGGCAGCCGGTGGCCGTGTCGCCGCCGCCGGCCGAAGGGCACGTCGCCCGCCTGGAATTCGTCGACGACGACGGCGGCACGCGCAGCATCGAACTCGTCGCGCAGGCGATGTCGCCGTTGCCGCGGCGCGAATCGCGGCGGCTCGACGACGACATCGCCTACCTGCGCTTCGACGATTTCGACCGCGCCACGCACGACTGGCTCGCGCGCGAAATGGAACGACTGTCCACTGCGCCGCCGCGCGGCCTGATCCTTGACCTGCGTCGCAACGGCGGCGGCCTGACCCATTTCGCGGCGCTGGCGCACGCGCATTTCCACCCGCAGCGACAGGACTTCATGGTGCTGGAAGGGCGCCGGCTGGATCGCCGCATTTATGCGGCCGCCCCGGCGCACGCGTATGCCGGGCCGCTGGTGGTGCTGGTCGGTCCGGCGACCGCGAGTTCGGCCGAGCTGCTGGCGGCGCGGCTGCAGGAAACCGGTCGCGCAAGCGTGATCGGCGCGCGTTCGCGAGGGGCCGTGGTCGGCACGCGCGGCATCAACCTGCCCGATGGCGGACTGCTCTACGTCGGCATGTGGATGATGGCCACGGCCGGCGGGCAACGTCTGGAGAAGGTGGGCGTGACGCCGGATCTCACGCTTGCGGCGGACTGGCCGGCCGTGCGCGAAGGCCGCGACCCGGCGCTGGACGCGGCGCTGGAGGCGCTGCGCACCGGCGAATGAGCCGCGTCAGCGCCTGCCGGACCTGTCGCCCGGACCCTTGCCCGGTTTCCTGCCCGGCCCGCGCGTTTCGGCCTGCTGCGCCAGTCGCGATGCCAGGCGATCGGCGGCGCCGGCCACTTCGTCGCGCAGCTTGAGGTAGTTGGCCAGGCGCGCGGCGTCGATCGTGCCGGCCTCGACCGCGGCGCGCAGCGCGCACCCGGGTTCGCGTTCATGGCGGCAGTCGCGGAACCGGCACTGCTCCGCCAGCGCCTCGATGTCGCCGAAGCCGCCGTCGGCCATCGCTTCCTCGCCGGTGGGCTTGAGTTCGCGCATGCCCGGAGTATCGATCAGGCAGGCGCCGGACGGCAGCGCGATCAGCGCGCGATAGGTGGTGGTGTGGCGGCCGCGCGCGTCGTGCTCGCGCACCTGCGCGGTCTTCATCTTCTCCACGCCGAGCAGGGTGTTGGTGAGCGTGGACTTGCCTGCGCCGGACGAGCCCACCAGCACCGCGGTCGCGCCGGGCGGCAGCCAGGGGTCGAGCGCGGCGACGCTGACCGGGTCCTTGGCGTTGATCACCACCACCGCCGCGTTGGCCGAACCGGTGGTGGACGCGTGCTGCGTGGCGATGCCGGCGAGCGCGGCGAGCGCGGCGTCGACGTCGGCGCCGGGCAGGTCGGCCTTGGTCAGCACCACCACCGGCGCCACGCCCTCGGCCTGCACCAGCAGCAGGTAGCGCTCGATCCTTCGCGGGTTGAAGTCGCCGTCGAGCCCGCACACGATGAGCATGGCGTCGATGTTGGCGGCGATCAGCTGCTGGCCGTAGTGCTCGCCGGCCACGCCGCGCTTGATCGCGCTGCGCCGCGGCAGCAGGGCGACGATGCGCTTGCCCTCCTCGACCAGCACCCAGTCGCCGACCACCGGCCGGTCTTCGGCCGCGATCCGGCCCTTGCGGTAGCCCGAGGGGCGTTGCCACTCCGGCAGCGATTCCACGGGAAACGCGCTGTCGGTTGCGTCCGCAACCACGTAGCCGGAGCGGTGCTGCTCGATCACCCGCGCCGGCCGCGCCTGCGGATGCGCCGCCATCGCGTCCGCCCAGGGGCCCGGCCCGGGCGCGCCGACCCACGGCCAGCCGATCGCGCGCAGCGCGTTGGCGGCGGGAATCAAGCGCGGGCGCGGCGGATCGTCATGGCGCGATTCTAGGGCGTGGGCCGCGGATTGGCGTGACAGGCAGGCACGCCGGCCCGGATTTTCCGGCGGAAGCGGACTGCAGCCCGGCATGGCGCCGGCAGCCGGTGGGCGACGCGCGCTCCTGAACGCCACGAGCCGGTCGCCGCCACACGAGCGGGGCGCGCGGTCACGGAATGCGGCGCCAAGCGCCCCGGAACCGCACGACGGCGTATGATCCGCGGTTTCGCGGCCTGCCGCCGCCCACGTGCCGTGCCATGTCCGCCCCGAGCCTGCCCACCCGCGAACGCCTGTCCGAAGTCCGCTACGAGATCCGCGGCGAACTGGCCCGGCGCGCCCGCGAGCTCGAGACCCAGGGCCGCACCCTGATCAAGCTCAACATCGGCAACCCGGGCGCGTTCGGATTCCGTGCGCCCGAGCACCTGCAGCGCGCGATCGCCGACCACATCCACGAAACCGATCCCTACACCCACCAGCAGGGCCTGCCGGAGGCGCGCGAGGCGATCGCCGCGCACCACGTCTCGCGCGGCACGCCTTACGCCTCGCCAGAGCGCGTGTTCGTCGGCAATGGCGTCAGCGAGCTGATCGACATCTCGCTGCGCGCCCTGCTCAATCCCGGCGACGAGGTCCTGGTGCCCTCGCCGGACTACCCGCTGTGGTCCGCGGCGACGATCCTCAACGATGGCCGGCCGGTGTTCTACCGCTGCCACGAGGGCAACGGCTTCCTGCCCGATCCGGTGGAGATCGAGGCGCTGGTGTCGGCGCGCACCCGCGCGATCGTGCTGATCAATCCGAACAACCCGACCGGCGCGAACTATCCGCGCGAGCTGCTCGAGCGCATCGTCGCGATCGCGGCCCGGCACAACCTGCTGCTGCTGTGCGACGAGATCTACGACAGCATCCTCTACGACGACCACGCGTTCGTGCCGGTCGCGCCGATCGCGGGCGACGTGCCGTGCCTGTCGTTCGGTGGCCTATCGAAGGTGCACCGCGCCTGCGGCTGGCGCGTGGGCTGGGCGGTGCTGTCGGGCGATCCGAAGCGCAGTGCCGAGTTCCGCCACGCGATGGACCTGCTCGGCGCGCTGCGGTTGTGCGCGAACGTGCCGGGGCAGTTCGCGATCGAGGCCGCGCTCACCGGTGCCGACACCATCACCCCGCTGTGCCAGCCGGGCGGGCGCCTTTACGAATCGCGACGCGCGGTGATCGAGGCCTGCGAGGCCAGCGCGCACCTGAAGCTGGTGGCGCCGGCGGGCGCGCTGTACGCGTTCCCGGGCGTCGTCGGCGATGCCGCGCAGGGCTTCGACGACCACGCCTTCGCGCTGGAGATGCTGGAGGGCGAGGACGTGCTGATCGTGCCCGGCGCGAGTTTCAACGTGCCCTACCGCAACCATTTCCGGGTCACCCTGCTGCCGCAGCCGGACGTGGTGCGCGAGGTGTTCGCGCGCATCGACCGCGTGCTCGAGCGACGCGCACAGGCCCATGCACGGGTGGTGCCGTTGAAGAAGAAGGCGCGGCCGGCGGCGTGAGGCGGGTGCGCGGTGTCGCGGCAACGCGCCTGACGGCACGCCCCCATCCGCCTCCGGTCACTTCTCCCGCGAAGCGGGGAAGGAAGACAGACTTCGAGCGCCTTTCCCCGCGAAGCGGATGAAGGGAGACAGATTTCGGGCACTTCTCCCGCGAAGCGGGGTAAGGGAGAAAGACTCCCGCGCCCGGCTCCCTCTCCCGCTCGCGGGAGAGGGTTGGGGTGAGGGCCCGGCAGCATCGTCTCTCTTCGGGCTCGCCGTGCCTGATCGGGTTGGCGGGCGCGCAAGGACAGCTTCGAGCGGCGGACGGCCGGATTCCGGCCGACGCTACAATCGCGGTCCGTAGCCACTCCCGCCAGACCGGGGTGGGATGCACCCGACCGACCGGCTTCCCGCATGATCGATCAGCCAGCTTCCCCGCAGACCCGGGATGCCGCGCCGCTGCGATATCTCGCATTGGGCGACAGCTACACCATCGGCGAGGGCATCGACGAGACCGGTCGCTGGCCGGTGCAGCTGGCGCGCGCACTGCGCAACGACGGCATCGCGCTCGCCGACCCGCTCGTCGTCGCCGCCACCGGCTGGACCACCGACGAGCTCGACGCGGCGATCGACGCCGCGCAGCCGCCGACCACGTTCGACCTCGTCTCGCTGCTGATCGGGGTGAACAACCAGTACCGCGGCCGCAGCGTCGAGGAATTCCTTGCGCAGTTCGGTTCCCTGCTCGCGCGTGCGACCGGATACGCCGGGGGCCGCGCCGGGCGCGTGCTGGCGCTGGCGATCCCGGACTGGGGCGTGACCCCGTTCGCGATCCAGTCCGGCCGCGACCGCGACGCGATCGCACGCGACCTCGACGCCTTCAACGCGGCCGCGGCGGACGCCTGCGCCGCCCGCGGCATCGCCTTCGTCGACATCGCGCCGGTCAGCCGCGAGCGCGGCGGCGAGTTGGAGATGCTCGCCGACGACGGCCTCCACCCGTCGGCCGCGATGTACGCGCAGTGGGCGCGGCTGGCGCTGCCGGTCGCGCGTCGGTTACTGTCCGCGCATGGATGACCACGACGTGCGGCCGCTCGACGCCGCCACCGCAAAGGGAATTGCGCGTGCGTTCCTGCCGCAGCGCACGCTCGGCAACCGCCACGACTACTACTACACGCTGGCCAAGCTGCGCACCGACCCGCTGTACCCGGGCGTGCTCGCCGCCCTGCGCGGCAGCCGCGCGCCGCTGCTCGACCTCGGCTGCGGCCTCGGCCTGCTCGCGCACGCATTGCGCGGCAACGGCCAGGCGATGCCGTATCTGGGCGTCGACATCGATGCACCCAAGATCGACCGCGCGCGCCGCATCGCCGACCGCGTCGGGCTGGACGATGTCGCCTTCGACGTGGTCGACCTGGCCGCCGGCTATCCGCCGCACGCGGGCAGCGTCGCGATCCTCGACGTGCTGCAGTTCCTCACCCGCGAGCAGCAGGCCCTGCTGCTCGACGCGGCGATCGCGATGCTGGTGCCCGGCGCGACGCTGGTGATGCGCGCCGCGCTCGACGACGACGGCGCGCGCATCCGCCGCACCCGCGCCGGCGACCGCTTCGCAGCCCTGGTCGGCTGGATGCCCGACCGGCCCAAGCACTACCCGGAGGTCGGGGAACTGCGCGCCCGCTTCGACGCCGCCGGCCTGTCGGCCGACATCCGGCCCTGGTTCGGCAATACCCCGTTCAACAACTGGCTGATCGTCGCCCGCCTTCCGTAGGAGCGGCTCCAGCCGCGGCTCCACGCGGGCACTCGATCCTGGTGCGGATGTGCGGCTTCACGGCGCGGGCACGCTGCACCTCGACCATTCGCCGGCTGCCGCGGTCGCGCCTGAAGGCGCTCCTACACCAGATCCCCACCGTAGGAGCGGCTTCAGCCGCGACCCCACGCAGGCACGCGATCCGGCGTGGAGGTGCGGCTTCACGGCGCGGGCACGCTGCACCTCGACCCGTTCGCCCGCTGCCGCGGTCGCGCCTGGAGGCGCTCCTACACCAGATCCCGACCGTAGGAGCGGCTTCAGCCGCGACCCCACGCAGGCACGCGATCCGGCGTGGAGGTGCGGCTTCCCGGCGCGGGCACGCTGCACCTCGACCCGTTCGCCCGCTGCCGCGGTCGCGCCTGAAGGCGCTCCTACACCAGATCCCGACCGTAGGAGCGCCTTCAGCCGCGACCCCACGCAGGCACGCGATCCGGCGTGGAGGTGCGGTTTCCCGCCGCGGCACGCTGCACCTCGACCCGTTCGCCCGCTGCCGCGGTCGCGCCTGAAGGCGCTCCTACACCGGATCCCGACCGTAGGAGCGGCTTCAGCCGCGACCTGCGGTGCCGACGAGACGCCGTGGTTGCCGAGGCATTCGCGCCTGAAGGGCGCTCCTACATGTCGGGCAGCACGGCCCGGTAGCCGCGTGCGTCCAGCCGCTGCAGCAGCTGCGCGAGCATCTCCACATTGCGCCCATGCGCCGCGCCCTCGTGCAGCAACACGATCGCGCCGGGCGCGAGATCGCGTTCGATCTTGCCGAGCACGCGTTCGACATCGCCGTCGAGCGCATCGAACCCACGCGCGCTCCAGCCCACGCGCGCCAGGCCGGCCTCGTGCAGCGGCACCGACACGAACGGATTGGCATGCCCCACCACGGCGCGGAACCAGCGCGGCGCAGCGCCCGTGATCGCCGCCAGCGCCTGCTGGCAGCCTTCGATCTCGACGCGCATCCGCCGCGGGCCCAGCGCCCAGAACCGCGCCTGCGGATGGGTCAGGCTGTGGTTGCCGATGCCATGGCCGCGCGCGACGATCTCGCCCACCAGGTCGGGCCGCGCCGCGGCGCGTTCGCCGACCAGGAAGAAGGTGGCCTTCGCGCCATGCGCATCGAGCAGGTCGAGGATCGCCGCAGTGTCGCCGGAGGGACCGTCGTCGATCGTCAGCCAGACGCGCCGCTCGGCGGTGGGCAGCCGCGACAGCACCGGCCCGTACAACGCCACGTTGGGCGCCAGCACGCCCCACAGGCAGACCGCGTGCGAGGCGAGCATCAGCGTCAGCCCCACCGGCCAGCCCCAGCGCCACCACGCCCAGGCCACCAGCAACTGCGAGAGCAGCAGCAGGGGCAGCCAGGCATGCGGGTGGCGCGGCGGGCGGTGCGGGATATTCATGCGCGGATGATGCCACCCTGCGCCCCATGCAACGCCGTGTTGCGGCCGCCTCCCGCGCGATCGCGTTACCATGGTCGGCCCCGCGCCAAGGATTCCGCCATGTCCCTCGACCCCGCCGTGCGCGCCCGCATCGATGCGCTGCTGCAGGCCAACCGCGCCGTGCTGTTCATGAAGGGCGATCCGTCCGCGCCGCAGTGCGGTTTCTCGGCCAAGGCGGTGTCGGCGCTGGAATCGCTGGGCGCGGAATTCACCCACGTGAACGTGCTGGCCGATCCCGAGATCCGCGAGGGCATCAAGGCCTACGGCGACTGGCCGACGATCCCGCAGCTGTACGTCGACGGCGACCTTGTCGGCGGCAGCGACATCATCGGGCAGATGGTCAACAGCGGCGAGCTGCACACCGCGCTCGGCCTGCCGGCGCCGGACCGCACGCCGCCGTCGATCACGATCACCCCGGCCGCGCTGCAGATGCTGCGCCAGGCGATCGACGATGCCGGTGGCGAAGTCGCGGTGCAGGTGGACATCGACCGCGCGTTCCGCACCCGCCTCAACCTCGCCCCGGCCGATGCCGACGCCGTGGCCGTCGACGTCGAGGGCGTGCGCGTGCAGTTCGACCTTGCCGGCGCGCGCCGCGCGGACGGGTTGACCATCGACTTCGCCGACGACATGCGCGGCAAGGGCCTGGTGATCGACAACCCGAACGCGCCCAGGCCGGTGTCGCGGATCTCCCCGGCGGAGGCCGACGCGAAGATCCGCGCCGGTGAGCTGCTGCTGGTCGACGTGCGTCCGCCGGAAGAGCGCGCGATCGCCTCGGTCCCGGTGCCGTTCCGCACCTTCGACGACGGCCGCGCCGCGATCGAGGCCTTGCCCAAGGACACTGCGATCGCCTTCCTGTGCCACGGCGGCACCCGTAGCGGCCACGCCGCCGAGGAGTTCCAGGCGCTGGGCTTCCGCAGCGTGCACAACGTCGAGGGCGGGATCGTGGCGTGGTCGCGCACAGTGGATGCTTCGATCCCGGAGTATTGATCGCCGTGCGGACAGGTCGCGCCTGAAGGCGCTCCTACGGAGGCGGGAATTCGCGCCTGAAGGCGCCCCCGCGCAATCTCGACCGTAGGAGCGGCTTCAGCCGCGACCCACACCCTCATCTCGTGCCCATCGAAACCGCATGCGGTTTCGCCAAGGGCGCTGCGCCTCAGAACCCGCCGCCCTCATCCAGCCAGGCCTGTTCCTCCGGCGTGTTGGTCCGGCCCAGCACGCGATTGCGGTGCGGAAAGCGGCCGAAGCGCTCGATGACCTCCAGGTGCGCACGCGCGTACTTCGCGTAGCCGGCGTCGCCCAGCGCATCGAACAGCGCGACCGCGCGGTGCTGGTCGCCGAGCGCTTCGGAATGCTCGAACGGCATGTAGACGAAGGCGCGCAGCCCGGCATCGACCTGGGCATCGAGCCCGGCGTCGACCGTGCGGCGGGCGTAGTGCAGCGCCAGCGGATCGGTCGCGAACGCGTGCGCACTGCCGCGGAACACGTTGCGCGGGATCTGGTCGAGCAGGATCAGCAGCGCCAGCGCGCCGTCGCCGCTGTCCATCCAGTCCTCGTGCTCGCGCCGCGCGGCGGCGAAGTGCGCGTCGAGGAAGCGTTCTCGGCACTGCCCGTCGAACGCCCCGCCACCGTTGAACCACCTGTCGTAACCGGCTTCGCGCCAGAAGCCGATGACCTGCCGGATGTCGTTCATATCGTCCATGCGGTGATGATAGCGGCGACCGGCGGGATACGCGCCACGGCGTTCCGGGGCGTGCGACGATCTCCGGGGGGCAATCCCCGGGGGCGCTTCGCTTGCCCGGGCTACGTGTCCGGGTCGGAGGCGTAGCCCGGATAAGGCCGCAGGCCGCATTCGGGACAGTGCCTGGAGCGCCGACGTCCGATCCCCGGGTGCGCTTCGCTTACCCGGGCTACGGGTTACAGGAACGTCTGCTCGGCCGCCGATGGCGGATTCGACCAGTCGTCGTGGCGCCCATCCAGGAATCGTACCGGAGACGCCGCCAGCAACGCGTCGTCGACTCCGTCCAGGCATGCCAGCTGCACCGAGACGAAGGGCCCGCCCGTCTCGGGTACGTCGCTGCGATAGTACGGTCTTACCCCGCAAGTGCTGCAGAACGGCCAATGCACCACGCCGTTGCGCGTGTAGTCGGTCGTCGCCCCCGGGTTCCCCAGCGGGCGGAACGCGTCGGGCCGGACCCGGACGGACCAACTGCGGGCCTTGCGGCACATCGAGCAGTTGCACTTGCAGCCACCCTCGGCCAGGTCGAGGTCGACCTCGAACGCCACGGCGCCGCAATGGCAGCTGCCCCGATAGGTCTGGATCGCCACTCTCGTTCTCCTCGGAATTTCGGGCAGGACACGCGCAGGCTATTCGTCGAACCGCAGGTGCCGGACCGACTTGCCGTGGCGGCGGATCAGGCGCAAGGCCTCGATCCCGATCTGGATGTGGCGCTCGACGAACTCGGCGCTGACGTGCGCGTCCGAAGCCTCGGTCTTGACCCCTTCCGGGACCATCGGCTGGTCGCTCACCAGCAGCAGCGCGCCCGACGGGATGCGGTTGGCGAAGCCGGCTGCGAAGATGGTCGCGGTCTCCATGTCGATCGCCATGCAGCGCATCGCGCGCAGCCGCTTCTTGAACGCATCGTCGTGTTCCCACACCCGGCGGTTGGTGGTGAACACGGTGCCGGTCCAGTAGTCGTGGCCGAGGTCGCGGATCATGGTCGAGACCGCGCGCTGCAGCGCGAACGCCGGCAGCGCCGGCACCTCGGGCGGCAGATAGTCGTTGGAGGTGCCCTCGCCGCGGATCGCCGCGATCGGCAGCACCAGGTCGCCGAGCTGGTTCTTGCGCTTGAGGCCACCGGCCTTGCCCAGGAACAGCACCGCCCTGGGCGCGATCGCCGAGAGCAGGTCCATCATGGTCGCCGCGTTCGGGCTGCCCATGCCGAAGTTGATCATGGTGATGCCGTCGGAGGTGGCGCTCGGCATCGGCCGGTCGATGCCCACCACCTGCGCGCCGGTGAGCCGGCTGAAATGCCCGAGGTAGCCGCCGAAATTGGTCAGCAGGATGTGTTCGCCGAAGCCGTCGAGCGGCACGCCGGTGTAGCGCGGCAGCCAGTTGCCGACGATGTCCTGCTTGTCTTTCATGCCCGCCTCCTTTTTTGCGGCATTCTGTCACGCACCATGACCTTTGGCGGCTTGGCGCGCAGCGCGCGAGCCGCTACCGTCGGCCGATTCTCCCGGGGACCCCAGCATGATCCGACCCTTGACCGCCGCGCTGTGCGTGGCCCTGTTCGCCGGCTGCGCCACCACCGCGTCGAACGACGCGCCGTCGCCATCCGCCGAGGCACGGCCCGGCTCCGGCCAGGAAGCCTACGCCAGCACCTATCGCCCGATCGCGGCCCCGCCGGTGCTGATCGCCGGCGCGACCGTACTGACCGGCGACGGTCGCCGCCTCGAGGGCGCGGACGTGCTGATGCAGGACGGCCGGATCGCAGCGGTCGGCAGCGGGTTGACGGCGGGCGCCGATGCGGTGCGCGTGGACGGCCGCGGCAAGTGGGTGACGCCGGGCCTGATCGACGTGCACTCGCACCTGGGCGTGTATCCCAGCCCCGGCGCCAGCGCGCACAGCGACGGCAACGAGTCCACCGCGCCGGTCACCGCCCAGGTCTGGGCGGAACACTCGGTATGGCCGCAGGATCCGGGTTTCGGCGCCGCGCTCGCCGGCGGCGTCACCGCGCTGCAGATCCTGCCCGGCTCGGCCAACCTGGTGGGCGGGCGCGGCGTGACCCTGAAGAACGTCGCCGCCACCACCGCCCAGGGCATGAAGTTCCCCGGCGCCCCGCACGGGCTGAAGATGGCCTGCGGCGAGAATCCCAAGCGCGTGTACGGCCAGAAGGGCGGCCCGGCGACCCGCATGGGCAACGTCGCCGGTTACCGCGCGGCCTTCATCGACGCCCAGGACTATGCGCGCAAGCGCGGCAAGGACGCCGCGACCAAGCGCGATCTCAAGCTGGAGACCCTGGCTGGGGCGATGGACGGCGACATCCTCGTCCACATCCACTGCTACCGCGCCGACGAGATGGCGCAGATGCTGGACCTGGCGAAGGAGTTCGACTTCAAGGTCGCCGCCTTCCACCACGGCGTAGAGGCCTACAAATTGGCCGACCGGCTGGCGGCCGACGGCGTGTGCGGCGCGCTGTGGGCCGACTGGTGGGGCTTCAAGATGGAGGCCTTCGACGGCATCCAGGAGAACATCGCCCTGGTTGACCGCCCCGCGAACGGCTGCGCGATCGTGCATTCGGATTCGGACGAGGGCATCCAGCGGCTCAACCAGGAGGCGGCGAAGGTGATGGCGAACGCGCGCCGGGCGGGCATCGAGATCGCGCCCGAGCGCGCGATCCGCTGGATCACGCAGAACGCGGCGAAGTCGCTGGGCATACTCGACCGCACCGGCACGCTGGACGTCGGCAAGATGGCCGACGTGGTGCTGTGGAACGGCGATCCGTTCACCGTGTACGCGCATGCCGAGCAGGTGTACGTCGACGGCGCGCGCCTGTACGACCGCGCCGATCCGTCGCTCAGGCCGACCACGGACTTCATGCTCGGCCAGTCCGCCGCGCAGGGAGGTGTGCGATGAACCGCCTCGCCGTGCTGTTCGCGCTGCCGCTGGCCTGCGCGATCGCCGCGCCGGCCGCATCCGCCCAGGACGTGCTGATCCGCAACGCCACCGTCCATACCGCGACCGAACGCGGCACCCTGCAGGGCACAGACGTGCTGGTGCAGGGCGGGCGCATCGCCGCGATCGGCAGCGGCCTGGCCGCGGGCTCGGCGCAGGTGGTCGATGCCGGCGGTCAGCCGCTGACGCCGGCGTTGTTCGGCGGCATCACCGGCATCGGCATCGAGGAAGTCTCGGGCGAGGCGTCGACGCGGGATGCGTCGCTGGCACTGGGCGAGAACGCCAAGGACATGACGGTCCGGCCCGAGTTCGACGTCACCCTGGCCTACAACCCCGAATCGATCCTGCTGCCGGTCGCGCGGGTGGAAGGCATCGGCTTCACCCTGCTCAGCGCCGGCAGCACGGCCGGCGGCTCGATCATCGGCGGCCAGGGCGCGGTGGTGCGCCTGGACGGCAGCCCGGACCCGGCCGGGCCGAAGCTGCTGTTCGTCTCGCTCGGCGCCGGCGCGTCGAACCTCAGCGGTTCCTCGCGCGCAGGGCAGTGGATGCTGCTCGACCAGATGGTCGACGAGGCCCGCGGGCGCCTGTCCGGCGACTCCGGTTTCGCGCTGCTGACGCCGGCCGGTCGGGCCACGCTCAAGCGCTACCTGGATGGCGATGGCCGCATCGTGGTCGAGATCGACCGCGCCGCGGACATCCGCCAGCTGTTGCGCTGGTCGCGCAGGCACTCGCTGAAGATCGCCATTTCCGGTGGCGCCGAGGCGTGGAAGCTCGCCTCCGAGCTCGCCGCCGCGGACGTGCCGGTGTTCGTCGATCCGCTGGTCAACCTGCCGGGGAATTTCGACCGCCTCGGCGCCACCCTGGAAAACGCGGCGCGGTTGCGCGCGGCGGGCGTGCAGGTGGGCTTCACCCAGTCTGGCGATGCCTCGCACAACGCGCGCAAGGTGCGCCAGCTGGCCGGCAACGCGGTCGCCAACGGCCTGCCCTGGGAAGACGGGCTGGCCGGACTGACCCGGGTACCGGCGCAGGCGTTCGGCGTCGGCGACCGGCTCGGCACGATCGCGGTGGGCCGCAGCGCCGACCTGGTGCTGTGGACCGGCGACCCGCTCGATGTCGCCCACACCGCGCGCCAGGTCTGGCTGGGCGGCCGCGCGATCCCGATGCGCTCGCGCCAGACCGAACTGCGCGACCGCTACCTGCGCCCGGAGCCCTCGGCCGAAGGCGGCGCCCTGCCGCGCGCGTATCCCGCCAGGGTCGACTGAGAACGCGCCGCCCCGACCGGCGGCACGAATCCTCGGGAGCCCCTCCCCTCGCGGCGCGGGGCCGGTCCGTCGGCGCCACCGGGCTTTCTCCGTCCTTCAGGCCACCCCTGCGACAATCGCGCGCAGGCAGGGTGGCCGTGGCCGGCCGTGGGAGGACGCATGCGCATCGGTATCGTGGTCGACTCGGCGTGCGACCTGCCGCCCGGTTTTCTGGCCTCGAACGACATCGAGATCCTGCCGATCTCGGTCCGGATCGGCGACGAGTTGCGGGTCGACTATCGCGACGAGGCCGACACCCTCGCCTTCCTGCATTCGCACATCGCCGAACGCGGCGCCAGCGCCGAGACCATTCCCTTCGGCGTCGAGCAGATCCGCGACCTGTTCCTGCAGCGCCTGGTGGTCGACTACGACCACGTGTTCTGCATCACCGTGACGAAGACGCGCAGCCAGATCTTCGAGAACGCGCAGCAGGCCAGCTATGCCATCCTCAACGACTACAGGCCGGTGCGTGCGGCCGCCGGCCACAACACCCCGTTCGCGCTGCGCGTGATCGATACCCAGAACCTGTTCTCGGCGCAGGGCGTGCTGCCGGTGGAGGCGGTGCGCCTGCGCGCGGCCGGCGACGGCCCCGGCCGCATCCGCGCGCGCCTGGAAAACCTCGCGCTGCACACCTACGGCTACCTGGTGCCGCGCGACCTGTACTACATCCGCAATCGCGCCCGGCACAAGGGCGACCGCAGCGTCAGCCTGTTCAGCGCCGCGCTCGGCACCGCGCTCGACATCAAGCCGGTGCTGCGCGGCTGGCGCGGCGACACCGGGCCGGTGGCGAAGCTCAAGGGCTTCGATCCGGCGGTGCGGGCGCTGTTCGAGTTCGCCGCGCGGCGCGTGTCGGCCGGATTGCTGACGCCCACGCTGTGCCTGTGCTACGGCGGCGAGCTGGACGAGATGCGCGCGATGCCGGGCTACGAGGCGCTGCGCGCAGCCTGCACAGACCGCAACATCGAGGTCTTCGAGAGCGTGATGAGCCTGACCGGCATGGTCAACGTCGGCAAGGGCGCGGTGTGCGTCGGCTTCGCCGCGGATCCGCACGAGTTCGGCTGACACGCGGCGTCGACACCGCCGGCTGCTAGCCTGCAGCCTTCCCATCGCAACGAGACGCCATGGCCATCCGCTACCACATCCGCCTGCCCGAACCCGACAAGCTCGGCGCCAACGGCGAATTCGCGTTCCGCTCGAAGGGCGCGGAAGGGCTGGCGGAGGAACTGCAGGCCGCCCTGCGCAGCGATGCGCTGTTCCAGCGCTGGCGCGCGACGCAGGAGGATCCGGATGCGGTGGATCCGGCGCTGGGGGCGGTCGACCCGGCGACGCGGGTGCACGGCGAACAGCACGACCTGCACATCGACCTGACCGTCGAGACCGCGATCGCGGGCAGTGTCTTCAAGCAGCGCATGCGCCTGCTCGCCGGCAGCGCCTGGGAGCTGCGCAACGTCACCGCAGGCTGAGGCCGGCGTCGTGCGTGCGCAGGCGCTGCTCGCCTGGAGCGGCGGCAAGGACGCGGCCTGGAGCCTGCACGTGCTGGGCCGGGGCGGCGACGTGGAGGTGGTGGGGCTGTTGAGCACGGTCACGCGCGAGGATGGCCGCGCCTCGATGCAGGGGATCCGCCGCGAGGTGTTGCACGCGCAGGCAAGCGCGGCGGGGCTGCCGCTGCTCGAGGCGATGATTCCCGCCGCCTGCGACAACACCGTCTACGAAGCTGCGATGGCGGGGGCATTGGAGGAAGCACAGGCGCGCTGGCCGACCCTGCGCAGCATCGCCTTCGGCGACCTGTTCCTCGGGGACATCCGTGCCTATCGCGAACAGGCCTGCGCGCGCGTGGGCTGGCAGCCGCTGTTCCCGCTGTTCGACCGCGACACCGCCGAGCTCGCGCGCGAGATGATCGCAGGGGGCCTGCGCGCGACGTTGTGCTGCGTGGATACGCGGCAGCTCGATGCCGGCTTCGCCGGGCGCGAATTCGACCTGGCGCTGCTCGATGCGCTGCCGGCGGGCATCGATCCCTGCGGCGAGAACGGCGAGTTCCACACCTGCGTCCGCGACGGGCCGATGTTCGCCGCACCGATCGCGCTGCTCCGCGGCGACACCGTGCTGCGCGACGGGCGCTTCGCCTGTACCGACTTCAGCTTGACGTAGGGCGCGACGGACCCGCGCCGCAGGCGCCGGATGAATCCGCCGCCTGCGCGACGTGTATCGAGAACCCGACCCGATCGACGGCGAGATCGGGGCGCAGCGTCATGTCCGGAATGCGGTAGTCGCCCGCGTTCTGCGGCCGGAACGGGATCGGCGCGGTCTTCCCCAGGTCGTCGAGGCGTCGACCAAGCGCATCACGGACGGCCGCGAATCCTGCTTCGTCGATCCGCCCTGTCCGATAGACCACGAACGGAGGCAGCACGTCGAAGCCGGGGTAGTACAGGATCCCGTGCTGGATGGGAAACAGCAGATCGTCCATCGGCCCGTTGATGCCGCGCGGACCGTAATGGGATTCCCAACCTCCGGCGGTGACGACCAGCATCGCCCGCTTTCCTGCCAGCGTGCCTTCGCCGTAGCGGTCGCCCCAGCGCCGGTCGGAATGCTCGCCCACGCCGTAGCCGAAGCCGTACGCGTAAACGCGTTCCACCCAGCCCTTCAGGATCGCCGGCATCGAGAACCACCACATCGGGAACTGCAGGATCACCGCATCGGCCCAGCGCAGCTTGTCCTGCTCGAGTTCGATGTCCCTGCTCTGGGTGCCGTGCTCGAACGCATGTCTGGAATCGAGTTCGGGGTGGAAACGCGCCCCGGCCTGCCTGTCCGTGCTGTCGTCGGCGTCCAGCACCGCCTTCCAGTTCATCGCGTACAGGTCCGACAGCTGGACGGCGTGCCCGGCATCGCGCAGGCGTTCGATCGAGAAATCCCGCAACGCGCCGTTCAACGACCCGGGTTCGGGATGCGCATGGACCAGGAGAACATTCATGGGGGTGCCCGCTCTTGGAGAGCCGGCAAGGTAGGCAACCACCCGGTATATTGGAAATGAATTTCCAGTATTCCAGGTATTGCGATGAATGATCTCCGGCGGCTGGACCTCAACCTGCTGGTGACGCTCGACACCTTGCTCGCAGAGCACAACGTGACGCGGGCGGCGCAACGCCTGAATCTCTCCCA
This sequence comes from Luteimonas saliphila, assembly GCF_016774335.1. Classification (GTDB taxonomy): domain Bacteria; phylum Pseudomonadota; class Gammaproteobacteria; order Xanthomonadales; family Xanthomonadaceae; genus Luteimonas; species Luteimonas saliphila. The sequence goes on along the minus strand of NZ_JAETWA010000041.1, from coordinate 185,248 downwards.
GCCTTCGGTCAGCGTGCACCTGGCCAAGCTGCGCGATGCGCTCGGGGACCCGCTGCTGTTGCCGGGGCCTCGTGGCATGCAACCCACCGCCAGGGCCGACGCGTTGCGCGAGCCGTTGCGGCAGGCGCTCGATGCGCTCGGGCGCGCTGTCGCGCCCGCCCATCCCTTCGATCCGGCCGGGGCGCTCCATACCTGGCGCATTGCGGCGACCGACTACGGCGAATCGACGATCGTGCTGCCGGCCTTGCGCGGACTGCGTTCCGCCGCGCCGGGCAGCCGCCTGGCGGTGCTCGAGCTGGTGCCGCCGCGGATCGCCAGGCAGGCCGAACAGGGCGAGATCGATCTGGCCTTCGATACCAGCGAGGGCGCTGCGCCGGGCCTGCGCCGTCGCGCGCTGTTCCGCGAGCGCTATGTGCTGGCGGGCCGCGTCGGCCACCCGCGCCTGAAGAGACGGCCGACGCCTGCGCAGTTCAGCAAGCTCGAACACGTCGTCGTGTCGCCCGATGGCGGTGGATTTCGCGGCGTCACCGATGAGGCGCTGTCGCAGGCGGGTCTGGCGCGCCGGGTCGTGCTCTCGGTTCCGCACTTCCTGTTCGTCATCTCGGCCCTGGTCGACACCGACCTCGTGGCGATGCTGCCTTCGCGCCTGGTTCGCGACCACCCCGGGCTGCGGGTCGTCGAGCCGCCGGTGGCCGTCCCCGGATTCGAGATGGCCATGCTCTGGCACGAGCGCCGCCATCGCGATCCCGCCCATCGCTGGCTACGCGAGCACATCGCCGGTTCGGTGTGACCGTGCGGGCCGGGCGACGCGTGCTCGCCCCCCGCGGCCGTCAGTCCAGCGTGTAGCCCACGCGAAAGCCGCCCCAGTGGCGCCCGCCGACGAACACCGGCACCGACAGGTCGAACATGATCTGCCCGGTGTCTCGGCGATACACCTGCAGCCGGTAGGGATCGGTATGCGCGCCGACGCTGCGGCCGACGCGGTCGGTGAAGATGCGCTTGGTGCGGTTGCCGACCAGGTCGCGCGCGGGGTCGCCGGTCAGCGGCTGGCAGAAGCGGTCGTTGTGGGTGGGCACGTAACCGTCGGGATTGGCGCTGATCGCGAACACGATCCAGGGATGCGCAGCGGCCACCGCTTCCTGCAGCGGCGGCAACAGCTCGTCGCAGAGTTCGTCGAACGCGGTTTCGTACTTTGCCGGCTCCACGCCTGCGATCGGCACGTAGTCGCGCGAGAACAGCGCCTCGTCCTCGATCCAGCCCTCGGCCAGCGCATCGGCGAAGGTGGCGCCGATCGCGGCGGAGGCGTCGCGCGCGAGCTCCAGCACGCGCGCATGGCGGGGCTCGCGCAGCGGATCGGGCGGCAGCCGGAACAGTCCGACGCAGTCGTTCAGCGCGCCGGCGCCGGCGCCGAGCGCCTCGCTGCGTTCGGCGACTTTGGCGGCATGTTCGAGGTTGCTGCGGCCGAGCTCGGCGACGCGTCCGACCGCGCGGTCGATGTCGGCGATCGCCACGCCCTGCTCGGCGATGCCGCCGGCGACGGTCTCGATCGCCGTGCTGGCGCGGCCCAGCAGGTCGCCGATGCCGCCCAGGACCTGCTCGGTCCGGCGCGCGGATGCGGCGCCTTCGCCAAGGGCGTCGCTGTTCTCGCCGATGATCCGGCGGACGTCGCGTGCGGCCTCGGCGGCGCGTTCGGCCAGGCGCCGGATCTCGGTCGCGACCACCGCGAAGCCGCGCCCCGCCGGGCCGGCGTGCGCGGCCTCGATGCTGGCGTTGATCGACAGGATGTTGGTCTGGAACGCCACCATGTCGATGACTTCGATGACGTCGTTGGCGCGCATGGAACTGAGCTGCACCGCGGCCATGGCCTCGGCCAGCGCATGCGCCGCGGCCGCGCCCTCGCGCGCGCTGTCGTCGGCGCTGGCCGCCACCGAGGTCACCGCGCGCAGGTCGCCGCCGATGCGGTCGAGCACCGTGAGCAGGCCGCGCGTGGACGCCACCACCGTCTCCAGCGCGTCGACCTGGGCCTGCGACTGGCGGACGAGTTCGTCGTTCTCGGCGACCACGTGCGGGACGTCGGCGGCCACCTGCATCGACAGGCCGACGGCCTGGCGGATCGCCTCGGCGAGGTTGCCGAAACCGGCCGCGAGCCGGCGTGCTTCCGGGCGCCCGGCATCTTCCGCATCCAGGGCCAGGTCGAGCTCGCAGGCGGCGAGGCGGTCGCCAACCCGGGCCAGCAGTTGCGCGGCAGGGGCCTCGTCGCCACCGGCTGTCGGGATCGCGGCGGCGAGCGCCGAACGCTCGCGCCATAGCGCCGCGGTTTCGGCGTCGGGCAGCGACAGCAGCCAGCCGCCGCCGTCGCGATCGTGCTGGTAGCACACCCGACGCGCCGGATCGGCGCCCGGCGCCACCCAGACGCCCTCTTCGCCGGACAGGTCCTCCGGCACCAGGCCCCAGACACAGTGGCAGGACAGCGCGTCGAGGTCCACGCCGGTGAGGTCGAGCAGGTCGACGGCGACGCGGTTGAGGGCCTGCACGCGTCCGTCGCGGTCGAGACGGATCAGCGCCACGGGCGCGTCGGGCAACGCCGGCAGGCAGGTGGCTGCACGATCCTCGAACGCTGGCATGTCCCCTCCGGAGGTTGCACCCTGTCGGTAACGGCCGCCGGCCGCCGGGGTTGAGGGCTGCCCGGCCAGGCGAACGGGCGGGACGCGCCCGGCGCGGCCCGTCAGGCCTGCAGCGCGCCCGCGTGATGGGCCAGGTGCTCGCCGATGAAGCTGGCGATGAAGTAGTAGCTGTGGTCGTAGCCCGGGCGCATGCGCAGGGTGAGCGGGTGCCCGGCGGTCTCGGCGGCGGCCTGCAGCAGTTGCGGGCGCAGCTGCGTGTCGAGGAATTCGTCGCCGCCGCCCTGGTCGACCAGCAGCGGCAGCTTCTCCGGCGCCGACTTCACCAGTTCGGTGGCGTCGTACGCCTTCCATGCCTCGCGATCGGGGCCGAGGTAGGCGCCGAACGCCTTCTCGCCCCAGGGCACGTTCGTGGGCGCGACGATCGGCGAGAACGCCGAGACGCTGCGGTAGCGGCCCGGGTTGCGCAACGCGACGACCAGGGCGCCATGCCCGCCCATCGAATGACCGCTGATCGCGCGCCGGTCGTCGACCGGGAATCCCGCCTCGACCAGCGCCGGCAGTTCGTCGACGACGTAGTCGTACATGCGGTAGTGGCGCGCCCAGGGCTGCGCGGTCGCGTTGAGGTAGAAGCCGGCGCCCTTGCCCAGGTCGTAACCGTCGGCGTCCGGCACGTCGTCGCCACGCGGGCTGGTGTCGGGCGCGACCAGGATCACGCCGTGCTCGGCCGCATACCGCTGCGCGCCGGCCTTGGTGATGAAGTTCTGCTCGGTGCAGGTCAGGCCCGAGAGCCAGTACAGCACCGGCAGCCGCGCGCCGGGCCCGCCCGCCTGTGGCGGCAGATACACGGCGAAGTCCATGCTGCAGCCGAGCACTTGCGATTGGTGCCGGTACACGTCCTGCCAGCCGCCGAAGCAGGCGCGGTGTTCGATGCGTTCCATGGGATCCGGGAATGGGGAATGGGGAATGGGGAGTATCTGGGCGGGAGTCGAAGGATCAGGACGGGAGAATCGTCAGTTACGGGCGATTCCCGATTCCCGATTCCCGCCCTTTCAGTAATGCACCACCGACCGGATCGACTTCCCGTCGTGCATCAGGTCGAAAGCACTGTTTATCTCGTCGAGCGGCATGGTATGGGTCACGAACGGCGCCAGTTCGATCTCGCCGCGCATCGCGTCCTCGACCATGCCGGGCAGCTGCGAACGCCCCTTCACGCCGCCGAACGCGGTGCCCATCCACTTGCGCCCGGTCACCAGTTGGAACGGGCGCGTGCTGATCTCCTGGCCGGCACCCGCGACGCCGATGATCACGCTCTGGCCCCAGCCCCGGTGCGCGCACTCCAGCGCCGCGCGCATCACGTTGACGTTGCCGATGCATTCGAATGAATGGTCGACGCCCCAGCCGGTCATCTCGACGATGACCTGCTGGATCGGCTGGTCGAAGTCCTTCGGGTTCACGCAATCGGTGGCGCCGAACTGCCTGGCCATGTCGAACTTCGACGGGTTGGTGTCGATGGCGATGATGCGCCCCGCCTTCGCCTGTCGCGCACCCTGGATCACCGCCAGGCCGATCCCGCCCAACCCGAACACCGCGACCGAATCGCCCGGCTGCACATTGGCGGTGTTGTGCACCGCGCCAATCCCGGTGGTGACGCCGCAGCCGAGCAGGCAGACCTGCTCCGGGTTCGCGCCGGGATTGATCTTCGCCAGCGAGACCTCTGCGACCACCGTGTACTCGCTGAAGGTCGAGCAGCCCATGTAGTGGTACAGCGGCTGGCCCTCGTAGGAAAAGCGCGAGCTGCCGTCGGGCATCACGCCCTTGCCCTGGGTGGCGCGCACCGACGTGCACAGGTTGGTCTTGCCGCTGGTGCAGAACAGGCACTGGCCGCACTCGGCGGTGTACAACGGGATCACGTGGTCGCCCGGCGCCACGCTGGTCACGCCCTCGCCCACCTCGACCACCACGCCCGCGCCCTCGTGCCCCAGCACCACCGGGAACAGGCCCTCCGGATCCTCGCCCGAGAGCGTGAACGCATCGGTGTGGCAGACGCCGGTATGGGTGATCCGCACCAGGACCTCGCCGGCCCGCGGCGGTGCGACGTCGATCTCGACGATCTTCAGCGGTTCGCCTGCGGCGAAGGCGACTGCAGCGCGTGATTTCATGAGGTTTCCTCCGGCATTGCTTACTTGAGATAGGAACGCACCAGCGCGACGGCGGCATCGATGCCGGCCTCGTGCTGTGTCGAGGTCCTGGCCGGCTGCGCGAATTCCTCGCGCAGGTGGCTTTCCAATACTTCCGACATCAGCCCGTTGACCGCGCCGCGCACCGCGGCAAGCTGCTGCAGCACCGGCGCGCAATCGGCCCCCGCCTCGAGCGCGCGTTCGAGCGCATCGAGCTGGCCGCGGATGCGCCGCACCCGCGCCAGCGCCTTCTTCTTGTCGTCGGGCGAATGCGGCACCGCGCCAGGACCTGTATCGGATACTGCCGGGGAGTATACGCGCCGTGTCGGCCAGCGGCCGTTTGCGGCGCGCCATGGGCAAGCGGCGCGAATCGCGGCCTGGACGAGGGTGCGTGTCCTGTCCGCGGGCCCTTCCGCGCATACCCCCGCATCCACCCGATGCACAGGACCCGTCCCATGCCCGCCTACCGCCGCACCCTGCCGCTCGCCGCGGCCATTCTGCTGGTCGTCGTTCCCGCCAGCGCGCAGAAGTCCGCCGTCGAAACCCAGGTCTGGATCGATGTCGCCACCCACTCGATGGCGGGCATGCCCGACCTCGGCATGCTGGGCGGACTCGCCGGTCGGATGCTGGGCGACCGGGACGTGCCGCAGGGTTACCCGCGCTCGCGCGGCCTGCCCGCCACGACCGGCAAGGTCCTCGACATCGCGATGCACAACTCGCTGCGGCCCGGCGTTGCGGCCGAACAGTTCGTGCCGGCCGGGCTGCAGGTCGGACGCTCGCTGCCGCTGGTGCCGCCGCTCGCCCCGCCCGGCCGCGACACGCCTGAGCCGGTGACGGTCGAGGACATGGAAGTGACGGTGCGCCAGTACTGGGGCTGCGGCGCGACGATCCGGCCCGGCCAGCCGAAGACGATCACCCTCCGGATCAGGCGTGGCCAGCTGGAAACCAGCGGCAGCATCGCGCCCAACCTGTTCGTGCCCGACCGCGACATCGACGTGGACCCGCGCTACGCGCTGTGGCCGAACATGAAGAATTCGAAGCGCGTGTCGGACCGATCGTCGATGGTCGGACAGCACCGCATCAGCGGCGATGGCGTGCCCGAGTCGCTGCAGTTCGACCTCGGCCCGGCCGCCGACTTCATGCCGCGCATCGCGCTGGAGACGCAGGGCGGACTGGCGGACGCGATCCAGCTCGGCTGGCAACCGGTGGACCGCGCGCGCGCCTACTTCGTCAACGGCATGGCGATGCAGGACGAGCGCAATTTCGTGGTGTGGAGCAGTGCCGAGGTCGCCGGTGCCGGGCAGGATCTGGTCAACTACCTCACCGGGTCGTACATCGATCGCTGGCTGGGGCAGAAGGTGCTGCTGCCGGCCAGCACCACACGCTGCACGATCCCGCAGGGCATCTTCAAGTCCACGCGCGCGGACGGTGAAGGCATGGCCTCGGTGAACATGATCGCCTACGGCCCCGAAACCAACATCACCTGGCCGCCGAGGCCGGCCGATCCGAAGGCGCCGTGGGATCCGGAGTGGAACGTGCGCGTGCGCACCAAGTCCACGACCATGGCGATGCTGGGCGTGGACATGGGCGACATGGGTGGCATGGACGGCATGCCGAACGAGACGGACGAGACGTCCGACGAACCGCCGACGGAAGAAGAGGGCAAGGGCAGGAAACTGCTCCGCGGATTGTTGCGCAGCTTCTGATCCGCGCCATCGACGGAACTTCCATGAGCCCGTTTCCCCGCATCGTTTCGACCCTCCTGCTGCTGGCGACCACGGCCCTGGCGACCGCTGCGCCCGCATCCGCCCGCGCCGCCGATCCGTGCCCGCAACTGCGCGCGCAAGCCGATGCGCGCGACGTGGCCACACGCATCGCCGCGATCGCCTGCCAGGAAAACCATGCCTGGTTCCGCGCGTTCATCGACGCGGACGGGCGCGCGGGCGGACTGGCCGTCTACGAAGCGGAGAACGACGTGCTCGCAGATGGCACGCCGGCCTGGCGGAAGGTCGCCGGCTACTGGAACGGCAGCGGCCTACCCGGCAGTTGCACCGCAGCGTCGTCCGCCTGCCGCAACTTCGTGGTCGATACGCCGTGGTCGGCGGCGTTCGTGTCTTGGGTGATGCGGCGTGCCGGCGTGCCGGGCTTCGCCGCGTCCGCGCGCCATTTCGACTACGTGCGCGCGGCCTGGCGGGAGGCGGGAGGCAGCCCCTACCGGATGGCCGCCCCGCACGCGGACGCGCCGGACGTCGGCGACCTGCTGTGCTACGTGCGCGCCAACGCGCACAGGCTCGGCCACGGCGGCCTGGTCGAACGGCTGGACGCGGGCGCGGGCCTCGCGATGCACTGCGACATCGTGGTCGCGGCCGAGGCCGGCGGCATGGCCTGGCTGGTGGGCGGCAACGTGCAGCAGGCGGTCACGTTGCGGATGTTGCGGCTCGACGCGCAGGGACGCTTCGCCGACCTGCCCCTGCGCGACGCGGCCGATCCGCCCTGCAGTCCCGATGCGCCGGCGCAATGCAACCTCAACCGTCAGGACTGGGCCGCGCTGCTGAAGCTGCGGCGGTCCGCGCCCGACTCGCTGCTGGCCGCGCGCTCGCCTTGAGCCGCCCTCGCGGCGCGCGCCGGACGATCGACATGACACACCGTCCAGGCTCGATCGCCGCATCGACGCGTGCGGTGGAGCCGGCAGGGTGAGCGCCGGCCCCGATGCGCGTCCAGGCCGGCGGCATCCACAGCAGGCCCCGTGCGTTCGCGCGGAAGTCCGGGAAGCAAATGTGCAACGTTGACTCGATTGGAGGATCGCGAGAGATGAAGACGAATCGACCGGGATCGATTCCGCCGCCGCGCGGCGTTCGCCACTTCGCATCGAGCCTGCTCCTCGGCATGCTCGCGGCGGCCTGTTCGCCATCGCAGCCGCAGGGGACGACGGGACGCGCGGACAATCGCGCTTCGCTCATGCCTTCGCACGCGCAGATCGAGACGTTCCGTGTCGAGGATGCTGAGCCGGCGTTGCGCAGCGTCGCGCCGTTCGACTACCTGGTGCACTACCGCCTGATGGAGGCCACCGGGATGGTGGACGCGCTGGGCGGCGCCGCCAGGGCCCTGGCGGCACTGAAGGCCCTCGGCGAACAGTACGAGCGCAGGATGCGGAGTGCGGAGATTCCGAGGCTGGTCCCGGCCGCCTTCGACGGCACAGGCCTCGACAGCGGTTTCGTCGGTCAGGGCATGGGCAGCTTCGCCGGGTTTCTGACCGGCGGCATGTTGACCGGCGTGGTGCAGGAGATGTCCGACGAGAAGCTGGCCGAGATCGCGAAGGAAGGGCCGCTGAAGATCGGCGACGAGAGCAACGGCATCCAGCTGACGTTCGACGAAAACGGCTCGACCGACCAGGAGATCACGTTCGATAGCAAGGTCGCCGAAGGATTGAGCGGCAGGATGAAGATCAGGATCCACGTGGACGCCTGTCCGGATGCGGAAGGCAAGCTCACCGTGAAGCTCGACGTGGATTCGCAGATGTCCGTGGACGGCAAACCCGGCGTGGGCGGGCACGTGCGCAGCGAATTCACGCTGGAGCGCTTCCTCGACGACGACGCGCAGCTGATGAAGGACAACGGCGCTGCCGCCGCGATGACCCTGTCGGCCAGCGGCAGCACATCGGGCAAGCAGCAATCCTTCGACCTGAGGATGGGTTACGGCCGCGAAAGGAACAGTGGCTACGAGGATTTCAGCAAGGAACGCGGCTTCGACATCTTCCACATGGACGAAGTACGGCATGCAGCCGGCCTGGCCGAACAGTCGTTCGTCTTCCAGCAACTGGTCGCGGAACTGATGCTGCGCGGCTCCAGCCACGGCAGCCCCTGGGAAAGCGGGCGCTGTGTGGAGCTGAAGATCACCAGCAGCCCGGGCAAGCGCAAGGGCATCCGCCCGAACACCGCGTTCGACCTCGAGGCGATGCCGCGCGCGAAGTCGGACGGCGCACCCGCGGGCGGCAGCGTGACCGCCACGCTCAGCGGTGGCGCAAGCCTGCAACCGGCAGGCGGCAAGGTGGCGGCGGACGCGAAATACGCCTACGCCGGCCCCGACAAGGCGGACGAGGACGCCAGCATCGCGTTCGAAGCGCGCAGCAAGCGTGGCGTGGGGCGTGCGACCCTGGAATTCGATACCCGGCGCAAGCGCGCCTACACGGCGTCGGGCGGCCTGGATGCCTTCTTCGGCACGGGCACGATCTGCGACCTCGGCGCCACCTTCACCATCAGCGGCGGCGGCAACACCGTGACCTTCATCCCGTCCAGCGAGGAGGGGGGCAAGTACACCTACCAGGGCAACATGGGCGGCATCGGCGTGTACGGCCACGGCACCTACACCGCATCGGCCGACGACCAGGGCGGACGCATCGTCGGCACCGGCAACGGCTGCGTGAAGACGCCGATGGGGACGCACTGCGCCAATGGGACCGAACACTACACGCTGGTGCCGACCACGCCCTGCGAGTAGTCCACTCTCGCGGCTGCGCTACATGCCCAGCCTGCGGGCCAGTGCTTCGGCCTCGGCGCGGCTGGCTTCCTGCGGCAGCACTGCCGCGCGCATCGGTGGCAACGCCTCCGCGAGGAGTCGGCGCGCTTGCGCCGCGTCGCCACGGGCCGCGATGTACCCGGCCAGTTGCGCGCGCGCCACGGCGACATCGGTCGCGCTGGCGGCCGATTCGAGGCGCTGCAACGCTTCGCGCTGGAGTCCCTCGGCGGCAACCGTATCCCCACGCTGCCAGGCAAAGCCGGCCTCGAACCGCAGGAAGTGGGCGAACTGCTCGTGCGTCTCCGGCACGCCACGCTTCGCCATCCGCGCACGCGCCTCCGCCAGCAGAGGCAGACCACGCGCCTGGTCGTTGCCGCGTAGCGCCAGGATGAGCTGCTGGCCCACCAGCAGCGCGTACTCCTCCGAATCTTCGCCGTCCAGGCGACGCGCGCGTTCGCGAAGGTCCAGCAGCAGCGCCCCCGCCTCCGAAAATCGCCTGTTCGCCATCAGCACGCTGGCATGCGCCCGTTCGATCGTGCGTCCGAACACATCGTCAGCGTCGACCTGTTCCTGTCGCAGGATGTCGATCGCCCGATCCGACAGGTCCATCGCCGCAGGATAGTCGCCGACCAGCACCTGCATCACCGCACGGTTGCTCGATGTCATCGCGCGGTTTCGAGGACCGTCGCCCGCACGCTCGGCCTCCCGGGCACCGCCTTCCATGGCTTCCAACGCTTCCCGATAGCGACCTTGCCGAAGCACGGTCTCGCCCAGCGTCTGCAGCAGCACGCTCAGGCTGCTGCCACCGAAACCACCGGTCTTGCCGGCGGACGCGAGCGCCTGTCGCACCACGTTCTCCGCCTCTCCCGCCTTGCCTTCCATCAACAGTCCGTTGACGAGGCCACGCAGCAAGGTCAACCGCACCGGCGAATCGGCCGGCACCTGGTGGGCATCGGCGAAGGCCAAGCCTTCGCGGCTCACCGACAGCTGGCGGCTGCGGTCGTTCTGGAAGTTCGCTGCGGTGCTGAGATCGGAATAGATGTCGAGTACCACGTCGACCGGCGGGTCCTGCATGCGCCTGGACAACGCCAGCGCCTGTTCGGCCCGCTGCCGGCACGCCTCCAGCCCGTACCGGTCGACGTGGCCGAGGGTGAGGTGCGCCAGCGAGCGCAACTGTTGTTCGGGATCGTCGGGCGCGAAGCGGGTGCGCAGCGCGACCGCCTGTTCGGCCACCGCGAACGCCTCCGCGTTGCGCTCCAGGAATCCCAGTGCGTCCGAGTAGGCGACCAGATCGTCCGCCAGCGCCAGCGCTTCCTCGCGCCGCGCAGGTTCGATGCCCGCCAGGCCCTCGGCGAACAGTTGCACGGCCACCTGGTTGTCGTTCATAGACTGGTACAGGCGACCCAGCATCCGTTGTACCGGCTGCCGGACCTGGGGGTCGATCGCGGTGCGCTGGTCCAGCTGCGTGCGCGCCTTGTCGAGCAGTTCGCGCACGCCGACTTCGCGGCTCAGGGCCTGCTCCGGCGCCGCCGCGCCGAGCGTATCGGCGAGGAACGCCAGCGCCTCGCGGGCGTTCGCGCTCTCGCGCCCGGCGATGCGCGCCTGTTCGCGCGCTTCGTGCGCCTGCCACAAGGCGACCCCGGTGCCTGCCAGCAACGCGGCGAAGACTGCGGCGGCGGATGCGGCCAGCACCCGGTTGCGGCGCAGCCAGAGCCGCACGCGCTCGCCGCGGCCCAGGCGCGCCGCCACCACCGGGCGATCGTCGAGCCAGGCGCGCAGGTCGTTGGCCAGCGCCTCGGCCGAGGCGTAGCGGGTGTCGGGCTCGCGACGCAGGCAGGCATGGACGATGGCGGCGAGGTTGCCGCGCAGCGCGCGGGCCAGCGAGCGGGGCGCATGCCCACGCGCTGCGGCGATATCCTGCGCAACCTGCCGCGCCGCCCGGGTGACCGGCTGCGGATCGCGCGACAGCGCCTGCAGCTGCCGCGCCACCGGCGTATCGGCGTCGACCCCGAACGGATGCGCGCCGCACAGCAGCCGGTACAGGACCACCCCGAGCTGGTACAGGTCGGTGGCAGTGGTGATGGGCGCATCGTGCAGCTGTTCGGGCGCGGCGTATTCGAGAGTCAGCGCACGGTCGCCGGGGGCGGTGGCGCCGGCGTCCTGCAGGTGGCGGGCGATGCCGAAGTCGAGCAGCTGGGCCTGGCCCTCGGCGGTCACCAGCAGGTTGGAGGGCTTGAGGTCGCGGTGCACCACCAGGTTGCGGTGCGCGTACTGCACCGCGTCGAGCACCTGCAGGAACAGCACCACGCGCTGGCGCAGCCCGAGCCCGCGTTCGTCGCACCAGCGGTCGATCGGCACGCCGTCGACCTGCTCCATGACGAAGTAGGGATCGCCCTCGCCGCTGAAGCCGCCGTCGAGCAGGGTGGCGATGTGCGGATGCTGCAATCGCGCCAGGGTCTGCCGCTCGCGCAGGAAGCGTTCGCGCGCCGCGGGGGTGTCGCTGCCGCTGCGTATCAGCTTCAGCGCGGCGCGTTGCGCGTACGCACCGTCGGCGCGTTCCACCGCGTACACCGCGCCCATGCCGCCGCGGCCGAGCACGCCGGTGATGCGCCACGCGCCGATGCTGCGGCCGACGGCGGTGGCGTCGCCGGCCGCGGGGTCGTGGCTGCGGTCCTCCAGCACCACACGCCACGACGCGGCGTCGCCGGAGAACGGTTCGTCGTGGCTGGCATCGGCGTCCAGCAGGGCCTGCACCTGCGAACGCAGCGCGGCGTCGCCAGCGCACGATGCGTCGATCCGCGCCTGTCGCTGCGCGGGCGGCAGGTCCACCAGCGCGTCGAAGATGGCCAGCGCACGACGGCGCCGGTCGGTGTCGCCGCCACCCCCGCTCACGATGCCAGCTCGGCCAGCAGGAACGCGCGCGCCTTGCGCCAGTCGCGGCGCACGGTACGATCGCTCAGCCCGAGCATCTGCGCGATCTCGGCCTCCTCGTAGCCGCCGAAATAGCGCAACTCGACGATCTGCGCCGCGCGTTCGTCGATCCTGTGCAAGGCCCCGAGCAGTTCGTCCAGCGCCAGCACCTCGACCACGCTGCGTTCGTCCGACCCCAGCCGCGCGGTCAGGGTCACGTCGGCCGCGCCGCCGCCACGCTTCTGCGCATGGGCGATGCGCGCGTGGTCCACCAGCACCTGGCGCATCGCGCGCGCCGACAGCGCCAGCAGGTGGTTGCGGTCGTTGGCGGACACGCGGGCGCCGCCGACCAGCTTCAGGTAGGCCTCGTGCACCAGCGCCGTGGTCTCGAACGCGTCGCGATGCCGCCGCAGTTGCAGTCGGGCGGCGCGCTTGAGTTCGTCGTAGACGGCGGCATAGGCGAGGTCCATCGCGCCCGCTTCGCCCGCGCGCGCCCGCTGCAGCAACTGCGTGACCGGCGCAGGGCCGGGATCGACCGCCATGACCTCGTCCCCGATTCCGTCGACGCGGCCCTGTCCGCGACGACACCCGATCTTCGCATACCGTCCCGCCCGGCCGGCAGTCCGACCGCAAGCGGCCCGCCACGTGCCTGCGGTTGGCGGTCCCCGCCGCGCCGTCGCGCGCGCGCGACCGGCATGCCAACGCCGGACGCGGCGGCCAGTCCGCGCCGCGCCCCGGCCCCGCTTTCAGGGGCGCGCTCCGGCGCGTCCTGTCGGACGCCCCTTCTTCGATGAGCTTTCCCCGAACCCGCCGGCAGCGTGCCGCGGCACGTCCTGGAGATCCGCCATGTCCCTGCGCTTCCTGCCGCTCGCCGCCCTGCTGTGGGCCGGCCTGCCCGTCCTCCCGCACCAGGCGCGCGCGGAGACCTTCAATACCTGCCAGGGGTTCATCACCACGCTGCCGGCGACGATCACCACCCAGGGCGTCTGGTGCCTGCGCCAGGACCTGTCCACCGCGATCACCAGCGGCGCGGCGATCACCGTCAACACCAACAACGTCACCATCGACTGCAACGACTTCAAGATCGGCGGCCTGGCGGCGGGCAACGCCTCGCTCGCGAGCGGGATCCGCGCCGTCAACCGGCAGAACATCGGCGTGCGCCGCTGCGCGTTTCGGGGCTTTCACACCGGCATCAACCTCGACGGGGACGCGGGCCACCTGGTCGAGGACAATCTCGCCGACAACAGCCTGATCTCCGGGATCAGCGTCTACGGCGAGAACAGCGTGGTGCAACGCAACCGCGTGTTCGACACCGGCGGCGGCTACTGGAGGACGACGGCCATCAACACCCGCGATGCCGACGTCCTCGACAACCTCGTCGCCGGCGTGTTCACCGCGCACGGGGCCGACGGCAGCGTGTTCGGGATCGAGGCCGGCGGCGCGGGCGTGGTGGTCCGCGGCAACAGCGTGCGCGGACTCACCGGCTGGAGCGGGTACGGGATCTGGGCGACGGTGATGGGCCGGATCAGCGACAACCACGTGGTCGCGAGCCCGGCGATCGATGGCTTCGCGATCTACGGCAACAACGACACGCTCGCCGGCAGCAGCCACTGCGCGGGCAACCAGACCGGCGGCTTCTCGATCGCGGTGCGCGCCTGCACCGACATCGGCGGCAACACCCACTTCTGACCACGCGCCCGGCCCGGGAGACCACCATGCGCCACCTCCGCCATGTCGCGTTCGTGCTGATCGCCACGGTGGGACTCTGCTCGATGCCCGGAACCACGCAGGCAGACACGCACGCGAGCTGCACCGGCTTCGTCGACAGCGTGCCGGCAGTGATCGCCTCCCCGGGCGTGTGGTGCCTGCGCGGCGACCTGACCACGCAGCAGGCCAGCGGCAGCGCGATCGTGGTGGCGACCGACGACGTCACGCTCGACTGCAACGGCTTCAAGATCGGCGGGCTCGGCGCGGGCCCGGCGACCGATGCCCGCGGCGTGGATGCCTCGCAACGCGACCGCATCGTCATCCGCAACTGCGGCATCCGCGGCTTCCGGGTCGGCATCCGCATGCTCGGGGGCGAAGCCGCGGTGCTGGAGCGCAACGGATCGACGGCAGCCGCGAAACCGGCATCGATTTCGTGGGCGGCAGGAGCGTGGTGCGCGACAACGTGGTGTACGGCACCGGCGGCAGACCGGGTTCGAACTCCAGCCGCGGGATCAGCGCCCACGGCGCCGACGTCGTCGGCAACCTGGTGTCCGGGGTCTGGTCCCATTACGGCGTCGGCGTCCAGGGCGACTCCGACAGCTCCACGCTGTGCAGTGGCAACACCGTCGGTGGCTTCGCCTACAACCAGTACCTGACCTGCCGGGACGGCGGCGGCAACCTGACGTTCTAGCCGCCGCCCGACGCACTCTCCATCGAGGAACCTCCATGCCGACGATCCTGCCCTGCTGGGCCCCGCTGCTGCTCTCGTGCGTCCTCGCGGGCGCGTCGACCGGCGCGCGCGCGGAGGCGTCCGCCACCTGCACCGGTTTCGTCGACAGCGTGCCGGCGACGATTTCCGCCCCCGGCGTGTGGTGCCTGCGCCGCGACCTGTCGACGGCGATCTCGGAGGGCGCGGCGATCACCATCGCCGCCGACGGCGTGGCGCTGCATTGCAACGATTTCAAGCTGGGCGGCCTCGCGGCCGGCCCGTCGTCGCGGGCGACCGGGATCCGCGCATCGTCGCGCCGCAACACGGTCGTGCGCCGCTGCACCGTGCGCGGCTTCCTGATCGGCATCAACCTCGACAATGGCGGAGAGCACGTGGTGGAGGACAACCGCCTCGACGACAACCTGTACGGCGGCATCCGGGTCAATGGCGAGCGCAACGTCGTCCGCCGCAACCGCGTCCACGACACGGGCGGCGGGACGGGGCAGGCCAGCGGCTACGGTCTCTTCGTCGGCGATGCCGAGGTCGTCGACAACGTGGTCTCCGGCGTGTTCGCGGTGCAGCCCGATGCCAGCACCACCGGCATCACCCTGTTCGGCGGCCGTGCCACCGGCAACCGGGTCCGCGGCCTGGCGGCAAGCGGCACCGGTTCGGCCATCGGCATCCTCGCCAATGTCGCCGGACGCATCAGCGGCAACCAGGTGGTCTCGGACGGGTCGACCAGCGGCACCGGCATCCTCGCCACTTCCGGTGGTGACGCGCAGTGCCGCGACAACCTCGTGGGCGGATTCGCCACGCCGATCGCGAACTGCGCCGATATCGGCGGCAACAGCAGTTTCTAGCGGTGCGATGCCCGCCTCGCCGCCGGCCTGCGCGGACTCAACCGGTGTTCTGGATTCCCGCCGAGATGCCGTTGACCGTGGAGACCAGCGCGCGCAGCAGGCCGTCGTCCTCGCGGCCACCCTCGCGCCAGCGCTTGAGCAGTTCGACCTGCAGCAGGCTCAGTGGATCGACGTAGGGGTTGCGCAGGCGGATCGAGAGCCGCAGGCGGTAGTCGTCTGCGAGGATCCGGTCGCGCTGCTTGAGCAGCAGGATCGCGTCGCAGGTGCGCAGGAACTCCTCGGCGATGCCCGGGTGGAAGGTGTCGTGCAGCGGGCCCGCCAGCTGCGAATAGCGCTCGAAGATGGCGAGGTCGGATTTGGCCAGCAGCATCTCGACGTCGTCGAGCACCGCGGCGAAGAACGGCCAGTCGCGCGCCATCTCGGCTATCGCGTCCTGGCCGTGGCGCTGCACGCCCTGGCACAGCGCGTGGCCGATGCCGTACCAGCCGGTGAGGCCGGAGCGGTTCTGCGACCAGGCGAATACCCACGGGATCGCGCGCAGGTTGTCGATGCCGCCCTCGCGCCGGCGCGAAGGACGCGAGCCGATCTGCAGGCGTTCGATCACGTCCACCGGCGTGGCGGCGCGGAAATAGTCGGGAAAGTCGGGATGCTCGTGCACCAGCGCGCGGTAGTGCGAGCGCGAGGCCTCGGCCAGCGCCTTCGCCATCTCCTTCCAGGATTCCTCGCGCGGATCGCGCGGACGCGGACGCAGGGTGGCGCGCAGCACCGCGCCGGTGGTCTGCTCCAGGTTGCGCAGCGCCAGCGCGCGGATGCCGTACTTGCGGTGGATCACCTCGCCCTGCTCGGTGACGCGCATCGAGCCGTTCACCGAGCCGCGCGGCGCGGCGATGACCGCGCGCTCGGTCTTGCCGCCGCCGCGGCTGACCGAGCCGCCGCGGCCGTGGAAGAACATGATCCGCACGCCGAACTCGTTGGCCAGTGCGGTCAGCTCCACCTGGGTGCGCTGAAGCGCCCAGCGCGAGGCGAACAGGCCGCCGTCCTTGGCGCTGTCGGAGTAGCCCAGCATCACCGTCTGCTCGTCGCCGCGCGCCGCCAGGTGGCAACGATAGGCCGGATCCTCGAACAGCGAACGCATCACGCCGGGCGCGGCCTTGAGGTCATCGACGGTTTCGAACAGCGGCGAGACGTCCAGCGGCACCGTGCCGTCCTCGACGCAGCCGGCCACGCGCGCCAGCGCCAGGACCGCCAGTGCGTCGGCCGCGCTGCGGCTCATGCTGATGATGTACAGGCCGATCGCGGCGACGCCATGGCTGCGACGCAGGTCGAGCACGGTGCGGAATACGTCGAGCGTGGACGCCAGCACGTCGCCGGGCGCACGCGGCGCGGACGGCGGCTTGTCGAGCAGCGCCCGCAGGCGCGAGGTGCGGTCGGCGGGCTCGCGTGCGGCCCAGTCGCCGTCGTCGAGCAGGTCGGCGAGCGCGGCATCGTGGACCGCCGAGTCCTGGCGCAGGTCGAGCGCGGCGAGGTGGAAGCCGAAGGTGCGCGCGCGCCACAGCACGCGCTGCAAGGCGAAGCGCCCGGCGTGCTCGCCGCGGTGGTGCAGCAGGCTGGCGTCGATCAGCTCTAGATCGGAGATGAACTCGCGTGCGCCGGCGTAGCCCGACGCATCCGATTCGGCGGCGAGCGCGAGGCGCGCCTTCATCAGGTCGATCAGGCGCCGGTAGGGCATGTCGGCCAGGCGCGGCCGCAGCCGCGACGCCGCCTGCGGCAGCCGGGTAATGTAGTCGTCGATGCGCGCGAGCACTGCCGCGTCCACTTCCACCCGGCCCTGCGACTGGGTGAGCGTGTTGCCCAGTGCGCGCAGGTCGGCGCGGTACTGCGCGATCGCCTGCGCCCGCTGCGCGTCGAGCGCGGCGCGGATGGTCCCGGCGTTGACGTTGGGGTTGCCGTCCATGTCGCCGCCCACCCAGGTGCCGAAGCGCAGCACCTGCGGCAGGGTGATGCGGCGCCCGTACACCGCCTCCACCGCATCGGCGAAGGCCTCGTAGTACACCGGCACCACGCGGTAGAGCATGTTCGCCAGGTAGTAGCCGACGTGTTCCACCTCGTCGGCGACCGTGGGCTTGTGCGCAGGCGTGTCGCTGGTCTGCCAGCCCGCGGTGAGCGATAGGCGGATGCGTTCGAGCGCGGCGCGGCGCTCCACCGGCGTGCGCGTGCGGTCGATGTCCTCGACCAGCCGTTCGACGATCTCGCGCTCCTTCTCCAGCATCACCCGGCGTACCGCCTCGGTGGGATGCGCGGTGAACACCGGTTCGACCCACAGCCGCGGCAACGTGGCGACGAGTTCTTCGAAGCTGACGCCATCGTCGCGCAGGTCGCGCAGCACGGCCTCGAAGCCACCCGGCTGCGGCTGGTCGCTGCTGCGCTCGTAGTCGCGGCGGCGACGGATGCGGTGCACGCGCTCGGCGAGGTTGATCGCGCCGAAGTAGGTCGAGAACGCGCGCACCACGGCCTCGGCATCGGTCAGCGGCACCCGGGCCATCTCCTCGACCAGCGCATCGACCGGCAGGCCCTGCTCGCGTCGCGCGATCGCGGCGCGGCGGATGCCCTCCACTTCGGCCAGCAGCGCCGGCGAACCCTGCTCGGCCAGCACCTCTCCGACCAGCGTCCCGAGCTGGCGCACGTCGTCGCGCAGCAGGGCGTCGGTCTCGGCGAATTCGAGTTGGTCGCGCAGCGGGCCGTCGGGAATATTCATCCGCAAGACGTTAGCGCGTTTCCTGCCGCAGTGCAGCATCCGTTGCCGGCGCAACCGTCGGTCCTGCCCACGTCCCGTCTGGCAGGACGCGCCCGCCACGTCTCGCAATGGCGGGGAAGGCCCGGACTGAAGCGACACGAGTGTCGGCAGGTACGACGCCAACCGCCAACTGACGGGCGACCGCAGCGGCGGCGGTATGTCACCCGCCCGGACTCGTCATCCCATTGTGTGTGTGTCATCCCGAGCGCAGCGAGGGATCTGGTCTCCGATTCACGGTGCGACTGCAGGCGCTGCGCGGCACTGGATTGGATCGATCCGCGTTCGCGCCTGAAGGCGCTCCTACAGGAGCGTTCGGGTGCTGCGAGCTGCAGTGTGGGGTCGGGTCAGGGGACGTGGGCAAACCGTAGGAGCGCCTTCAGGCGCGATTCGCCGGAAACCACATCCTCGCTGCGCTCGGGATGGCAAGCTTCGCGGGGCAAGCCACCCCTCACGCGCCAACCTGCGCGCGAATCAGTACGCGAACTCCCGGAACACGTGGTCGATGTCGCCCTGCCATGGCCCGTGGAACAGCGCCAGCTTGCGCTCGGCGGGCGTCTGACCGGCATCGACCACTTCCAGCAGCGGGGTGAGGAACTCGCGCTCGTCCTCGCCGCCCGCGTTGTGGCGCGCGCGCCGCGCGAGGCCGGCGGCGGCGATCTCCAGCGCCGCTCGCGACAGATCGCGCACGCTGCCGCCGCGGAACGGCAGGCCCAGCGCATGCCGGGGCACGCCGTCGCGCAGGGCGTGGCGCTCCTCGCGGCTGAAGTCCTTCACCAGGTCCCACGCGGCGTCGAGCGCCGCATCGTCGTAGAGCAGGCCGACCCAGAACGCAGGCAGCGCGCACAGCCGGCTCCAGGGACCGCCGTCGGCGCCGCGCATCTCCAGGTACTTCTTCAGCCGCACTTCCGGGAAGGCGGTGGTCATGTGGTCGTTCCAGTCGCGCAGGTTCGGCAGCGCGCCGGGGAGCACGTCGAGCCGGCCGGCGAGGAAATCGCGGAACGACTTGCCGGCGGCGTCGATGTATTCGCCGTCGCGATAGGAGAAGTACATCGGCACGTCGAGCAGGTAGTCGACGTAGCGCTCGTAGCCGAACCCGTCCTCGAACACGAAGTCGAGCATGCCGGTGCGGCCGGGGTCGGTGTCGGTCCAGATGTGCGAGCGGTAGCTGAGGTAGCCGTTCGGACGCCCTTCCGTAAAGGGCGAATCGGCGAACAGCGCGGTGGCGACCGGCTGCAACGCGAGCGAGACGCGGAACTTCTTCACCATGTCCGCCTCGTCCGCGTAGTCGAGGTTGACCTGGACGGTGCAGGTGCGGGTCATCATGTCCAGGCCGAGCCGGCCGACCTTGGGCATGTAATCGCGCATGATCCGGTAGCGGCCCTTGGGCATCCACGGCATGTCCGCGCGCCGCCACTTGGGCTGGAAGCCCATGCCGAGGAAGCCCAGGCGCAGTTCGTCGGCGACCGCCTTGACCTCGCGCAGGTGGCTGCCGACCTCGCGGCAGGTTTCGTGGATGTCGACCAGCGGCGCGCCCGACAGCTCCAGCTGCCCCGCCGGTTCCAACGTGACCGAAGCGCCATCCTTGAGCAGGGCGATGGTGTTGCCATGTTCCTGCACCGCCTGCCAGTCGAAACGGGTCAGTCCCTCGAGCAGCGCCTCGATGCCGCGCTCGCCCTCGAACGGCGGCGGCCTCAGGTCGTCGAAGCGGAAGCCGAACTTCTCGTGCTCGGTGCCGATGCGCCAGTCTTCGATCGACTTTTCGCCCGATGCGAGCACCGCCACCAGCTGGTCGCGGTGGGTGATCGGCGTGTCGCCGGCGTGGCTGGGACTCGACATGGGGGCGCTCGGACGGATGGAGGCGCCCGGCCCGGACGGCCGGCGTTCGCGAGGCGGCACTATAGAACGCCGGCGCGGCATGCGGCATTCCGGGGCTGGAACGCAGGCGCGCCACCGGTGCGCGCGATGCGGCGCGGCCACGCCACCCAATGCATACGAATTCATCCACGCACGTGTTGCCCGGCCTTCGCGCGCGCCTGTAGCCTCGCCGGCATCGCTGGCGGGGAAATGAAGAAGATGAGGCTGATTCGGCTGGCAATGCTGGGCTGCGCGCTGCTGCTGACAGCGATCGTGCCGGCGGGCGCAACCACCATCGAGCGGCTCGAACCGGGCAACTGGTGGGTCGGCATGCAGTACCGCCAGGTCGAGCTGATGGTGCATGGTCGCGGGATCGCGTCGCTGTCGCCGCGCCTGTCGCATCCGGGCCTGCGCATCGTCGAGGTGCAGACGACCGGCAATCCCAACTACCTGTTCGTCACCGTCGAGATCGGCGACGACACGGTGCCGGGCGCGCTCGAGATCGAGTTCCTCGACGGCGGCGAGGTCGTCGCGCGCCACCCGTGGCGGATCGATGCGCGCGAACCGGCGCCGCCGCGCGGCTTCGACGGCTCGGACGCGATCTACCTGGTCACGCCCGACCGCTTCGCCAACGGCGATCCGGGCAACGACAGCGTCGCCGGCATGCGCGAAGCCGCCGACCGCGCCGATCCCGACGGCCGCCACGGCGGCGACCTCGCGGGCATGCGCGCGCACCTGGGCTACATCGCCTCGCTCGGCTTCACCCGGCTGTGGCCGACGCCGGTGCTGGAGAACGACCAGCCCAGCCACTCCTACCACGGCTACGCGATCACCGACCTGTACCGCGTCGACCCGCGCATGGGCCGCAACGAGGATCTGCGCGTGCTGTCGCGCGAGGCGCGCGCGCACGGCATCGGTCTGGTGATGGACGTGGTGCTCAACCATATCGGGTCGGAGCACTGGTGGATGCGCGACCCGCCCAGCGATGACTGGATCAACCACGCAGGCCGCTTCGTCCCGACCAACCACCGCCGCACCACGATCCAGGATCCGCATGCCGCGCCCGGCGATCGCGCCGCCTTCACCGACGGCTGGTTCGTCGAGGCGATGCCCGACCTCAACCAGCGCAACCCGCACCTGGCGCGCTACCTGATCCAGAACACGCTTTGGTGGATCGAGTACGCGGGCCTGGCCGGCATCCGCGAGGACACCTTCGGCTATGCCGACACCGCGTTCCTGTCCGCCTGGGCGAAGGCGGTGATGGACGAGTACCCGGACTTCGACATGGTCGGCGAGGAATGGAGCGCGAACCCGGCGATCGTCGCGCACTGGCAGCGCGGCAAGGCCAATGCCTCCGGCCACGTGCCGCACATGACCAGCATGATGGACTTCCCGGTGCACATCGCCCTGCGCGACGCCCTGCTGCGGCCGGCCGGCTGGGAAGGCGACTGGATGCCGCTGTACGAGGCGCTGGCCAACGACTTCCTCTACCCCGATCCGGACGCGCTGGTGGTGTTCGCCGAGAACCACGACACCACGCGCCTGCTGGCGCATGTCGACGGCGACCTCGGGCTGTGGAAGCTCGCCCTCGCCTTCGTCGCCACCAGCCGCGGCATCCCGCAGTTCTACTACGGCTCGGAAGTGCTGCTGCGCGGACCGGCGCAGCGCCGCGACGGCGAGCTGCGCGCCGACATGCCGGGCGGCTGGAACGGCGATGTCGCCAGCGCATTCACCGGCGCGGGACTTTCGCCGCGGCAGCGCGAGGCGCAGGCCTTCGTGCGCACTTTGTTTGACTGGCGCCGGCGCGCGCCGGCGCTGCACGCCGGCAGTCTGACCCACTACGCGCCCGAGGACGGCGTGTACGTCTACTTCCGCCACGGCGAAGGCAACACGGTGATGGTGGCGCTCAACCGCAACCAGGCCGACACGCCGCTGGCGCTGGCGCGCTTCGCCGGTTCGCTGGGCGGTGCGCGCGCCGCCGTCGACGTGCTCGACGGACGACGGCGTCTGGCGCTGGACGACACGCTGCTGCTGCCGGCCAGGGCGCCGCTGATCCTCGAACTCGACTGACGCGGCGGTGGTGCTGCGCATGCGGATGCATGCGCTTCGCATTCCGTCTCGGCGCGGCCGTTTGCGCCAGAATCCGGCTTCCGCCGCCAGCGCCGGAGCGCCGCGATGACCAGCCGCCACCCCGAACGCCATCGCAGCCACCGCGCCGGCTGGCTGCGCGCGGCGGTGCTCGGCGCCAACGACGGGATCGTCTCGGTGGCGGGCGTGGTGGTGGCGGTGGCCGCGGCCGGCGCGCTGCACGAAACGGTGCTGGTCACGGGCGTGGCCGCGACCGTTGCCGGCGCGATCTCGATGGCGGCGGGCGAATACGTCTCGGTGCAGTCGCAGGCCGACACCGAAGCCGCGGACCTCGCGGTCGAGCGGCGGGAGCTGCGCGAGCAGCCGGTCGCCGAACTCGAGGAGCTGGCGGCGATCTACCGGCTGCGGGGGCTCGAACCCGCGCTCGCGCGCACCGTCGCCGAACAGCTCACCCGGCACGATGCGCTCGGCGCGCATGCGCGCGACGAGCTCGGCATCACCGAGGCCCTGCGCGCGCGTCCGCTGCAGGCGGCGTTGTCGTCGGCCGCGGCGTTCTGCGTCGGCGCCGCGTTGCCGGTGCTCTCGGCGCTGCTGTCGCCGCCGTCGCGGGTGCAACTGGTGGTCGCGGCCGCCACGCTGGCCGGACTGCTGCTGTCGGGCGCCGCGGCCGCCAGGCTCGGCGGCGCGCCGATGGTGCGCGGCGCGCTGCGCGTCGGTTTCTGGGGCGCGCTGGCGATGGTCGCCGCGGCCCTGATCGGACAGCTGTTCGACGTGCGCGCCTGAGCCCTACAGCGGCCGCAGGAACACCTGGAACGCCAGGTCGCGGGTGCCACCCGCGTCGAACAGTTCGATCCACCCCGGCGGATTGGGCAGGGCAATGAACCAGCCCTTGCCCGCCGGGTAGGGGTCTCCATGCGGACCGGGCACGACCACGCAGTCGGGCTTGCCCTTCACCCGCAGGGTCACCGCATAGGTCCCCGGCCCCACCAGCGCCGGCTTCGTGAACTCGATCATGCGCATGCCCACCGCGGGCGTGGGCAGCGCGTCGAACAGGTATCCGGTCAGCTCCTCGTAGGCCATGACGGTACCGTCGGGCATGCCGCCGGTGGTCTTTTCCAGGGCGACGCGCACGTCGGCCTTCGGATGGCAGTTCATCGGCACCATGACGTGGCTGACGTAACCCGCCCGCGTCACCTCGAACGACTGCGCCAGCTGCTGCTGCGCCGAGCTGCCCAGGGCCATCCATCCGCCCGCGAGGTCGAGGTTGACCTGTTCGGCCTCCAGTTCGGGCGGTGTCGCCATCGCCGTCGTCCCCGCCAGCAGCATTGCCGGCAGCAGCGCCATTCCAGTCCGCTTGCGCATGGATGTTCCTCCGCGGCGGCGACAGGCCGCCTCGTTCCCACATCCGTAATCGGGCGCCGCCGGGTGCCAACTCCCGCGTGGCTACAGCTCCAGCCAGCCCGCGACCACCGCCCGCAGCTCGTCGACGCCGGCCCGGGTTTCGCCCGAGAACGCCTGCACGCCGATGCTGTCGCCGTACGCCGCCGCCAGTTGCCGCCGCACCGTCTGGACGGTGTTGCCGGCGGCGCCGCGCGAGAGCTTGTCGGCCTTGGTCAGCAGCGCGTGCGCCGGCAGGCCGCGGCGCGCGGCGTAGCCGAGCATCTGCAGGTCGTAGTCCTTGAGCGGGTGGCGGATGTCCATCACCACCACCAGCCCGCGCAGGGCGAAGCGGTTCTGGAACCACTGGTCGATGAAGGCCTGCCAGTGTTCGCGCAGGGCCAGCGGCACCTTGGCGTAGCCGTAGCCGGGCAGGTCGACCAGGTACTTGCCCTCATGCGGCGGCAGCGCGAAATACACCAGCTGCTGGGTCCGTCCCGGGGTCTTGGACACCCGCGCCAGCGCGTTCTGCTGGCACATGGCGTTGAGCGCGCTGGACTTGCCGGCGTTGGACCGGCCGGCGAACGCGACCTCGGCGCCGCCGTCGGGCGGCAACTGCTTCGGGGTGTGGGCGGCCAGCAGGTAGCTGGCGCGCGCGAACGGGTTCGACATCGGCGTCCATGGGGCTCGGGGCCGGCATAGCTTCGCACGGGGCCGGCGCGGGCGCGGTTTGACCGCCCCGGTGGCGCGCCGCGATAATCCCCGGCCTTGCGGCTCCGTGTTCCGGGCCGCACTCCCCGATTTTCCGGAGCCCAGCCAATGCGCCACGCTCGCGCCTACGGTTTCGCCGGTCTCGTCGCCCTTGCGGCCGGCGCCGTCGCGTTCGCCCAGTCCATCGTCGAACCGCTGCCGGAGAACCCGCCGGTCGACGTCGCGCCGCTGGACGCCAGTGCGCTGGCCGCCCTGGCCAAGACCCAGGCCGGCGACGCCGAGCGCGGTGCGACCCTGGCCGGCACCTGCGCGGCCTGCCACGGCCTCGACGGCAACCCGCCCGAGGGCCTGCCGTACCCGCGCATCGCCGGCCAGAGCGAGCGCTATGTCGCCCAGCAGCTGGCGCTGTTCAAGAGCGGCGAGCGCAACACCGGCCTGGCGGCGGCGATGATCCCGTTCGCCGCGCCGCTGTCGGCGCAGGACATGCGCGACCTCGGCGCCTTCTTCGCCACCAAGTCCGCCGGCGCCGGCATCGCCGACGACGCCGTCGTTGCCGACGGCCGCTACCAGGGCATGAAGTTCTTCGAAATCGGCCAGCAGCTTTACCGCGCCGGCGACGGTGCCCGCGGGATCCCGGCCTGCATGGCCTGCCACGGCCCTTCCGGCGCCGGCAACCCGGGTCCGGCCTACCCGGCCGTCGCAGGGCAGGAAGCCGCCTACGTCGATCGCCGTCTGCAGGAATACCGTGCCGGCACGACCAGCCAGCAGGATCGCCACCTGTTCGACATCATGGCGACGATCGCCGCACCGCTGACCGACCAGGAGATCCAGGCCCTGGCCAGCTACCTGCAGGGCCTGCACGAGCGTCCCGATGCCGCCACCCTGGCCGCGATCGAGGCCGCCGGCACGGCCGCGCCAGCGCCGGCGCCGGTGCCCGCCGCGCCGACCGTCGAGACCCCCGAGGAACCGGCGCCCGATACCGGCGCGCAGGACTCCTGAGCCAGGCGCCGGCGCGCCGTCCGCCCGCGTCGGTCCGCGCCCGACCCGCCCGCTCGCGTCCCGCCATGCTGCGCCGCCTGCTCCTCCTGTGCCTGTGTGCGCTGCTGCCGCTGTCGGCACTGGCGCAGGCACCGGTGGAAGGCACCGACTATGTCCGGATCCCGGACGGGCCCCGCTGGAAGCCCGAGCCGGGCACGATCGAGGTCGTCGAGGTCTTCGCCTACCCCTGCGGCCACTGCGACCAGTTCCGGCCGATGCTCGCGGCCTGGAAACGCGCCGCCGGCAAGGATGTGCGGGTGCATCACCTGCCGGCGGCCTACGATCCTGGCAACGCCTACGCACGCGCCTACTTCGCGCTGCAGGCGCTGGGGCGCGCCGCCGAACTGCATCCGCGCCTGTTCGACGCGATCCATCGCGAGGGCAGCCTGCCGGCGCAAGGCGCCTCGACCGGCGAGATGGTGGCGTTCCTGGCCTCGGAAGGACTCGACCCGGCGCAGGTGGCCGCGGCGATGGGTTCGCCGGCGACTGACGAAAAGATGAACGCCGCACGCGCGTTCGCGGTGCGCAGCGGCCTGCAGGGCACCCCGACCCTCATCATCAACGGCAAGTACCGCGTCCAGGCGCGCACGCTGCGCGACAGCCTGCGCATCGCCGATGGCCTGATCGCGATGGAACGCGCAGTTCCGCGCTGAGCGCAGCGCCCATCACGGCCTGCGCTGTACGCTTCGCCCTCCACGCTCCAGGAACCTGCCGATGAACCTTCGTGCCGCCTCCCGCCTCGTCCTGATGCCTGCCGCTCTGGGGCTGCTGCTGGCCGCCTGCCAGCCGCAGGCGCCGGAGGAGGCCGCCGCCGCACCGGTGGCGCAAGCGCCCGCCGCCGACGAGACCGTCGTCGACGAGCCCGCGCTCGACCCGGCCGCGCCTGTCGACGAAGCGTCCGCCGAGGCCGTCGCCGGGCAGCCGGTCGAGCCCCCCGCCTCCGGCGACGCGCCGCAGGCGCCGGTAGCGCCCGTCCCGCCTGCGGCGGGCGGGGTCGTGTTCGCCACCGAAGGCGAGCACTACGACCTGATCCCGGGCGGACAGCCGTTCGAACCGCTCGACGGCAAGATCGAGGTGGTCGAGGTCTTCAACTACGTCTGCCCGGCGTGCGCGATGTTCCAGCCGCTGGTCAACACCTGGAAGGCGCGGCTGGGGCCCGACGTGCGCTTCACCTACGTGCCGGCGCCGTTCGGCGGCAACTGGGACCCGTTCGTGCGCGCCTACTACACCGCCGAGGCCATGGGCATCGCCGACAAGTCGCACGACGGCATCTTCAAGGCGATCCACGTCGACCGCAGCCTCAAGGGCGAGCGCGGCACCGATTCGGCGCAGGACATCGCCAGGGTCTACGCCCAGTACGGCGCCGACCCGGCGCAGTTCGCCAGCACCATGGCCAGCTTCACCGTGAACGCGAAATTCGGCCGCGCCAAGCAGTACATCGCCCAGCAGCGCGCGAACTCGACCCCGACGATGATCGTCAACGGCCGCTACCGGATCAAGGCGCGCAACTTCGAGACGATGCTGGAGAACACCGACCGCGTGATCTCGCAGGTGCGCGCCGGCGGCTGATGTCCCCAATCGCATGTCGACGCAACGGCTGAGGCTGCTCAGCGCGAACATCCAGGCAGGCTCCAGCACCCGGCGCTACAGCGACTACGCCACGCGCAGCTGGTCGCACGTGCTGCCCGCGGGCGGCAAGCGAACCTCGCTCGACGCGATCGCGCAGCTCGCCGGCGAGCACGACATCGTCGGCCTGCAGGAGACCGACCCGGGCAGCTGGCGCTCGGGCTTCACCAACCAGACCCACTACCTGGCCGAACGCGCCGGCTTCGACTACTGGAGCCACCAGCCCAATCGACGCGTCGGCAGCGTCGCCTCCAGCGCCAACGGCCTGCTCAGCCGGCTCGAGCCGGTGGAGGTGGTCGACCATTCGCTGCCCGGCCGGATCTCCGGGCGCGGCGTGCTGCTCGGGCACTTCGGCAATGGCAGCGAGGGGCTGACGGTCGCGGTCGCGCACCTGTCGCTGGGCGCACAGTCGCGCCGGCTGCAGCTCGATTTCATCGCCGAACTGCTGCAGGATTTCCCCAACGCGGTACTGATGGGCGATTTCAACTGCGTCGCCGACTGTCCGGAGATGGGCAACCTGTTCCGCACCACGCGCCTGCAGCCGCCCGCCTGCGCCGTGCACACCTTCCCCAGCTGGAAACCGCAGCGCGCGATCGACCACATCCTGGTCACCGATACCCTGCGCTGCGAAGGCCTGCGCGCGGTCCCCGCCGCGTTCTCCGACCACCTTGCGCTGTCGGTGAACCTGGAAGTGCCGGAGTCGGCGCTGCAGCGCTGAGCGCGATCTTCCGTCGCGGGGTCGGCGGCGGCATGGGAGTGTAGGAGCGCCTTCAGGCGCGACGCCGTTGCCTTGGGAGAAAAGCGTCGCGCCTGAAGGCGCTCCTGCGAGGGCATGCGGGGAGGGTGCCGGAGGCGGCAGCGGCGCGCGTCCCTGCGCCCGGTCGCCGCGTCGTCCCTTCGCCGGTCAGAACCCGAAACCGACCCGTGCGTACCAGAAGCGTCCCGGCAGGTCGTAGGTCGAGGCGTCGTAACCGTTGAGCGAGCAGCTCAGGCAGATCGGCGGATCCTTGCCGAAGACGTTGTTGACCCCGAGGGTGATGCGGAAGTCCTTCATCCACGCCTCGGGCGCCCAGGCCAGCTGGGCGTCGTGGTAGGTGGTCGAACCGAGGGCGTTGGTGTCGTTGGCGCTGTCGTCGCAGATGTCGAAGCCGTTGGCGCCGCCGCACGATTCGGTCAGCCGGTCGATGTAGCGCGCGCTCCACGCCGCCGACCAGCCGCCCCGGCTCCAGTTCGCCGACAGGGTGGAGGTGCGTTCCGGGATCGCGCTGTTGCTGATCTCGATCCCCGGCGCCCGCGGTTCGGCCTGCCCGGCCTCGTTGACCAGTTCGTACTTCGTCACCCAGGTGGTCTTCCAGTCGAAGGCCAGGCGGCCCCAGGCCTGTTCCGGCAGGCGCCAGCCGACGTCGAAATCCCAGCCGTCGGTGCGGATCGTGCCGACGTTGCCGAGGATGTTGTCGAAGCGGACGATCTGGCCGCGGTCGTTGCGTTCATAGAGGCCGCACGAGACCGGATCGCGGCCGAAGATGCAGCGGTTGAGGACGGTCTGCGCGTCCAGTGCCTGGATCGCGCCGTCGATGGTGTGGCGGTAGAAGGTCATCCCCAGGTCGAGCCGGTCCGACCAGGCCGCCGCATCGGCGAACGACGGGCTCCATACGCCGCCCAGCATCAGGCTGCGGCTGGTCTCCGGCTCCAGCTCGGCATTGCCGGAGGTGATCACCGAGATCTGCGGATTGGTCTGCTCGTAGCCGGGCGGAACGCCGTCGGCGACGCATTCGGGCGTGGTCGAGGCGGCGTTGTTGCAGGGATCGACCAGGGTCGCGTCGAAACGGCTCAGGGTGCCGTACAGCTCGCCGATCGACGGCGCGCGGAAGCCCTCGGCGAACGAGCCGCGCAGCAGGAACTCGTCGGCCACCTGCCAGCGCAGGCCGATCTTGCCGGTGTTGGTGCCGCCGAAGTTCGAATAGTCCGACCAGCGGCTGGCGAGGCTGAGGTCGAGGCTCTTGCCCAGCCAGCCGTCGCGCATCAGCGGGACCAGGAACTCGACATAGGCCTCGCGCACGTCGTACTCGCCGCTGGTCGGGCCCGAGGGCACCCCGTTGTACTCGCCGGCCACGGTCAGCGGATCGGGCTGGTACTCGCCCTCGTATTCGCGGTACTCGACGCCGGCCGCGAACGAGATCGCGCCGGCCCAGCCGTCGAACATCTCGCCGGTGAGGTTGGCGGAGAACAGGCTCAGCGCGTTGCTGCTGCGGTCGCGCACCACCGGCTGGATCCAGGCCAGCATCTCCGGCGTGATCGTGCCCGGGCCGCCGAACAGGTCGAGCGGCACGCAGCCGCCGATCGCGGCGCAGGCGGCGGGGTCGCCGAGCGCCTCGTTGATGCGGCGGATGTTGTAGCTGCCGTAGTTGGTCTGGTCGGCCTTGCTCTCGCTGCGCATGAGGTTGACATCCCAGTTCCAGGACCTCGCGCCGACGTCGAACAGGCCGTTGAGGCCGGCCGAGGCGTACCATGTCTCGACGTCCTGCTCGAAGCGGCGCGGGCCGCCTTCGACCGGCCGACGACCGAGCAGGAACAGGTTCGGCGCATCGCCCATCGTGGTCAGGTCGAAGCCGAACGGGTTGTACGGGTTCGCCGCGGAGATCACCAGCCGGGTTTCGGCCCATTCGTTGTAGACGCCGGCATCGGTGCCGAGGAAGAACGGTTCCGGGGCGGCCTGGTTGGCGGACTCGCGCTCGTTGTAGAGCACGCGCACGTAGCCGCCGAGGGTCGGGGTGAAGTCGAACTGCGCCTGGCCGAACACCGACTTGCGCTCGGAGGGCGTGAGCAGCAGGTTGTAGGGTGAGAAGTTGAAGCGGTCGGCGGTGGTGAAGCAGTGGAAGTCGTCGCTGCGTTCGCTGGGGCACGCCGGTTGCCCGCCGAGGTAGACCGGATCGGTGGCGCCCGTGTTGGGGGTGATGTTGTAGACGGTGCCGGTGTTCGGGTCCTGGAACACGAAGCGTCCGTGCGGCGTCGCCGAACTGCCGTTCGCCAGCCCGGTCCCGGGAACGGGCACGCCGGCCGGGCCGTATTCGATCGAGGAAATCTCGTCCTGCCGGAAGTACGACGCGCCCACGAACCAGCGCGCGCGTTCGCTGCTGCCGCCCCAGCCCAGGTCCACACCCCAGGTGTCGCCGCCGGCGAGGTCGGAGTAGTCGCCGTAATGCAGCTGCACGCTGGCCCCGTCCACGTCCTTGCGGGTGATGATGTTGACCACGCCGGCGATCGCGTCGGAGCCGTAGATCGACGAGGCGCCGTCCTCCAGCACCTCGATGCGCTCGATGATCGACAACGGGATGGTGTTGAGGTCGACCGCCGAGCCCACGCCCGACGCCGAGGATTCGTTGACCCAGCGGATCCCGTCCACCAGCACCAGCACGCGCTTGGCGCCGAGGTGGCGCAGGTCCACCGTGGCCGCGCCGGCGCCGACGCCGCCGCCGTCCGGCGGGAAGCCGAAGTTGCCCGAGGAGTTGAACTTGGTATTGAGCGCCGCACCGCTGGCGGTGAGGTTCTGCACCACCTCGGCCACCGAGGAGAAGCCGCTGCGGTCGATGTCCTCGCGGGTCAGCACCTGCACCGGCACCTGGCCCTCCATCTCGGCGCGGCGGATGCGGGTGCCGGTGACCTGGACGGTGTCGAGGGTGCGGGCGCCGGGCTCGGGGTCGGGCGCGTCCTGCGCGGCGGCACACAGCGGAAGGGCGGACAGCAGCAGGCACAGCCGCACGGAGGCGGTCAGCGGGTGGCGTTGGGGCGACATCGATCTCTCCTTGAAGGAAACGCAAGCGGAACAACCGGAAGACCGCACGCCCCCTCGTGCGATCCGCTGGTTGTAAACAAACCGTAAAACTCCGCAAGCCGTGTCGTCGCCTCTTGCTGATGCGCATCACGTTTTCAGGGCGGTTGAGGGAGATCCGTTCAGGCTTTCTTGACATCCCTGACGGGCTCGATCCATGCGGGGACGGGTCCACGCTTGGGCATAATGCGAACGATGCCCACCCAACCGAACCTGTTCGAGGCCGGCCCGCCCCCCGATGGCGACGGCGCCTCTCCGGGCGACGCGTCCCGCTCGCGCGCACCAGGCCTGCCGCCGCCGCACGTCGTGGCGCTGCAAAGCGGGCGGCCGTGGTGGGCGAAGCTGGCCGGCTGGGTGCTCCGGCCCTGGATCGCGCTGAAGATCGAACCGCAGTTGCCGCCGGACCTGGTCGACCCGCGTCCGGTCTGCTACGTGCTCGAGGACTACGGGCTGTCGAACGCGCTGATCCTCGACCGCGCCTGCCGCGAGACCGGCATGCCGGGGCCGCTGCGACCGCTGCCGGGCGACCCGCTCGGACGCAAGCGCGCCTACGTGGCGCTGTCGCGTCGCAATGCCGGCGGCGCCCTGGCGCTGGCCACCGGCCAGGCGCCGCCGAAGAAGACCCATTCCGAATCGCTGGCGCGCCTGCTCGACGCGCACCGCGAAGATCCGGCGCTGGACGTGCAACTGGTGCCGGTGTCGATCTTCGTCGGCCGCTCGCCGGACAAGGCCAGCGGCTGGTTCTCGGTGCTGTTCTCGGAGAACTGGGCGATCGTCGGCCGTTTCCGCCGGCTGCTGTCGATCCTGCTCAACGGCCGCGACACCCTGGTGCAGTTCGCCGCGCCGGTGAGCATCCGCGACCTGCTGGCCGAGGACCTGCCCCCCGAGCGCACGGTGCGCAAGCTCTCGCGCGTCCTGCGCACCCATTTCAACCGCCTGCGCGAGGCGATCATCGGCCCCGACCTGTCGACCCGGCGCCTGCTGATCGACAAGGTGCTGGCCTCGCAACCGGTCAAGGAGGCGATCGCCGACAAGGCCCGCCGCGACGGCAGCTCGCCCGAGGAGGCGTGGAAGGCCGCGCACGCGATGGCCTACGAGATCGCCGCCGACTACTCGCACCCGGTGGTGCGCTCGGCCTCGTTCCTGCTGACGGCGGTGTGGAACCGGATCTACCGCGGCGTGCTGGTCCACCACCTCGACCAGCTCAAGGCGGTGGCCCCGGGCAACGAGGTGGTCTACGTGCCCAGCCACCGCAGCCACATGGACTACCTGCTGCTGAGCTACCTGCTCTACACCAAGGGCATCGTGCCGCCGCACATCGTCGCCGGGATCAACCTCAACCTGCCGGTGATCGGCCCGCTGCTGCGCCGCGGCGGCGCGTTCTTCATCCGCCGCTCGATCCGGGGCTCGGCGCTGTACTCGGCGGTGCTGGCCGAGTACGTGGCGCAGCTGATCGCCGGCGGCTATTCGATCGAGTACTTCGTCGAGGGCGGGCGTTCGCGCACCGGCCGGCTGCTGCAGCCCAAGGGCGGCATGATCGCGATGACGCTGCGCGCCTACCTGCGCCAGCCCTCGCGTCCGGTGCTGTTCCAGCCGGTGTATATCGGCTACGAGAAGCTGATGGAGGGCAACAGCTATCTCGACGAGCTCAGCGGCAAGCCCAAGGAGAAGGAGTCGATCTGGGCGCTGCTGTGGAGCATCCCGAAGGTGCTGCGGCAGAACTACGGCCAGGTGGTGGTGAACTTCGGCGAACCGATCCCGCTCGCCGCCCTGCTCGCCGAGCACGCGACCGAATGGGACGGCCGACCGCTCGACGACGAGGACAAGCCCGACTGGCTGTCGCACACGGTCGATGCGGCCGCGCAGCACATCCAGGTCAACATCAACCGCGCCGCCGACGTGAATCCGATCAACCTGCTGGCGCTGGCGCTGCTGTCCACGCCCAAGCACGCGATGGGCGAAGGCGACCTGCTGGCGCAGATCGAGCTGTCGAAGACCCTGCTGGCCGAGGTGCCGTACTCGGAGCGGGTGACGGTGACGCCGCATTCGCCGCGCGAGATCGTCGCCCACGGCGAGGAGATCGGCGTGCTGCGCAGGGTGGCGCATCCGCTCGGCGACGTGTTCAGCGTCGGCGACGACGACGCGGTGCTGCTGAGCTACTTCCGCAACAACGTGCTGCACCTGTTCACCGCCTCGGCCTGGATCGCCTGCTGCTTCCAGCACAACCGGCGGATGTCGCGCAACACGCTGCTGCGCATCGGCCGCGCGGTCTATCCGTTCCTGCAGGGCGAGCTGTTCCTGCCGTGGGACGAGGACGGCTTCGCGGCGCGCATCGACCGCACCATCGAGGTGTTCGTGCGCGAGGGCCTGCTCGAGCGCGCCAGCGAGGACGACGGCGGCATCCTGGCGCGCAACGCCGGCCAGTCCGACGAGGTGTTCCGCCTGCGCGCGCTGGGCCATCCGCTGCAGCAGGCGTTCGAGCGCTACTACATCGCGATCTCGGTGCTGGCCAAGAATGGTCCCGGGACGCTCGGCGCCGGCGAACTCGAGAGCCTGTGCCAGCTCGCCGCGCAGCGCCTGAGCCTGCTGTACGCACCGGCCGCGCCGGAGTTCTTCGACAAGAGCCTGTTCCGCGGCTTCATCCAGAAACTGCGCGAGCTGGAGCTGGTCAGGCTCGACCAGAACAGCAAGCTGGTGTTCGACCAGCGGCTGGAATCGTGGGCCAAGGACGCGAAGGTGATCCTCGGCCGAGAACTGCGGCACACCATCGAGAAGGTCAGTCCGGAAGCGGTGAAACCGGAGCAGGACGCGGCGGCATAGGCGGGCAGTCCCACGCCCGGGATCGCGGATCCCGGACCGGCGCTACGCGGGCTCGTCGGGGATCAGCGCGCTTTCCAGGCGGGCGATCGCGTCCTTGAGCTGGAGCTTGCGCTTCTTCAGGCGCTTGATGGTCAGTTCGTCGCTGACGATGGTCGCCTGCAGGGTGGCGATGGCGGTATCGAGGTCGCGATGCTCCAGCCGCAGGTCGGCCAGCTTGCGGGAAAGTTCGGCGGGATCGGCGGGCTGCATCGTGACCAAAGCTTACACGCCCGCGTGGCACGGCGGCGCGGCGGGACGGCTGCCGGCGGACGCGCTGGCCACGCGTGTCGGGTCGAACGAACCGATGTATGCAACGGGGCGGGACCGGTGCCGTCGCGTTCCGGTCATGCCGCCATGTCCAGCACGATGCGGCCCTCGATCTCGCCCTTGTGCATGCGCGCGAAGATGTCGTTGATGTTCTCCAGCCGGTCCGCGGCCACGGTCGCCCGGACCTTGCCGTGCGCCGCGAATTCCAGCGATTCCTGGAGGTCGAGCCGGGTGCCGACGATCGAGCCGCGCACGGTGATGCCGTTGAGCACCATGCCGAAGATGTCGAGCGGAAAATCGCCCGGCGGCAGCCCCACCAGCGACATCGTCCCGCCCCGCCGCAGCATACCCGTGGCCTGGGCGAAGGCGCCGCGCGAGACCGCGGTGACCAGCACGCCGTGCGCGCCGCCGATTTCCTTCTTCACGAACGCCGCCGGATCGGTGTCGCGGGCGTTGACCGTGACCGTGGCGCCGAGGCGCTCGGCCAGCCGCAGCTTGGCGTCGTCCACGTCCACCGCGGCGACGTTCAGGCCCATCGCCTTCGCATACTGCACGGCCATGTGGCCGAGGCCGCCGATGCCGGAGATCGCGACCCAGTCGCCGGGCCGCGTGTTGGTGACCTTCAGGCCCTTGTAGACGGTCACGCCGGCGCACAGCACCGGCGCGATCTCGACGAAGCCGATGCCGTCCGGCAGGTGGCCGACGTAACCGGCATCGGCCAGCACGTATTCGGCGAAGCTGCCGTTGACCGAATAGCCCGTGTTCTGTTGCGACTCGCACAGGGTTTCCCAGCCACCGAGGCAGTGGGTGCAGAACCCGCAGGCCGAATGCAGCCACGGCACGCCGATGCGGTCGCCCTCCTTCACATGGACCACGCCGTCGCCGACCGCGACCACATGGCCCACGCCCTCGTGGCCGGGGATGAACGGCGGGCTGGGTTTCACCGGCCAGTCGCCCTGCGCGGCATGCAGGTCGGTGTGGCAGACGCCGCAGGCGGCCACCTTCATCAGCACCTGGCCTGCGCCCGGGCGCGGCACGTCCACTTCCTCGATCGCCAGTGGCTGGTCGAAGGCGCGCACCACCGCGGCTTTCATGGTCTTGTCCATTTCGTGCTCCAACGCTGGGGAAGGCCCAGTGTGCTCCGCTGCGTGCAGGAACGTGTTGATTCCGATCAAGAAAGACGGCGAAACGCGTCCCATCGCCGATCCGGGCAGCCGTGGCAGGGCAGGCACCGGTAAAATCGCGCCATGAGCACCGTGCTTCCCCTGCCGACGCCGACCCTGCGCCACGCCGACCGGCGAGAGGCGCACGAGGTCCACAAGCTGGCCAAGCGCCTGCGCCACCATGTGGGCAGGGCGATCGCCGACTTCGGCATGATCGAGGACGGCGACAAGGTGATGGTGTGCCTGTCCGGCGGCAAGGACAGCTACACCCTGCTCGACATCCTGCTGCAGCTGCAGCGCAAGGCGCCGGTATCGTTCTCGATCGTCGCGGTCAACCTCGACCAGAAGCAGCCCGGTTTCCCGGAACACGTGCTGCCCGACTACCTGCGCTCGCTCGGCGTGGATTTCCACATCATCGAACAGGACACCTACTCGGTGGTCAGCCGGGTGATTCCGGAAGGCAAGACCATGTGCTCGCTGTGCTCGCGGCTGCGGCGCGGCGCGCTGTACACGTGGGCGGCGGAAAACGGCATCACCAGGATCGCCCTGGGCCACCACCGCGACGATCTGGTCGCCACGTTCTTCCTCAACCTGTTCTTCCACGCCAAGCTCTCGGGCATGCCGCCGAAGCTGCTCTCGGACGACGGCCGCCACGTGGTGATCCGCCCGCTGGCCTACGTGCGCGAGGACGACATCGCCGCGTACTCGCAGGCGAAGGCGTTCCCGATCATCCCCTGCAACCTGTGCGGCTCGCAGGAGAACCTGCAGCGCAGGCAGGTCGGCCTGATGATGCGGCAATGGGAACGCGACACGCCCGGCCGGATCGAGACCATCGCCCGCGCCCTGGGCGACATCCGCCCGTCGCAACTCGGCGATCCGAAGCTGTTCGACTTCCTCTCGCTGGGCCGCCGCGATGGCGCCGCGCAGCCGGACGCGCACGCGTGGCTGACGGGCGAACCACCCGCGGCCGCGGCCGGCGATCGCGGCGGGGACTGACGTGCCCGAAGCTCACCGGCTCGATTCCCGCGCAGGCGGGAAGGTGTGCGCCACGCCGCGGGGCGCGGGTGATGCATCGGCGGTCGGTGCGGACCGGCGGACCGCCAGCCATGCGCCGCACGGGCATCCAGATCGATCCCCGCCTTCGCGGGGATGACGGCTTCGGCGCGATGGCCGCACCGCGTTCCGCCCGATTCCCGATTCCCGATTCCCCGTTTTGACCCCCTCCCCCACTCCCGGCCTCCCGAATGTTCTTCCGCAACCTCACGCTGTTCCGTTTCCCCACCTCGCTCGACCTCACGAAACTCGATGAACTGCTCGCCGACCACCCGCTCAAGCCGGTCGGTGCGCTGGAGCTGTCCTCGCGCGGCTTCGTCTCGCCGTTCGGGCGCGAGGGCGAGGCGCTCTCGCACCGCATCGGCGTTGCGATCTGGCTCACCGTCGGCGGCGAGGACCGGCTGCTGCCTTCATCGGTGGTCAACGACATGCTCGCCAAGCGCCTGGCCGAAGTGGAGGAGAAGCAGGGCCGCCGGCCCGGCAGCCGGATGCGCAAGCAGATGAAGGACGACCTGGTGCACGAACTGCTGCCGCGCGCCTTCGTGCGGCCCTCGCGCACCGACGCCCTGCTCGACCTCGACCACGGCGTGTGCGCGGTCGACACCTCCAGCCGCAAGGCCGGCGAGGCGGTGGTTTCGGAAATCCGCCACGCGCTGGGCAGCTTCCCGGCGCTGCCGCTCAACGCGGAAGTCGCGCCGCGCAACGTGCTGACCGGCTGGATCGCCGGCGACCCGCTGCCCGAGGGCCTGTCGCTGGGCGAGGAATGCGAGCTCAAGGATCCGGCCGAGCATGGCGCGGTAGTGAAGTGCCAGCGCCAGGAACTGCAGAGCGACGAGATCACCAAGCACCTCGAATCGGGCAAGCAGGTCACGCGGCTGGCGCTCACCCTCGACGACCATGTCTCGTTCGTGCTCGGTGAAGACCTGGTGGTGCGCAAGTTCAAGCTGCTCGATGGCGCGGTCGACCAGCTCGAATCGACCGAGCGCGAGGACGTGCGCGCCGAACTCGACGCGCGCTTCGCGCTGATGGCCGCCGAGTTCGCGCGACTGTTCACGGTGCTGGAGAAGGCGCTGAAGCTGTCGAAGGCGGACGCGTGAATCCCCGGCGCGCGACCTCGATCGCACCGCGGGCGATCGAGGAGGAGCCACCGGCGCACGCCGCGTTCTGCGCCGCGCGTGTGCAACGCGCCCGCAACCGCTAGCATCCGCGCATGCTGTCCCTGTTCCGACTGTCGCCTCCCGCACCCCGCAAGCCGTCGGGGCTGCAGCGCGACACCGTCGCCTTCGTATTGGCCGACGGCCGCCGCATCGACGTGCTGCGGGTGCGCGATCCGCGCGCCAAGCGCCTGCGCCTGAGCGTGGGCGAGCGCGGCGCGCGACTGACCCTGCCGATGCGGGCGAGCCTGGTGTCGGGCGAACGCTTCCTGCACGAACACCGCGATTGGCTGACTGACCAGATGGCGCGTCTGCCTGGCGACGCCCTGCCCCTGGTGCCGGGGGAAGCGGGCGTGCTGCCGCTGCGCGGCGAACGCCTGGCGCTGCACTGGGAAGCCGGGCGGGTCGCGCGCGTGGTCCGCGAGGGTGATGCGGCGACGATGCAGTTGCCGGCGCGCGCCGGCAGCGCGGCGATCGGCCGGGCGCTGCGCGACTTCTACGAAGCCGAGGCCCGCACCGACATCGGCCGCTGGCTGCCCACCTACCTGCCGGGGCTGCCGCGGCCGCCGGCGCGGATCCGGCTGCGGGTGCTGTCCTCGCAGTGGGGTTCGCTGGCCCCTGACGGCACCCTGACCCTGGACCTGGCGCTGGTGCTCGGACGTCCGTCGGCGTTCCGCTACGTGCTGGTGCACGAGTTGTGCCATCTGGTGCATGCCGACCATTCGAGGGCGTTCTGGCGGGAGGTGGAGGCCAGGTGTCCGGATTGGCGTGACGAGCGCACCTACTTCCACGCCGAGGGACGGCGACTCAAGGCGGCGCTGCACACCCTGCTGGGCTGAAGCCCCGCGCGGCTGTTCCCCATCCCCCGCGCGCGGCGGCGCGTTCCGCGAGCATGCGACGGTTGGTGTTCGGGGGCGCGGCGTGACGAGCGCACCTACTTCCACGCCGAGGGACGGCGACTCAAGGCGGCGCTGCACACCCTGCTGGGTTGAAGCCCCGCACGGCTGTTCCCCATCCCCGCGCGCGGCAGCGCGTTCCACGAGCATGCCATGGTTGGTGTTCGGGGGCGCGGCGTGACGAGCGCACGTATTTTCACGCCGAAGGACGGCGACTCAAGGCGGCGCTGCACACCCTGCTGGGCTGAAGCCCCGCACGGCTGTTCCCCATCCCCCGCGCGCGGCGGCGCGTTCCGCGAGCATGCGACGGTTGGTGTTTTGGGGGCGCGGCCCGTCGCGAGTGGCCGCCCTGCCACGTCCTCGCCGTTAACCGCCATGACCCGAGGCGCCTGCCCCAGGGCGCAGAGGGGGTGCGATGAGCATTGTCCGGAACCGTGGTGCCCGCCTGTGCGCGGCCGTGCTGGCCGTGGCCTTGGCGCTGCCCGGGTGCCAGCGGGCCGGCAATTCGATCGCGGAAACGGCCATCGAACGCGCCACCCGGGGATACGCCGACGCCGCGGACACGGCACCGTCGGGACACGGGACCGCCCGCGCCCTGCCGGGCGCCGATTCGCTGGCCCTGCCCGCGCACTTCCCGGACGATGTCTACCTGCCGCACGGCTACCGCGTGAACAGCGTGATGGACCTGCAGGACGTGAGCGTGCTCAGCCTGAGCGCGCCGGGCGAAGTCGGGTCGTTGTTCGTCGCTGCGCGCGACGCGATGCAGGCACGGGGCTGGAACCAGACCCTCGCGGCGCAACACTCCGTCGACACCGCGATGCTGGCCTTCGAGAAGGACGGCGGCGACGGCGCCCGCAGCGCGACGCTGTCGTTCAACCGCAACAACGGCGACGAGCGGGTGATCGTCGGCCTGCAGTTGCGGCAGCGCCGGCAGTAGCCGGGCGGTCGGAACGTGTCACGGGCCCCCGGCGACCGGGCTCCCGTCCTGCGCCCGGCCCCGCGCGCCCCGCCTTAGTCGCGCCGCGCCAGGAAGTCCCCGATCGCCGCGGCCACCGCCTGCGGCTGCTCCATGTGCAGGTGGTGCCCGCCCGGCAGCACCACCAGTTCGCCACGCGGCAGCAGGGCCGCGTGCTCGCTGCGCCGTGGTTCGGGCAGGTAGGGCTGGGGCGGATCGGCATGGATCACCCGTGTCGGGCATTCGATCCCGGCGATCAGGGCGCGCACCTGGGCTTCGGTCATGCGCAGCATGGTCGGCAGGGTCAGCCGCGGGTCGCTGCTCCATTCCCAGCCCCTGCGCGCGTCGTCCACCAGCACCTCGCGCACGCCGCGTTCGACCAGCAACCGCGCCGCGGCCTCGTCCATCGCGCCGGTCAGCGCCAGCGTGCGCGCGCGCACCGGCGTTTCGAGGTCGGTGAACACACGCAGGCGCTTGCCCGCCAGGGCGCGTCCGGCGGCGACGGCGTCGCGCAGGCGCCGCACCGTGTTCTCCGGGATGTCGGGCAGCGCGCCGAGCGCTTCGATCGCGACCAGGCGCTCGACCCGCTGCGGGCAAGCCGCCGCCACCAGGCTGGCGATGCCCGCGCCCATCGAGTGGCCGAGCAGGGCGAAGCGCTCCCAGCCCAGCGCATCGGCGGCGTCGAGCACGCTGTGCACGGCAGCGGCGAACGAGTAGTCGGCGCCCGGCGGCAGGTGCGCGCTGCGGCCGTGTCCCGGCAGGTCGATCGCCACCAGCTCGATGCCATGCAGGTGCGCGGCCAGCGGCACGAAGCTGGCGGCGTTGTCGAGCCAGCCGTGCAGGGCGAGCACGCGCGGCTGGCCCGGGTCGCCCTGGCGCAGGCCGTGCAGGCGCCCGAGCGGAATCTCGAGGGTGGTTTCGCGCATCAGGCCCCGGCGTCCGGCCACGCGGCGAGCTCGCGCCGCACCAGCGCGGCCAGCGCGTCGGCATGCGCCGGGGCGTCGTTGAGGCAGGGGATGTAGCGCATCGCGCTACCACCGGCCTCGACGAACAGCGTGGCGTTCTCCATCGCGATTTCCTCCAGCGTCTCCAGGCAATCGGCGGCGAAGCCCGGGCAGACCACGTCGACCTCGCGCACGCCCTCGGCGGCCAGCGCGCGCAGGGTGTCGTCGGTGGCCGGCCCCAGCCAGCGCTCGCGACCGAAGCGCGACTGATAGGCGAGCAGGTACTCCTCGGGCGCCAGTCCCAGCGCGCGCACGATCTCCGCGGTGCTGGCCTCGCACTGCGCCTGGTAGGGATCGCCCGCGTCCACCAGCCGCTGCGGCAGGCCGTGGAACGAGAACAGCAGCCGCTCGCCGCGGCCGTTGGCCTGCCAGTGCGCGCGGATGGCATCGGCGATCGCGGCGACCCACCCCGGGTCGGTGGCGTATTCGCGCACCACGCGCGCGGCCGGCGCACTGGGGGTGGCTTCGACCAGCGCGGCCACGGTGCCGGTGGTGGTGGACGAGTACTGCGGGTACAGCGGCAGCACCAGCACCCGGCGCACGCCGCGCGCGCGCAGTTCGCGCAGGCGCGCGGGCAGCGCCGGCTCGCCGTAGCGCATCGCGTGCGCCACCGCGACCTCCGGCAGCCGCGGCTGCAGCGCCGCCGCCAGCCGCCGCGTGTGCACGCCGAGCGGCGAACCGCCTTCCATCCAGATCTGCGCGTACTTCTTCGCCACCCGCTTCGAGCGCAGCGGCAGGATCACGCCGTAGAGCAGCGGCCACCACAGCAGCTTCGGGATCTGCACCACGAACGGATCGGAGAGGAATTCGCCCAGATAGCGCTTCACCGCCTGGGCCGTCGGCGCCTCCGGCGTGCCGAGGTTGACCAGGAGCACAGCGGTATCGGGTGCAGGGGCGGAGGTCGTCATCGCCATAGGATGGCAGGCTGCGCCGCACTTGGCACCGGCACCCGCCACGATGCAGCGCTCCATCCGCACAACTCATCCGCGATTCATCGCCCCGTCACTAGCCTGAGCCGTCGCCGCGACGCGGTGTCCAAGCCCCCGGAGTTGCAGATGCATCGTTCCCGTCCGACCCGTACGCCGAGCAGGATGTCGATCGCCTTTTTGCTGGCCCTGTCGCTGGCCACCGGCGGCGCGGTCGCCGGCCCGGAGGAGGACGCGCGCGCGCAGAACGCGCTGCGGGTGCTGACTGAGGTGCAGGCGATCCCCGAATCGGCGATCCCCGACAAGCTGCTCGACGAGGCGCGGGCGATCGTCGTCATCCCCGATACGCTCAAGGTCGGCCTGGTGCTCGGCGGTCGCCGCGGCCACGGGCTGCTGTCGGTGAAGTCTCCCGACGGCACCTGGTCCAGCCCCAGCTTCGTCAAGATCACCGGTGGCAGCATCGGCTTCCAGGCCGGCGTGCAGTCGTCCGACGTGGTGCTGGTGTTCCGCAACGACCGCAGCCTGGAATCGATCGTCAACGGCAAGGTCACGCTCGGCGCCGATGCCGGCGTGGCGGCCGGTCCGGTGGGCCGCAACGCCGCAGCCGCCACCGACGGGCAGCTCAAGGCCGAGATCTGGTCGTGGTCGCGGGCGCGTGGCCTGTTCGCGGGCGTGGCCCTGGATGGCGCGGTCCTGCAGATCGACAACGACGCCAACCGCGAGGTCTACGGTGCCAGCACCACGCCGCGCATGATCTTCGAGGGTCGCGCGCAGCGGCCGCCCTCCGACGCGGTGGTGGCGTTCCGCGACCAGCTGGAGGAAGCCACGGCCGCGGCGCGCGCGACGCGGGGCACGGATGGACAGTCGCCGGCCCCGCCCGCCACCGCCACCCTGGCGCCAGCGGATGCCGCCACCGCCCCGTTGTCCAGCGCGCCGGCGACCGATCCGCAGCCACAGCCGTTCGAGCCCGTGGAAGACAACCCCGCCATGGTCGAACCGCTGCCGGAAACGCCCTGATTCGGCGCCGCACGCGAAACCTCCGGCGCACCCGTAGGAGCGCCTTCAGGCGCGCGATGCTTTTATCGGGTATCGGGGACACATGACCAGGGAAGACGGGCCTCGCGCCTGAAGGCGCTCCTGCCACAGGGTGGGGAATCCGTTCGGGCCGCGTCGGCCGGCGTGGAGTATCCTGAGCGTTCCTCACGTTTCCCCGGGAACAGGCAATGGGTAGTTTCAGCATCTGGCATTGGCTGATCGTGCTGGTCGTGGTGCTGCTGGTGTTCGGCACCAAGCGCCTGCGCGGCGCCGGCCGCGACCTCGGTGAGGCGGTGAAGGGCTTCAAGAAGGGCATCGCCGACGACGACAAGCCGACCGGCGAGCTCGATCACCAGTCGTCGCAGCCACAGGAGCGCGAAGACACCGTGTCGGGCAAGCCCCGGCAGGACGACACCGTCTCGCGCTGAGGCCGCGGATCCGCGGTCGCCGCCATGTTCGACATCGGCTTCACCGAACTGCTGCTGGTCGCGGTGGTCGCACTGGTCGTGCTCGGTCCCGAGCGCCTGCCCAAGGCCGCGCGCTTCGCCGGGCTGTGGGTGCGGCGCGCGCGCGCGCAGTGGGTCTCGGTGAAATCCGAGCTGGAGCGCGAACTGGCGGCCGAGGAGCTCAAACGCAGCCTGCACGATGCCAAGCAGGCCGCCGCCGGCCTGCAGCGGACGATGCAGGAGACCGAGGCCGAGGTGCAGGCCAAGGTGCGCGCCGCCGAGGCCGAGGCGCGGCGCGAGATCGAGAGCCTGCGGCGCCAGGCCAGCCCCGGCCTGGCGGACCAGGACGCGACCGCCGTGACGGAGGCGACGACCGCGGCGGCGTTGGCCGCACCCGAAACACCGCAACGCGATGCGCCACAACCGGATGCGCCGCAAGCGGAAACGCGATCACCGCCGCGCGACGAGACACCGCACCAGCCCGACCTGCTCGCCGGCAGGCGCGACGACACGGACACGGACGATGGCCGCCAGCGCTGAGCACGACGACGGCGGCAGCAGCCTGATCGAGCATCTGGTCGAGCTGCGCACGCGCCTGTTGCGCGCGATCGTCGCGCTGGGGATAGCGCTGGTGGCGCTGCTGCCGTTCGCCAACCGGCTCTACGGCTGGTTCGCGCAACCGCTGCTGGACAAGCTGCCCGAGGGGGCACAGCTGATCGCGGTGGAAGTCGCCTCGCCGTTCTTCGCGCCGCTCAAGCTGGCGTTCTTCGCCGCGGTGATGCTGACCATGCCGTGGCTGCTGTACCAGGCCTGGGCCTTCGTCGCGCCGGGACTGTACCGGCGCGAGAAGAAGCTGGCGCTGCCGTTGCTGGTCTCGGCGGTGGCGCTGTTCTACGCCGGCTGCGCCTTCGCGTTCTTCCTGGTGCTGCCGATGGTGTTCGGCTTCCTCACCGCGGTCACGCCCGAGGGCGTGGCGATGATGACCGACATCAACGCCTACCTGAAC
The DNA here is from genome assembly GCF_016774335.1 of Luteimonas saliphila. Classification (GTDB taxonomy): domain Bacteria; phylum Pseudomonadota; class Gammaproteobacteria; order Xanthomonadales; family Xanthomonadaceae; genus Luteimonas; species Luteimonas saliphila. The sequence goes on along the minus strand of NZ_JAETWA010000041.1, from coordinate 141,665 downwards.
TTCGTGCTGGTGATTTTCCTCGCCTTCGGCCTCAGCTTCGAACTGCCGGTGGCGCTGGTGATCCTGGTGCTGCTGGGCTGGGTGACGCCGGCGCAGCTGCGCGAATGGCGCGGCTATGCGGTGGTCGGCATGTTCGTGCTGGCGGCGATCATCACCCCGCCCGACGTGGTCTCGCAGTTGATGCTCGCGATCCCGATGTGCCTGCTGTACGAGGCGGGAATCATTGCCGCGCGCATGGTGGCACCGAAGCCCGATCCCGATATCGATACCGACGACGCGTGACGACGACGGCGCCGGGACTGTCCGTGGCGCCGGCCGCGTTCCTGCGGCGCTACGCGGCGTGGTCGCTGGACATTTCATTGCTGCTGGCGCTGGCGCTGCTGCTGTGCTTCACGCGCGTCCGGGACGGCGTCGCGCGCATCGCCGCCGCGCTCGACGCGATCGCACGGTCGATGGCGCAGGCCATGGCCGACCTGCTGCTGCACGGCGCGACGCCACTGGATCTCGCACGCGCCTGGCTGGACGATCCGCGCCAGCGCGCCGCGATCGCCGCGCTCTCCGATGCCCTCGCCGCCACCGTGTTCCCGCCGCTGCTGCTGGCCGCGCTGCTGGCGCTGGCCTGGTTCGCGGCATTCGAAGCCTCGGCGTGGCAGGCCACGCCCGGCAAGCGCGCGCTCGGGCTGCGCGTGGTGGATGCGCGCGGGACGCGCATCGGCATCGCACGGGCGGCCGCGCGGCACCTCGCCGGCGCGCTGTCCTGGATCACGCTCAACATCGGCCACCTGCTGGCGCTGGTGCCGCCGCGGCGCCAGGCCCTGCACGATCGCATCGCCGGGACCCAGGTGGCGCAGGATCCGCGCACCGGCGCGCGCCTGCCCGCATGGGCGACGATCTGGCTGGCGTTGCAGGGAGTCGCCGCCATCGCCGCTGCCGCCTGGCTGTTCCTCGCCGCGCACGCCGCGATGCAGCGGGCGTTCGACACCCTGCTATAGGAGCGCCTTCAGGCGCGAACCGGGATCGACATAATCCAGCGCCGCGCAGCGCCTGTAATGGATCGCGCCTGAAGGCGCGAACACGGATCGACGGAACCAGCGCACGAGACGCCCGCAACGGGTCGCGCCTGAAGGCGCTCCTACGGTTCCGGGGACGGGTTCAGAGTTCGACCTGGTTGTCCGGCAGCGGTGGCGGCGCCACCGGCTCGGCGCAGATGTCGCGCCACATGTGGTACATCACGCCGAACATCACCACGTACATCAGCATGATCATGCCCAGGTAGACCGGCGCCACCAGCAGCATCGCCAGCACCGGGTGCACCAGGCCGCCGACCAGCGCCAGCAGGCCGCCGACCAGCACCACCACCAGGATCAGCGCGAACAGCGCCACGATCGACAGCACCGCCATCACCACGATCGGCAGCAGGTTCTTCAGCGAACCGGTGAGGCCATCGCCGATCGCCGCCAGCACCCCGCGCCCGCCCAGCGCGACCTGGCCGAAGCCGATCGCGTAGGCGCCGCCGAGGAACAGGCCGAACAGCAACCCGAGCGCCATCACCATGCCCAGGCCCGAAGGAGGCGCGGGGATGTCGTCCGGCTGCACCGGCTTGCCGCCCGACTCCATGCTCAGCTGCATCAGCTGCATGTACCACTCCGGCAGGCCCTGGCCGAAGGTGCCGATGATGGTGCCGAAGACCAGCAGGTAGAGCGCAGTCATCAACAGTCCGAAACCGATCAGGCGCAACGCGTCGCCGCCCGTCTGGAATGCGCCGAACACCGCGACCGCACCCACCGGCCGGCCGTGTTCGGCGGCGTCGATCACGCGCAGCACGCCGCCGATCAGCAGCGGGAACACGATCATCGAGGCGAGCGTGGTCAGGCCCATCACGGTCAGCAGCGCATCCGGTCCGGTGCCGAACAGCGACGGCGCCACCAACTGCACGACGCTCGGCACCAGCGCCACCAGCGCCACCAGCGCGATCGCGCCGATCACCGCCTTCGGGTTGTTGCGCCCGAGGTTGACCGCCCGCGCCAGCCACGACCAGCCGTAGCCCGGCCCCATCGCCCGTGTCGACATCGCTATCCGTTCCGACTTCGAAGTGGCACCCGCCACGATGGCGACATGCTACTGCATCGCGTCTGCGACGCGGTCCGCCTACCGTGCGCACGGCCCCGCGGGCGGCGCCCGTCCACCGCCCGGTTCCCGCTGCTCCCGGAGTTCGGCACACACCCTCACCCGCCGCGGCATGCAGCACTCACTCCTGCGGCGGCAGCACCGTCAGCACTTCCTCCACCGTGGTCACGCCCTGGGCCACCTTTTCCGCGCCGGCCATGCGCAGGGTGCGCAGGCCTTCGCCGATCGCGGCGCGGGTGAACGCGGCCAGTTCCATGTCCGGGCGGATCAGCGCCCGCAGCAGCGGGGTGACCGGCATCAGTTCGTAGATGCCGACGCGGCCGAGGTAGCCGGTATTGCGGCATTCCAGGCAGCCGACCGGGCCGTTCACCGTGGTCGGCACCGGCGGCGCGTGCGGGCCGGGCAGCAGCGCGTGCCAGGCTTCAGGGCTGAGCTTCTTCGGCGCCTTGCAGTGCGGGCACAGCGTGCGCAGCAGGCGCTGGGCGAGGATGCCGTTGAGGGTCGAGGCGATCAGGTAGTGCGGCAGGCCGAGGTCGAGCAGGCGGGTGATCGCCGAGGGCGCGTCGTTGGTGTGCAGCGTGGACAGCACGAGGTGGCCGGTGAGCGAGGCCTGCACCGCCATCTGCGCGGTGTCGAGGTCGCGGATCTCGCCGATCATGATGATGTCGGGGTCCTGGCGCAGCAGGGTGCGCACGCCCTGGGCGAAGGTCAGGTCGATCTGGTGGTGCACCTGCATCTGGTTGAGTTCGACCGCGATCATCTCGATCGGGTCCTCCACCGTGCACACGTTGACGTCGCTGGTGGCCAGGCGCTTGAGGGTGGAGTACAGGGTGGTGGTCTTGCCCGAGCCGGTGGGCCCGGTGACCAGCACGATGCCGTGCGGCCGGTTGGTGAGCTCGTGCCAAGTCTCCGCCTCGTCCTGGTCGAAGCCGAGCTGCTCGATGCTCTTGAACGCGGTATCCGGGTCGAAGATGCGCATCACGCACTTCTCGCCGAACGCGGTGGGCATGGTCGACAGGCGCATCTCCACCTCGCGCCCGCCGGGCGAGCGGGTCTTGATGCGGCCGTCCTGCGGCCGCCGGCGCTCGGCCAGGTCCATGCGCCCGAGCACCTTGATGCGCGAGACCACCGCGGTCATCACCGGCGGCGGCATCTCGAACACCTTGTGCAGCACGCCGTCGATGCGGAAGCGCACCCGGCCCACGTCGCGACGCGGCTCGAGGTGGATGTCGGAGGCGCGCTGCTCGTAGGCGTACTGCAGCAGCCAGTCGACGATGTTGACGATGTGGTGGTCGTCGGCGTTGACGTCGCCGGCGCGGCCGAGTTCGACCAGTTGCTCGAAGCTCGGCGCCTGCGACGATTTCTCGCCGCCGCCGTCGGCCTGGGCGCCGCGCACCGAGCGCGTGACCCCGTAGAACTCCATGGTGTAGCGGTGAAGATCGAGCGGGTTGGCGACCACCATCTCGATCTCGCGCCGCAGCAGGCGCTGCACGTCCGCCAGCCAGTCCAGCGCCATCGGCTCGCTGGTGGCGATGCGGGCGCGGTCGGGCGTGACCTCCACCGGCAGGATGCGGTGGCGCCGCGCGTAGGCGTGGGACACCAGCTCGGTGACCTCGGCGACCTTGATCTTGGTCGGATCGATGCGCAGGTAGGGTTTGCCGCTGGCCCGCGCCAGCCACTCGGTCAGCGTTTCCAGCCCCAGCTCGCTGCCCGGCCGCTGCGCCGAAGGCAGCTTGAGGTTGGCCAGCAGCACCAGCGGGTGCACCGCATCGAGCCCGCGCACATGGCGCGCGCTGGCGCGGGCATGCTCGGCATCCTTCGGGGCGAGCATGCCGTCGGCGAGCAGCGCCGCGATCACCGCCTCCAGCGCCAGCTTGCCCGGAGGCAGGCGCGCGGTTGGCGGGACGGGGCGCGTGGCGAGCGGTTCGTTCAACATGGCTCCGTGCCGGAAAGCCCGGCCGCTGCGAGGTCCGCCGCTATACTAGCGCGCCCGCGAAAGCCCGGATCCGACGCCCAGATGACCGGCCCCACGTTCCAGGAACTGATCACCCGCCTCAACGCGTACTGGGCGGCGCAGGGGTGCGTGCTGATCCAGCCGCTGGACCTCGAGGTCGGCGCCGGCACCTTCCATCCCGCCACCTTCCTGCGCGCGCTCGGGCCCGAGCCGTGGAACGCGGCCTATGTGCAGCCCTCGCGCCGCCCCACCGACGGCCGCTACGGCGAGAACCCCAACCGCCTGCAGCATTACTACCAGTACCAGGTGGCGATGAAGCCCAACCCGGACAACATCGTCGAGCTGTACTTCGGCTCGCTGAAGGAACTGGGCATCGACCCGCAGCTGCACGACCTGCGCCTGGTCGAGGACAACTGGGAATCGCCGACGCTCGGTGCCTGGGGCCTGGGCTGGGAGGTCTGGCTCAACGGCATGGAAGTCACCCAGTTCACCTATTTCCAGCAGGCCGGCGGGCTGGAATGCAAGCCGGTGCTGGGCGAGATCACCTACGGCCTCGAGCGGCTGTGCATGTACCTGCAGAACTGCGACGACGTCTACGACCTGGTGTGGACGGTCGGGCCGCAGGGCGCGGTGACCTACGGCGACGTGTTCCTGCAGAACGAGCGCGAGCAGAGCGCCTACAACTTCGAGCATGCCGACGTCGCCGAACTGTTCCACCGCTTCGATGCCTGCGAGGCCGAGGCATTGAAGCTGGTGGAACTCGGGCTCCCGCTGCCGGCCTACGACCAGGTCTGCAAGGCCAGCCACAGCTTCAACCTGCTCGATGCGCGCCGCGCGATCTCGGTCACCGAACGCCAGCGCTACATCCTGCGCGTGCGCAAGCTGTCGCAGGCGGTGGCCGAGGCGTACCACGCACAGCGCGAGAAGCTCGGCTTCCCCGGGTTGAAGAAGATCGCCGCCTGACGTTCCTTCTTCCGCAAGCGGGAGAAGAGCTTGCCCCCGCGAAGGCGGGGGTGCCCGAAGGGCGGATGAGGGCATGCGCCCCCCGCCCTCACCCCGACCCTCTCCCGCTGGCGGGAGAGGGGGTATCACGCACAAGGTTCCGGAATGAGCGAACAACGTCCCCTCCTGATCGAACTGGGCACCGAGGAACTGCCGGTCAAGGCACTGCCCGGCCTGGCGCAGGCGCTGTTCGACGGCGTGCTCGCGGCGCTGGAGAAGCGCGGCATCGCGGTCGAGCGTGGCACGGCGGAACCGCTGTACACGCCGCGGCGGCTGGCGGTGCTGTTGCCGGGTGTGGCGATCGAGCAGCCGCCGCAGGCCTCGGAAGTCTTCGGCCCTTACGTGAACATCGCGCTCGACGCCGACGGCCAGCCGACGAAGGCGCTGCTGGGCTTCGCGGCGAAGGCCGGCGTCGAGTGGACCGCGCTCGAACGCGCCACCGACGCCAAGGGCGAGCGCTTCGTGCATCGCGCGGTGACGCCCGGCGCGCAGACCGCCAGGCTGCTGCCGGAGATCCTGCGCGAGGCCATCGCCGGCATGCCGATCCCCAAGCCGATGCGCTGGGGCGGCCACGATTTCGCCTTCGCGCGGCCGGTCCACTGGCTGGTGATGCTGCTGGGCAGGGACGTGGTCGAGGGCGAAGTGTTCGGCATCCAGGCCGACCGCATGAGCCGCGGCCACCGTTTCCTGCACGACAAGCAGGTCTGGATTTCCACGCCGGACGACTACGTCGAGGCGCTGCGCGGGGCGAAGGTGCTGGTGGATGCGCAGGAGCGGCGCGCGCGCATCGTCGCCGAAGTGGAGGCGGCGGCGAAGGCGGCCGGCGGTTCGGCGCGTATCGATGCCGACAACCTGCAGCAGGTGGTGTGCCTGGTCGAGTGGCCGAAGGCGGTGTCCTGCGCGTTCGAGGAGGAGTTCCTCGCGGTGCCGCAGGAAGCGCTGATGGCGACGATGGAGGCCAACCAGAAGTTCTTCCCGGTGCTCGACGACGCCGGAAGGCTGACCTCGCGCTTCATCGGCATCGCCAACATCGAACCGAAGGACGATTCGGAGATCCGCAAGGGCTACGAGCGCGTGATCCGCCCGCGCTTCGCCGATGCGAAGTTCTTCTTCGTCGAGGACATGAAGCAGGGCCTGGATTCGATGAACGCGGGCCTGGCGAGCGTGACCTACCAGGCGAAGCTGGGTACGGTGGCCGACAAGGTCGCGCGCGTGGCGGCGCTGGCGGAAGCCATCGCGCCCCGGGTCAGGGTGGACGCCGCGCTGGCCCGGCGCGCGGCGCTGCTGTCGAAGGCCGACCTGCAGTCGCGGCTGGTCAACGAGTTCCCCGAACTGCAGGGCGTCGCCGGCCGCCACTACGCGATGCAGGACGCCTCGCTGGCCGACCTGTCGCACGAGGATCGGGTGGCCGTGGCCAACGCCCTCGACGAGGGCTGGCAACCGCGCTTTGCGGCCGACGACATCGCGCTCTCGGCGCTGGGCAAGGTGCTGGCGATCGCGGAGCGGCTCGATACGCTGGCGGGCGGGTTCGCCTCGGGACTGAAGCCGACCGGCAACAAGGATCCGTTCGCGTTGCGGCGCAATGCGCTGGGGTTGGCGCGGACGGTGATCGAGAGTGGGTTTGATCTCAATGCACAGGAACTCACTAAAGACGCGTTGAACCGCGCGTACAACGCAGTGATCAATCACGCTCCGATTGAAGCTGGCTTGATTAAGAATCATCTGGCTACGACTGGCATCGTGGCCGAGGAGCTACCTCCCGAGAGCGCGAACATCGGGACGCGCCGATTCACTATTCCTGACCTCAGTTCGCACAGCAAGGAAATCTGCGACTTCATCCTCGACCGCCTGCGCGGGTACTACGCCGACAAGGGTGTGCCGGCCACGCACTTCACTGCCGTGGCCGCGCGCTTCGGCGTGGAGGCGGGACCGGCGGTCGCGCCTGAAGGCGCTCCTACGGGGCGGATCGTCTCGCTCTACGATCTCGACCGCCGCATCGACGCCATCGGCATCTTCGCCCAGCTGCCGGAGGCCGAGGCGCTGGCGGCGGCCAACAAGCGCATCCTCAACATCCTGCGCAAGGCGGACGAGGAGATCCCCGCGATCGAGGACAAGGCGCTGCTTCAGGAGCCCGCCGAACTCGCGCTGGCCGAGGCGGTGGAAGCCGTGTACGCCGAGACCGGCCACGCGCTGGCGAAGGGCGACTACGTCGACGCGCTCGCCCACTTGGCCCGGCTGCGGCCGCGGGTCGATGCGTTCTTCGAGGCGGTGATGGTCAACGTCGAGGACGCGGACCTGCGCCGCAACCGCCTCGCCCTGCTCAAGCGCCTCGCCGACCGCCTCGGCAGCGTCGCCGCGATCGAGCACCTGTCCGCCTGAGTCGACGCGCACGAACGGCGATGCGCTCCATCCCGACGTGCCACGACAGGGCTCCGGCGCGCCGGGACGAAGGCCGGCGACGACCCCGTCGCAGGGACGACGCCCGTTAATCGGGCCTTGACCGGGCTCCGGTATCCTTCGTCGATGCGCCTCCCCCACCGCATCCTCGCCATCGTCGCGCTGTGTCTGTTCGCGGCCGGCGCGGCACGGGCGGTCGAGGTCGGCACGGTCGAGATCCTCGGCCTGGACGAGGAGATGACGCAGAACGTGCGCGTCTCGCTGTCGCTGGTCGAGGCGATGGGCCAGGACCTCAGCGGCCGGCGGATGGGCTACCTGGTGCGCGAGGCCGAGAACGAAACGCGCGAGGCGCTGGAGCCGTTCGGTTTCTATTCGCCGACGATCGAGGTCGAGCGCAGCCGCGCCAACGGCAGCGTCTCGGTGACGATCCGGGTCGATCCGGGCGAGCCGGTGCGGGTGCGCAACTCGGACATCGCGATCCTCGGCGAGGGCGGCAGCGACCGCTACCTGCAGGCCGACGTCGAAGACTTCATCCCCTCGCCCGGCGCCACATTCAGCCATGCCGACTACGAGGCCAGCAAGATCCGCATCAGCCGCCGCCTGACCGAGCGCGGCTACTTCGACGCGGACTTCTCCTCGCGCCGGGTCGAGGTGACGCGCGCCGAGCACGCGGCGGACATCGAGCTGGTCTGGACCAGCGGCGACCGCTACGACATGGGCCCGACCCTCTTCGAGCAGGAGCGCACCATCATCCGCGACGACCTGCTGCAGAACCTGGTCTACTGGGAAGAGGGCGAGTACTACCATCAGGGCCGCCTCGACCGGCTGCGCACCTCGCTCACCCGGCTCGATTACTTCGGCAACATCGAGATCACGCCCGATCCCGCAAACGCGGTGGACAAGCGCGTACCGGTGACGGTCAAGCTCACCCCGGCCAAGCGCAGCGTCTACACCGCCGGCCTGAGCTACGGCACCGACAGCGGCGCCGGCGTGCGCCTGGGCGTGGAACGCCGCTACGTCAACATGCGCGGCCACAAGGCGCTGGCGCAGCTGGACTATGCGCAGAAGCGCAAGACGCTCACCCTGCAGTACCGCATCCCCGCCTTCGCCTGGCGCGACGGCTGGTACACGATCAGCGCGCAGGCCTACGACGAGCAGACCGATTACATCGACACCCGCAAAGTCGAGTTCGTCGCCAGCCGGAGTGGCCAGTTCAACGAGCACATCAACCTGGTGGCGTCGATCCACGCACTGCGCGAGCGCTGGCTCTACCAGGTCGCCGACAACGGCGTCCTGACGGAGCCGGAATACCGCTACGCCACCTTCACCTTCCCCTCGTTGCGTGCCGACTACATCAACGTCGACGACCGCATCTTCCCGCGCAGCGGCATCGGGGGCTCGCTGACCCTGCGCAGCGGCGTGGAGGGCGCCGGCTCCGACGCCAATTTCGCGCAGTTGCATGCCCGCGCGTCGACCTTCAAGGGCATCGGCGAGAACAGCCGCCTGATCGTCCGCGGCGAGGCGGGTTACACCTGGACCGACGCGCTGGTCGACCTGCCACCGAGCCTGCGTTTCTATGCCGGCGGGGACCGCAGCATCCGCGGCTACGAATGGCGCGAGGTCGGCCCGCGCATCGACACCGAGGAGGGCCGCTACGCGATCGGCGCGAAGAACGTGGTCACCGCGAGCGTCGAGTTCGAACACTATTTCCGCGGGGCCTGGGGCGCGGCGGTATTCCTCGACGCCGGCAGCGCATTCGACGGCACCTCGCCCGACTGGCACACCGGCATCGGCATCGGCGCGCGCTGGCGCTCGCCGGTGGGGCCGCTGAAGATCGACATCGCGCGCGGCCTCGACGATCCCGACTCGCCGTTCACCCTCGGCCTCAGCATCGGCGCGGAGTTCTGAGATGGCCTTACGCCGCAGGCCACGACTGCCCGACGACATCCCGCCCGAGGAGCGCGAGGCGCGCATCGCCGAGTTGCGCGAACGCAGGCGCAAGCGCATGCGCGTGCTGGCGATCCGCAGCGCGATCGGGACGGGCGCGCTGATGCTGCTCGCCGCGGCCCTGCTGTACTGGCTGCTGTCGACGTTCGGCGGTCGCGACTTCCTGCTCGCACGCATCGCCGCCGCCCTGCCCGACGGGACCGAACTGACCTGGTCGGGCGCGGAGGGACCGGCCTCGGGCCCGCTGATCGTGCACGACGTGCGCTACGTGCAACGCAGCTGTCCCGATGTCGACGGCGAGCCGGTGCCCTACGGACAGTGTGCCGATCCAACGGTGCTGACCTTCACCGCCAGGCGCGTCGTGCTCGATCCGGAGATCACCCCGCTCATCGGCAAACGCCTGCGCCTGGACGCGATGGACGTGGAAGCCGCCACCCTCGACCTGCCGCGCAGCGACACGCCGTTCGAGATGCCGACCTGGCCTGAAGTGCTGCCGCGCATCGACCTGCCGCTGTCGCTGGAGTCCGACGCGATCCGGGTCGACGGGCTGCGCGTCACCCGCGCCGGCGCACCGGTGATCGACATCGCCACGATCCGCGGCGGCCTCGACGCACGCCAGGGCGAGCTGATCGTCCGCGACCTGGTCGTCGACAGCGACCGCGGCCGCTTCGCCGCCGACGGCAGTTACGCGCCCGACGACCATTACCGCACCGACCTCACCGCCAGCGCCCTGCTGCCGGCGCCGTTCCCACGCCCGCGGCCGCGCGTCGGCCTGGTCGCGCGCGGCGACCTCGACGCGATGGACGTCGCCATCGTCGGCCACGTGCCCGACCCGCTGCGCGCGAACCTCACCCTGCGCGGCAAGCGCTGGACGCTGCGCGCGGATTCGGACGCGCTCGACCCCGGCCTGCTCTCGGGCAGCGGCGCGCCGGGCACACCGATCGCGTTCTCGCTCGCCGCCGACGGCGACGGCGGTGCGGCCGACCTGCAGGGCGAGTTCACCCGGGGCACGTTGCACGCGGTGCTGCAGCCGTCGAAGGTGAAGCTCGAGGACCAGGTGCTGGACGTGCAGCCGCTGGTGGTCGACATCTTCGAAGGCCGCATCACCGCCAGTGGCCACGGCGATTTCCGCGAGCCGAGCGCGGGCAGCTTCCAGCTCGCTGTCAACGCACGCGGCTTGCGCTTCGGTGGCGACCCGCAGGCCGCCGACCCCGAGCCCGCCACGCCGGCGCCGGTCATCGGCGTCGACGCCGACTTCGGCATCGCCGGACGCAGCGACGACTGGGCCGCCACCGGCAAGGCGACGATCGCGCGCGACGGGCTCGAGGCCACGGTCGACTTCAGGGGCCGCGGCGACCTGGAGAAGATCGCGCTCGAGACGCTGCGCGCGAGCATGCCCACCGGCACGCTCGACGCCACGGGCGAGGTCGCATGGGCGCCGGCGCCGGGCTGGCAGATCGAGGCGACCCTGGCCGGCTTCGATCCTGGCTACTTCGCACCGGGCTGGAACGGCGCGGTCGACGGCAGGCTCGCCAGCACCGGCGCCACGCGCGACGACGGCGGGCTGGATGTCGACGTCCAGGCGCGCGACCTGGGCGGCCGCCTGCGTGGCCGCCGGCTCGGTGGCGAGGCCTCGTTCGCGATGCAGGGCCCGGCGACCGGCCAGACCCGCATCGACTACGCCGGCGAGGCCGCGCTGACGCTCGGCGGCAGCCGCGTCGAGGGCAGCGGATTCCTGCGCGACACGCTCGAACTCGACGCGCGCCTGAGCCCGCTCGATCTGGCCGACCTCCTGCCCGATGCCGCCGGTACCCTGCGTGGCACGTTGCAGGCCCGCGGGCCACGCAACGCGCCGGACATCGAGGCCGATCTCACCGGCAGCGGCCTGCGCTGGGGCGGATACGCCGCGGCGTCCCTGCGCGCGCAGGGACGGCTGCCGTGGGCGCGCGGGGGCGGCACGCTGGTGCTCGAAGGCAGCGGCGTCGAGGCCGGCATCGCGCTCGACGCGGTGCGCATCGAGGCGGGCGGCGCGGTCGAGGACCTGCAGTTCGATGCGCAGGCGCGCAGCGAGGCGCTGGGTTCGCTCGCGCTCCAGGGCAGCGCGCGCAGGCGTGGCGAGAACTGGAGCGGCGAACTGTCCACGCTGCAGCTGGTGCCGACACGCGGCGCGGCCTGGCGGCTGCAGGCGCCGGCGCGTTACGCGCAGAATGGCGGCAACTGGTCGCTCTCGCGCAGCTGCTTCGCCGCATCCGGCGGCGGCTCGCTGTGCGCCGAGGCCGACTGGCCGCGTCGCGGCCTGAGCTTCAACGGAACGCAATTGCCGCTGGCGCTCGCGACGCCCTACCTGCCCGAGCGCGACGGCGGGCGCCCGTGGGTGCTGCGCGGCGAGATCGACCTGGAAGGCCAGCTGCGGCCCGCCGGGCAGGCTTGGCAGGGCAAGCTCGGCGTGCGCTCGGCCGAGGGCGGCCTGCGCAACAGCGAACGCTCGCGCCGCGATCTGCTGGCGTATCGCGACCTGCGGCTCGATGCCGATTTCACGCCCGCGCGCATCGAGGCGACGCTGGCCACCGTGTTCAACGAGGACGGCCATGTCCGTGCGCGCGTCGAAACCGGCTGGGACGCGACCTCGCCGCTGTCGGGCGAAATCGTCGCCGACACCGACGAGCTGACCTGGCTGGAACTGTTTTCGCAGGACATCGTCGAACCCACCGGTCGCCTCGAAGCCAACATCGAGCTCGGCGGCATCCGTTCGCAACCGGCGCTGGGCGGACAGGCGCGGTTGAGCGGGTTCAGCACCGAGCTGCCCTCGCTGGGCATCGTCCTCGAGCAGGGCGACCTGCGCCTGCTGGCGCAGCCCGGCGGCAGCGCGCGCATCACCGGCAGCGTGCGCTCCGGCGAAGGCGTGCTCGCCATCGAGGGCGGCCTCAACTGGCGCGACGCCAGCGCACCCCTGCTGCTGAACCTCACCGGCGAGGACGTGCTGCTGTCGGACACGCGCGACCTGCGCATCGTCGCCGATCCCGACATCGAGCTGCGCTATGCCGCGAGGCAGCCGCTGTCGGTGTCCGGCACGGTGACCGTCACCAGCGCGATGCTCGACCTGGAACGGCTGGACCAGGGCGTGTCGGTCTCTCCCGATGTGGTGGTGCTCGATCCGGTGGACCCGGAAGACACCGGCGCATCGCCGCTGCTGCTGGACCTGACCCTGGCGATGGGCGACGACGTGCGGCTGCGCGGTTTCGGCCTCGACGGAACCCTCGGCGGCAGCATGCGCGTGCGTGCGCAGCCCGGGCGCGAGATGACCGGCAGCGGCACGCTCGAGGTCGGCGGTCGTTACACCGCCTACGGCCAGAAGCTGCAGGTGACGCGCGGGCGGCTGAGCTTCAACGGACCGGTATCGGACCCGCTGCTCGACATCCGCGCCGAACGCGAGATCGAAGCGCAGGACATCACCGCCGGCATCAGCGTGACCGGGCGCGCATCCGCCCCGGAGGTGCAGGTGTGGACCGATCCGGCCACCGACGACTCGCAGGCGCTTTCCTACCTCGCGCTGGGCCGTCCGCTGTCGAACCTGTCGAACGCCGAAGGCCGGCAACTGGATGCGGCATCGGCGGCGCTCACCGCCGGCGGCAGCATGCTCGCGGGACAGCTCGGCGCACAACTTGGACTCGACAACGCCGGCGTCTCGGAATCGCGCGCGCTCGGTGGCAGCGTGCTCGGCATCGGCAAGCAGCTCTCGCCCCGGCTGTACGTCGGCTTCGGCGTCTCCCTGCTCGGCACCGGCCAGGTGCTGACGCTCAAGTACCTGCTGCGCAAGGGCTTCGATGTCGAGATCGAATCGAGCACGCTGGAAACCCGGGGCTCGGTCAACTACCGGCTCGAGCGCGATTGAAGCTGGGTCGGGCTGGAACCGGGGTGCCGGGATGGCGACCGGCAGCCCTCCCGGGACCGCCGGTCGCGCGGGATCAGGCCACCGAGCGTTGCTGGCCCCGGTGCCTGCCCTCCTGGATCTCCTCGACCAGCTTGGCGCAGAACGCGGGCAGGTCGTCGGGCGTGCGGCTGGTGATCAGGCCCTGGTCCACCACCACTTCCTCGTCCTGCCATTTGGCGCCGGCATTCTCGAGATCCCGGCGGATATTGGGCACCGAAGTGACGGTACGGCCCTCGAGCACATCCGCATTGGCCAGCACCCAGGGACCGTGGCAGATCGCGGCGACCGGCTTGCCGGCCTCGAAGAACGCACGGGTGAAGGCGAGTGCCTTTTCATCGATGCGCAGCGTATCGGGATTGAACAATCCGCCCGGGATCACAAGCGCGTCGTACTTGCCGGCTTCGGCGTCGGACAGCTTCACGTCGACATCGACCTGTTCGCCCTTGTCGAAATGCTTGAATCCCTGCACGGTCCCGTCTTTGGGCGACACGACGTCGACGGTCGCGTCGTGCTGCTTCAGCGCGCGCATCGGTTCGAGCAGTTCGGACTGCTCGAAGCCGTCGGCGGCGAGGATGGCGACGCGCTTTCCGGTGAGATGGGTCATGGCGGTGGCTCCGTTCGGGGGATGGAAGCCGCCACGCTAGCGCGCCGCCCGCGCAGGCAGCGCGAAGAACTCGTCCATGCCGCGTCAATGCGCAGGCGGTTCGCGCGCAGGGCTCGCGTCGTCCCGCGCCCGCGTTCATGATGCCGTCTCCCGCGAGTCCCCGAGTCATCCCATGCCCATGCCCCGGCGATCGATCGTGGCCCTGCGCAGCGCGCTCGCGTTCGCACTCGTGCTGGCCGCGATCCCGACCCTGAACCTGGCCGGCGGCTGGCTGTCGGGCGTCGCCGGACTACCCGCCGGCGGCACGCTGCGACTCGCGGCCGACCTGCTCTGGGTCTGCGTGGCCGGCGTTACCGGCGCCTGGCTGATGGTGAAGACCGCGGCCGTGGCGAAGACCGCGCACGCATGGGCGTTGTTCGCGATCTACCTGGGCGCAGGCCTGTACGGCGCACTCGCGATGTGGGACGACTTCCCGCGCTGGCTCACGATCGGAGCGGTCGCGCTGCTGCCGCCGCAGGTGTGGCTGGGCTGGTGGCTGGCGTGGGGTCGGGGGAACGCCGCCAGGCCGGCCTGACGCGGCCGCCATGGGCGCCCCCAACCCGCGGGAAGGGGCGAACCCCGACCCGCGCATTGCCGCGGCGCCTGCGACGCCGCTGCCGCCGCCGCTCAGAACTTCCAGCCCACGCGCGCGTAGTAGAAGCCGCCGTTGAAACCGTACGGCGAATGCACGGGATAGGCCGCGCCGGCGATCCCGCCCCAGGGGTTGTCGTCCGGCGTTTCGTCGAACAGGTTCTGCGCGCCGACGTTGACGTACACGCCGTTGGCGAACTTCCAGCCGACCTCGGCGTCGACGATCAACGCGCTGTCCCCGTCGATCGGCAGGCCGCCGTCCTCGGCGCTGATCACGCCGCTGTCGAGGTGGTCCTCGAACCAGGCGCCGTAGTAGCTCAGCCGCAGGTTGGCGTGGAACACCTCGCGCTGGTGCAGCACGCTGAAATAGCCCTTGGTGGTGGGCAGCGATTCCTCGATCTTGTACACCCGCGCCTCGTCGATGAAGTCGGCGTCGTAGCGATCGACTTCGGTGCGGTTCCAGTTGGCGGCCAGGGAGAAGGTCGTGGCCGCGCCGAACAGTTCGCTCTGGTAGCTGGTCACCACGTCCAGGCCGGTGGTGGTGGTGTCGAAGGCGTTGCCGAAGTAGGTCACCTCGCTCAGCGAGGCGGCTTCGGGTGCGCCCGATTCCACCAGTTGCTCGCGCTCCTCGTCGGTGAGGGCGAAATAGCGGCTCAGCGCAATCCGGTCCTCGGTCCGGATGCGGTAGGCGTCGGCGGTGAACAGCCAGGGCCCACTGTCGAAGACCAGGCCCAGGGAGAGGTTGGTCGATTCCTCCGGCGTCAGCGGTTGCGCGCCCTTGAGCTGGGCGATGATGTTGGTCGGCGGCAGGGTGGCGACGTCGCGCAGCTCGGTGCCGACGAAGGCGGTGGTGATCTGGCTGACGTTGGCCTGGCCGGGCGTGGGCGCGCGGAACCCCGTGCTGGCGGCGGCGCGCAGGGCGAATGCGTCGGTGACGTCGTAGCGCGCGGTCAGCTTGCCGTTGGTGGTGGTGCCGAAATCGTCGAAATCCTCGTAGCGCAGCGCCGCGGCCAGCAGGAAGCGGTCGGTGAACATCGCTTCGAGGTCGACGTAGGCGGCCCAGTTGCTGCGGCTCCAGGTGCCGGCGGTGCGCGGGCTGAAGCCGTTGAAGCCGTTGGAACCGATCGCGAAGCCCTGCTCGGTCAACGGACCGATGGCGGTCGAAGCCGCATCGCCGGCGCGGGTCTCGAACTCTTCATCGCGCCACTCCAGTCCGGCGGCGAGCCGCAGCGGCTCGCTGGTGAAGCCGGTGGCGATGTCCTTGCCGATGTCGAAGTTCACGCCGGTTTCGGTCTGCGTGTTGCCGCCCGGGCGGAAGAAGTAGCCCGCCGGCTGGGCCGGGCCCAGTGATGCATTGACCGTGTTGTACATGTAGAAGTCGATTTCGTTCCTGCCGTAGGTGGCGCTGACGTCCCACGACCAGCCGTCGCCCCAGATGCCGCGCAGTCCGCCGACCACCGACATGTCCTCCAGTTCGCCGCCGAAGCGCGGGGTGAAGCCGCCCGGGAACAGCGACAGGAACGAGAAGCAGTCGCCCGGCAACGCCGCCACTGCCGTGCTCACGGCCGCGTACGGCACGAGGTTGCCGTCGGGATCGCGCAGGGCGATGGTCGGGCAGGTCGCACCGCTCGGCGAACCCACCAGCAGCGTCTGCCCGCCGTCGTTGGTGTAGACGCCGGAGCGGCCGGTCGGACTGCGGTAGTAGAAGCCGCCGTCGATCTCGCGCTGCGCGTAGTTGCCGAACAGGTAGGCCTCGACGCTCTCGCCGGTGATCCCGAGGTTGGCGACGAACTTCGCATCCTCCTTGACCTCGGGCGAGCCCCAGATCTGCGTCGGCACCGGCACGTCCGGGTAGCCCGCGGCGATCGCCTCGGCGGCGTCGTCGCGCTGCACGCTGCGCGAGGTGGGATCGGCCTGGCGCCATTCCGCGGTGAGCGTGGCGAAGCCGCTGGCCGTCAGCGGCAGGCCGATCTGCGCGCTGTAGACCTGGGAGAAGCCGTCGCCCTCGTAGTATTCGCCGGCGAACGCTTCCACCGCGCCGCCCTCGTCGAGCCGCTTGAGGCTGAAGTTGAGCACGCCTGCGATCGCGTCGGATCCGTATTGCGCCGCCGCGCCGTCGCGCAGTACCTCGACCTGCTCCAGCGCCAACGAGGGGAAGACGGAGATGTCAGGCCCCTGCGAGCCGTCGGAGAGGCCATGGCCGAGGAAGGTGATCACCGCCGAGCGGTGGAAGCGCTTGCCGTTGACCAGCACCAGGGTATTGTCCGGCGGCAGGCCGCGCAGGTTCGCCGGGCGCACCAGGCTCGCGGCGTCGTCGATCGGGATGGTGCTGACGTTGAACGAAGGCACTACGACACGCAACTGGTCGAGCGCGTCGGTCGCGCCCTGGTTGCGGAATTCGTCGCTGCCGATGATGTCGATCGGCACGGCCGAGGACGAGACCGTGCGCGGCTTGTTGCGCGAGCCCAGGACCGAGACGGTGTCGAGCGTGGTCGCTTCGGAGCCGGCGGCGCCCTCGTCCGGCGGCGGCGGAGTCTGGGCCAGGGCGGTGCCGCCGGCGGCCAGGGTGGCGAGAACCAGGGCCGACCGGACTGCGGCGGCGAGAACGGTGGTCGGAATACGCGGCTTGCACTCTCCTGCGAGCATCATGGGCTGTGTCCTTGAGCGTGTATGGCGTCCCTGCCCCCCCGACCGGGACGGGAGGCCACGACGGCCTCCGGCTCAAGCATTAACGAGATTGCAACATTCCGATGCGGTGGGCATCACGCTTCCACCGGACGCTGCGGGTCCAAATCGTCTGGTTCCCTGTCGGCCCGTGGACCGACTGCCGGGATGGCTGCCATCGGCACCCCGGGGCCACCGCCGGCGCCAAGCGGGGATCCATGCGGTCGGATCGGCGCTACACGCCCGTCTGCGCCGGACCCGCCAGCCGCTTCTGCACGTCCTCGCGCAGTTGCGCCAGCTCGACCTCGGCCTGCCGGCGCTGCTGCATGCCCTCGCGGTGGATGTCGCGGACTTCCTCGACCGTCTGGATCAGCTGCTCGTGCACGTGCCGCAGGGTCGCGACGTCGATCACCGCGCGCTGGTTGGCCTTGGCGGTCTCGACCGATGTCTGCCGCATCAGGTCCGCGTTCTTGCGCATGATCTCGTTGGTGGCATCATCGATGGCGTTCGACAGTTCCACCGCGTTCTTCTGTTCGTCGAGCGAGAGCTGGATCGCGAACTGGCGCTTCCACGACGGGATCGTGATGTTGCGCACCGCGTTGAACTTCTCGATCAGCTGGATCGCGTTGGCTTGGATGATGCGGATCATCGGCAGCGACTGGTCGGCCGCATGCTGCATCACCGCCAGGTCGCCGACGCGCTTGTCGAGCAGGCGGATCGCGTTCTCGATCTCGGCGCGACGGGTGCGCGAATCGGGATCCTCCAGGCCGGCGAGCTTCTGCTGCTCTTCCACCAGTTCAGCCAGCCGCAACTTGCCGGCGGCGACGTGCAGGCCGAGCGCGCGGCGTTCGTCGAGGACGATGTCGTACATGCGGTCGAACTCGCCCACGCGCTGGCCCTGCGTGCCCTGCTGGCGGGCGACATCCTGCAGCAGCTGTTCGATCTGCCGGTTGGTGTCGCTGAACTTCTGCACCAGCTCGCCCTTGGACACGCGCAACCGGTCGATCAGGCCGCCGATCACCGGCAGCTTCGACTTGCCGGCGAAGCTGTCGAGGTTGAGCGAACGCGCGATCCGCACCACTTCGCCGAGCTTGTCGCCAGCCGCGTCGAGGTCGCGGTTGCGCACCTGGTCGAGCAACTGGCTGGAGAACGCCGAGGTCTTGCTGGCGGCATCGCGGCCGAACACGTGCAGGTTGCCCGGGGTGATGTCCTGCAGCGACTTGCCGATCTCGGCGATCGCGCCACGATCGGCTTCCACCAGGCCCAGGCCCTTGAGCGTGGATTCGTCGAGCACGGCGGAAGCGGGCACTAGGGCACTGCCGGCGGAGGGGTCCTGGTTCATGCGTTTACTCCCGTGCTTGCGGTGGTGCGGGTCGGGGATCGAGTGTACCGGCCATCGCCGCGACTTCGGATTCGATGGCGGCCTGGACATCGGCTGCCGCGATCGCGCGGCGGCCGCCGGCGCGGGCGGCGTCGCCCAGCGCGTGCTGGCGCCAGGCGGGCAGCAGCACGTCGCGGATGCGCTGGTAGCGCGCCAACAGGTCGAGGGTCTGGTCGCGCAACAGGGCGAGCTGGTCGGCGCCGATCGACCAGGACGCCTGCACCGTGTCCAGCTGCTGCAGGCGTTGCTGCAGGCGCTGCCGCGTCGAGGCCACGATGCCCTGCGTCGCGCCGGCGTCCGGATGCGCGTCGAGCCACGTGCGTGCGCTGGCGATGCGGGCGCCGATGCGGGCGACCGCCTCACCGACCTCGGCCTGCAGGGCGTGCTGCGCGACGCTGCGGTCGCGGAGCGCGCCCGCCTCGCGGTCGGCCTGCGCGAGCAGCACGCCGAGGCGGTCGCGCAGGTGCGCAGCTTCCGTTTCGGCATGCACGTCGCGCCCCAGCAGGCGTCCGAGCAGGCCGATGCCGCGACGCGACGCGCGCGGATCGTCCGCGAGCATCGCGCGTCGCAGTTCTTCCAGGCGTGTCACCAGCGCAGCGGCGGGCGCATGGTCGAGCGCATCGGCCAGGCGTGCTTCCAGTGCCTGGTCCAGCGCGTCCGCGCCGTAGCCGACCACGGCCAGCGCGTCGTCGAGGTCGACCGGCGGGACGCCTGTGTTCACGACGCGCCAGGCTTCCCGTCGGCGCGGAAACGCAGCTGCCGCAGCAGCTCCTCCAGTTCGATCTCCTGGGCGCTCTTCGCGCGCGGACGCCTGCCCGCGGCCGGCGCCGACGCCGGTACTTCGCCCAGCTTCGCGCGCAGCAGGTCCAGGATCTGCACCAACGCCGAGTTGAGCTGCGCCTGGCGTTCCTGCCCCTGCGAGAGATGGACCAGCACCGGTTCGAACGCGCCGCGCATGGCCTCGGGCAGTGCCTGCAGCCATTGGCCCGCTTCGGCGCCGCCCTCTTCGGCGCGGCGGACTGCGATGCCTTCGCGCAGCGATGCCAGCAACTGCTCCCACGGCACCTCCGGGGCGGTCTGCGCCGGCGCATTGCCCGGCGCATCGCGCAGCGACGACAGCCCCTCGGCGATGTCGGCCAGCTGCGCCACCACGCGCGCGCCGATGTCGGCATCCTCGCCGCCCATCGCCTTGTTGCGCAGGAAGTCGCGCTTGATCGCCGCCCAGCGCGCCGCCTGCGCCTCTTCCAGGGTGCCGCGCAGTTCCGCCAGCTTGAGCAGGTTCTCCTCGGCGCCGGTGGTCAGCAGCTGCGCCTCGCCGACGTAGTGGTCGGCGATCAGCTGCTGCAGCTCGGCGGCGTTCATCACCGGTGAGACCTTCTCCGCCAGCTTGTTCATGTTGCGGTAGCTGCCCTGCAGCCGGAACGGCGGCTCGCTGCGGTACCGGTCCGCCTGCGCCGCGCTGGCGATGTACTGCTGGTTGACGCGGTAGACGACGTCACGCACCTGCATCAGCCGCTGCAAGGTGGCGACGATCTCGTTGATCTCGGCGCCGCTGTAGGCATGGCCGAGGGCGTTGGTCGAGACCTCCTTGCCAATCGCCTTGTCGACCAGCAGGTAAAGATCGCCCATGTCACGCGTGGCCAGCGGCGCCAGCACCTGGTTCGAGGTCAGGCTGTTCTCGATGTAGCTGAGCTTGAACGCATCCTCCATGCCGCCGAGCACGTCGCCGAGGTTGTAGATGTCGGCGCGGTTGGCGAGCATGTCCGGGATCTTGAACACCTCTCCGGACTCGGTGTACGGATTGCCGGCCATGACCACGCAGAACTTTTTCCCGCGCATGTCGTAGGTCTTGGTCCGCCCCTTCCACACGCCTTCGATGCGACGCGTGCCATCGCACAGCGAGATGAACTTCTGCAGGAATTCGGGATGGGTGTGCTGGATGTCGTCGACATACAGCATGGTGTTGTTGCCCATCTCCAGCGCCAGGTTGAGCTTCTCCAGCTCCTGGCGCGAGGTGGCGTCGGGCGCCTGCGCCGGGTCGAGCGAACGCACGGCGTGGCCGAGTGCGGGGCCGTTGATCTTCATGAAAACCAGGCCGAGCCGGCTGGCGACGTATTCCATCAGCGTCGTCTTTCCGTAGCCGGGCGGCGAGATCATCATCAGCAGGCCCATCAGGTCGCTGCGCTTGTCCTCGCCGACCGTGCCCATCTGCTTGGCGAGGTTGTCGCCGATCACCGGCAGGTAGACCTCGTTGATCAGCCGGTTGCGCACGAAGGAGCTCAGGGGCTTCGCCCTGAATTCGGACAGCCGCAGCGACTCGCGTTCGCGCGTGGCGATCGCGTGGCGCACGGCCTGGTAGCGTTCGAAGCCGGGCACGAAGCCGCCGCGGTGCGCGTGCCAGCGGGCGAGGAAATCGTCGATCGACAGGGCCTGCCTGCCGTGCTGGATACGCGGATGCTCGCCGAGCAGCCCCTCCACCGTCGCCACCAGGGTCGAGTCGAGGATGCGGTGGCGCAGGTCGTGACCGGCCAGCCGCAATGCGATCGCCTCCGGCACGTAGCCCGACAGCGCGGCCAGCGCTGGATCGCGCACCATCGCCTGCAACCACTGCGCGACCAGGGCCCACTGCGCGGCCGGGCGTCCAGCCTGTTGCCGCAGCGACCGCTCGAAGCCCTCCGCCATGCCCGCTGCATGCAACTGCCCGTCCAGCGCCGCCAGCAACTCGCGCGCGTAGTGGCTGAAGCCGAACGTCGGGTCGCCCTCGCGCAGTTCCGCCAGCAGGTAATCGGCGCCGCTGGCCGCCGATACGCCGGCCAACGGCAGCCCCGATTCCCCGACGAACGCATCCAGCGCCTTGGCGATCTCGTCGCGCAACGCGTCCAGGCCATCGCGCGTGCCGAAGAGCCTGCGCACGGCCTCCGCCCCGGCGGTGCGCCCGGGCCACTCGCGCACGTCTTCGCGCCCGTGGTGCCGATGCCAGAACAGCAGCGCCAGCGCGCGCGCGGCCGGCGGGTGCACCAGGGTGCCGGCGCCGGTGTACAACGGCACCAGCGCCCGCAACAGCGCGGCGGCGTCGTGGTCGTGGATTCCCTTCTCGTAGCCCTCGCGATAGCGCGGCGCGGCGAAATCACGGACCAGCCCGTCGAGCGCGGCCGGATCGGCCAGCGCGTGCTCCAGCGCCGCCAGCTCGAGGCCTTCGCGCCCGTGCACCGCAGCGTCGAGGATCAGTCCGGCCAGGTATTCGGCGCGATACAGCGCAGGCGACTCGGAATCGAGCGAAACCTGCCACCAGTCGCGCACCCCATCGAGTGCGGGGTCTTGCAGCGCCTCGTAGTAGTCGGTGCCGGTCAGGTGCAGCGCCATCGCGTCGCCGCGCGGCAGCAGGGTCAGGTCCAGCGGCTGGGTGTTGACGCTGAAACGGTGGCGCGGGCCGAGCCGGATGACGTGGCCACCGTCCTCGAACAGGTCGCTGCGGTCGCGCAGAGCGCGCACCGCCTGGTCGCGCACGCCCTTGAGCCGGGACTCGACGTCGTCGGCCTTGACGCTGTCGCGATGCTGCCGCAGCCGCCCGGCCAGCTCACGCAACTTCAGGATCAGCGGATCGCCGGCGAAGAAGGCGTTGAGCTCGTCGAGCGTGACGAATCGCTCGGTGCGGCGGCCGAGTCCGTCGAGGATCCGCGTCGCGGCGTCGTGCACCGCCTGGGCCCTGCGCTGGCGTTCGTCGAGCAGTGCCTGCTTGCGGGCCTCGAACGCCTCCAGCAGTTCTTCGCGCTTGGCGATGATGTCGCCGAGGAACTGCTCGTGCTCGCCGAACTGTCCTTCCAGTTCTTCCAGCTGCACCAGAAGGCGCGAGAGCTGTTCGTCGGCACGCTCGGGGTCCGTGGCCAGCCCCAGCGCGCTGGCGATGGACTGCGAGAACAGCGAGAACTGCGCACCGAACTGGGCGACGGCCTCGGCCGATCCCAGGGTGCGCCGCTTCTGCTCGGCGCGCGCCCGGGCCTGGTTGAGCCTGGCGTAGACCGCCGAGATCGCCTCGACCACGCGCGTGCGCTGATTGGCATCGTCGACCCTGAGGCCGGCCATCAGCTCCGAGAGCAGGTCCAGCTCCGCGGACATCGCCTGCATGGCCTGGATCTGCTCGGACAGCAGTTTCGCGGTCTGCGCCTGCTGCACGGTCGAGTCGAGCGCCTGCAGGCGTTCGTTGAACGGCGCCAGCGCCTTGTCGCCGCCGAGGAACTCGCCGGTGGCCGCCCCGATCCGGTCGCGCTCGCGTTCCAGCGCCTCGCCCATCGCATCGATGGCGGCGTCATCGACATAACGGTACTCCCGCAGCGTGAGCAGGTGGCCACGCTGGCGCGCGATCTCGCCCAGCGCCGCGGTGAACTCGTCGATCTTGTTCCAGTTCTCCGGCTGCAGGCGCGAGAGCAGCGCCTTGTGCGCGGACACCGCCTCCGCCATGGCCGCCGCGGACTGGCGGCGGATGCCCTCCACTTTCTCGTACTCGTCGAGCACCGATTCGCCGGTGGCGCTGATCTCGTGCAGCAGTCCGGCCACGCCATCGCAGTGCGCGTCGTCGATCCAGTGGTGCGCGTCGAACAGGCGCCGGGTGCCGTGCACCAGCAACTGGTAGCGCTGCGGCGAGACCTGCGGGTTGTCGATCTCGCGGCTGAGCTCGAACAGGTCGGAGATGCCACGCACCAGAGCGGCGTTGCCGATCCGCCCCATGAAGCTGGTGCCGGCCGGGCGCTGCGCCGCGAACTCCTCGCTGAAGAACGGCGTCCGCCACACCTGCATCGGATGGATCCGGGTCGGCGCATCGCCCTCGGCGTGGAACAGCACCATGCCGCCGTTGCGCAGGAACGCGTAGCCGTGGCCGAACATCGGGTTCTGCAGTTCGCGGCGGATGGTGTTGTAGACGAACAGCGCCGAGCGCCCGGCCTCGCGCTCGTAGAACACGTACATCACGTCCTCGCCGTTGGGCGAGCGGATCGCGCGCTTGTAGCGCATGCCCTGCATCGCGGCGTCGAAGGCCTTGTGCTCGCCGTTCTGCAGGTAGTAGCCGCCGGGGAAGATGATCCCGTGGTCCTCGGGCAGCTGCACGCAGGCCTGGACGATGGCGTCGTTGCGCACGACGGTGCCGGTGAGCGTGTTGTAGATCAACCCGCGCCAGGCGCTTTCGCGGTACGGCAGGATCTTGAGCAGCAGCAGGCTGCCGACCCGGGCGAAATCGATCGCCGCGTCGTCGAGCGACTGGGTGCTGTCTTCGACCGGCTCGCTGAACACGCCGCGCCCGATCTCGGTGTTGTTCTCGACCTTGATCGTCAGGTCGCCGCCGGTGGTCTCGACGAACACGGTGTCGAGGATGTTCAGGTGCGGGAAGCGACCGGACACCATCAGGTCGCGGGTGGCGCGGGTCCATTCGAAGTCGAACGGCGGCGGCAGGCTGATATCGCGTTCGCCGCGCGAATCGATCCAGGTCAGTTCCCCGGTGTTGGAGATCGCCCAGCGGAACACGCGCACGTCGTCGCTGCGCTCGCCGATCTGGAACGCGGCCAGCAGCTTGCCATCGCGCTTGATCAGCTGCAGCAGGCGCGCGTGCTTGTAGTAGGCGTAGAGCTCGGTGAAGTCGCGGACGAACCCGGGGTCGGCGAGGAAGCTGCCGGCGTGGTCGACGGGGGCGACGTCGAAGCCCTCGCCGCTCTCGACCAGCCGGTACAGGCCGAACACATCCTCGATTCGGGTGGTCGTCTTCAGCCCGATGTAGACGTTGTAGCCGAACAGCAGCAGGTCGTCGCCGATCTGGACGATGTCGCGGCCGACGCAGTTGTTCTCGGTGCGGACGCGGAAGCGGCCGGCCACCTCCATGCGGCTGTCGCCGAATTCCTGCAGGCGCCTCGCGTTCAGGCCGTCGGCGATCCCGCGCAGACGTGCGCCCTGCTCGACCAGGCGGCGACGCAGTACTTCGTACGCACCACCGCGCGCGACCGCCTCGTCGGCCGCGGTCGTCGCGGTTGCGGTGCCGGCGCCGGTCGTGGCCTCGTCGGCCTGCGTGGGATCCGTCATCACCGGTCTTCATCCTGCCTGTGTTCGTGCGCCTTGCGTTGCTCCGCGACGCGATCGCGGCGGCGTCGCGCGCCCGGCCACGGGCCTTCCGCGACGCGCGACGCCACGCCAGTCATCACCCGCGAGTGCGGCGATGCCGTCATCCGGCCGTGGCCGGTGCGCCACCATCCGCCTTCGCCTTGCCACGGTCGATCCCGAGGTACTTCTGCATCAGCTCCTGCACCACCGGGCTCTTGTCGGCGAGGCCCTCGATCGACTTGCCCAGCGAGATCGCCCGTACCAGGCTGTCGAACATGCCGCCGTCGCCGCCGACCATGTCGATGTCGGCGTTGCGCAGCGCGGTGGCGATGATTTCGGCGTTCTCCTTGGAGATCTCCTTGCCGGCCTCGATCGACGCCAGCGCCTGCTTGAGGCTGGTGTCGAGCGCCATGCGGTATTCCTCGTGGCCGCGCGCGTCGTCGCTGAGCGCGTCGAGGGCCTGGAACTTCCGGGTCAGGCCTTCGGCCTCGGCGAACAGCTTCTTCCCGACCACGGTCGCTTCCGCCAGGCCGATCGATTCGGTAGCGGCCGCCCGGGCCCGGCCCATCTGCTCCTCGCCCTGCGCCTGCGCGCCGAGCTTCTCCGCCAGCACCTTGGCTTCCGCGGCACCCTGCTTGAGGTTGGCGTCGGCCATCGCATCGACCACACGCGCCTCGGCGATACCGACCTTCTCGATCGCCACCGCGCCGGCCTCCTTGACCTGGGCATCCGCCAGGCCCGGCGCCGCGCGCTCGGCGCGCACGCCCTCGGCCAGCAGCTTCTTGGCCTCGGCCTGGCGGCTGGCCGATTCCAGTTCCGCCTGGGCCAGGGTGGTGACCTCGACCGCCCTGTGCCGGGCCGCGGTCTCGCCGGCTTCGGCCTGCTTGACCTGTTCCAGCAGCGCCTGCTGCGCCTTGGCCTCGGCCTCGAGGATCGCGATCTGCTTCAGGCGTTCGGCCTCGGAGACTTCGCGCACCTCCTTGATGCGCTCCTCTTCCTGCGCCACGGTCTTGTCGATCGCGATGCGCTCGCGGGTGATGTTCGCCACGTCCATCTTGCCCTGCTCGACGACCTTGTCGCGCTCCACGCCCTGCAGCTGCACTTCACGGTCGGTGGTCACCTGCTCGAGCTGACGCGCGCGCGCCACGCGCTCGGCCTCGATCGCGACGGCGCGCTGCCTGTTCTGCTCGGCGACTTCCACCTCGCGCATGCGGTTCTGGTCGCGGATGTCGATCAGTTGCTGGGCCTCGATGCGGGCGGCCTCGGCCAGCTGGCGCTGCTCTTCCTGCACCTTCTGGGTCTCGGCGGTCTCGCGCGCGCGGATGGTCTCGATCTCGCGCTGCTGCCGCGCCTCGGCCTCGGCCTGCTGGCGTTCCAGCGCCAGCGTCGCCTCGCGGGTCTCGACGTTCTTCTTGGTGATCGCCAGGTGCTCGTTCTGCGACAGCTCGTTGGTGATCACGTTCTGCGACGCGGTCAGCTGGGTGATCTTGCGGATGCCCTCGGCGTCGAGGATGTTGCTCGGATCGAGCAGCGACTTCGGCGTCTGCTCGAGGTAGTCGATCGCGACGTCCTCGAGCACGTAGCCGTTGAGGTCGTTGCCGATGACCTTGATGATCTCGTCGCGGAACTCCTGGCGCTTCTCGAACAGGTCCGTGAAGTCGAACTTCTTGCCGACCGTCTTCAGCGCCTCGGAGAACTTCGCGTTGAACAGCTCGTTCACGGCGTGCTTGTCCGAGGCGCGGTCGGCGCCCAGCGCCTTGGCCACGCGCAGCACGTCGGCCTGGGTCTCGTTGACCCGCAGGTAGAAGGCCACGGCGATGTCGGCGCGCATGTTGTCGCGGCAGATCAACCCTTCCTTGCCGCGACGGTCGACCTCCAGCGTGATCAGGCTGATCCGCATCAGCTCGGCGCGGTACAGCACCGGGATGATCAGCGCGCCGGTGAAGTGCACCTTCGGCTCGGAGCTCATGTCGTTGACGATGAGCGCCGTGCCCTGGTCGACCTTCTTGTAGAAGGACTTGAAGATGATCGCCACCACGACCAGCAGGAAGACGACGCCGATCGCGCCGATCAGGAAGGGGCCCAGCAGTGCGAGTTCCATCGGTGCAGCTCCAGTCGGATCGTGTCCGGTTGCGTTGTCGGATTACGGATTGCGGTAGTCGCGCTCGGCCACCACCCGCCAGGTGTTGGTCTGCGCATCGTGTTCGATCAGGACCACGCGATCGCCGCGGGAGATCGTCGCCCCGCCGGCGTGGCGCACCTGCAGGACCAGGCCGGCGCCGCCATCGTCGAGGTCGGCCATGCCGTGGCCCGCGTCCACGCTCGGGGTGCGCACGGTCGCGACGCGCCCCGCCAGCGAGGCCTGCGGTGCCGGGCGCAGCCGCAGCACGAAACGCCGCAGCGGGCGCAGCACGAACGCGGTGAGCAGGATCGCCGGCACCGACGCCAGCAGCAGCACGCCGGTCCCCAGGCCGTAGCGCAGCAGGTCGGGCAGCGGGGCGAGCAGCAGCAGGTGGACGAAATAGGTGATGATCCAGGCGAAGAACGCCAGCACGCTCAGCACCAGCAGCGACGGCAGGCCGTCGAGGCCCAGCCTGGACACCATGCCGCCGGCTTCGCCGCCATCGCCGAAGTCCAGGTCCATGGCGTCGGCACCGACGATGCCGATCGCCGCCACCACCCAGAACAGCGCCAGCCCGCCGAGCAGGATGCTGTAGGCGAGCGTGGGATAGCCCAGGCTGGTTGTCAGGAAAAGCGTCACGTCCCCGGTCCCCCATGTGCCGCGGCGTTCGATGCCGTCCGGTGTCCCTTCCGTCGGTACCGCATGCCGCCGAGCGGCGCGGTCCGGCCTTGCATGATGCCAGTTTCCGGCCGCGTTCCATCCCATGACGCGGTCCAGGCCCGGATGTGACCGGATCGGTGGACCGGATCGGTCGGTGCAAGGGGTGATGCGTACAGGGCGGTGCAGGCGAGGCGGGCGACCGATGCGGGTCGCCGGCATCCGGGCGGGTGCGCGGACGCGCGCCACGCGGTGGCCCGGGGTGTGGAGGTGCGCCGCCACCCGTCGCGGCTGAAGCCGCTCCTACGGCGATGTTGTCTCGTGCGGGAGGGTGGTCCTACGATCTTCGCGGCAGGGCGGCGAGGATCGCCCAGAGGCCACCGATGCCGGCCACCCATGACGACAGCGGTACGCCCAGCAGCGCCGGGCCGCCGGCCTCGAGCGCGAACAGCACCGCAGCGGTGATCAGCAGGCCAACGCCCAGGATCGCCGCGACCACGCGCCGCTGCATCGCCTCGAGCGTGCGGGTGATCGCGACGATGTCCTGCGAACGCATCTTCAGTTCGTGCCGGCCCTCGACCTGCTGCTGCAGCCAGGCATGCAGCAGCCGCGGCACCTCGGGCGCGCGGGTCACGATCTCCGGCAGCCGCTTGCGGAATTCGGAGGCGAGCTTCTGCGGGCTGTAGCGTTCGACCAGGATGCGTTCGAGCACCGGCCGCGCCACCGCCCAGATGTCGATCTTCGGGTCGAGCAGGCGGCCGATGCCCTCGATGGTCAGCAGGGTCTTCTGCAGCAGGATCAGCTGTGGCTGCAGGGTCAGCTCGTAGCGCTGCGCGGTGCGGAACAGCTTGCCGAGCACCTCGCCAAGCGAAATCTCCGACAACGGACGGGTGAAGTACGGCTCGCACACCGCGCGCGCGGCGGCTTCCAGCTCGTCGATGCGGATCGTCGCCGGCATCCAGCCCGCCTGCACGTGCAGTTCGGCGATGCGGCGGTAGTCGCGGTTGAAGATCGCCATGAAGTTCTCGGCGAGGTAGTACTGGTCCTCGCTGGAGAGCTGGCCCATGATCCCGAAGTCCAGGGCGATGAAGCGCGGGTTGGCGCGACGCGCGGGGTCGGTATCGACCCAGATGTTGCCGGCGTGGGCGTCGGCGTGGAAGAA
Organism: Luteimonas saliphila; assembly: GCF_016774335.1. Lineage (GTDB taxonomy): Bacteria > Pseudomonadota > Gammaproteobacteria > Xanthomonadales > Xanthomonadaceae > Luteimonas > Luteimonas saliphila. The sequence continues at coordinate 113,006 of NZ_JAETWA010000041.1, read as the reverse complement.
GTTGTCGCGGAACACCTGGGTGTAGAACACGCGCACGCCCTTGGCCGCGAGCGCCTTGCGGTCGATGCCGGCGGCGTCGAGCGCGACGATGTCGTCGCTGTTGATGCCGCGCACGCGCTCGAGCGTGAGCACGCGCTGCGCGGTATGGGTCCAGATCGGCTCGGGCACGTAGAGGTCGGGCGAGTCGAGCCAGTTGCGGCGCAGCACCGAAGCGTTCGCCCCCTCGCGCTGCAGGTCGAGTTCGGCGGCCAGGGTGTTCTCGATCTCGGCCACGATCTCGCGCGGGCGGATCTTGTCGGCATTGGGATGGGTGCGGTCGACCAGGCCGGCGAGGCTGCCGAGCAGGGCGATGTCGCCGGCGATCTGCTTCTCGATGCCGGGCCGCAGCACCTTGACCACCACCTCGCGAGCGGGCGCTTCGGCCACCGGGTGCAGGGTGGCCGCATGCACCTGCGCGATCGAGGCAGAGGCCAGCGGCACCGTTTCGAACGAGGCGAACAGCGTGGCGACCGGCGCGTCCAGCTCGTCCTCGACGATCGCGCGCGCCGCGTCGCCGTCGAACGGCGCGACCTGGTCCTGCAGCAGCGCCAGCTCGTCGACCATGTCCAGCGGCAGCAGGTCGCGGCGGGTGGAGAGGATCTGCCCGAACTTGACGAAGATCGGTCCCAGCTCCTGCAGCGCCAGGCGCAGGCGCGCGCCACGCGATTGCGCGGCGATGGTCGCGGACGCGCGCGGCACGAACGGCCGCATCAGCTTCAGCCAGCGCTCGGCCGCGGTGTCGTCGAGCAGGTCGTCGAGACGATAGCGCAGCAGCACGCGGCCGATGCGCGCGGCGCGCAGCAGGGTGTTCAAGCCGCCGCCCCGGTCCGGCCGGCGATGCGGGCCACGCGTGCGGCGAGGCGGTCGACGTCGTCGCGCATCGCGTCGACATCGTCGAGGAAGGCGTCGATCTCGGCCCGCGCCACCACGTCGCGCGACTCCTCGGTCACGTACTCGGCGGCGCTCTGCGCGAGGTTGTGGCCAAGCGCGCGTGCCTGCTTCAGCGCGCCACCCAGGGCGCTGGCCACCTGCACGCCGACGACCTCGCCGAAGACCGCGACGAACGGTTGCTGCCAGTCGGGATCGAAACGCTCGGCCAGGCGCTGCAGCTGGCGCGCCAGTTCCGCGTCGCCGGACACGCGCACCTTGCCGATGGCGGGTGCGTCGTCGCGCCGCAGGAACGGCAACTGCGACAGTACGCCGGCGATCGTCGCGCGCACCGCCAGATCGGGCTCGGCCGCGGCATCGACCGGACCGACCGCAAGGCGATCGCCGTCCACCCGCAGTTGCAGGGCGAGCGGCGGGGATTCCAGCGTCAGCTCGATCCGGCGACCGTCGAGCCGGGCGAGCGCGTCGCGCAAGTCGGCGTCGAGCGCGAGGGCGCGATCGAGGGCGACTTCGAGCGCGCGCCCGGCGATGGGCTTGATCGCGTCGAAAGGTGAGGGCGGGGACGAGGCCATGCGGCATTGTAGCGGCAGGCCCGCCGTGGCGATGCAACGAGAAAGGCCCGCCGATCGGCGGGCCTTCTTGACGTCGCGCGTGCGAGGCTGCCGGGCTATACCCGCTTGCCGCGCAGCAGCGAAACGATCGCCAGGATCACGAATACCACGAACAGGATCCAGGCGATGTTGGTGGCGGCGCCGGCGACGCCACTGAATCCGAGGACGGCGGCGATGAGCGCGATGACGAAGAAGATGACGGCGTATCTGAGCATGGAAGCGGTCTCCGTGGCGACGGCCGGGGGCCATAGGTTTGAGGGTGCAGGCAAACGCTACGCGAGCCCCGGTCGCGGCCGGGTGAGCGCCGGGTGAGGTCGTCGTGAAAGACCGCGCACACCGGAATGCCCCGTGCAGCGGCACGACGATCGCCGCCGTCCGCGCAACGCGCTGGTTGCTCGCAGGGCCTTCAAGATCCCGCGTCGGCTTCTCTCCGCTGTGGGCCCGCGCAGGGAGCCAGGAATCGCCTGCCGGGCGTTCCCGCGCTCAGTGGGCAGGCTGCAAGTACGAGGTCCCGCAACCTGGCCAGCTCCTCCCGATTGGAACCCGCGGCAGTCAGCCGAGGCCGCGCGTGGCTGGCGCCATCGAGTACCGCGCCTGGCCGGATACCGCTTGCGACACCCGGGGGAGGCGCGCCGCGCGCGAAAAACCTGATGCACCTGCGGTCCGGTCATCCCTGGTGCAAGGATGTCCGCAAGCGTTGCAGCCCTTCGGCGATCGTCACCCGCGGCACATAGCCGAAGTCGCGCGTGGCTGGCGCCATGGAGTACCAGTGCGTCGTGCTCAACTGCTCGGCAAGGAACCGCGTCATCGGCGGTTCTCCCCGCAGCCGCAGCAGCGGCCAAAGCGCCTCGCATGCGGCGCCGATCGCGTAGGCGACGCCGAACGGGATCGACCCGTGCACCTGCGGCGCGCCGGCGGCGGCGAGCAGCGCATTGACGATCTCGCGCGTGGGTTTCGGTTCCCCATTGCTGATGAAGTACGCGCGCCCGGCGCAGGCCGCGCCCGGCGCGAGGTGCTCGAACGCGTCGAAGTGCGCCTGCGCGGCATTGTCGATGTAGGTGGTGTCGATCAGGTTGTGGCCACCGCCGACGAAACGCAGGCGCCCCGCTTTCGCGCGTTCCACCAGCCGCGGCAGGATCTGCTGGTCGCCGGGGCCCCAGATCAGCCGCGGACGCAGCGCGACCGTGGCCAGGTCGTTGTCGTTCGCTGCCAGCACCGCTTTTTCGGCGATGGTCTTGGTTTCCGCGTACGGCGCCTTGAAGCCTTCGCCGTAGGGCACGGTGTCGGCGGTGCCGCCTTCGACCGGATGGGTGGCGCGATGGGTGACGCTCGGCGTGGACGTGTACACCAGCTTGCCGATCCCGTGTGCGCGACAGGCGTCGAGCACGTTCCGGGTGCCGGTGACGTTGGCCGAGTGGTAACTGTCGCGGCTCCCCCAGGCACCGGCTTTCGCGGCGTTGTGGAAGATCGCATCGAAACCGCTCGCGGCGGCGAGCACGGCATCGCGTGAGGCGAGGTCGCCGCGGATCTGGCGCACGCCGATCGCCTCGAGCGCGGGGTAGTGGCCGCGGTTGAAGCTGACGACCTCGTGGCCGCGTTCGACCAGGCCGCGGCACAGCGCCTGGCCGAGGAAACCGCCCCCTCCGGTGACGAGGATCCGCATTACCGACTCCACGCGATGACAGATCCACACGATAGCGAGCCGGGGTGGAATTGGCGACGCGAGGCTTGCAACGCCCGTCTTGCGACTGTCGCCGACGCCGCAAGCCACTGATCCGGCACGACTTCAGAAATCTTCATTCGGGCATCAGGCATTTCATTCCGGACCCCGTTGCAGTGGCGGCTTCCTCGACCGGAGTCGTCCCATGCACCTGCTGCCGCGCCTCGTCCTGCTCGCCGCGCTCGCCTTGCCGCCACTCGCCGCCTCAGCGGCGACGCTTCCACCGGAACCTGCCGACGACGACTGGCCGGTCGCCGATGCCGGCGGACGCGGCTGGAACACGGCGCGCCTGGCGGCGCTGGATGCCGCCATCGCCGGCGGCGAAGCGCCGGAGACCACGAGCCTCCTGGTCGTCCATCGCGGCACCTTGGTCCACGAGGCCTACTTCAACGGTGCCGACCGGCAGACCCTCCACAACACGCGCTCGCTGACCAAGACCGTGACCGCGCTGCTGGTCGGCAACGCGATCGACCGCGGCCTGATCGCCGGCGTCGACGGGCCGGTGCTCGACTTCTTCCCGGAGCGCACGCCCGGCAACCCCGGCACGTTCAAACGCGCCGTCACCATCGAAGACCTGCTGACGATGAGCGCGCAATGGGAGTGCGACGACAACAACAACTTCTCTGCCGGCCACGAGGAGAGGATGTACGTCAGCGCGGACTGGATCCAGTTCGCGCTGGACCTGCCAGAGCGCGGCTATGCCGCGTGGACCAGGCGCCCGGCCGACAGCCCGCATGGCCGCGCGTTCGCCTACTGCACGGCGAACGCGTTCCTGCTTGGCGCCATCGTCGAGCGCGCCAGCGGGGTGTCGTTGGCACGCTTCGCCAGGGAGGCGCTCGAAGCGCCTTTGGGCATCCGGGTCTCGCGCTGGCACCGGTCTTCCGAAGGTACCGGCATGGGCGGCGGTGGCACCGAATACCGCAGCCGCGACCTGGCGAAACTGGGACAGCTGATCGTCGATGGCGGCCGCTGGAACGGACGGCAGGTGGTTTCGGCGCAATGGGTGCGGGCGATGTCGCAGGTGCACGCGCAAACGCCGTTCGATGCCGACTACGGTTACCAGATGTGGCGGTTCCCGTTCACGGCCGGCGACCGGCCGCTGCATGCCTGGGCGATGTCGGGCAATGGCGGCAACTACGTGTTCGTCGTGCCGGAGGAACAACTGGTCGTGGTCATCACGCGCACCCGCTACAACCAGCGCGGCATGCATGCCGAGTCGCGGAAACTGTTCTCGGACTATGTCCTCAGCGCCCTGCCGTAGCGTCGGTTGCATCGTCCGGAAGGCGGCCGGAGGCCAGTACCGCGGCGCGCTCGGCGGCCAGCGCCTCGTCGATACACCGCAACGCGGCGTCGAATGCCGGCGCGTCGCGCAGGTCCGCGAACAGCGGCGACACACGCAGGTAGCCGGCGTCGCGGAAGCCGGCGGCCACTGCGGCATCGAGCGACCGGCCTGCCGCGTCGCGGTCGCCGGCCAGTGCATGCAGCAGCGCCGCCTCGACACCGTCGAAGGGATCGGTGCCGCGGGCGAGGCCGGCGCCGAGCGCGGCCGCGCGTTCGCGCAGTGCGGCGGCATCGGGTCGGCCTTCGGCACCGGCGGTCCAGGCGACGGACTCCGGGAAGCTCGCATGCGGCCTGAGCGCGTGCGCCCGTCCCGCGGCGTCGCGCGCGGCCGCGGTGTCGCCGCGCAGCAGCGCCAGTTCGGCGGCCAGCAGATGCAGGCCAGGGTGCTCGGTGCCGCGCGACAAGGCCTGGTCCAGCGCCGTCTGCGCCTCGTCGCTGCGGCCGCGCCCGTACAGGAACGTAGGCCAGGCCAGGTTCGAGAACACGTTGTCCGGATACAGCTGAAAGCTGCGCCGGTAGCGCGCCTCTGCCGCCGCGGCGTACCCCAGCAGATCGAGGTTGGACGCGATCTGCAGGTCCAGGAAGCGCACGCCAGCCGGCTCGCGCACCGCAAGGTTGGCGGCCAGCGCATCGGCGATCCGCCCCTGGCGCGCGTAGAGGTACGCGGCGGACGCACGGCTGCCGTCGGCCGCCGGATCCAGTTGCACCGCACGTTCGTAGCCGGCCAGCGCGGCGGGGATCTCGCCACGGCAGTCGTGTGCATAGGCGAGGGCGGCGTAGGCCGCAGCGGTCTTCGGCTGGCGCGCGATCACGGCGTCGGCCAGCGTCTGGGCCTGCACCGCGTCGTCTGCGCTGCCGTTGTACAGGCACAGGCGCGCGCTGTAGGCACGGCTGAGGCCGAGCTGCGCGTCCGTATCATCCGGGGATTCCTGCAGCCGCTGCCGGTACAGCGCGATCGCGCGCTCGTTGTTGGCCTGCTGGCCGATGCCGGCATAGTAGGCGGCGCGCTGCGACAGCGGCGAAACGACGGGCGCGTCGGATCGTGGCCACAGCCACCAGGCCAGCACTCCGAGCATCGGCAGCAGCGCGACAGCGGCCAGGCGCGAGGCGTGAGGCCTGTGTACTGATGACGCTGTCGACCGCGAATCGAGAGAAGGGGCCTCGGCCCGGGGCTCGCTGCACAGCTGGTAGCCCTGCCCGCGCACCGAGCGCACGTAGCGCGGCTGCCGGCCATCGTCGCCCAGTGCCTGGCGCAGCAGGCGCACGCGTTGGGTCACGGTTTCCTCGCCCACGTGCGCCGGCGCCCAGACCCGGTCGATCAGTTCGTCGAAGCCCACCACGCGCGTGCCCCGCCCGAGCAGGTAGTGCAGCAGGCGGAAACTCAGGCCCGCGACCTCCAGCACGCGCCCGTCGTCACGGACGACGCGTTGCCGCGCGACATCGATATGCAGATCGTCGAGACGCCATGACGCAGGCGACGCTTTGGCGTTCTCAGCCGACACGCGTCGCGGCCCAGGCCGACAGCGTCTCACGGGCGATCTTCGCGTTGTGGCGGATATCGACCGGAAAGCCGGGGTGGAACAGGATCAGGGTGATGCGTGCAGTGTGGACGAAGCCTTCACCGAGGCGTCGCAGCTCGTTGGCGATGCGCGCCTGCCCGGCCTGCGCCACGCCCGCGTTCGCTTCCACGCACAGCACCGGCACCTGCCGACCCGCGGGCCCGATCCCGACCAGCGCGGTGCGGTGCACCTCTGGATGCGTGTTGAACACCGGCTCCACCTGCTCGGTGTACAGCGGCCCGTCCGCGGTCTCGACCCGCTGCGACTTGCGGCCGCAGAACCAGAGCCGGCCATCGGCGTCGAAACAGCCGAGGTCGCCCATGCGGTGGATCACGCGCGTACCGCCCCCAGGCAGCGCCTCGACGATCTTCGCCAACCGCGTCTGCGCGTCGCGATTGAAGTAGCTGTCTGTCGCGCTGGGGCCCGCCACCGTGATCTCGCCGACCTCGCCGGGCGCGGCCAGAAGGTCTTCCGACCACGCCTCGATCGGATCGTCTCCGATGCTGATGATGCGCACCTCGTTCGGTGGCACCGGACGGCCGACGCACGTGCCGGCGCCGCGTTCGGTGCGTTCGCGCAGCGCCAGCAGTTCGCGGCCCTCGATCACCGCCACTGGCAGGCATTCGGTCGCGCCGTAGGGCGTCCAGAAGTGCGCATCCTCCGGCAGCAGGTCGAGCATCCTCGCCACCACATCGGGCGGCACCGGCGCGCCGGCAGCGGTCACCCGCCGCAGCGTCGGCAATGGCGCGCCGTGATCGGCCAGCACCCGCATCAGCGCCGGGGAGCCGAACAGCTGGTCGACGCCGAAGCGCCCGATCGCCGCGTGCAGCTTGCGCGGATCGGCCTCCGCCGGGCGGGTGGGATCCATGTCGGGGATGATCGAGGTCAGGCCGAGCGCGGGATCGAACAGTGCGAACGGCGGGAAGGTCGGGAAGTCGATGCCGCCGGGCGCGATCCCGAACGCGTCGCGCAGCATGTCGATCTGGGCGACGAAATGGCGGTGGCGGTAGACCACGCCCTTGGGCACGCCGGTGGAGCCGCTGGTGAACAGGATCGCGGCGACATCGTCGGGTTGCGTGTCCACCAGCTGCGGGCCGCTGGCTGCGCCCTCGCGCTCGATCCGCGCCAGTGTGGCATCGGCCAGCCACGCGAACCGGCCCGTGGTGATGCTGGTGCGCGCCGCTTTCGCCCAGCCCAGCAGCACGCGCGCGAACTGCGCCAGCGGGATGCCGATGAAGGCCTCCGGCCGCGCCTCGCCCAGGCACTGCTTCAGCGCGCGCCGGTCGATACCCGGATCTACCAGCACCGGCACCGCGCCGGCCTTGAACAGCGCGAACATCAGCAGGAAGAACTCCGGCGTCGGCCGCACCATCAACACGGTGCGGGTGCCGCGCACGATCCCGCGTGCGGCCAGGCCGGCGGCGATCGCGTCGCTGCGCGAATCGAGTTCGCCGTAGGTCAGCGAGACCGCATAGCGACCGTCGCGGCCGGGGCAGCGCATGGCGACCCGCTCCGGCGCCTGCGCCGCCAGCTGCGGCAGGGCGGCAGCAATGTTGCAGGGCGATGGCGCGCGCCCGGGCGAAGCCCTGTCGACATCGGCTGCGGCCCCCGATACCCGGCCGGGGATGGCCGGGCCGGTCGATCCGGCGTCGTGTTCCTGCACCATGCGCGGGGTCCGCGTTCGCGAGAGGCGCCATTATCGCCCCGGGGACCCTTGCGCACGGACGCGGCGCCGGGACAATGGCGCACCCTCCCCGCTCGCGCCGCGCAAGGCCCGGCTTCCCATGCACCCCTGCCTGACCTGCGGCGCCTGCTGCACGCAGTACCGCGTCGCCTTCCACTGGATGGAGTCCGACGAGGCGACACCCGGCGGCGTGCCGGCGGCGCTCACCGAGCGGCTCGACGCGCACCGCCTGTGCATGCGCGGCACCTATTCCGACCCGATCCGCTGCGTTGCGCTGGATGCGCGGATCGGCGCGTATTCGCGCTGCACGATCCATCCGCACCGGCCGTCGGTATGCCGCGAGGTCGAGGCCTCGTGGGAACACGGCCGCGCCAGCGACCAGTGCGACCGGGCGCGACTGGCGCACGGCCTCGAGCTGCTGGGCGTCGACGACTGGCGCTGGCGCGATGGGGCAGGCGACGGCCTGGACCGTGGCGATGGCAACGGCGACTGCACGCCGCCGACCGGACTACCGCCGCCGGCCGCCTGACCGGTCACGCGCGTGCCGTGCATGCGGGGCGGCCGAAGACCGGGAGCGCCATGGCCTGGCGACACGCACACCCGTTGCCCCGGGGATGGGTCGCGCCTGGCGCCGCTCCCGCACAAGGTGACGACCGGTTACCCGGCAACGGTCGCGCCTGAAGGCGCTCCTACCAGGGCAGCCTGACCTTCAGCCATGCAGGAGCGGCTTCAGCCGCGATCCGCGGCCCGCCGCCATTGCGCACAGGATCCCGAGAGACCTCGCGATCGCGATCGCGCCTGAAGGCGTTCCTACAGGGGATGGCGATCGAGGAAGGCGCGGATCTCAGGCACCAGCACTTCGTGCTTGTCTTCCAGCACGTAGTGGCCGGCGTCTTCGAAGGTGTGTACTTCGGCCTGCGGCAGCGCGGTGCGGAAACGCGCGAGGAAATCCCGGTCGAACACGAAGTCCTTCAGGCCCCAGCCGAGGAACGCGGGACGGTCGGCGTATTCGCCCAGTCGCCGCCCGGATTCGGCCACAAGCGGCCAGGCGCGATCGCGTTCGGTCAGCGGGATGTCCTGCATGAAGCGCACGGTCGAGATACGATTCTTCCAGCTGTCGTAAGGCGCGACGTAGGCGCGACGCACCTCGCGCGACATCATGCGCTCGACCCCGAATCGGGACGCGCCGGCGGAGAACGCGTTGAAGCCTCGGATCAACAGCTCGCCGACGTGGTAGTCGCGGCCGAGCGCGATCTGCCACGGCATCGGCTTGCCCGGCGGCATCGGGAACGCGGCGGTGTTGAGGACCACCAGGCGCCTGACCTGCGCCGTGTGCGACAGCGCCCAGCCGAAGCCGATCATGCCGCCCCAGTCGTGCACCGCGAGCGTCATCGGGCCGTCGACGCCCAGATGCGCGAGCAGCGCCGCCAGGTCGTCGACGCGCGACTGCAGGGTGTAGTCGTAGCGCGGCAGCGCGTCGGCATCGTCGTCGGGCTTGTCCGACAGGCCCATGCCGACATGGTCGGGCACGATCACCCGGTAGCGGTCGCGCAGTCCATGCACCAGGTGTCGCCAGCAATAGCTCCACGACGGATTGCCGTGCAGCGCCACCACCACCTCGCCGTCGCGCGGCCCCTCGTCCAGGTAATGCAGACGGATCCCGGGACGAACCTCGAAACGATGGCTGGCGAAGTCGTAGTCGGGGAAGGACACGGGTGCGGGACAGGTTCGTGAAGACGCGCATTGTAGCGAGGGCGCGGATTCGGTCGCCCTGCTCATCTTCCTGAACGCGTCGCGCGCGGCCCGGCGTCGCTGCAAGGTCGGGCCGGTATCCTGCGCCGCATCATCGGATCCAGCGCCCCGGGCACGACCACCAGACCGCAGCAAGGCATGGCGCGGATGCGCCTGCGCGAGGCCACCGCCGACCTGCACGCGCGGGTGGACGCGCTGTTCCCGCGCGGCCTGGATTCGGTCGCCACCTACCGCCGCTACGTGCTGGGCATGCACCGCTTCGCGACCGACTTCGAGATCGCGGTGGAGGCGACGCCGCGCCATTCGGCGTGGCTGGCCGGCGACCTGTCCTCGCTGGCGCTGGCGCCGCTCGCGGCCGAGGGCGTGCGCGCCCCGGCGTCCGGTGCGGCGACGCGGCTGGGCTGGAACTACGTGATGGCCGGCAGCGGCATGGGCGCGCGCGTGCTGTTGCGCGATGCGCAGCGGCTCGGCTTCGACCGCAGGCGCGGCGCCGGTTTCCTGGCGCGCCACGCGGCCGCGGAGGACTGGTCCGCGCTGCAGGCGCGGCTGTCGGCACTCGATGCCGGCGATGCGTCGCGCATGGCCCAGGCCGAGGACGGCGCGCGCAGCGCGTTTGCGCTGGTCCAGGCCTGTTTCGAGCGCAGCTTCGACCATCTTCCCGTTGCAGCCGACAAGGAGCGCGCATGACCCCCGAACTCGAACGCGCGCTGGACGCCTGCGCCAGCGAGCCGATCCACCTCCCGGGCGCGATCCAGCCGCACGGATACCTGATCAGCTGCCGGTTGCCGGACTGGTCGATCCACCATGTCTCGGCCAACATCGAAGCGCTCACCAGCGCGCCTCCGGAACAGATGCTGCGCCGTTCGCTGCGCGAGTTCATCACCGACGACGTGATTCAGACCATCGCCGAGACGATCGGGTTCGCCGAACCCGGCGCGCAGGCCCAGCGCGCGGCGGTGGCGAACATCGGCCCGCTGGCCGCGTTGTGCGAGGTCAGCGTGCACGTCGCACAGGGACTGGTGCACATCGAGATCGAGCCGCACGTGCGCGGCGCCGGCGAGCGCTCGCCAACGGTGGTGGCGCAGGCGATGATCACCCGGGTCGCGCAGGGCGGCGACGACGAAGGCTTCCACCAGCGCGTGGCCGAACAGGTGCGCCTGCTCACCGGCTACGACCGGGTGATGGTGTACCGCTTCCGCCACGACGATTCCGGCGACGTGGTGGCCGAGTCGCGCGACTCCGCGATGCCCGCCTACCTCGGCATGCGCTATCCCGCCTCGGACATCCCGCCGCAGGCGCGCCGGCTGTACCTGCACAACCGTATCCGCGTGATTCCGGATGCCCACTACACGCCGGTCCCGGTCCTGCCCGACCGCAGTGCGCGCGGCGAACCGCTCGACCTGGGTCAGCTGTCGCTGCGCAGCGTATCGCCCGTGCACCTGGAATACCTGGCCAACATGGGCGTGGGCGCGTCGATGTCGATCTCGATCGTCGCCAGCGGCCGGTTGTGGGGGCTGATCGCCTGCCACCATCGCGGCGTGCGCCATCTCTCGCCGGGCGTACGCGCCGCGGCCGACCTGTTCGGCCTGTTCGTCTCGATGCGCGTCGCCGCGCGCGAACAGCAGGAAGCGGCGGCGGTGGAGGACGGCGCGCGGGCCGTGCGCGATACCCTGGCGCTGCGCCTGGCGAACGCCAGCGATGCCCGCCTCGCGATCGCCGCCGAGCTCGACCTGCTGCGCCGCGCGGTCGCCTGCGATGGCGTGGCCCTGCTGCAGTCCGGCCGCTGGCATGGCGCCGGACGCACGCCGCCCGCCGAACGCATCCCCGACCTGCTGGCCTGGCTGGCGCGCGAGGCGCATGCGGCGGCCCCGGCGATGACCGACCGCGCCGAGGACTGGAACCCGGGCCCGGAGGCTGCCGACGGCATCGCCGGCGTGTTCGCGCTGCCGCTCGACCCGGGCAGCGACGAATGGCTGCTGTTCTTCCGCTGCGAGCAGATCGAGGACGTGCGCTGGGCCGGACGACCGGACGCACCGTTCGTGGTCGCCGGCGACGGCAGCCGGATCGGTCCGCGCGCGAGCTTCGCCGCGTGGCGCGAAACCGTACGCGGCAGCAGCGCGCCCTGGAGCGACGCCGACGCGCGCATCGCCCGCCGCCTGTGGCTGGTGCTGCGCGAGCACTACCGTCGTCCCGACCCGCAAGCGGAAGTCGGCGACCTGCGCGGCCACCGCAGCCGCCTCGACGTGCGCGACCACCGCAAGCGGCTGCTGCAGTTGTCGGAACTGCTGGACGGACTGGCCCACGTCAGCCCGGTCGAGACCGCGCGGTTGTCGGCGCGGATCGCGACGCTGGAAGAGGAATTGCAGGCGCTGGTGTCCTCCGCGGCCATGGCAGGCGGCGCCGGCGACTAGGGCCCGGCGACCCGGCGACGATCGCGGCCGCCCCGGGATCAGGTTGCGCCTGGCGCGTCGCCGTGGTCCGGGGCGACGCCGGCATGGATCTCGCATGGCCATTCCAGCCGCTGCAGCGTCTGCGCGAGTCTTGCAAACGGCGGTTCGCGGAAGCCGTCGCCCGGGCGCAGCCACACCACGTGATGTCCTGCGCGCGCATGCTCGGCCAGTCGCGCGCGGCAAGCCTCCGGATCCGTCGGCGCCGGCTCGCGCGGCGCATCCTTGCGCGCCAGCGCCAGCACCGCCGCGGCCACGCCCGCATCGACCAGTAGCACATCGGCCAGATTCATCGCCCGCAACGCGCCGAGGGTGAGGCGGGCCGGATCGCCCGGTCCGGTGCCGACCAGGCTGATGCGCCCGCCGGCCGGGGCGATGCGGGCCGGATCCAGCATCGCCGCGAAGGCGCGCTCCGCATCCTCCACACGGCCGGTGCGCAGCAGCGCGGGCACGGCGCCGTCGATCACCGCATCGAACCAGCGCCGGCGGCGGTCCAGGTCGGGCAGCCGTTCGCGGATGTTGTCGCGATGGCGCGCGAACAGCCCGGCCAGCGCGCCGAGCGAGGGATCGAGTTCGATCTCCAGCCGCTCGCGCAGCCGCCGCGCCAGCATGGGCGCCGCGCCGCCGGAGGAGATCGCCAGCTGCAGCGGCGCGCGGTCGATCACCGCCGGCACCTGGAAGCTCGACAGCCGCGCGTCGTCCACCACGTTGGCGAGCGTGCGCCGGGCGGTGGCCTGCGCCGCCAGCGCGGCGTTGAAGGCGCCGTCGTCGGTGGCGACCACAAGCAGCCACGCGGCGTCGATCCAGGCCGGGTCGAATTCGCCCTCCAGGCGGTCCAGCCGCCCTTCGACCAGCCAGCTCTGGAGCGTCGGGTGCAGGGCCCGGGCATGCACGCGGACCCGGGCCCCGGCCTGCAGCAGCGCCTCGATCTTGCGCACGGCGACCTCGCCGCCGCCCACGACCAGCACCTCGCGGCCGGCCAGATCGGCGAACAGGGGATAGAGCGGCATCGCGTCTCCCTTGGCAAACCTCGGCGCCAGCGCTTATGTTGCAAGGCAACATAGCGCCAACCCCTCCCCGCCGCCAGCCAGCCGCCGCCCGGGCATGCCACGGATCCTGCTGATCAACGACACCGCCAAGCCGATCGGCGACCTGCGCGATGCGCTGGTCGACGCCGGCCACGAGGTGCTGGGCGTGGTCGACGGCGTGAGCGCGCTGCTCAAGGCGGTGGAGACGCACCTGCCGGACGTGGTGATCCTCGACGTCGACTCGCCGTCGCGCGATGCGCTGGAGCAGCTGGCGATGCTGCACCGGCACGCGCCGCGACCGGTGGTGATGTTCTCGGCCAACGGCGACGAGCAGCTGATCCGCGCCGCGGTCGGCGCCGGCGTCGCCGCCTACGTCGTCGATGGCCTTTCGCCGTCGCGGCTCCATCCGATCATCCAGGTGGCGCTGGCGCGCTTCGAGCAGGAATCGCAGCTGCGCCAGCAGCTCGAGGGCGTGCAGCAGCAGTTGCAGGACCGCAAGCTGATCGACCAGGCCAAGGGCCTGCTGATGGAGAAACGCGGCATGAGCGAACGCGATGCCTATGCGGCGCTGCGGCAACAGGCGATGCGGCAGAACCTGAAGCTGGCCGACGTGGCGCGGCGGATCCTGTCGATGGCGGACCTGCTCGGATGACGCCCATGCCCACCGGACCGCTTCGCACCCTGCGCATCGGCTTCATGCCGCTGGTGGACTGCGCGCCACTGGTGGCGGCGGTGCGCCTCGGCCTCGACCACCGCCACGGCCTGCGCCTGGATCTGCGGCGGCAGGGATCGTGGGCGGCGGTGCGCGACAAGCTGCTGTCCGGCGAACTCGACGCCGCGCACGCGCTGGCCGGCATGGTCTACGGCATCGAGACCGGGATCGGCGGCCCGCAGGAACAGATGGCGGTGCTGATGGTGCTCAACCAGAACGGGCAGGCGATCGTGCTCGCGCCCGGGGCGGCGCAGCGGTTGCGCGCGGGCGCGCCGCTGCGCGAGGCGCTGGACGTACCGGCACGGCGGCCGGTCCTCGCCCAGACCTTCCCCACCGGCACCCACGCGATGTGGCTGTACTACTGGCTCGCGGCGCAGGGCGTGGACCCGCTGCACGAGGTCCAGGCCGTGACCCTGCCGCCGCCGGAGATGCCTGCGGCGCTGGCGCGTGGCGAGATCGAAGGTTATTGCGCGGGCGAGCCCTGGGCGGCGCAGGCCGAAACCCTGGGCGCCGGTACGCGCGTGATCCGCAGCGGCGAGCTCTGGCCCGGGCACCCGGAGAAGGTGCTGGCCTGCCGGCGCGCGTTCGCCGCGCTCGAACCCGACACCGCCACCGCGTTGACCGCGGCCGTGCTCGAAGCCTGCCGCTGGCTGGACGAGGATCCGCGCCACCGCGCGCAGGCCGCGCAGTGGCTGGCCGACGACGGCGCCATCGATCTCCCCGTCGCCTGCCTGTCCGACTGCCTGCTGCTGCCGTCCGGCGATGCCTGGGCGACCCGCCTGCGCTTCCACGGCGACGGCGACGTCAACTTCCCCTGGCTGTCGGACGGGCGCTGGTTCCTGCACCAGTTCCGTCGCTGGGGCTGGCTGCCGCCCGACGCCGGCGGCGACGACGCCCTGCTGGCCGAGATCCATCGGCTCGACAGCTACCGGCTGGCCGCGCTGCAGGTCGGGGTGCCGCTGCCACGCGGCGATTCGCGCGCCAGCCTGCTGTTCGACGGCATGCGCTGGGAATAGGCCCGGGCCGCGTCGCATTCCCGTCCCGCCGCTCCGCCCAAACACCCTGTAGGAGCGGCTTCAGCCGCGACCACCTGCCCAGATCGTGCGGGTGCACGCCCCATGGCGGCCCTGTCGCGCCTGAAGGCCCTCCTACGGGATCGCAGGCCACCGATCCGCACCGCATTGGTGCAGATCCCGCACAATTTCGGGGATATCGGTCTCGCCTCCGGTCGCCAATTGAACGCAACCGATTGAATCCAAAGCCCCCTCCACGCAGGGAGGGGCTGGCACGCATGTTGCGTTGCAATACAAGTCGGGCGCAAAGCCGCGTCCACGACAACCCGATTACGACCCGAGGCCAACGGCGGCCGAAGGTCGCCGACAACGGCGTCTCTCCGGCCCCCACCGGAGGACGCCGTTTTTCGTTTTCGCCCTTCCTTTTCCGGCGGCCCGCGCGGGTGTGGTTGTACCCGGCAACGGCGGCCTCCTCCCACGGAGAGTGCGCGGATGAATCGTTCCTTCTGGCAGGCCGGGCACACGCCCACGCTGCTGTCGGCCTTCCTCTATTTCGACCTGAGCTTCATGGTCTGGTACCTGCTCGGCCCGATGCAGGTGCAGATCGCCGAGGCGCTGCTGCTCGACACCCAGCAGCGCGCGCTGATGGTGGCGGTGCCGATCCTGTCCGGCGCAGTGCTGCGCCTGTTCCTGGGCCTGCTGGCCGACCGCATCGGCGCAAGGCGTACCGGACTGCTGGCGCAGACGCTGGTGATCGCGGCGCTGATGGTGGCGTGGACGCTCGGCGTGCACGGCTTCGGCCAGGTGCTGCTGCTGGGGCTGATGCTGGGCGTGGCCGGCGCCTCGTTCGCGGTGGCGCTGCCGCTGGCCTCGCGCTGGTACCCGCCCGAGCACCAGGGCACGGCGATGGGAATCGCGGGCGCCGGCAATTCCGGCACCGTGCTCGCGGCGTTGTTCGCGCCGCTGCTGGCGACGATGTTCGGCTTCCGCAACGTGTTCGGCCTGGCCTGCATCCCGCTGCTGGTGGTGCTGGTGGTGTTCGCGCTGTGGGCGAAGGACGCGCCGGTGCCGGTCGCGCGCAAGAGCCTGCGCGACTACGCGCACGTGCTGGTCGGCAACCGCGACTCGTGGTGGTTCATGTTCTTCTACGCGATCACCTTCGGCGGCTTCGTCGGCTTCGCCAGCGCGTTGCCGGGCTACTTCCACGACCAGTTCGGCTTCGAGCCGAAGATCGCCGGCTGGGCCACCGCGGCCTGCGTGCTGGCCGGCTCGGTGATGCGCCCGATCGGCGGCGTGATCGCCGACCGCATCGGCGGCACGCGCACCCTGCTCGCGGTGTACCTGTCGGTGGCGCTGCTGGTCGGTGGCGCCGCACTGGGGGTCGGCGGGGCCGCGGGCGTGGTGTTGTTGTTCATCCTCACGCTGCTGTGCCTGGGCGCCGGCAACGGCGCAGTGTTCCAGTTGGTGCCGCAGCGCTTCGGCCGGGAAATCGGCTTGATGACCGGACTGATCGGCATGGCCGGCGGCGTCGGCGGCTTCGTGCTCGCCGCGGGGCTGGGCGTGATCAAGCAGCACAGCGGCAGCTACGCGCCGGGACTGTGGCTGTTCGCTGGTATCGCCCTGCTCGCCTGGGGGCTGCTGCGCAGCGTCACCCACCAGTGGCGCAGCCGCTGGATGGCGCTCGGCACCGCACGCATCTGACCGGGACCCCACGATGAAGCAACCACGCCTGGTGGTGGTCGGCAACGGCATGGCCGGCATTCGCACGCTCGAGGAACTGCTCAAGCTGCAGCCGGACATGTACCAGATCACCGTGTTCGGGGCCGAGCCGCACCCGAACTACAACCGCATCCTGCTGTCGCCGGTGCTGGCCGGCGAGCAGGACTTCGACGAGATCGTGCTCAACCCGCTGTCGTGGTACGCCGAGCACGGCATCACCCTGCACCTGGGCAAGGAAGTCGCGCGGATCGATCGCGTGCGCCGCAAGGTCATCGCCAGCGACGGCACCGAAGCCGAGTACGACCGCCTGCTGCTGGCGACCGGATCGGTGCCCTTCATCCTGCCGGTGCCGGGCAAGGACCTGAAGGGCGTGATCGGCTACCGCGACATCCACGACACCCGCACCATGATCGACACCGCCAAGGTCAAGAAGCACGCGGTGGTGATCGGCGGTGGCCTGCTCGGACTGGAAGCGGCGAACGGACTGAAGCTGCGCGGCATGGACGTGACCGTGGTGCACCTCGCCGGCTGGCTGCTCGAGCGCCAGCTCGATCCGGTCGCCGGCGCGCTGCTGGAAAAATCCCTGGCGCAGCGCGGGCTGGCGTTCCGGCTCAACACCTCGACCACCGAGATCCTCGGCAACGAGGCCGGCGAAGTCGTCGGCGTCCGCTTCTCCGATGGCGAACAGGTGCCGGCCGACCTGGTGGTGATGGCCGCCGGCATCCGTCCCAACACCACGCTGGCGCAGGCCGCCGGGATCCACTGCAACCGCGGCATCGTGGTCAACGACACGCTGCAGACGTTCGATCCGCGCGTGTACGCGGTCGGCGAATGCGCGGCCCATCGCGGCGTCGCCTACGGCCTGGTCGCGCCGCTGTTCGAACAGGCGAAGATCTGCGCCAACCACCTGGCGACCTACGGCATCGGCATCTACAAGGGCTCGTCGGTCTCGACCAAGCTGAAGGTCACCGGCATCGACCTGTTCTCGGCCGGCGAGTTCATGGGCGGCGACGGCACCGAGGAGATCGTGCTCTCCGACCCGGCCGGCGGCCTGTACAAGAAGCTCGTCATCCGCGACGACAAACTGATCGGCGCCTGCCTGTACGGCGACACCGGCGACGGCGCCTGGTACTTCCGCCAGATCAAGGACGGCAGCCTCATCGGCGACCGCCGCGACACCCTGGCCTTCGGCGAGACCGCGCTGGGCGACAGCGGCACCGGCGGCCAGGACCGGGCCGCGAGCATGGCCGACGCCGACGAAGTCTGCGGCTGCAACGGCGTGTGCAAGGGCACGATCGTCAAGGCGGTGCGCGAGCAGGGCCTGTTCACCGTCGACGACGTGAAAAAGCACACCAAGGCGGCGAGTTCCTGCGGCTCGTGCACCGGCCTGGTCGAGCAGATCCTGATGAACTGCCTGGGCTCGAACTTCCAGGAAACGCCGAAGACCAAGGCGGTGTGCGGCTGCACCGACCGCACCCACGCCGAAGTGCGCCAGGCGATCCGCGAGCACCACCTGGTCAACCACGCCCAGGCCTACGCCTTCATGGAATGGCGCACGCCCAACGGCTGCGCGACCTGCCGGCCGGCGATCAACTACTACATGCTCTCCACCTGGCCGCGCGAGGCGGTGGACGATCCGCAGAGCCGCTTCATCAACGAGCGCGCGCACGCCAACATCCAGAAGGACGGCACGTTCTCGGTGATCCCGCAGATGAAGGGCGGCGTGACCAATGCCGGCGAACTGCGCCGCATCGCGGATGTCGCCGACAAGTACGCGGTGCCGATGGTCAAGGTCACCGGCGGCCAGCGCATCGACCTGCTCGGGGTGAAGAAGGAGGACCTGGTCGGCGTGTGGAAGGACCTCGGGATGAAGTCCGGCCACGCCTACGGCAAGTCCATCCGCACGGTGAAGACCTGCGTGGGCAGCGAGTTCTGCCGCTTCGGCACCCAGAACAGCACCCAGATGGGCATCGATCTCGAAACGATGCTGGCCAACATGTGGAGCCCGCACAAGGTAAAGCTGGCGGTCTCCGGCTGTCCACGCAACTGCGCCGAATCCGGCATCAAGGACGTGGGCATCATCGCGGTGGATTCGGGCTGGGAACTGCACGTCGGCGGCAACGGCGGGATCAAGACCGAAGTCGCGCGCTTCCTGTGCAAGGTCAGGACCGCCGAGGAGGTGAAGGAATACACCGGGGCGTTCCTGCAGCTCTACCGCGAGGAGGCCTACTACCTCGACCGCACCGTGCACTACATCGAGCGGGTCGGCCTGGAGTACGTGAAGCAGAAGGTGGTCGAGGACGCGGCCAGCCGCCGCGCGCTGTTCGAGCGCCTGCTGTTCGCGCTCGAAGGCCTGCCCGATCCCTGGGCCGCGCGTATCGCCGGCGGCACGCCGCGCGAGTACACGCCACTGAAACTCGCGCGGCCGATCGCCGTCGCACTGGAGGACTGAACATGTCCGGCATCGACGCCTGGGTGCGCGTGTGCCCCATCGACGAGATCCCCGTGCTGGGCGCGCGCGTCCTGCAGTGCGAAGGCGGCGACGACATCGCCCTGTTCCGCCCCGCCGCCGACCGCGTGTTCGCGCTGGCGGACCGCTGTCCGCACAAGGGCGGTCCGCTCTCGCAGGGCATCGTCAGCGGTGACAGCGTGACCTGCCCCCTGCACGGCTGGAACATCGCGCTCGACAGCGGCCAGGCGTGCGCGCCGGACGTGGGCTGCGCGCGGCGCTACGCAGTGGAACTGCGTGGCGGCTTCGTGTGGCTGTCGCTGGTGTCGATGGCGCAGGTCGACGCGGGCGCCGCCGAGGCGGCCGTCGCCTGATGGACGGCACCGGCGCCGCGGGCCTGCCGGTCGAACGCCGCAGCACGCGTTCGACCTGCTGCTACTGCGGCGTGGGCTGCGGCGTGATCGTCCACAGCGAACACGACGCGTCCGGTAGCGACCGCATCGTGTCGGTGGAGGGCGATCCACGGCATCCGGCGAACTTCGGCCGCCTGTGCAGCAAGGGACTGGCGCTCGCCGACAGCGCACGCAGCCTGCAGGGCCGCGTGCTGCAGCCGCAACTGCGCAGCACGCGCGGCGAACCGCGCCGCCCGGTCGACTGGGGCCTGGCGCTGGACACCGTGGCCGAGCGCCTGTCGCGCATCGTCGAGCGCCATGGCCCCGATTCCGTCGCCTTCTATCTCTCCGGCCAGCTGCTGACGGAGGACTACTACGTCTTCAACAAGCTGGCCAAGGGCCTGCTCGGCACCAACAACATCGACACCAATTCGCGCCTGTGCATGTCCAGCGCGGTCACCGGCTACAAGCTCGCCTTCGGCGCCGACGGCCCGCCGACCTGCTACGACGACCTCGAACACGCGAAGACCGTGCTGTTCGCCGGCAGCAACGCGGCCTATGCGCATCCGGTGCTGTTCCGCCGGCTGGAAGACGCGAAGGCGCGCGATCCGGACGTGCGCTGGATCGTGGTCGACCCGCGCCGCACCGACACCGCGGCGATGGCCGACCTGCACCTGGCGATCCAGCCGGGCACCGACGTGGCGCTGTTCAACGGCATGCTCCACCACCTGGTGTGGGAAGGACTGCTCGACCAGGGATTCATCGACGCGCACACCACCGGTTTCGGCGAACTCAAGGCGGTGCTGCGCGAGTACACGCCGCGCATGTCCGCCGAGATCTGCGGCGTGCCGGCGCAGGATCTGATCACCGCCGCGGAGTGGTTCGGCCGCAGCCCGGCCGCGCTGTCGCTGTACTGCATGGGGCTGAACCAGTCCGCGCACGGCACCGACAAGAACCTGGCGCTGATCCACCTGCACCTGGCCACGCGCCAGCTCGGCCGGCCGGGGGCCGGGCCGTTCTCGCTCACCGGGCAACCGAACGCGATGGGCGGGCGCGAGGTCGGCGGCATGGCGACGATGCTGGCCGCGCACCGCGAGATCACCGACGACACGCATCGCGCCGAAGTCGAAACGTTGTGGCAACTCGCGCCGGGCAGCCTCTCGCCGCGCCCCGGCCTGGCGGCGGTGGACCTGTTCGAAGCCCTGCACGGCGGCAAGGTCAAGGCGGTCTGGATCGCCTGCACCAATCCCGCGCACTCGATGCCCGACATCGGCCACGTGCGCGACGCGCTGCGGCGCGCCGAGTACGTGATCGTGCAGGAGGCGTTCGCCGACACCGACACCGTGCCGTTCGCCGACGCACTGCTGCCGGCCGCCAGCTGGGGCGAGAAGGACGGCACGGTGACCAATTCCGAGCGCCGCATCTCGCGCGTGCGCGCCGCGGTCCCCGCACCCGGCCAGGCGAAGCCGGACTGGTGGATCGCGCGCGAGGTCGCGCGACGGATCGAGGCGCGACTGGCCGCGCCGGGCGCCGCGCCGCTGTTCGAGGCCGACGCGCCGGAACCGATCTTCGACGAACACCGCATGCTGACCGTCGGCCGCGACCTCGACATCGGCGGGCTCGACTACGCGCGACTGGAACGCGACGGTCCGCAGCAGTGGCCATTCCCCGCAGGACACGCGACCGGCGAGGCGCGCCGTTACACCGATGGCCGGTTCGCCACGCCCGACGCACGCGCGCGCTTCCACGTCACGCCCTACAAGCCGGTGGCCGAACAGACTTCCGCGCGCTTCCCGCTGCGCCTGCTCACCGGCCGCCTGCGCGACCAGTGGCACGGCATGTCGCGCACCGGCCGCGTGCCGCAGCTGTTCGCGCACAGCCCGGAGCCCGGCCTGCGCATGCATCCGGAGGACGCCGCGCGGCGCGGGCTCGAGGCCGGCGTGCTGGTGCGCATCGCCAGCAAGCGCGGCGAACTGGTGCTGCCGCTGGAACTGTCCGACGAAGTCGGCTCCGGCACGGTATTCGCGGCGATGCACTGGAGCGGGCAGCACCTGTCCAGTGGCGGCATCAACGAGGTCAGCCTGCCCGCAGTGGACGCGCGCTCGCGCCAGCCGGAGCTCAAGCACGCGGCGGTGCGGGTGGAAAAAGCGGAGTTCGGCTGGCACCTGCTGGCCGCACGTCGTGGCGATGCGCTGGCGCTGCGCGCGGCACTGCAGCCGCTGCTGAAGGACTGCGGCTACGCCGGCGTCTCGCTGCATGCGGATCCCGCCTCGCAGGACGGCGGTGCCTGGCTGGTCATGCGCGCCGCGGCAACGGAGGCGATGCCGTCCGCATGGATGGAGTCACTCGAAACCGCGCTCTGCCTCGCACCAGGTCCCCACACGCTGGAATACCGCGATGCGCGCCGCGGCCTGCTCAAGCGTGTCGCCTGGCGCAGCGCGCACGAAGCGAACCTCATCGACGGCCTGCTCTGGGCCGATGCGCAGCCCGGTGGCGAGGCGCTGTTGCGCGCCGCGCTCGCCGGCGGCACCTGGCAGGGCCCGCGCCTGGCCGCGTTCTCGGCATCGGCCGTCCTCGCACGCGACCCGGTGGTGTGCGTGTGTCGCCAGGTCACCGAATCGGCGATCCGCACTGCCGTGCAGGGCGGCGCCGACGTGCCCGCGCTCAAGGAGCTACTCGGCTGCGGCACGGTCTGCGGCTC
Source organism: Luteimonas saliphila (assembly GCF_016774335.1). Classification (GTDB taxonomy): domain Bacteria; phylum Pseudomonadota; class Gammaproteobacteria; order Xanthomonadales; family Xanthomonadaceae; genus Luteimonas; species Luteimonas saliphila. Next base: position 90,951 of record NZ_JAETWA010000041.1, on the reverse strand, counting down.
CTGCCTGCCGCAACTCGCGCGCCTGGCACGCGAATCGACCCATGCCTGACGTCCCGTCCACCCCGGAGGCCCCGATGAGCATGCCCGCCAGCAACGACCCGAATGCGTCGTGCCGCATTCCCGCCGACGTGGTGCTGCTGTCGGCAGGTCCCGGCGATCTCGAACTGCTCACCCTCAAGGCGGTGCGCGCGTTGGCCGCGGCCGAAGTGCTACTGCTCGACGAACTGGTGGATCCGGGCATCGTCGAGCTCGCGCCGCGTGCGCGCGTGGTGCGCGTGGGCAAGCGCGGTGGCTGCCGCTCCACGCCGCAGGCCTTCATCTGCCGGCTGATGCGCCGTTACGCGCTGCAGGGCCTGCGCGTGGTGCGGGTGAAGGGCGGCGACGCGCTGCTGTTCGGCCGCGCCGGCGAGGAGATCGCCTTCCTGCGCGCCGCCGGCGTGCCGGTGACCATCATCAATGGCGTCAGCGCCGCGTTCGCCGCCGCGGCCTCGCTGGGCATCTCGCTCACCCATCGCGAACATTGCCACGGCATCAGCTTCGTCACCGCCCACACCGCCGACCACGGCGAACCCGACTGGGCCGCGCTGTGCGCGACCGGCACCACGCTCGCGATCTACATGGGCATGCGCCGCATCGAATCGCTGGCCCGATCGCTGCTGCGACACCTGCCGTCAGACACGCCCGCAGCCGTGGTCCTGGCCGCGAGCCAGCCCGGCGAACGCCGCCTGCTCACCACCTTGCGCGACCTGGCCGCCGACGCCGACGCCCTCGCCTCCGGACCGCCAGGCGTGATTCTGGTGGGCAATGCGCTGGGCGAGGCGATGGCGTCGACCGGAGCGCCGGCGGACGCATGCCGCCCGGCATCGGTTCGCGGCATCGTGCGTCGCGGTTGAAGCCCCTCCCGCGGAGGTGGCGGGGAGTCGCGGCTGAAGCCGCTCCTACGCGGGGAACTGCTCGGGTAGGCGCGTATTCAGGCGCGACCCGCTCCCCAACGCCGCGGGCCGTCGCGGATGCGGGGCCTCCGCGCACCGGTTGCACCCGGTGGCGCCCTTCGCCTTCTTCCTCGCGCTTCCTCGCGCAGGCGCCAGGCTTCGGACGTTCGCCACCAGGCGCAAGCGAAGGCCCGCGACCTGCAGGGACTACCATGCACGCCTCACCCCACCGCCTGCCGTCATGTCCCTGCCTGCCACGCCTCCGCCCTTCCTCGACGACGAGCAGATCGAGCGCCTGTCCGAACTGCTCGAGCAGCGGGCCGTCCCGTTCAAGGGATTCAACCTCGAAGCGCTGGATGGATTCCTGTCGGCCCTGGCGGTGTCGCCGTCACCGGTGCCGCAGGACGAATGGGAACCAGTGGTCTGGGGCGGCAAGCCGCCGCGCTGGGACAGTCCCGAGGAGGCCACGCAGGTGCAGCAACTGCTCGCGGCCCACTGGAACATGTGCGCCGCGCGCGTGCGCCACGGCGAGGACAGCCTGCCCGACCACCTGGCGCCGCTGATGTGGCTGCCCGAGGATCCGGAGCTCACCGGCGAGGAGGCACTGCGCGAGGACGAACTCGACGTCGGCCACGACTGGGCGCTGGGCTTCTTCGAAGGCGTGGCGCTGCGCGAGTCCGAGTGGGACCGCTGGCTGGACGAGAACGACTGGATGGAAGAGATCTTCGACTTCCTCGACCGCCTGGCCAGCGGCGAGGTCATGGACCCGGACGACCCGACCGCCGCGGCCACGCCGCTCGCCTACCGCGAACGCCTGTCGATCGTTTCCAGCCTGCCCGGCATGCTGGCCGACCTCAACCACCACCGGGTGGAGGCGCTGACCCCGCGCGAGCCGATCCGGCGCGACGCGTCGCCGGGCCGCAACGACCCCTGCCCCTGCGGCAGCGGGAAGAAGCACAAGCGGTGCTGCGGAGCGCATTGAGCCTGCGCGAAACCTTCCTTTCAAAGGACCCGTGCGCGTCAAACACCGCGTGCGGCGCGCCGTCCACATACCGGCGCTCCCTTAGCCGGTGACTCGATCTCGAACTCAGGTACGAATGCCAGGTTGTGGCTGCGAGCGCAGCCCTTGGACAGGTCCTTGAAGGTCTCGCGCACGACCACTGCCACTGACCCGGCGCAGGCGCGAGAGATCGTTGAGAGCAGTTTCGACATGTGCCGGGACGCTGTCAGAGCGGCTGCGCCCCCTCGCTGAGGATGTCCAGGTATTGACTGTAGGCGAACACCCGGTGCCTTTGCTGACCGGTGACCTCGTTGACGATCTCCAGGTCCTGCAGCGCTCGCACGGCGGCGCGGATGGTGGGCGGACTGAGCGGGATCTGTGGCACAGCCTGCGGCACGCTCAGCACCACGCGGCGTGCAAACTGATCGAACACCAGGCTGATGTTGCCTGCGCGATTACCCAGTGCGGCGATCCGCGCGCGGTCGTGTGCCAGCAGTGCCAACAAACGTTGTGCGGTGTCCACCGCCTGTTGCGCGGTTTCGGCGACGCCGTCGAGGAAAAAGCCCAGCCAGCCTTCCCAGTCGCCTTGCACGCGCACGCTGTTCAACCTGTCGTAGTAGTCCGCGCGCCGTCGCTTGAAGTACAGGCTGAGGTACAGGCTGGGTTCGCGCATGACGCCTTCGTTGCACAGGATCAGCGCGATCAACAGGCGACCGAGCCGGCCATTGCCGTCGCCGAAGGGATGGATCGTTTCGAACTGCACGTGGGCCAACGCCGCCTTCACCAGCGGCGGCATGCGTTCGGGTGGTTCGTGCAGGAATCTCTCCAGCGCCGCCAGGGCATCGGGCAGGGCCTCTGGCGGTGGCGGCACGAAGTGCGCCAGGGCCGGCGACGCGCCGCCGACCCAGACTTGTCCCTTGCGGAACTCGCCCGGCTGCTTGGTGGCGCCGCGACCACCGCTCAGCAGCAGGGCGTGCATCTCGCGGATCAGGCGCAACGACAGGGGAAAGTCGTCCTCGCGCAGGCGGCGCAGGCCGTGCTTGAGCGCGGCCACGTAGTTGGAAACCTCCTCCACGTCGTCGATCGGCACCCCCGGCGCGGCGTCGGCCTCGAACAGCAGCAGGTCCGACAGCGAGGACTGGGTGCCCTCGATCTGCGAAGACAGCAGTGCCTCCTTGCGCACGTACTGGTACAGGAACAGTTCCGGGTCCGGCAGCATCAGGGTGGTGCCATCAAGCCGGCCAAGCGCCTGGTCGGCGCGTTCCTTGCGTGCCACCAGGTCGGCACTGGAGAAGTCCAGTGGCGGTACGGGGGGCAGCGGATCGGGAACAAAAGCCTGGTAGCGGCTACCGGCAAGCGAGCCGGTGACATAGTGGCCCGTGGTCCGTTCAGGCATGTCTATCTTTCCTTGCAGCGGCAAATCGCCGGGTCAAGGAAAGATAAGTAACACTTTTTTTCCCAAGTTTCGAGTGAGGCGGCGAGAAAGAAAACTTCCTGTGCCATCCCCGGACACGACAAGGGCCGGACAGACCGGCCCTCGCGTCAGACCCTCGTGGCAGGGGGCGTTACCAGACCACCTCGGCCATCGAGCAGTTCAGGCCGGAACCGATGCCCAGCAGGGCCACGCGGTCGCCCTTCTTCAGCCGGCCCATTTCGCGCAGCTTGCTGAGCACGATCGGCACCGAGGCCGGGCCGATGTTGCCGTGCTCGCCGAAGATGGTCATGACCTTCTTCGGGTCGATGCCGATGGCCTTGGTGAAGGCGGCGGTGTGGACCTTGCTGACCTGGTGGATGACGAACTGGTCGAGTTCCTCCACCACCCAGCCCAGCGCCAGCTTGGCGGCGCCGAAGGTCTTCTGCGACAGCTTGATGCCCTCGATCAGCAGCATCCGGGTATCGGTGACCATGCCGTCCAGGTTGCCGCGGCACAGCTTGTTCCACTCGGTCGCGGCGCGGGTCACGCCGCCGCGGTAACGCGGCGCGCCGGGGGCGAGTTCGGCGCGCGCCATCACCATCGCCGCGGCGCCGGAGCCGAGGGTCAGGGTGGCCAGTTCGTTGCGGAACTGCTCCTCGGTGGCGTCGGCGCTGGTCAGGCGTTCGAGGGTCTTTTCGTAGGCCAGGTCGGCGGTCTCGCCGTCGACGATCAGGGCGTAGTCGATCTCGCCGCGCTCGATCATGCGGCTGGCGATGTCCATGCCGTTGATGAAGGCCAGGCAGGCGTTGGCGACGTCGAAGTTCTGGCAGGTGTCGGGCAGCCCCAGGTTGCCGGAAACAATGCTGGCGGTGGACGGCTCGAGGTAGTCGCGGCTGACCGAGGTGTTGACCAGCAGGCCGACCTTGTCCGGGTCGATGCCGGCATCGGCCAGCGCCTTGACGCCGGCCAGGGTCGCGACCTCGGACGCCTGCACGCCTTCGTCCCACAGGTAGCGCGAATGGATGCCGGCGATGTCGCCGAGCACGTCGGTCTTGATCCCGAGGCGGTCCAGGGTCGGCTTCAGGCGGGCGTTGATCTCCGCGGAAGACAGCCGACGCGGCGCGTCGATATGGGCCAGGCCGGCGATGGCGACGTGTTGGAAGAGCATGGGCGTGGCGCCGGGGGACAAGACGGAGCCGTATAGATTAGCGCCTTCGGGACCCGGACGCATGGAACTGGCTGAACCGGATGCCGGGCAGGCCGGGACGGCGGGTTCAGGAGCGCGGTCGGACAGGGTCGCGGCGACTCCGACCCTCACCCCAGCCCTCTCCCGCAAGCGGGAGAGGGAGTTACACCCGATGCCCTGTCCCTTCCCCCGCTTGCGGGGCATTGCGCCCTTTACGGGTGGAAGGTGCCGAAGGCGGATGGGGACCGCGCCGCAGGCGCGGTGCGGGATCGCAGCAGTTCCGCGCCTCTATGCCCCAGGCCCTCTCCCGGCAGCGGTCAGCGGGCGCAGCGCCAGGCGGCGAAGCGCTGGCTGCCGCCGGCCGGATCGGCCAGCGGGTGGATGGTGTCGGCCTGCAGGCCCGGGGCCTCATTGCGGGCCAGGGTCTCGAGCTCGTCGCGGACCTTGATCGGGTTGCGCTCGATGAAGGCGATGCTGTGCTTGACGGAGACCTCGACCTCGCCCCGCTTCTCGCAGCCGGTCGGCGGGCCGGAGACCACCTTCACGGCTCCGGCCCCGGGGGCCATGTGCACCCAGGTGCAGGCGGACAACGCGGACAGCAGAACGGCGGACAGCAGGACGCGCATCGGGATCACCTCGGTAGGGAAAGCGCTACGCCCGCCATTGTGGCGGGCCTCGCGGGGCGTGGGTGTGGGTGGCGACAAGCGGGTAACGCCTCCATTCATTGTCTTCGCCCACGGGCCCGGCCCGCCTGCCATCGCGCGCTCGGGTCACTCGGGCCGGGCGGGCTCCCCATCGGCGTCGATCACCTGCACCTCGCCCAGGCCCAGCGCGCGTACCGGCGCCTCGGTCTGCTCGAGGTCGCCGACCACCACCCAGGTCAGGGCCTCGGGACGGAAGGTCCTGGCGGCCTCGGCCACCTGCGCCGGGGTGATCGATTCGACCTCGGCCTTGCGCCTGAACACGTAGTCGTCGGGCCGATCGAAGCGGACGATGCCGCCGATCGTGTTCATCACCGACCACGCGGTTTCGTAGGCACCGGGCAGGCTCAGGGTCTGGATCGCGCGCACGCGTTCGACCTCGGCCTCGCTCGGCGGCCGCTGCCCGCTGGCGAACTGCGCCAGTTCGCGCTGGATCTCCGCCAGCGACTCGCCGGTCTTGTCGATCTGCACCGGCGCCGAAACCATCCAGCGTCGCTGGCCCAGCGCGCCACCGAGGGAACTGCGGGCGCCGTAGGACCAGTGTTTGTCCTCGCGCAGGTTCATGTTCAGGCGCGCGGTGAAGTCGCCACCGATCACGCCATTGGCCATCTCCAGCCGCACCGCACCCGGGTCCTTGGTCGACGGCACCACCTGCGCCGCGAAGATGTTGGCCTGCACCGCGCCGGGCTGGTCGATCAGAAACACCCGCGGCGCCTCCGGCAGCGCGACCTGCGGCAGGTCCACCGCCTCCGGCGCGACGCCTTCGCCGGCCCAGTCGCCGAAATGGCGCTCCAGCGCCGGCACGATCTCGGCCAGCGTGGTATCGCCGACGACGATCAGCGTGGCGTGCTCCGGGCGCACCCACTGGCGATGGAAGGCGAGCAGGTCGTCGCGGCCGAGCGCGGCGATCGAGGCCTCGGTGCCGCTGCCGGGCGCGCCGTAGGGATGGGTCTGTCCGTAGAGCAGCGCCGGCAGCACCCGCATCGCCATGCCCGCCGGCTGCGCCTTCTGCTGGCGGATGCCGGCGATCCAGGTGGCCCGGACGCGTTCGATCTCGGCCGGGTCGAAGTTCGGCCGCCGCACCATGTCGGCGAACAGCGCCAGCGACGGGTCGAGGTTCTCCTTGAGCGCGGAGAGGTAGGCGTTGCCGCCGTCCTGCGAGGCGCCGGCGCCGAGGCTGGCGCCGAGCGCTTCGGCGCGGCTGGCGAACACCAGCGAGCCGATGCCCGCCGCGCCCTCGTCGAGCAGTTCCATGGCGAAATCGGCCACGCCATCCTTGCCGTCGGGATCGCTCCCGTAGCCACCGTTGAATTCGTAGCTGACCTGCACCACCGGGATCTCGTGGCGCTCGGCGAGGATCACCCGGGTGCCGTTCTTCAGGTTCGCGCGCTGCAGCGAAGGGAACTTGAGTTCGGGAAAGCGCGTGGTCTTCGGCACGCCGAGGCTGCGGTCGACCGCGCTCGGGGTGGTGGCGTACTTCGGATCCGGATCGGGCAGGTCGAACGGCGCCGGCGTGCCGGCCGGCTCCTCGGCCAGCGCAGTGCGCTCGCCCGGCTCGACCACGATGGTGTGGCTGCCCTCGGCCAGCCATCGCGCGCCGACCGCCATCAGGTCGCGGGCGCTGGCCGCCTCGACGTTGGCGAGCTGGTCGCGGAAGCAGCCCGGATCACCTTCGTACACGGTGCATTCGGCCAGCACGTCGGCCTTGCCGCCGAAGCCGCCGATGCGCTCGATGCCGCGGATGAAGCCGGCGCGGATCATGGTGCGGGCGCGCTCGAGTTCGTCCGCGGTGGGGCCCTCGGCGACCAGCCTGGCGATCTCCTCGTCGATGATCGCCTCGACCCGTGCAGGGTCGACGCCGTCCTTGACCGTGGCGACGATGTAGAAGTTCGAACCCAGCTGCGAGGCGCCGGCCATCGCGCTGATGTTGTCGACCAGCTTCTCGCCGTGCAGCAGGCGCGTGTCGAGGCGGGACGACTTCGCGCCGCCGAGCACGTAACCCAGCACCTGCAGGCGGTCGAGCTCGACGCTGCCGGCCGGCGGCACGTTCCAGACGCGGTAGATGCGCGGCTGCGGCACCTTGTCCTGCATCACCTCGCGGGTAGTGGCCGCGCGCTTGCCGACGTCGGTCTCCGGCTGTGCCATGGTCGGGCCAGCGGGGATGTGGCCGAAGTACTTCGCCACCTTGTCCTTCGCGGTGGCCGCGTCGATGTCGCCGGCCAGCACCAGCACCGCGTTGTTGGGGCCGTACCAGGCGTGGAACCACTGCTTCACGTCGTCGAGCGACGCGGCGTTGAGGTCGTTCATGGACCCGATGACGCTGTGGCCGTAAGGATGCTCCGCGGGATACAGCGCGCGGGTCAGCTTCTCCCACACCTGGCCGTAGGGCTGGTTCTCACCCTGGCGCTTCTCGTTCTGGACCACGCCGCGCTGTTCGTCGAGCGCGGCCTGGTCGATCGCGCCGAGCAGGTGGCCCATGCGGTCGGATTCCATCCACAGCGCCATGTCGAGCGCGGTGGTGGGCACGTTCTGGAAGTAGTTGGTGCGGTCGGTGTTGGTGGTGCCGTTCTGGTCGGTGGCGCCCACGGCGCGGAACGGGTCGAAGAACTCGCCGTCGTGGTGTTCGCTGCGCTGGAACATCAGGTGCTCGAACAGGTGCGCGAAGCCGCTGCGCCCGGCCGGTTCGTCCTTGCTGCCGACGTGGTACCAGATGTTGACCGCGACGATCGGCGCCTTGCGGTCGGTATGGACCACCACCCGCAGGCCGTTGGGCAGGGTGAAGGTCTCGAAGGGAATGTCGACCGGGGCCTCGTTCGCGGCGAGCGCGGGCAACGCGACCAGCCCGCCTCCCAGCCCAAGGCCGAGGGCGATCGACAGCAGCGCGAGGCGTGCGGGACGGCTGAGCGAGGCAAGGGCGGTGGGCATGCGGGAATCCTGGTGCGGGTGGATGCATGGCATGGTAGTCGAGCCGGCGCAGCCGCCCCCGGGCCGAAAGTCCCGGCACGGCCGCCCGGCGACGACGCCACCTGCACCCGCGCCGACGGAGACTGCGCCCATGCCCGACCGCCATGCCCTCGTCACCGGCGCCAACCGCGGCCTCGGCCTGGAATTCGTCCGCCAGTTGCTCGCCGCCGGCGATCGCGTGGTGGCCGCCTGCCGGCGCCCGGGCAAGGCCACCGCGCTCAACACCCTGGCCGGCGAGCACCCCGGGCGGCTGCACGTGCTGCCGCTGGACGTGGCCGACCCGAAGTCCCAGGCCGAACTCGCGCGCGAACTGCCGCTGGTGCTGGGCGAAGACGACGCGGGCGCGCCCGGCCGCATCGATCTGCTGGTCAACAATGCCGGCGTGCTGCATTCGGGCGAGCGCTTCGGCACGCTGACGGCGGCGAACTTCGAGGACAGCTTCCGCATCAACGCCCTGGGCCCGCTGCTGCTGACCCAGGCACTGGCGCCGCTGCTGGCCGATGGCGCGAAAGTGGTCAACCTGTCGTCGGAACTGGGCTCGATCGCCGCGACGAAACGCTTCGGCACGCCCAGCTACAACCTCAGCAAGGCCGCGCAGAACATGGCGACCGTGCTGCTGGCACGGGCCCTGGCCGAGCGCGCCATTGCCGTGATCGCGCTGCATCCCGGCTGGGTCCGCACCGAGATGGGGGGAACCGGAGCCGAACTCGAACCGGCCGAGGCGGTCGCCGGCCTGCTGCGGGTCGTCGCCGGCGCGACGCCCGCCGACAGCGGGCGCTTCTTCGACTGGACGGGTGCGCCAGTGGCGTGGTGATCCGCACCGTGGCCACCTGCGCGACAATGCGCGCAATGCCGCGACCGGCCACCCCGTGTTCGACCTGCTGCTCTACCAGCCCGAGATCCCGCCCAATACCGGCAACGCGATCCGGCTCTGCGCGAACACAGGCGCCCGGCTGCACCTGGTGCGGCCGCTCGGCTTCGGCCTCGACGACCGCGACCTGCGTCGCGCCGGGCTCGACTACCACGAGTACGCGACCCTGCGCGTGCACGATTCGCTCGAAGACGCTCTCGCCGCGATTTCGCCGCCGCGCCTGTTTGCGCTGAGCACGCGCAACAGCGTGCGCTACGACGCGCCGCGCTACGCGGCGGGAGACGCCTTCCTGTTCGGGCCCGAAACGCGCGGCCTGCCCGACGACCTGCTCGCGCGCATTGCGCCGGAGCATCGCCTGCGTCTGCCCATGCAGCCGGGCAATCGCAGCCTCAACCTGTCCAACGCGGTGGCCGTCGTCGCGTTCGAAGCCTGGCGTCAGCTCGGTTTCCCCGGCGGCGCCTGAGCCCCGGCCCGAGGAGCCCGGGGCGTCCCACGACGTTCAGCGCGCCTGCGCCGCCAGTGTCCCCGTGGGGATCCGCGCAGACCAGATCGATTCCAGAAAGTTCCTGAACCGATCAGTTCAGTATTCAGTTCCGGTTGCGGCGACTTGCCCAGAATGCGCGTGCCGCCCCGGGTGGAACCGTTTTCCCCGACGGTCAATCCCCTCCCTCTCCACCCGGGCGCGGTCTCCACCAAAACTAGAAAAAGAGGCAATCCCCGATGAAGCGTCCCTTCCTGCTGGCACTGGCCGTTGCCGCCGCCGTGCCGTTCGCTGCCTCCGCCGCCGACGGCGTGTCCTACAACTACGTCGAGGCCGGCTACGCCGCCACCAACCTCAGCGACGGCCTGCCCGACGCCGACGGTTTCGGTGCGCGCGCCTCGATCGCGTTCCACCCCAATTTTCACGTGTTCGGCGACTACACCAACCAGGAGTTCGACGGCACCGGCATCGATGCCGACCAGTGGCGCGTCGGCCTGGGCTACAACCACGAGATCTCGCCGCGCGCCGACCTGCTGACCCGCGTGGCCTACGAGAAGGTCGACTTCGGCAGTCTCGGCGACGCCGATGGCTGGAGCGTCGAGGCCGGCGCCCGCGGCGCGCTCACCAGCAACTTCGAGGGTTATGCGCTGGCCGGCTACGAAGACGGCGACCAGACGGATGGCGACTTCTACGGCCGCCTCGGCGCCACCGTGAAGTTCAACCAGAACTGGGGCCTCAACGGCGACGTGAAGTTCAGCGACGGCGACACCGCCTGGTTCGTCGGTCCGCGATTTACCTGGTAAAGGTTGGCAAAGCGCGCGTGCGACCCCAACTGTTGAGGAAGCACTGGCAACACGATACAGAGCTGTAAAGCGACGTCGCCCCTCCCTCTCTCCCGACGTCGCACCCTGGCCCGGCCGGCAACGGCCGGGTTTTTTTGCTCTTTCGCACGTATCACGAGGCATGCAGGCGGAAGCGTGGAGGCTTCGGTCCGCGCTTCTTTGCACCTCGTTGCGACCTGACGGGTCAGTCCGTGGTCGGCAGGCCTTCGCGGCGAATGTCCTCCGGCATCCGCTGCCACGGATGCCTCCTCCTCGATTTCGCCGCGAAGGCCTGCCGACCACCACGGACCAGGCTTGCGGAGGGTATCCGCCAAGCCGCGGTTCGAAGCACAACGTTGCGCTGGATGGCCAGTTTCCGACTCCCGGGTGCGCTTCGCTTACCCGGGCTACGTGCGAACGGGATCGCCGCTATTTCGAGTCGCCGCGCATTCGTGACGTCGGGTGCGGGCGTCCTTAGGGGACGAAATCAAGGAGGAGGCGACGGCCGGCGGCCGTTGCCGGGGGACATTCGTCCACAAGGGCGCCCGTACCCGGCGCCTCGTGCACCACCACACGCCTCGCGCTGCACATGGAAAAGGGACCAGGATGACGCTTCCGCATACCTTGCGAACGCCTATTGACCCGAACGCGATGGACCAGGCCGAGTCGAAAAGCATCTAGTCGAACAGCGCCTGCGGGTACTCCGCCTTGCGCTCGCGCGCCATCAACCGCGCAAGACCCTCGGCTGGCGTGATGTCGCCATGCAATACGGCGCGGACGTTGCTGGAGATCGGAAGCTCGATCCCGTGGCGCTCGGCCAGGCGCATCACCTCGTCGGCGGTCTGTACCGATTCGACCACCTGTCCGATCTCGCGCACCGCCTCGTCCACGCGCTTGCCGCGCCCCAGCGCCAGGCCCAGGCGGCGGTTGCGCGAGAGGTCGCCGGTGCAGGTCAGCACCAGGTCGCCGAGGCCGGCCAGGCCCATCAGCGTCTCCGGGCGGCCGCCGATCGCGGCGTTGAGCCGCAGCATCTCGTTGAGGCCGCGGGTAATCAGGCCGGTGCGCGCGTTGAGGCCGAGCTCCATGCCGTCGGCGACGCCGGTCGCCACCGCCAGCACGTTCTTCATCGCCCCGCCCAGCTCCGCGCCGCGCATGTCGCTGCCGGTGTAGGCGCGGAACTCCGGGCCGTGCAGCACGTCGGCCACCTGCTGCACGAACGCCGCATCGTCGCCCTGCACGGTCAGCGCGGTCGGCAGGCCCTGCGCGACCTCCTTCGCGAACGAAGGCCCGGTGACCACCGCCAGCGGCACGTCCTCGCCCAGCACGTCGGTCGCGACCTCGTGCAGGAACCGCCCCGACCCCGGTTCGAATCCCTTCGCCGCCCAGGCCACGCCGGCCTGCGCCGGGCGCAGCGGCGCCAGCGCCTGCAGGGTCTGCGTGAACGCGTGCGAGGGCACCACCACCAGCACCAGGTCGACCCCGCGAAGCGCGGCGGCGAGGTCGGTGGTGGCGCGCAGCGATGCCGGCAACGGGATGCCGGGGAGATAGCGCGGGTTCTCGTGGCGCTGGTCGATCGCCTCGGCGACCGCGGCGTCACGGCCCCACAGCGTGGTGGGGAACCCGTGGCGCGCGATCAGCGCCGCAAGCGCGGTGCCCCAGGATCCGGCACCGAGGACCGCGACCGAGTCGGCCGGGGTCGCCATGGCTCAGGCGTTGCCGGCCGTCTCGCTGCTGGCCAGGTCGCCGTTGCCGGCTGCCTGCTGCGACTGGCGCTGGCGCAGGCCTTCCGCGTACAGCGCGTCGAAGTTGATCGGCTGCAGCAGGAACGGGGCGAAGCCGCCGGCCTGGATCAGGTCGCCGATCAGCTGCCGCGCGTACGGATACAGCACGTTCGGGCACTGCGTGCCGAGCAGGGCGTCGGTCACGTTCGGCTCGAAGCCGGTCAGACCGAACACGCCCGCCTGCTGCACCTCGACCATGTAGACCGAATTGCCTTCGCCTTCGCCGGCGGTGCAGGTCAGGGTGACGCCGAGTACCACCTCGAACGCGTTCTCGCCCAGGCGCTGCACGCGCTGGTTCAGGTTCATGTTGATCTGGGGAGCGTTCTGCTCGTTGAAGACGTGCGGCGCCTTGGGCGACTCGAACGAGACGTCCTTGACGTAGATCTTCTCGACGCTGAACTGCGGACCGTTGGGCTGCTGCGCCGGTACGGCGCCGCCATTGAGGGCTTGCTCGGACATCCTGGGACTGCTCCGGTATCTGGTTCGGAAAGGGGGCGATTATCGCACTTCGGGCTCAGCCACGTCCCTTGGCCAGCGGCAGGTCGGCCTGCTGCCAGCCGCCGATGCCGCCTTCGAGGATGTAGACCTTCTCGAAACCGGCCTTCTTCAGGCGCTTGGCCGCATCGCCGGCGGTGTAGCCGGTCTTGCACACCAGCACCACCGGCAGCGCTTTCGCCGCCGCGAGCTTCTTGTTCTCGGGGTCGAACTGGCTCATCTGCACGTTCTTCGAACCGGGGATGTGGCCCTTGTCGAAGTCCGCGATCGGACGCAGGTCGACCACCAGCGCGTTGTCGCGGTTGACCAGCGCGGTGACCTCGGCCGGACGCACCGCCTTGAACGGGCGCAACAGGCCGAAGATCTCGTTCAGGATGATGCCGCCCGTCAGCCCGACGAAGATCAGCGACAGCATCTGTTGGCGGCCGGCGAAGGCCAGCAGTTCCTGGAAGTCCACGGCGGATCGGCGGTGCGGGAGGGGACGGGATTGTCGCACAGGGGCGGGGCGTGGGCGGAGCTGGCCGCTGCCCTGGCTGTCAGCAGCCTCGACCACAGCCCTAGCCAATCGGGGGCAGCTTTCGACGCGCCTTGCCATGTCATGAGAATCAAGAGCTTCCGTCCGCCTGCGGCGAGCGGAAGCTGTTGCCATTTCAATCCTTGCAAAGGCCAGCCAGATCTGGCGCGACCGCCGCCTCGATCGAAAGAGAACGCGCGATCAGCCCGTCAATCCGCTCACTCCCCCGCCCAGAAATCCGGCAGCCCCCCGGTGATCCACCACGCCTTCTTCTCCGCGTCGTAGCGCCACTGCTCGGTATAGCGCATCGTGCGCTCGGCCATGGTGTGGCGGTTGATCACGCCGATCTCGATCTCGCGTAGTGCCTCGGTCTCGCCCGGGCTGGAAGCGAGGTCGCGATAATGCGAGACCTGCACCTGCTTGTAGCGCTCGAACTGCAGCTCGCTCATCGGATGCGCATCGCGGTACACGGGATCGACCAGGTTCCATGCGCCCTCGAAATCGCCCCAGCGGATCGCCGCGGAGAACGTGTACTGGGCGCGTTCGAGCGCCGACATCTGTTTGCCGGTACTGGCGCAGCCCGCGAGCAGCAACACGATCGCGCACGCCATCCACCCTTGCCGCCATCGCCGCATCGACCTGCTCCCCGGTTTCGCTGACGCCATGCTAGCAGTCCGCCGGCGCGGCAGGCGGGGCGCGGCCTCAGTCCGGCTTGAGGATCGCGGCATAGCGCGAACGCGCCTGGGTGGCGACGCCGCCGTCGGGCAGCAGCACGTGCGAGTCCAGTGTGGCCCGCGCCCGGCCGCGGCTGCGCAAGGTGGCGAGGAAGGTGTCCCAGGACGCCGCCTCGTCGAGCCACGCCTCGGCGCGCAGGTCCGCGAGCAGCGGCGTCAGGTAGCGCACCTGGGAATCGGCGACATAGACATCGGCACGCAATCCCGCCTGTTCGATCTTCATCGTGGTCAGGCTCCAGGCCGCGAGCGTCATCAGCGACACCAGGCTGCCGCCGAACGCGCTGCCCTTGTCGTTGACGTTGGCCGCGAGCGGCGCCTCGAGCCGGAGGCGGTCGTGCGCACAGCCGGCGATGCGCAACCCCAGCGCGCGCGCCGGGGGCATGGCGAGCAGTTGCGCTTCCATGGCGCGCAGGGCGTCGTCCGGGAGTTCGGTCATGCGGGGAAGCACCGGCAGGAGGGGAGCGGACCGCTTGCGGCGTGCGGGGCCAGGCACCAAGCTGGCGACCATGTCGCCGGATGCCGCCACGCCGAAGCTGCGCGAATGCTACGTGATCTCGCTGCGACCCGTCGGCAACCATGCGCCGATGCGTCGCGCCGCTGCCGCACACGGCGCGCGCGTGCTGGCGCTGTCGCCGTGGCGGATCGAGCCGCGCCGCGATGCCGCGGCGCGGGCGGCGCTGCGCGAGGCGCTGCGTGCGGACATCGTGTTGTTCACCAGCCCGGCCGCGGTGCGCGCGGCCACCGCGCTGCAGCGCCTGCGCGCCCGGCGCGGACAGGCCTGGCTGGCAGTGGGCGCGGGCACGGCCTCCGCGCTGCATCGCGCCGGGGTCGCCGACGTCGCCGCACCCGAGCGCATGGACAGCGAGGGTCTGTTGGCGCTGCCCGCGCTGGGCACGGTGCGCGGGCGCCGCGTCGGGCTGGTCACCGCGCCGGGCGGACGCGACCTGATCGCGCCCGCGTTGGCGCAACGCGGAGCGCGCATCTTCCGCGCAGAGGTGTACACGCGCATTCCCGTAACGCCGACCCCACGGGCCCTGGCGCGCCTGCGTTCGCTCGATGCCCCCTTGTGCCTGGCGCTGAGCAGCGGCGAGGCGCTGCGAATGACCCTCGATGCGCTGCCCGCCGACCTGCTGCCACGACTCGGGCGCGCCCGCGTGCTCGCCGCCAGCGAACGGCTGGCGCAGCTGGCGCGCACATCGGGCTTCGCCGACGTGCGGGTCGCCGCCGATGCGCGACCGCGCTCGCTGCTGGCCGCGGCCGGTCTCGCCCCTGCGCGACGTTCTAGGGCATCGGATAGCATCCCCGCACCGCACCGCCCGCCGCGTCGATGAGCGACCTCCCTGCCCCCGCCCCGCCACGCAGACGACGCGGCGCCAACCTCGCGTGGCTGCTGGTGCTCGCGCTGCTGGTGCTGGTGCCGGTCGGATTCGTCGGCTGGCAGCGCTGGAACGCGACCCTGGACGCGCGGACGCAGGCTGCGCAGGCCGATCGCCAGCGCATCGAATCTCTGGAGGAGCGCGTCGCATCGCTGCGTCGCGACCAGCGCGCGCAGACCGCGCGGCTGCAACAGGCCGAGGCGACCAATCGCCTGCTGCGCGAGGAACTGATCGGCCTGGGCCAGCGCGCGGCCTTGCTCGAGGAGAGCGTGCAGCGCCTCGCCGACCCCGAGCGCAACGCCGCGCAGGCGCTGCGCCTGGACGAAGTGGAACTGCTGCTGGCGCAGGGCCAGCAGCGGCTGCAGCTCGCGGGCGACGCCGACGGCGCCCGCCGCGCCTACGCCCTGGCCGCGCAACTGCTCGATGGCGTGGCGGATCCGGCCTGGCTCGATCTGCGCCAGGCGCTGGCACAGGAGCGCGCCGCGCTGGAGGCCCTGGGCGAGGATCCGAAGGCGCTCGCGGCGGGCCGCCTCGAGGCGTTCGCCGCCGCCCTGCCCGCGCTGCCGCGGCAGGCGCCGGCTGCCGACCCCGCCCCCGCGTGGTGGGAGCGCGCGTTCTCGAAGGTCGTCGACGTGCGGCCCAGCGCGGCTGCGGTCGCGGTCGATCCGGCCGATCGCGCCGCCGGCCTGGCCGCGCTGCAGCTGGAGCTGACCCTGGCCCAGGCCGCGATCGAGCGTCGCGACGAGGCCGGCTATCGTGCGGCGCTGGCCCGCGCCGACGGCTGGCTGCTGCGGCTGTGGCCCGACTCGGCCGAGCGCGTGCGCCAGCGTCGGGCGCTGCAGGCGCTGCGCGAGCGCCCGCTGACGGTCGAACTGCCCGCGCTCGGCTCGACGCTCGTCCAGTTGCGGCGGCAGCGCAGCGCCCGCTGAGCGACCGTTCAGGCACTGCACACGGCCTCAACGCCGTCCGCGCGAGGCTGGGGCGCGGGCCGATGGGCCCAACCGATAGAAGGAGCCCACGATGAACCTGTTCCGCAACCTGCTGCTGTGGCTGGTGCTGGCCCTGGCCGGCGCCCTGGTCGCGCAACTGCTGCTGTCGCAGGACCCGGGATACGTGCTGGTGCGCTGGCGCGGCTACGACTACACCACCACCGTTCTGGTGGGGGCGGCGCTGTTGTTCGCCGCCGCGTTCGCGCTGTGGCTGCTGTGGGCGCTGCTGTCGCTGCCGTTCCGCGCCTGGGGCAGGCATCGCGACACCCAGGCGCGCACCCGCGTCGGCGACGGCTTCGACGCCCTGCACCAGGGCCACTGGACGCGCGCGGAAAAGCTGCTGGCGCAGGCCGCCGAAGACGAACGAGTGGAGGCGGCCGCCCGCATCGGCGCGGCCGAGGCCGCACTGGCGCGCGGGGACGCGGCCGCCGCGCGCGCGCACCTGGAGGCATTCGACGAGCGCCACCCCGCCTCGCGCGCGATCGCGTCGGCCGAACTAGCGCTACGCGACCAGCGCCCGACCGATGCGCTGGTCGCGCTCGACGCGCCGGCGGCGCAGCCGCTGCCGCCGCGGGGACTGGCCTTGCGTGCCGAGGCACTGGGCAGCAGCGGCCAGGCGGCGCAGGCCTGGGGGCTGCTCGGCGCGTTGCGCCAGCAGCATGCCTGGCCCGAGGCGGTGCTCGCCGAACGCGAGCTGGTCTGGGCCGAAGCTTCGTTGCGCGAGGCGGCGGATGCCAACGCGCTGGCCGAGCGCTGGGACGCGCTGCCCAAGGCATTGAAGGCCGAACCGGCCGTGGTCGGCGCCTATGCCGCGCGCGCCGCCGCGTTCGGCTGGGAAGAGGCCGCGACCGGCAGCATCGAGCACGCGCTCGACACGCGCTGGGACGAGGCGCTGGCCACCCGCTACGGTCTGTTGCCGGTCGGTCGCATCGAGCACCGTCGCGCGCAGTCGGCGGCCTGGCTCAACGCACAC
Organism: Luteimonas saliphila; assembly: GCF_016774335.1. Taxonomy (GTDB): domain Bacteria; phylum Pseudomonadota; class Gammaproteobacteria; order Xanthomonadales; family Xanthomonadaceae; genus Luteimonas; species Luteimonas saliphila. The sequence goes on along the minus strand of NZ_JAETWA010000041.1, from coordinate 73,719 downwards.
CCGGCCAGCCCGGCGCTGCTGCTGACGCTGGCGCGGTTGTCGCAGGCCAGTGGCGACTGGCCACAGGCCGAGGCGTACCTGCACCGCGCACTGGCACAGGGCGGGGGCGCGGACGTCTGGGAGGCCCTGGGCCACGGCTATGCCGCAGCCGGCGACGACGCCCGGGCACGCCAGTGCCATGCCAATGCGCTCGCCGCCGGGCGCGGCGAAGCGGTGACGCCGCTGCCGGCGCGCGAGCTGCACCAGCAGATCGCGGACGAGGCGGTGTTCGAGGACCGCGACGAACATGGCGTGCCGAGGCTGCGGGGTTGATCGAGCATGGCGGGCAAGGGCGCGTCTCCCGCTGGCACGTGCCTCATCGCAGGTTCCTCATCGCAGAACGGCGGGCAGCGATGAATCGGGAGGCGTGCACCGCAACCGTGGCCGCGCCGGGCCACCGTGCGTCAGCGCGCCCGCGACGCGACGCCACCCGGATGCCGCGAACTCGCGTGGCATAGTGCCGCGATGCCCGATGCCGCCGACCTGCCGCTGCTGTCCCTGACCACCGCGCTCGGCGCGGGCCTGCTGATCGGCCTGCTCTACGAACGCCGCAAGGAGGACGACCCGGCGATCGCCGCGGGTCTGCGCACGCACACGCTGGTGGCGCTGGCGGGGGCGATCGCACTGTGGATCGGGCTGCCTGCCTTCATTGCCGTCCTGTTGCTCGCGGGCATCTTCACCGCGCTGAGCTACCTACGCACCAGCCAGACCGATACCGGCATCACCGCCGAGGTCGCGCTGCTGTGCAGTTGCCTGCTCGGCGGCCTGGCGATGCACGAACCGGGCGCCGCGGGCATGCTGGCGGTGCTGGTCGCGATCCTGATCCAGGCCAAGGCGCGCCTGCACCACTTCAGCCGCGAGGTGATCAGCAACCGGGAGATCGCCGACGGCCTGGTGCTGCTCGCGTTCGCGCTGATCGTGCTGCCGCTGTTGCCGGACGAGCCGATCGGTCCCTATGGCGCGCTCAACCTGGCCACGGTCTGGAAGCTGGTGGTGCTGGTGATGGCGGTCGGCGCGCTCGGCCATGTCGCGCTGCGCGTCATCGGCAGCCGCTGGGGCCTGCTGCTGTCGGGGTTCTTCTCCGGCTACGTCTCCTCCACAGCGGCCACCGCCGGCTTCGGCCAGCGCGCGAAGGCCGAACCGGCGCAGCTGCATGCGGCGATCGGCGCGACGTTGCTGGCCAACCTCGCCTCGCTCAGCCTGTTCGTGCCGATCCTGCTCGCGGTCGCCCCCGCGCTGCTCCCGGTCGTCGCCCTGGTCCTGGCCGCAACCGCCGCGGTGCTGCTCGTCGGTGCGCTGCTCGGCGTCCGCCGCAACGGCCGGACCGAAGCGCCGCCGCCCTCCGCCGAAACGCGCATGTTCCGCATCGGCCACGCGATCGGCCTGGCCGCGCTCATCGCCGGCGTGCTGGTGGTCTCCCACGTCGCCGGGCACTGGCTGGGGCCGAATGCGGCGCTGGCCACGGCGTTCCTGACCGCGCTCGCGGAGCTGCAGGCCGCCACCGCGACCGTGGCCACGCTGTTCCGCGACGGCACCATCGACGCACGCCAGGCGCAGTGGGCGGTGGTCGGACTGATCGCCGCCAGCTCGATCGCCAAATCGGTGGTCGCCTTCGTCAGCGGCGGCAGGGCGTTCGGCATGCGCATCATGATCGGATTGCTGGCGGCGAGCGCCGCGGCCATCGCGGTCGCGCTGTTCGACGCGTCCCCCTCGTAGCGGCGGAGGCCGCCGTATACCGTCGCCCGGGAAAGCGCAGCGCATCCGGGTAGGCCGCGAGGATCCCGGATGCGCTGCGCTTATCCGGGCTACGCGAACGATGCGGCCGGCACCACCTCAGCTTGCCTCGAGCTCCGCCCAGCGCGCGTAGGCAGCCTCGAGTTCGGACTGCAGCTTCGTAGCCCGGATAAGCGCAGCGCATCCGGGGAGTCCGCGGAGCCCCGGATGCGCTTGCGCTTATCCGGGCTACGCGAATGATGCGGCCGGCACCACCTCAGCTTGCCTCGAGTTCCGCCCAGCGCGCGTAGGCAGCCTCGAGTTCGGACTGCAGCTTCGTAGCCCGGATAAGCGCAGCGCATCCGGGGAGTCCGCGGAGCCCCGGATGCGTTGCGCTTATCCGGGCTACGCGAATGATGCGGCCGGCACCACCTCAGCTTGCCTCGAGTTCCGCCCAGCGCGCGTAGGCGGCCTCGAGCTCGGCCTGCAGTTGCGCCAGCGCGAGGTTGGCGGCGGTGATCGCGCCACCTTCCTGCTGGAAGAACGCGGGCTGGGCCATCGCCGCGGTGCGCGCTGCGATGTCGGTTTCGAGCTGTTCGATGCGCGCCGGGAGCTGTTCGAGTTCGCGCGCCTGCTTGTAGCCGAGCTTGCGTTTTGGCGGGGTCGCCGCGGCGGATGGCGTGGACGCTACGGCCGACGCCTCGACTGTCGTGGCCGCGGCCACGGCCTGCGTCGCAGCCGACGGCCGCTGTCGGAGCCAGTCCGAGTAGCCGCCGACATACTCGCCCAGCCGCCCTTCGCCCTCCAGCACCAGCGCGCTGGTCACCACGTTGTCGAGGAAATCGCGGTCGTGGCTGACCAGCAGCAGGGTGCCCGGATAGTCGCCGAGCAGTTCCTCGAGCAGTTCCAGCGTTTCGACGTCGAGGTCGTTGGTCGGCTCGTCCATCACCAGCAGGTTCGACGGCTGCGCGAACAGGCGCGCCAGCAGCAGCCGGTTGCGCTCGCCGCCCGACAGCCGCGTGATCGGCGCGCGTGCGCGCTCGGGCGTGAACAGGAAATCCTGCAGGTAGCCCACCACGTGCCTGCGGCTGCCGTTGACCTCGATGAAGTCCCGGCCTTCGGCGACGTTCTCCAGCGCATTGCGGCTGTCGTCGAGCTGGCTGCGATGCTGGTCGAAATAGGCGATCTGCAGGCCCGTGCCCAGCTTCACCTCACCCTGCTGCGGCACCAGTTCGCCCAGCAGGATCTTGAGCAGCGTCGACTTGCCGGAGCCGTTCGGGCCGATGATGCCGATGCGGTCGCCGCGCAGGATGGTGGTGGAAACATCGTCCAGCAGCACGCGCCCGTCGTAGGCCTGGGTGACGTGGCTGGCCTCGATCACCTTCTTGCCGGAGTTGCGCGCACTGGCGACCTCCATCTTCACGTTGCCGGCCAGTTCGCGCCGCTGCGCGCGCTCGCGGCGCATCGCCTTGAGCGCGGTCACGCGGCCCTCGTTGCGGGTGCGGCGCGCCTTGATGCCCTGGCGGATCCAGACTTCCTCCTGCGCCAGCAGCTTGTCGAAGCGCGCGTTCTCCTGTGCCTCGGCGTGCAACCGCTCCTCGCGCCGGCGCAGGTAGTTGTCGTAGTCGCCCGGCCAGCTGGTGACGCGGCCGCGGTCGATCTCGACGATGCGCGTGGCCAGCGCGCGCAGGAAGCTGCGGTCGTGGGTGACGAAGACGATGCTGCCGCCGAACGACTTGAGGAAGCCCTCGAGCCAGGCGATCGCCTCGATGTCGAGGTGGTTGGTGGGCTCGTCCAGCAGCAGGATGTCGGGGTTGCGCACCAGCGCCTGCGCCAGCAGCACGCGGCGCTTCATGCCACCCGACAGCGCGCCGAAGTCGGTCTCCTCCGGCAGTTCCAGCCGCGCCAGCACCTGCTGCACCCGGCTGTCCAGGTCCCAGCCGTGCTGCGCCTCGATCTGCGCCTGCGCCTCGCCCATCGCCGCCATGTCGCCGTCGTGCAGCGCATGGTGATAGCGCGCGAGCAGTCGGCCGAGATCGCCCAGGCCGAGTGCTACCACGTCGAACACCGTGCCCTGCGTGTCCTGCGGCACTTCCTGCGCCATGCGCGCGACCACCACCCCGCCCTGCACCCGGATCTCGCCGTCGTCGGGGCGTAGTTCGCCGGCCATCAATCGCATCAGCGTGGACTTGCCGGCGCCGTTGCGGCCGACGATGCAGACACGTTCGCCGGGTTCGATGGCCAAGTCGACGTGTTCGAGCAGGAGCGGACCGCCGACGCTGAAGTCGACCCGCTGGATCTGGAGGAGGGACATGGCGATATTCTACCGGCGCCGTCCCGGTCGCGGCCTACATGCCGAGCAGCCGGCACGACATTCGGAGCGCGCCGGGCTGCGGCGCGACTTCAACGCAGCGGGCGCAACGACTCCACGACGTCCGGCGGCAGGCGCGACGATGCGGTCGAGCGCGCGGCGACCAGGGCATCCTGCGCATCGAGGACATGCAGGAGATAGCCGCGCAACCACTCAGACTCGAAGTCGATGGCTGCGTGGGCGATGCGTGCCCGCGCGAACGTCGCCGCGGCAGCATCGAAACGTCCCAGGCGCCGCTGCAGTTCGCCGATCAGCATCCGGCACTGCAGGCCTTCCTCACCGGGCCCGTCGGCCTGCGACTGTCCGCAAGACTGTTCGTGCGCGGCAAGTGCGGCGGCGGCATAGCGCCGGTAGCGCGCGGCGTCCGTGCCCGCCTGCCATGTCGCCTTGAGCAGCGCATCGGCCCGTTCCGCGACCGGCATGCCGAGTCGCTCCATCAATGCCGCAGCCCGGAAGTACGAGGCCTCGTCCTCGGCGACCATCCCGCGGTATCGCGCGCCTTCGACGTAGGCGGCCAACCGTTGCAGTTCGCCGGCAGAGAACTCGTCCTTGAACATCACGAATCCGTTGCCGGGACAGACCGGGAGCGGCCAGGGTGCCGCCGTGGGGCCGTAGGGCCGCAAGTCGAAATCCTGGCCGAACTGGGTGCCCGATCCCGCCATCGACTGCGAGAACACCTCACCACCGATCGGGCAGGTGAATTCCTGCGTCAGGATCGTGAGCGCCTCCGCGCGCGGCACGGCCAGCGCCAGGATGGCGGCAACGGACACTGCGCCGAACAACCTGTCCGCGCGCATCGTTCAGCGCTCCAGGATCGCCACCACGCCCATGCCGCCGGCGGTGCAGATCGAGATCAGCGCACGGCCGCCGCCACGTTCCTTCAGCTGCCTGGCCGCGGTGGCGACGATGCGCGCGCCGGTGGCGGCGAACGGATGGCCGGTGGCGAGCGAGGAGCCGAGCGGGTTGATCCTCGCCGGGTCGATCCGGCCCAGCGGCGCGTCCAGGTGCAGGCGGCTGCGGCAGTAGTCCTCGCTCTCCCACGCGCGCAGGGTGCACAGCACCTGCGCGGCGAAGGCCTCGTGGATCTCGTAGAAGTCGAAGTCCTGCAGCGTGAGATGGTTGCGCGCGAGCATCTCGGCCACCGCCACGGTCGGTGCCATCAGCAGGCCCTCGCCGTGCACGAAGTCGACCGCGGCCACCTGCACGTCGCGGATCCGGCACAGCACCTCGTGCCCGTGCGCGGCCGCCCAGTCCTCGCTCGCCAGCAGGCAGGCGGCGGCGCCGTCGGTGAGCGGGGTGGAGTTCGCCGCGGTCAGGGTGCCGCGGCCGGAGGTCTTGTCGAACGCGGGCTTGAGCGTGGCCAGCTTCTCGAGCGAGGTGTCGGGCCGCAGGATGTTGTCGCGCGCGACGCCGCGGAAGCTCACCACCAGGTCGTCGAAGAAGCCGCGCTCGTAGGCCGCGGCCAGCTTGTGGTGCGACGCCACCGCCAGTTCGTCCTGCGAATCGCGCGAGATGGCCCATTCCTTGGCCATGTCCTCGCAATGCTCGCCCATCGACTTGCCGGTGCGCGGCTCGGCCACGCCGGGGAAGTCGGGCTTCAGTTCGCGCAGGCGGAAGCCCTTGAACGCAGCGATCTTGTCCTTCGTGGTCTTCGCCGCGTTGGCGGCGAGCAGGCGCCGGCGCAGCGACTTGCCGTAGACGATCGGCACGTCGGAGGTGGTGTCCGAGCCGCCGCCGATGCCGCACTCGATCTGGCCGGTGGCGATCTTGGTCGCGATCAGGTTGATGCTGTCGAGCGAGGTGCCGCAGGCGCGCTGCAGGGTGATGCCCGGGGTGAGCGCGGACAGCCCGGAGGACAGCGCGGCCTCGCGGCCCAGGTTCCAGTCGCTGCTGTGCTTGATCACCGCGCCCATCGCCACTTCGCCGAGCTGCTGCCCGTGCAGGCCGAACTTCTCGACCAGGGCGCCGAGGGTGCGCACCGACATGCCGAGGTTGCCCACGTCCGAATAGGCGGTGTTCTGGCGGCAGAACGGAATGCGGACGCCACCCAGCACGGCGACGGGACGACCTTGCAGCATCGCGGGAACCTCGTTCGGAGCGGACCCGTCACGCACGACGGGCATAATCGCGAGTCTAACGTACCGCTGCGAATGGCCCGATGAACGAGCATCACACCGCCGCGGCGCCGCCCGCGGGCAACGTCGCCGGCGTGCTCGCGCTGGAACTCTCGCCGGGCAGCGCGCCTGCGCGCGATGCACTGCCCCAGGCCGACGCCGCCCGCTTGGTGGCGTTGCTGGGCCGCGACCTCGCCACGCTGGAACCGCAGGTCCGTGCGCTCGACCTGTGCCTGGCCGCGGCGCACTTCGATCCGGCCGAGGCGCTGCGCCCGGGCTGGCCGTTGCATCGGCGCTTGCTCGAACTGCGGCAGCGCGCGCCCGGTGGCGATGCTACACCGCGCCTGATCGCCTTCGGCGCCGACGCCATGGGCGCCATCCCGCTGCCGCTGGTCGCCGATCCGACCCTGCGCGGGGGCAGCCTGCGGGTGCTGCCGTTCCTGCTGCACGGCGATCCCGACGTGGCGCAGGCCGTGGGCGAGGCGTTCGAGGCGCGGCTGCTGGACAGCGGCATGGCGCAAGCCGACACCGCGCTGCTGCTGCAGGACGCGTTCGGTGCGCGGATCGAGCATGCGCGCTGCCTGACCGTGCACGACCTCGCGGCGATGGTCGCGCTGCAGTACGAGCACCTGGGGCTCGCCCCGCTATGGCCGCTGATCGAGACCGCGCTGCTCTCGCCGCAGCGTGAGGCGATCCTCGACGCGCCACCCGAGCCGCTCGCGCGCTATGCCGCTGGCGAAGTGCGGATGGCGCTGTTCGCGCCCGCGGCATGGCGCGCGCGCCATTGCCCCGGCAGCGACGACGAGGACCGGCTGCGGCGGCTGTTCGCCGGGTTCGAGGCGCGCCAGCGGCAGTTCGCCGCCGTGCTGGGCGCGCACGGCATCGACGTCACCTTCGTCGATGCCGCCGCCGACGTGGACGCCGTCGACCTGTAGGAGCGGCTTCAGCCGCGACAGGGCCGGCCATGCGGTCCGGCGAACGGGGACGGCGCGTCCGAAGCGCTGCTACGGAAGCGAATCGCCCGGTCGCGTCAGGTCCCGACGATCACGCCGCAGGCCAGGCGCGCGCCGGCGTTGCCGGTGGGCTGGGTGGCGTAGTCGTCGGGATCGGCATGCACGATCACGCCACGGCCGATGACCTCGGTGGACTCGCCGTCGCCGAGGGTCGCGCCGCGCAACAGGGTGTCGACCGTGGCCACGCCCTGGTCGTTGGCGACGATGTTGTCGCTGTCCCCGGCATGGTGCTCGCCTTCGCCGACGCGGCCGTGCGCGGTGGAGGCCGGGTTGAAGTGGCCGCCGGCGCTGCTGCCGTCCGGTGCGCTGCAATCGCCGGTTTCATGGACGTGGAAGCCATGCTCGCTCCCGGGCGCGAGGCCGGTGACCTCGCCGGTGACGCGGATGCCGCCGTCGACGATGGCGAACTGCAGGCGTCCGGCGACCTCGTTGCCCTCGGTCGGCGCGAGCGTGGCGGTGGCGGTGGTCGAGACGATGTTGTGGATCTCGCCGGGCGCGGTGGTGTCGGTGGCCTCGACGCCCTCGGCCATCGGCACGGCCGGTTCGGGCGACGCGGTGGCGTCCTCGGCCGGGACCTGCGGCTGGCAGGCTGCAAGCCACAGGACGGCGGGCAGGATCAGCAACGGTGCCTTGCGCATGGGATGCGTCTCCTCGGGGGGGTGGAGGGTCCGCAGCCTAGTCGCCGCGTCATTCACCCGCGGTGATGACGCCGCAGGCCACGCGCGCGCTGATCGCGCCCGGGGTGGCGCCGAGCACCAGCAGCGAGCGGCGCAGGATGTCGTTGTCGGCACCGCCGCCGAGCACCGCGCCGCGCACCAGCAGGTCGACCGTGGCCACGCCGTCGGGGCCGGCGACGATGCGCCCGGGCGCGGCGCCGACCGCGCCATCCTGGCGCGCACCGGCCATCGGATCGTGGTAGCGGCCGGCGCTGCGCGCATCGACCGCGCTGCAGTCGCCGCGTTCGTGCACCTGCAGCCCGTGCGCGCCGTTGCGCACCAGCCCCCCGACCTGGCCGCGCACGCGCACTCCCTCCTCGGCCTGGGTGAGCAGCATGCGCCCGCTGACCAGGCTGCCGGAAGCCGAGGCGAGGTTCGCGACCGCCCTGGACACGGTGCCGGTCTGCGCGATCTGGCGTGGCGGCGGCGGGGCCGACGCAGGCGTGGGCCCCGCCGCGGAGCGCGGCGCGGACGCGCACGCGGACAGCAGCAGCGCAGCGGCCATCGCGAGCGCGGCGGAAAGGGATCGAGCGGACGTCGCGTGGATGGTGTCGGGCATGGGGGCGTCGGTCGGCCCGGGACGCGCGGATTTCGCGGCGTCGGGCACGCAATGCGTGGGCGTTCGAGCGTAGCCGGGAATCCGAGGCCGGCCAAGGCGCGCGGCGTGGCGACGGTTTGGCTGGATGCAGGTTTCTCTACGAGTGCCCGTGGTCGCGGACGCACGGCGCATTTGCGGACATGCGGGCCTGATCGGGTTGCGATGGTCGCACGTGTGGACGGGCGGTGGCGTAGCCCGGGTAAGCGAAGCGCACCCGGGAGCTGCCGCCCGTCCCGGGTGCGCTTCGCTTACCCGGGCTACGCGGGAAGGTCGATGCCGTCCCCCGGTCACGATCCGTTATGTCTGTGTCCGGGCGACGTCACGACGCACCGGGCCGGATTGCAGACCCGGGTGCGCTGCGCTTATCCGGGCACGGTGAAGGGGCGTCGCTCAGCCGCGGCGCGGCCGCCGGCTGGCACCGAGCTTGCGGGTGACGGTGTTGCGGCCGAGCCCGAGCCGGGTCGCGGCTTCGGTGCGGCGGCCGCCGGTGTGCTCCAGTGCGGCCTCCAGCAGGGCGTGGTCGAAGCGCTCGCGGGCGCGGGCGTGCAGATCGGCCGTGCCGGCGGCCAGCTGTTCGCGCGCCCAGGCCTTGAGCACGCCGTCCCAGTCGGCGCTGGCCTGGTCGCCGGCCTGCAGCATGCCGTCGAGGTCGGAGCTGGTGATGGTGTCGGCCGGCGCCAGCGCGGCGAGCCGCCAGCACAGGTTTTCGAGCTCGCGTACGTTGCCCGGCCAGCCGTGCTGCAGCAGGCGCTCGAGCGCGGCCTTGCCGAAACGCTTGGGCGGCGCGACGAACTTCTCCGCGGCCTCGTGCAGGAAGCGCTCCGCGAGGGCCGGCACGTCGCCGCGGCGCTCGCGCAGCGGCGGCAGGCGCAGGCGCACCACGTCCAGCCGGTGCAGCAGGTCGGCGCGGAAGCGGCCTTCCTGGACCAGCGTTTCCAGGTCCTGGTGGGTGGCGGCGATCACGCGCACGTCGACCCGGATCAGCTCGCGCCCGCCGACGCGGAAGAACTCGCCCTCGGCCAGCACCCGCAGCAGCCGGGTCTGCAGCGAGGCCGGCATGTCGCCGATCTCGTCGAGGAACAGGGTGCCGCCGTGGGCCTGCTCGAAGCGGCCGATATGGCGACGGGCCGCGCCGGTGAACGCGCCGGCCTCGTGCCCGAACAGTTCGCTTTCCAGCAGTTCGGCCGGGATCGCGGCGGTGTTGAGGGCGACGAACGGCTGCCGCGCGCGCGGCGATTCGCGATGCAGCGCGCGCGCCACCAGTTCCTTGCCGGTACCGGTCTCGCCGGTGATCAGCACCGTCAGCGGCGCCTGCGCCAGGCGCCCGATCGCACGGAACAGCTGGCGCATCGCCGGCGAATCGCCGACCAGCACGTCGCCCGCCGGCTCGACCTCCGGCGCGGCTTCCGCGCCCGCCTCCGCGCGTTCGCCGAGCACCCGCGCGGCCAGTTCCACCGCCTCGTCGAGGTCGAAGGGCTTGGACAGGAATTCGTGCGCGCCGCCGCGGAACGCACCGGCGGTGCTGGCCACGTCGGTGTAGGCCGACATCACCACCACCGGCAACTGGGGATGCGCCTGCTTGATCTTCTCCAGCAACTGCAGGCCGTCGTCGCCGGGCATGCGCACGTCGGTGAACAGCAGCTGCGGCGCCGGCCGCGACCTGAGCGCGTCGAGCGCGGCCTGCGCCGAATCGAAGCCCGAGACCTGGTAGCCCGCGTCGCTGAGCGCGGTCGCGAGCACGAAGCGCACCGAGCGGTCGTCGTCGACCACCCACACCGAAGCACCCTCATCCGACATCGATCCTCCTCATGGCGTCGTCTCCGTCGCGGCAGGGCCGGCTGCGGCATGGCCATCGTCTTCGGAGAGCGGCAGCAGCAGCGTGAACACGGTATGGCCCGGCCGCGAGCGATAGGCCAGCGAACCGCGATGTTCGCGCGCCACCTGCTGCGCCATCGCCAGGCCCAGGCCGCTGCCGTCGGCGCGTCCCGACACCAGCGGCAGGAAGATCTGTTCGGCCAGCGCCTCGGGCACGCCGCGACCGTCGTCGCCGATCTCCATGCGCAGCGCCAGCGGATGCACCTGCTCGCCGATGCGCACCCCGAACTCGGCGCGCGTGCGCAGGCTGACGTTGGCCGCGCCGGCCTGGATTGCATTGCGCACCAGGTTCCAGACCGCCTGGGTGAGGCGGTCCGGGTCGCCGTGCAGCGGCGGCAGGCTGGGGTCGTAGTCGCGCACCAGGCGCACGGCCCAGCCGGCTTCCTGTTCGGCCAGCCGCACCACCTGCTCGAGTACGCCGTGGATATTGAGCGGCTGGTGCGGCTGCGGCGGCGCCGGCGACATCAGCTGGTCCACGAGCTGGGTCAGCCGCTGCACCTCGGCGCCGATCAGCGCGACCAGCTCGCGCGAGTCCGGATCGGCGGCGCGACGCCCGAGCAGCTGCGCCGCCCCCTTGAGGCCGGCCAGCGGATTGCGCAGCTCGTGCGCCAAGCCCTTGAGCGCGGCCGACAGCGCCAGCGGCAGCGCCCGCGTCGGATCCTCGCCGGGGAACTCGTCGACCGGATGCGCCTCGAGCAGGGTGCCGCCGTCGGCCTCGCGGGTCAGCCAGACGTCGGCGAAGCGCGGTTCGCCGCCGAGGAACGCCAGCGCCACCCGGCGCAACCGGCGCGGCCCGTCGGCGTCGTCCATCACCTGCAGCGCCTGGCGCAGGCTGTCGCCCTCGGCCTCCAGCGCCACCAGCGGCTGGTCGGGCAGCCGTTTCTGGCTGACCCCCAGCCAGCGTGCGAACGCCTGGTTGCAGAGCGTGACCCGGCCGTGGCGGTCGGCCCGCAGCACCGGCGTGACCAGTGCGTCGAGGGCGGGATCGAAGACGAGCGGCGGCGACATTGCACCAATATAGTGCAACTTGCACCGGCTGGGCAGCGCTGGACGCCGCCGCCGGGGCCGACGAAGGCGGACACGACGCTCACCCTCCGCCGTTTCCGACTGACGTCCGGCAGAACGGTCCACGCCATCCCGATCACCGGCATGCGCCTCCCGATCGACCGCGCAGCAAGGCGAATACGGGACCGGGGTCGCGATAGGGCGCACGCGCACGACGCGACGCGATAAGCGGCCGCATCGACGGGATACCCTTCCACCATGAATGTCGGCTATCACGAACCCAGCGGCGTCCCGGTCGATCAGGTGACCTCGCTGTACCGGCTCGGCGCCGGCGGACCCAGCCTCCCGGCTGTACTGGCCGCGGCACGCGCCAGCCGCCGCAGCGTGGCCCTGCTGCACGTCGATATCGACATGCTGCAGCTGGTCAACGTCAACATGAGCGAGGCGGTCGGCGACCAGGTGCTGGCTGCGGTCGCGCAACGGCTGCGCAAGGCGATGCCGCAGGCGGCCTCGCTGTGGCGCCTGTCCAGCGACGAGTTCATCGCCTGCATCGCCTATCGCGAAGGCGAGCCGAACGGCGAGGCGCTGGCCGAACTGTTCCGCGATGCGCTGGAGGGGCCGCTGTCGATCCCCCCGTTCACGCTGCCGGTGACGGTCTCGATCGGCATCGCGGTGTTTCCCGACCACTGCGCCGACGCCGCGGCGCTGCTGGCCAGCGCCGAGCGCGCTCTGCGCGAGAGCAAGCGCGCCGGCCACAACAACGTCGGCCTGTATTCGGCGACGCCGGCCAAGGCCGCGTCCGAGGGCGGCTTCGCCGACCGTTTCGTCGAGGCGCTCGACAATGGCGAGATGCGCCTGTACTTCCAGCCGCAGGTCGCGGCCCAGGACGGCGGGCTGATCGGCTTCAGCGCGCTGCTGCGCTGGGACTCGAGCCACAACGGCCTGTTGCGGCCGAACCGCTTCCTGGGCAGGGTCGAGCGCGCCGGGCTGTCGAGCCGGCTGGGGCTGTGGGTGATCGACGCGGCGATGCAACAGCTGGTCGCCTGGCGCGAGCGCGGCCTCGACTACCTGGCCTTGTCGGTGCACCTCGACGGCATGCTGCTGGCGCGCGCCGACTGCCTCGACACCATCGGCGAACGCCTGCACCGGCACCAGTTGCGGGCGGCCTCGCTGGAGTTCGAACTGCCGGAAAGCGCGCTGGCGCTGGATGCCCATCGCATCCACGACACGCTCAGCGGGCTGCGCGCCCTGGGCGCCACGCTGACGGTGCAGGACTTCGGCAAGGGCGGCCTGAGCTTCGCGGCGCTGGCGCAGTACCCGCTGGACCGGCTGCAGATCGGGCGCAGCTTCATCCGCAACGTCGCCAGCGACCCGCGCAGCGCCGCGATCGTGCGCGGCATCATCGCCATGGGCCATCGCCTGGGCATGAAGCTCACCGCCAAGGGCGTGGAGACCGAGGCCGAACTGGGCTTCCTGCGCCGCAACCACTGCGACTTCTTCCTCGGCCACCTGTTCAGCCCGCCGCTTCCCGCGGAAGTGCTCGATCCGCTGGTGCAGCGCCGGTTCCTGCTGCCCTCGGCGTTCGCCGACACCCACCCCGAGCGCACCCTGCTGCTGCTCGACGACGAGGACAACGTGCTGCGCTCGCTGGTACGGCTGTTCCGCCGCGACGGCTACAAGGTGCTGACCGCCAACAGCGTGCGCGAGGCCTTCGACCTGCTGGCCAGCAACAGCGTGCAGGTCATCGTCTCCGACCAGCGCATGCCCGACATGAGCGGCACCGAGTTCCTGGCCAAGGTGCGCGACCTGTACCCGGATACCGTGCGCATGGTGCTGTCGGGCTACACCGACCTGGCCACGATCACCGAGGCGATCAATCGCGGCGCGATCTACCGCTTCCTGACCAAGCCCTGGAACGACGACGAACTGCGCGGCCACATCGAGGCCGCCTTCCGCTCGCACGAGCGGCACGCCGACGGCGCCTATCCCGGCTATTGATCCTGCGTGTCGGCGGCGGCCGGCTGCACCACCGGCAGCACCACGCGGAACGTGCTGCCGACGCCCACCTCGCTGGTGACCTCGATGCGGCCGTGGTGCTTGGACACGATGCGGTAGGCGATGGCCAGGCCCAGGCCGGTGCCGCGTCCGATCGGCTTGCTGGTGTAGAACGGGTCGAAGATGCGCGGCAGCGCCTCGGCGGGGATCCCGCAGCCGTTGTCGGCGATGCTGATCCAGGCCTCGCCATCCTCGGCGCCGGTGGCGATGACGATGGTGCCGCGATTGTCGATCGACTGGCCGGCATTGATCAGCAGGCCCATCAGCACCTGGTTGATCTCCGACAGGTGGCATTCGACCAGCGGCAGTTCGCCGTAGTGCTTCTCCACCCGCACCTTGTACTTGAGGTCGTTCCAGACGATGTTGAGGGTGGACTCGAGGCCCTTGTGCAGGTCAGACGGGCGCATCGGGTCGCCGCGGCCGAGGTAGGAGAACTCCTTCAGGTCCTGCACGATCTTGGTCACGCGCTCGATCCCCTCGCGCGATTCGGCCATCAGCTTCGGCAGGTCGCCGAGGATGAAATCGATGTCCAGGCGCTCGCGCTGGACACGCACGTCTTCGCGCTCGGACGCCGGATCCGGCGACTGCAGCGCCGCGTCCTGGCGCTCGATCAGCGCGAACAGCGCACCGATGTACTCGTGCAGCGTGCCCAGGTTGGAGTGCACGTAGCCGATCGGGTTGTTGATCTCGTGCGCGACTCCGGCGGCGAGCAGGCCGATGGAGGCCATCTTCTCCGACTGCAGCAATTGTTCCTGGGCACCGGCGAGCCGGTGGTGCGCGGCCTGCAGTTCGTCGTGGCGCTGCTGCAGTTCCGCCTGGCGCGCGTTGCGCTGGGTGACGTCGTCGACGGTCACGAGGTTGCGGTCGATGCCGTCGCCCATCCCCTGGCCGTTGCGCACCACGATCTCCAGCACGATGCCCGACGGCACGGTGACCTCGCCCGCCCAGCGGCCGCTGTCGCGCGCCCGTTCCCAGGCGCCCGCGGGCAGCAGCGCGAGCAGCTCCTCGGCGCCCTGGCCCGGCAGTGCGCGCTCGGCCAGCGCCCGGGCGGACGGATTGGCATGGAGAATCCGACGCTCGCCGTCGAGCAGGATCACGGCATTCTCCGATGTGCGGAACGCCCAGTGGATGTCGCCGTCGCCGGACGGTGCGGTGTCGCCGTCTTTCCTGTCGTTACCCTGTGCGCTCATCCCACTCCCAGACAGCGCGCCTGGGGTCTGGCGCCGGGCTGTCCACGCGAATCGTACACGCCGGTGGATTCGACGCGGCCGATATGGCGCAGCGCCCAACCCACCTCGCGCCGGCGCCGCGACAGCAGCACGCCATTGGCCTGGTTCTGCAGGCGCAACGCCTCCAGGCGCTCGGCAGCGATCACCCCGGGCTGCGCCGACTCGGCGCGCCGCAGGGCGCTGAGCTTGTCGGCCGTCGATGCCAGGAGGGCATCGACATCGTTCTCCAGCAGGGCCCTGCGCTCGGCGTCCAGCGCCCGTTCCAGCGCTTCGAGCGGATGGTCGGTGGCGGCCGCGGCGTTCATGCTAGCCCCCGAGCTGGCGCTCGAGATCCAGCATGCGGGTCGCCACCGCCTGCGCGTCGATCTGGTAGCTGCCGTCGGCGAGCGCCGCCCGCAGCGCATTGACGCGCGCAAGGTCGATCCCGGCGGGGCCGGTGCCGAGCTCGCGCTCCAGCGCCTGCAGTCCTTCGGCCTCGCCGGTGAGGCGGATGCTCTCGGCGGCGGCCACGGGGGCGCTGCGTTCGGCGCCTGCGCGCGCCGCGGGAAGCGGCCGGCTGGCCGCCTCGGGGGGTCGCGCGACCGGCCCGGTGCCGTCGATCTTCTGGGTCATGGCGTGCTCCTGGGGATGCCTGTTCGAGCACTGTAACGGCACCCCCCGGAGGAACTTGAACCCGGTCGCACATTGGCTTTTCGAGGGTCACGGCAGCAGCTCGACCACGCCCTCGGCGACCAGCCGCCCGCGCAGGACCCGGCGCGAGGACACGTTCTCCACCCCGATCCGGCCCCCGGCCTGCGCCGGTCCCAGCGCGCGCCCGGGCATCCGTACCTCGACCCCGCCGGTGCGCGACACCAGCATCACCGGGTCGCCACGACGCAGCGGGGTGCCCAGCGACAGGTCGTCCTCGGTCGGGACCACGCCGGGGCCCATGGCCCGGCTGGGCACGCGGCCGACGAGGGTCGCCGGGTCGACGAACGTGGCCCCGCCCTCGGCGCCGATGTCGCGCCGCTGCACGACCAGTTGTTCGGCCGTGATCGGCACGCCGGCGGCGGCCGGGGACCGCAGCACCACGACTTCGGCCTCGCGGCGGACGCGCACCGGCACGTACAGGCGCCAGCCGGGCTGGTCGTCGCAGCGAACCTGGGCGGTGGTGGGTCCCGTGGCCACGGCCTGCAGCGGCTGCTGGCAGCGCCTGAGCCGCAACGAATGCGCCAGCACCGCCTCGGCGGATTGCGCATCGCCGGCCCCGAGCGCGCCGATCGCCGCTTCGGAAATCGAATCCAGCGGCTGCATCTCCTGCCCCCAGGCCGGATTCAGCGCTCCGGCCAGCGCCAGCAGCAGCACCATCGCGATCCAGGCGACAGCGCGCCTGGCTTGACGCGACGAATGGGAATCGGCGGCGGGCATGGTCACTCCTGCGGATCGGCTTTCGCCGGAGAGGCTGCAAGTACCATGCCGCCGCGAACGGCGTGATCGCCGTGAATGGCGCTGCGGTGACGGCTGCGGCTTCGGACGGGGCCGCGGCACCGCACAGGGAGGTGGCGCACCGCTCGGGCAGACGTCCATGTCCGCACTCGCGGCCGCGGCACCTCCCTGTGCCGCTTGCACCACCTCCCTGCGCGGTACCGCGGCCTGGCGACTGCGGGATCCCCGCCTTCGTCCAACGACGGAACGGCGCGCAACCAAGACATGCGAGGACGCGCGGGAGTCTCGACCGGGAGGGGAGCGGTTAGCGGTCGCCCCCGGACACGGCCATCGATTCCTCGCTGACCAAGGCTGCGCCCAGTGATGCGGACGAATTCCAAGCTTCGGTCCGCTGATCCGTCATCACTCCGTCCCCCAATGCGCTGCGAATGGAGCACCTGCCACTGGTCCACCGGCGCTGGCAGGAGCCCAAGTTTGGCGAGGCACGTCCGGCTCCTCATAGCGCAAGGCCCCTGCTGACCGGAGCCATGACAGTGACGGCCGACAAGCCGCGCCCCGGTGGTCGGGTGCCGCGGCAGGCGCGCCATGGATGGCGCGCGCCCGAGTCAGGGCACGATGCCCTGACCGAGGGAAAAGCGGCACCCGGCCGCCGGGGCGTGGCGTCCATCCGGAGACCCGGGACGCTTCCCCGAAGAAGGCAGGGGGGCCGGAATCAACAAGCCCGCACGCCCTCAAGATCCGCCCGCCGCGGCCGACACCCTGTTCCATGAGCCAGGACCTGCTTGACCGCATCGACCAGCGCACCCGACTGGCCGGCCACAACCGGCTGGCGCTGCTGCTGTTCCGGCTGGGCAGCCGTCAGCTTTTTGGCGTCAACGTATTCAAGGTCAAGGAAGTGCTGCAGCGGCCGCCGCTGTTCACCCTGCCGCAGCTGCCGCGGGCCTTCGCCGGCGCCGCCGACGTACGCGGGCGCAGCGTGCCGGTGCTCGACCTCGCGCGCGCGATCGGGCACGACGACGAAGGCGCCGGCGAGCCGCACTACCTGGTGGTCACCGAGTTCAACCGCTCGGTGCAGGGCTTCCTGGTGGCCGGGGTGGACCGCATCGTCAACATCGCGGTCGAGCACATCCAGCCGCCGCCCGAGCTGGGCGGCGACTGCAACTACCTCACCGGCGTCGCCCGCCACCAGGGCGAGCTGATCCAGCTGATCGACGTCGAAAGCGTGCTGGCCGAATCGGCCCCGCGCGGCAGCGACCTGGGCACGCTCGGCCCGCTGCCGGTGACCGGCGGCCCGCGCGAGGTGCTGGTGGTCGACGACTCGCGCGTGGCCCGCAACCAGATCCGCTCCGTGCTCGAACAGCTCGGGCTGGAGGCGGTGCTGCTGTCCGACGGCCGCCAGGCCCTGGACCACCTGCAGGCGTTGGCCCGCAACGGCGAACCGCCGGGCGAGCGCTACGCACTGGTGATCTCCGACATCGAGATGCCGGCGATGGACGGTTACACCCTGACGACGGAAATCCGTCGCGACCCGGCGCTGCGCGGGATGTTCGTGCTGCTGCACACCTCGCTGTCGGGGGTGTTCAACCAGGCCATGGTCGAGCGCGTGGGCGCCGACGATTTCGTGCCCAAGTACTCCGAAAGCGAGCTGGCGCAGCGCGTGACCGCGCGCGTCAACGCCCTGCGCTAGGCGGCGGGACCGGCGCCGCGGCGCGGCTGGCACGCCGCTTGCCTGCCTTCCAGGGCGTATCCGCCCCCGGAGGGCTCCATGTCCGATTTCCTAGGCATCCACGGCACCGCGCTCGCCCTGCGCGAGCAGCGCCTGCAATTGCTCAGCGCCAACATCGCCAACGCCGACACCCCGGGCTACAAGGCCCAGGATCTCGACTTCAACAGTGCGCTGGCGTCCGCGCTGCACCCCGCCACCGCCGCGGGCGGCGACGCCATCGCCACCGCCGCCGAAGCGGCGCGCTACGCCCGCATCTCCACCCAGCCCAGCCTGGACGGCAACACCGTCGACGGCGACCGCGAGAACGCGGTCTACGCCCAGGCCACGCTCGAATACCGGGCCTCGATGTCGTTCGTCGAGTCCAAGGTGCGTTCGATGCTGACCGCGATCACCGGCCAGTGAGCGCCGTGAACGGAGCCCGCCCATGAGAAACCTCCCGATCTTCGACGTCGCCGGCTCGGCGATGAACGCGCAGTCGGTGCGCCTGAGCACGATCGCCTCGAACCTGGCCAACGCCAATTCGGTCAGCGGCAACCCGGACGAGGTGTTCCGCGCCAAGCAGCCGGTGTTCTCGGCCACCCCGATCGACGGCAACCCGGCCCTGGCCGGCGTGCGCGTCGATACCGTGCAGGACAGCACCGCGGCGCCGCTCAAGCGCTACGAACCCGGCCATCCGCTGGCCGACGCCGAGGGCTACGTGTACGCGCCCGACATCGACCCGGTGGCGCAGATGGTGGATCTCATTTCCGCCTCGCGCAGCTACCAGGCCAACGTCGAGGTCTTCAACAGCGCCAAGGAACTCGCCATGGCCACCCTGAACATGGGCCGCTGAGTGCGCGCCCGCCCCGAGGATCCACGATGACCACGATCGCCAACGGCACCGACTACGCCTCGCTCGGCCTCGGCCAGCAGCAGGCGCCGCGCAGCACGGCGCTGGGCCAGGCCGATTTCCTGCACCTGATGACCGAGCAGCTCAAGAACCAGGACCCGCTCAAGCCGCTCGACAACAACCAGTTCCTCGGCCAGCTGGCGCAGTTTTCCACCGTGCAGGGCATCGAGGGGATGCAGGGCGCGATGGCGGCGATGGCCAGCGTGATGGAATCGGACCAGACCCTGCGCGCGGCCGCGCTGGTGGGCCGCGAGGCGCTGGTGGGCATCCAGTCGGTCGACCTGGCCGCCGGCGCCGGGCTGCGCGGCGAGATCTCTGCGCGCTCGGCCGGGCCGGTGACCCTGGACGTGGTCGACGCCAACGGCAACCGCGTGCGCCGCATGACCGTGGAGGCCACGTCCGCCGGCGCCACGCCCTTCGAATGGGACGGGCGCGACGAGGCCGGCAACGCGATCGCGGCCGGCACCTACAGCTTCCGCGCCGTCACCGGCGGCAGCGATCCGTCGGCCATCGACGCCGACCTGCTCGCCGTGCGCGCCAGCGCGCGCGTGGACAGCGTCTCGATCGAACCCACCGGACTGTCCCTCAACCTCGCGGGCCTGGGCGGCGTGCCGCTCTCCGCGATCCATCGCATCGGCTGACCGCCGGCCCGCCCGTCCGCGCGCGCGCCGGACTTTCCCAGGAGCACACCATGAGTTTCCTCATCTCGCTGAGCGGCATGAACGCGGCCTCGGCCGACCTCAACATCACCTCCAACAACATCGCCAACGCCAACAGCACCGGCTTCAAGCAGTCGCGCGGCGAGTTCGGCGACGTGTTCGCGGTCTCCGGCTACGGCCTGTCGAACAACGCCATCGGCGCCGGCACCCGGTTGCAGCGCGTCGCGCAGCAGTTCGGCCAGGGCAACGTCGACTACACCGGCAAGTCGCTGGACATGGCGCTGACCGGCGAAGGCTTCTTCACCCTGTCCGGCGGCGCCGGGCTCTCGTACTCGCGCGCCGGCAATTTCGGCGCCGACCGCGAGGGCTACGTGGTCAACCCGACGGGCCAGCGGCTGCAGGTGTTCCTGCCCAACGCCAGCGGCCAAGGCTTCGACACCGGCCGCATGTCCGACCTGCGCCTTGCCATGGGCGACGCCCCGCCACGCGCCACCGGCGGGATCGACGTCGGCCTCAACCTGCCCGGCAATGCGACCGCGCCGGCGGCGACGCCGTTCGACGCCAACGATCCGGAGACCTACAACCACACCACCTCGGTGCGGGTGTACGACTCGCTGGGCGCGGCGCATTCGCAGTCGATGTACTTCGTGCGCACCGCCAATCCCAACGAGTGGCAGGTGCACACCCAGATCGACGGCGTCACCGTGGGCGGACCGCAGACCCTGCAATACTCGGAGACCGGCGCACTGGTCGTCCCCGCCAACGGCGAGATCCCGCTGCCGGCGTTCACCCCGCCCGGCGGCGCCGCGCCGATGGACATCACCCTGGCGTTCGACGGCTCCACCCAGTACGGCGACCGCTTCGGCGTGTCGGCCCTGGTGCAGGACGGCCATGCCACCGGCCGCCTGAGCAGCATCGAGATCTCGGACGGCGGCGTGGTCAGCGCGCGCTACAGCAACGGCGTGTCCACGCCGCTGGGCCAGGTGGCGCTGACCAATTTCGCCAATCCGCAGGACCTGCAGCCGATCGGCGACAACGCCTGGACCGAGACCTTCGGCTCCGGCCAGGCGCTGCGCGGCGCGGCCGGCACCGCCTCCTTCGGCCAGATCCAGGGCGGCGCGCTGGAGGCCTCGAACGTCAACCTGACCGAGCAGCTGGTGAACATGATCACCGCCCAGCGCAACTTCCAGGCCAACGCCCAGATGATCCAGGCCCAGGACCAGCTGACGCAGACCGTCATCAACATCCGCTGACGCGGTGTGATTCGTGATTGGGGATTGGTGATTCGGACAAGCGCACCAACGCGACCGGATCCACCCAATCACGAATCACCAATCACCACCAATCACGGCCCTCATGGACAAGTCCCTCTACATCGCGATGACCGGCGCCAGCGCCACCCTGCGCGGCCAGGCCGCGGTCGCGCACAACCTCGCCAACGTCGACACCACCGGCTTCCAGGCCACGCTGAGCGGCACCGTCGCCTCGCCGGTCGAGGGCCCCGGCCTCGCCTCGCGGGTAGCCACGGTGCAGCGCACGCTCGGCGTCAGCGACGCCGCCGGCGCGCTCACGACCACCGGCAATCCGCTCGACGTCGCGCTCCAGTCCGGTCACTGGCTGGCGGTGCAGGACCGCAACGGCGGCGTCGCCTATACCCGCGCCGGCGACCTCAGGCTCAACCAGAACGGCCTGCTGACGACCGCCAGCGGGCTGCAGGTGCTCGACGCCGGCGGCGCGCCGCTGGCGCTGCCGCCCTCCGATGCGATCGAGATCGGCGGCGACGGCACCGTGTCGGTGGTGCCGCAGGGCCAGCCGATGGCGACCATGGCCGAGGCCGGCCGCCTGCAGGTGGTCGCGGCCGCGACGCGCGACCTGGTCCGCGGCGACGACGGCCTGATGCGGCCGGCCCCCGGCGCCGAGCCGCCACCACCCGCCGTCGGCACCGTGCTCACCGCCGGCGTGCGCGAGGGCAGCAACGTCGACGCCGCCGGGATGCTGGTCTCGATGATCGAGCTGGCGCGCCAGTTCGAGATGCAGGTACGGGTCTTGCACAGCGGTGACGAGACCGCCCGCTCGGCCAACAGCCTGTTGTCCTCGCGCTGAGCGCAACCACCGACCACGACGGAAAACCGCCATGACCCAGGCTCTATGGATCGCCAAGACCGGCCTCGACGCGCAGCAGACGCGCATGGCGGTCATCTCCAACAACCTCGCCAACACCAATACCACCGGCTTCAAGCGCGACCGCGCCAGCTTCGAGGACCTGCTGTACCAGACCACCCGCCAGCCCGGCGGCGCCACCTCGGAACAGACCACCCTGCCCACCGGCCTGTCGGTCGGCACCGGCGTGCGCGTGGCCGCGACCTCGAAGGAGTTCGCCCAGGGCAGCCTGGGCCAGACCGGCGGCGCACTGGACGTGGCGATCAACGGTCGCGGCTTCTTCGAGGTGCTGCTGCCCGACGGCAGCACCGCCTACACCCGCGACGGCAGCTTCCAGATCAACGCCCAAGGCGAGCTGGTGAACAATTCCGGCTTCCCGATCCAGCCCGGCCTGCAGCTGCCCGAGGGCGCGCAGGCGGTGACCATCGGCGCCGACGGCACGGTCAGCGTACAGCTCGCCGGCCAGGCCGAATCGGTGCAGGTCGGCGCGCTGACCGTCGCCGACTTCGTCAATCCCGCCGGCCTCAAGGCCAAGGGCGAGAACCTCTACATCGAGACCGGCGCCAGCGGCCCCGCGCAGAGCGGCGCGCCCGGCGAGAACGGCATGGGCCTGCTGGTGCAGGGTTCGCTCGAAGGCTCGAACGTCAACGTGGTGCAGGAGCTGGTGTCGATGATCGAGACCCAGCGCGCCTACGAAACCAACGCCAAGGCGATCTCGACCATCGATTCGATGCTCGCCTACCTCAACAACAAACTGTGAGCACGCCGATGAAAGCGCTCCTTGCCGGCGGCCTCGTGCTCGCCCTCTCCGGTTGCGCCGCCACCCTGGGCGACGCGCGGCCGTTCGCCTCCTCGCCCGGCCCGGCCCGCGGCTATGCCGTGGCGGCCCCGGCCCCGGGTTATGCCGCGATGCCGGTGGCCGCGGTCGCCGGCGACGGTGGCGGCTCGATCTATGCGACGGCGGCGGCCGGCTCCGGCAACCGCGGACTGCGCCTGTTCCAGGACAGCAAGGCGCGCGGCGTCGGCGACCTGCTGACCATCGTGCTGGTCGAGAACACCCGCGCCAAGACCAATGCCCGCACCTCGGTGACCAAGGACAGCGGCGTGGACATCGCCGCACCCACCCTCTTCGGCCAGGACATCACCTACAACGGCCGGCCGCTGCTGCAGACCGGGATCGAGGGCTCGCGCGACTTCGCCGGCGCCGGCGACAGCGCCCAGAGCAACCAGCTCGCCGGCAACATCACCGTGAGCGTCGTCGAGGACCTCGGCAACGGCAACCTGCGCGTGGCCGGCGAGAAGCACATGCGCCTGAACCAGGGCGACGAACTGGTGCAGATTCAAGGGCTGGTGCGGGTGGCCGATATCGGCCCGGACAACCGCGTGACCTCCGACCGGGTGGGCGAGGCCCAAATCCTCTATGGCGGCCGCGGCACCCTGGCGCGTTCGAACGCGATGGGCTGGCTCGGCCGGTTCTTCAATTCCGCTGCATTCCCGTACTGAGGGCCGTGCCATGTTCCGGTTGGATTCGATGACAGGGTGGTTCGGGCAGGCGGGTGCGGGCGCTGCGCCGCGTCGGTGGGTGAAGGCCCCGGATGCGGCCTGCGGCCTTATCCGGGCTACGGTCGCGGCGGTTGCGTTGCTGGCGTTCGCGATGCCGGTGCAGGCGGAGCGGATCAAGGACCTGGCCCAGGTGGCCGGCGTGCGCGGCAACCCGCTGGTCGGCTACGGCCTGGTGGTGGGCCTGG
Source organism: Luteimonas saliphila (assembly GCF_016774335.1). Classification (GTDB taxonomy): domain Bacteria; phylum Pseudomonadota; class Gammaproteobacteria; order Xanthomonadales; family Xanthomonadaceae; genus Luteimonas; species Luteimonas saliphila. The sequence goes on along the minus strand of NZ_JAETWA010000041.1, from coordinate 50,384 downwards.
ACGGCAGCGGCGACCGTACCAGCCAGACGCCGTTCACCGTGCAGAGCCTGAAGACCATGCTCGACCAGCTCGGCGTCACCCTGCCGCCGGGCGTGAACCCGCAGCTCAAGAACGTGGCTGCGGTCGCGATCCAGGCCGAACTGCCGCCGTTCGCCAAGCCCGGGCAGACCATCGACATCACCGTGTCCTCGATCGGCAACGCCGGTTCGCTGCGCGGCGGCAGCCTGCTGATGGCGCCGCTCAAGGGCGCCGACGGACAGGTCTACGCGATCGCCCAGGGCACCCTGGTGGTCAGCGGCTTCGGCGCCTCGGGGCGCGACGGCTCGCGCATCTCCACCAACGCGCCCAACGGCGGCAGCATCCCCAATGGCGCCATCGTCGAACGCGCGGTGGCCGGCGCCGCGCCGACCGGCGTGGTCACGCTGAACCTGCACGATTCCGACTTCACCACCGCCGCGCGCATCGTCTCGGCCATCGACGGCGCCTTCGGCCCGGGCCGCGCGCGCGCGCTCGACGGCGTCACCATCGAGGTCACGCCGCCGGCGGGCGACCGCATCGCCTTCCTCTCGCGCCTGGAATCGCTGGACATCAGTCCCGGCGCCGCCGCGGCCAAGGTGATCGTCAACGCCCGCACCGGCACCGTGGTGATGGGCGGCGAGGTCACGGTGATGCCGGCGGCGGTGTCGCACGGCTCGCTGACGGTCTCGGTGACCGAGAGCGTCCAGGTGAGCCAGCCGGGCGCCTTCGGTCGCGGCGGCACCGTGGTCGCGCCGCAGTCCACGCTCGAGGTCAGCCAGGATGGCGGCCGCATGTTCCTGTTCGAAGGCGGATCCTCGCTGCAGGCGATCGTGCGCGCGGTCAACGCCGTCGGCGCGGCGCCGGGCGACATCGTCGCGATCCTCGAGGCGCTCAAGCGCGCCGGCGCGCTGCGCGCCGAGCTGGAAGTCATATGAAGCCGGGAATCGGGAATCGGGAATCGGGAATCGGCAAGGCGCCGATTCCCGTTCGCGTTCCCGACGCGCGGCCGGGGCACGGCGCTTGCATCCGTGCCCACATGCACTGGTCCGCCGCCATCTCGACCGCCTTGAGCCGGACCCCGGAAGCCTCCGGGCGGCCGCTGCTCCGATTCCCGATTCCCCATTCCCCATTCCCGGCCTTCTAGTGCGCCTGCCCGCCGCCACCGCGATCGAACTCTCGCCCTCGCAGGCCACGCCGCGCGCGGGCATCGAGAAGGCCGCGCGCGAGCTGGAAACGCAGTTCGCGCAGATGCTGATCAAGACCATGCGCAGCGCCTCGCCCGACGGCGGCCTGGGCGGGGATACCCGCTACCGCGACATGTACGACCAGCAACTGGCGCGCGAACTGTCCAAGGGCCGCGGCCTGGGCCTGGCGCCGATGATCATGCGCCAGCTCGAGCGCAGCGCCGGCGGCGCGGACGCCTCGCTTCCCGCGCCGGCCGCGACGCCACTGCGGACGCATGGCCAGCCGCCCGGGATGCTGCCGTTGTCGCCCACCGGCACGTCCGGCATGCTGCCGCTGGCGCCGACGCGCAGCGGCGTCTCGATGCCGGGCCTGGACGTGCAGGCGTACGCACCGCCACGCCCGGCGCCGTCCGACCCCGGGTTCGACCTGTCTTCCGCGGCCGCGGTGGCCGATGCGCCGCTCGACGCCAGTTCGCCCGAGGCCTTCGTGCAGTCAATCTGGCCGCAGGCGCAGAAGGCCGCCGCCGAACTCGGCGTGCCGGCCAAGGCCCTGGTGGCGCAGGCGGCGCTCGAAACCGGCTGGGGCCGCCGCTTCGCCGGCCGCGAGGGCAGCTCGTCGCTGAACCTGTTCGGGATCAAGGCGACCGGCGGCTGGAAGGGCGACCGGATGAGCGCACGCACCCACGAATTCGTCGGCGGCAAGCGCGTGGACGAAAGCGCCGAGTTCCGCGCCTACGGCTCGGTCGCCGAGAGCTTCGCCGACTACACCCGGCTGATCGGCCGCGACCGCTACGCCGCCGCGCGCGGCACCGGCAGCGACGTGCACCGCTTCGCCAGCGCGCTGCAGAAGGCCGGCTACGCCACCGATCCGTCGTACGCGGCCAAGATCACCGCGATCGCCACCGGCGCCACCTTGAACCGCGTCCTGGCCGCGATGCCGACGCGCGATCCCGCGACCGTGCAGTACGCGAGCGCGGGCGCCACCGTGCCGGCCCGGGGCCGGTCCGAAGCCACCGCCACCGTCGCTACGGCCGCGGCCGTGGGCACCAGGGGATAAGCCATGACCGGGATGCTCAGCTCCGGCACCTCCGCGCTGCTCGCGTTCCAGCGCGCGCTGGGCACCGTCAGCCACAACGTCGCCAATGCCTCGACCCCCGGCTACAGCCGCCAGCGGGTCGAACTGTCCGCGCGCGCCGGCCATCCCGAGGGCAGCAGCTGGATCGGCCAGGGCGTCGACGTGACCAGCCTGCAGCGGCTCGCGGACGGCCTGGTGTTCGCGCGCCAGGTCGACAGCAGCGGCGAGCTCGGCCGGCTGGGGCAGCTGTCCTCGTTGTCCGCGCGCGTCGACGCGCTGGTCTCCGGCCCGGCGACCGGCCTGTCGTCGCAATGGTCGGCCTTCTTCACCGCCGCCGACGCGGTGGCCGCCGAGCCCGGTTCCAGCGTGGCGCGCAGCCAGCTGCTCGCGGCCGGCGAACAGCTGGCCGGCCGCTGGCGTTCGCTCGACGGCCAGCTCTCGGCCCTCGAGCAGGAATCGGGGCAACGGCTGCAGGGCACGATCTCCGATGCCAACCAGCTCGCCAGCGAGATCGCCGGACTCAACCGCGCGATCCTGGACGGCGGCCGCAACGTCTCGCCCGACCTGCTCGATGCACGTGCGCTGCGCGTGGAGCGGCTCGCGGGCCTGGTCGGCGCGGAAGCGATCGCCCAGACCGATGGCACGCTCAACGTGTTCACCGCCGGCGGCCAGCCGCTGGTGCTCGGCGCGCAGGCGATGCAGCTCACGACCGTGGCCGACCCGCTGCGGCCCGATCGCCAGCAGATCGCGCTCGACGGCCCCAGCGGCAAGGTGCGCCTGCCTTCGTCGAGCGTGTCCGGCGAACTCGGCGGCATACTCGAATTCCGCGACCGGGTGCTGGATCCGGCGCGCGCCGAACTCGGCCGGCTGGCCACCGTGTTCGCCACCTCGTTCAATGCCGCGCAGCGCGCCGGCGTGGACTACACCGGCGCGCCGGGCGCCGACTTCTTCTCGCTGTCGCCGCCGCGCGTGGACGCGCATACCGGCAACACCGGCAGCGCCAGCGTGGCCGCGCGCATCGACGACGCGTCGGCGCTCAAGGGCCAGGACCTGGTGCTGCGCTACGACGGCGCCTGGTCGGCCACCCGCGCCGATACCGGCGAGGCGGTGGCGCTGTCCGGCAGCGGCACCGCGGCCGATCCGTTCCGGGTCGCCGGCGTGTCGTTCGAGATTTCCGGCACGCCGGCGGCGGGCGACCGCTTCGCCCTGCGCCCGGTGGCCGACGCCGCGGCGAGCCTGCGCGTCGCCCTCACCGATCCGGCCCAGGTCGCCGCGGCCTCGCCGCTGCAGGCGGCCGCCGATACCGGCAACCTGGGCAATGCGCGCGCGGCTTCGGCGCGGGTCACCGATGCCGCGGCGTTCGCCGGTTTCGCCGGCGCCACGATCGAGTTCATCGACGCCAACCAGTACACGATCGACGGCATCGGGCCGTATCCGTTCACCCCCGGCAGCGCGATTTCCGCGCCCGGTGGCGGCTGGTCGCTGTCGCTGGAAGGCGCACCGGCCGCCGGGGACGCCTTCACCCTGGCGCGCACGCCGCCACGCTCGACCGACAACGGTAACGCGCTGGTGCTGGGTGCGCTCGACCAGCGCGGGATCCTCGACGGCGGCAGCCGGTCGCTGACCGCCGGGCTCTCGCAGCTCACCGCCCGCGTCGGCACCGATGCGCGCCACGCCAGCCTCGGGCTGGAGGCGCAGAGCGCGATCCACGCCCAGGTCACCGCCGAACGCGAATCGGTCAGCGGTGTGAACCTCGACGAGGAAGCCGCCGACCTGATGCGCTTCCAGCAGGCCTACCAGGCCGCGGCGCAGGTCATCAGCACCGCCGACTCCATGTTCCAGACCCTGCTCGCGGCCGTGCGTCGCTGAGGATCCGCCATCATGAGCGCACTCCGCATCTCCACCGCCGGCCTGTACGCGCAGGGCCTCCAGGGCATGCTGCAGCAGCAGCAACGCGTGGCGCGCACCCAGCAGGAACTAGTCAGCAACACGAAGCTGCAGCGCGCCGCCGACGATCCCGCCGCGATGGCCCGCGCCCAGCAGCTCGACCATGCCCTGGCCTCGCTCGGCCAGCAGGACCGCAACGCCAATCTTGTCCAGCACCGCCTGCGTTCGCAGGAATCGGCGCTGGCAGATGTCGGCAACCAGCTCAACCGCGCCCGCGAACTCGCGATCCAGGCCAACAGCGGCGCGATGTCGGCGCAGGACCGGGCCTCGGTCGCCGCGGAACTGCGCGCGGTACGCAGCGAACTGCTGGCGATCGCCAACCGCGACGACGGCAACGGCCGCCGCCTGTTCGCCGGCTCGCGCGACGGGATCATCCCGTTCGCCGACAACGCCGGCACCGTGGCCTACGCCGGCGACGACGGCCGCAACGTGGTCGAAGTCGCGCCGGACCAGTGGGTCGCCGATGGCGACGCCGGCAGCGACGTGTTCCTGCGCGTGCGCACCGGCGACGGCATCGTCCGCGGCAGCGCCGCGACCGCCAACACCGGCAGCGGCGTACTGCAATCGAGCGCGGTCGCCGACCACGCGGCCTGGGGCGGGCAACCGCTGCGGGTGGAGTTCACCAGCGCGGACACCTGGCGCGTGCTCGATCCGTCGGGCACGGAGCTGGCCACCGGCGCCTACGCCGATGGCGCCACCATCAACGCCGCCGGCATGCAGCTCACCCTGACCGGGGCGCCCGCGACGGGCGACACGTTCACGGTGGAACCCGCGCCCACGCGCGATATCTTCGCCACCCTGCAGGGACTGGTCGACGCGCTGGAAGCGCCTGCGGCGACCGCCGCGGAGTTCGCGCGGCGCGACAACCTCGTCGGTGCCGCGCTCGGCGACCTGGCCTCTGCGCAGAACCACATGCTGGCGCTGCGGTCGGGCACCGGTTCGCGCCTGGCGGCGCTGGAGACCGCGGAGGACGCGCGCAGTGCGGGCGACCTCACTCTCACCCAGTCGTTGTCGGAACTGCGCGACGTCGATTTCGCCGAGGCCGCCAGTCGCCTCTCGCTGCAGCTCACCGCGCTGGAAGCGGCGCAGAAGACGATGCTGCGCGTGCAGACGCTGTCGTTGTTCGACCGCTTGTAGCAGTTCTCCCTTTGGGTCGCGCCGGCCCTAAAGCTTGACACGCCGGCGCCGTTACCCATCACAGCAGCGGCGAGGACCAATCCCGGTCAGCACCCTGCGAACACCGGCCCAGCCTTCTCGTCGCCGCCGGACCCAACCTTCCAGGAGATGTTCAAATGTCGTCTGTCATCAACACCAACGTGATGTCGCTCAATGCGCAGCGCAACCTGACCGCGTCCGGCGCCGACCTCGCCACCAGCCTGCAGCGCCTGTCGTCCGGCATGCGCATCAACAGCGCGAAGGACGACGCCGCCGGCCTCGCCATCTCGCAGCGCTTCACCACCCAGATCCGCGGCATGGACCAGGCCGCCCGCAACGCCAACGACGGCATCTCGCTGTCGCAGACCGCCGAAGGCGCGATGGCCGAGATCGGCAACAACCTGCAGCGCATCCGCGAGCTGGCCGTGCAGTCGCGCAACGCCACCAACTCCCCGTCCGACCGCGCCGCGCTGAACGCCGAAGCCCAGCAGCTGAAGGCGGAAATCGACCGCGTCGCCAGCACCACCAACTTCAACGACGTCAAGCTGCTCGACGGTTCGTTCCAGAACCAGAGCTTCCAGGTCGGCGCCAACCAGGGCGAGACGATCGACATCGCCAACATCGTCGACGCGCGTTCCAGCGCCCTCGGCAGCTGGACCTCGGCGAGCACCACCACCTACACGCAGACGACGGCAGCGGCGACCGCCACGGCCTTCGCGACCGGCGTGTCGCTCGACATCAACGGCGTGACGATCACCACCGCCGACGGCGCCGCCGATGCGGCAGCGGCGACCGCCGCCCTCGTCGCCGCGTTCGATGCCGCCAAGGCTCTGCCCGCCAATACCGCGCTGGCCAACGTGACGATGGACGCGACGGGTGCGATCACCTCGACCGACGAGACCCTGACCCTGGCCAACCTGACCAACGTCAGCGGCGTGACCGCGGGCTCGACGGACGGCACCGCGACGGTCGTCGCCGGCACGGCCCAGACCGGCTTCGCCACCCTGGACATCTCCACGGCCAACGGCGCCGACGCTGCGATGCTGGCGATGGACGGCGCACTGACCGCCATCAACTCCGCGCGCGCCGACATGGGTGCGGTGCAGAACCGCTTCACCTCGGTCGTCGCCAACCTGTCGACCACCTCGGAGAACCTGTCGGCTGCACGCAGCCGGATCCAGGACGCCGACTTCGCCAAGGAATCCGCGCAGCTCTCGCGCAACCAGATCCTGCAGCAGGCCGGCACCGCGATGCTGGCCCAGGCCAACCAGTCGTCGCAGGGCGTGCTCAGCCTGCTCCGCTGATGGTTCGCACGGGGCGCGGCTGCGGCCGCGTCCCGTGCATTTTTTGCACGACCTGGCCGGCGCGGACCCGCGTCCCCGACGCTTCGCATCCGGCGGCCGCATCCGCTTCACGCTCCACGTTGTCCCGCAGGCGCTGCGCAAGCCGCGACCCTTGCCGCCATCCGCGGCTTGCGCAGCGCCTGCGGGAATTCCCGTCCCACCGCACCACCCCGCATCCGTCCCGCCGAGGAGCACGCCATGCATCGCCAGCGCCCTGAACGCCCGGCCCATGCCGTCGTCCCGGCCCACATCCGCCGGCAGGCGCCACGATGAGCACCACCATCGGCACCGCCGGCAAGCTCGATGTGCCGACCATGGTCGCGCAGCTGGTCGCGGCCGACCGCGCCCAGCCCGATGCGCGCATCGCCCGCAGCGAACGCCAGGTCAACGCCCAGGTCTCGGCCATCGGCCAGCTGCGCGGCGCATTCTCCGCGCTCGGCACCGCCGTCAACGCACTGACCGCGCCCACCAACCTGCAGGCGCGCAAGGCGATCCTGCCGCCCGAAGCCAACTTCTCCGCCACCGCCGGCACGGGGGCCGCCGCCGGCCGCTACCAGATCGAAGTGCTGGCGCTGGCGAGCGCGCAGAAGCTCACCTCCGGCGCGTTTGCGGCCGACGCCGCGATCGGCACCGGCACGCTCACCATCCGTGCCGGCGACACCACGCTCACGATCGATATCGACGCGCCCGCCAACACGCTCGCCGACATCCGCGATGCGATCAACGCCAGCGCCGGCGGCAAGACCGTCTCCGCCACGATCGTCACCGGCGACGACGGCCCGCACCTGGTCCTCAACGCGGTCGATTCCGGGACCGCCGGCGCACTGACGGTCACCGCCAGCGGCGGCGACGGCGGCCTGTCGGCGCTCGCCTACGATCCCGACGGCCCGTCGGGCCTGACGCAACTGCTGCCGGCCGCCGACGCCCGGGTGAAGGTCGACGGCATCGAGCGCACCAGTTCGGCCAATACCATGGCCGACCTCATCCACGGCGTCAGCCTGACCCTGACCAAGGCCGAGCCGGGCGTCGTGCGCGACCTGCGCATCGAGAACGATGCCAGCCTCCAGCGCACCGCGGTCAAGAGTTTCGTCGGCGCCTACAACGCGGCGCTGGGCGCCATCACCCAGACCACCGCCTACAACCCCGCCACCAAGGTCGCGGCGGCGCTCAACGGCGACGCGATGGTGCGCAATGCCACCCGCGAACTGCGCGACATCCTCGGCGACAACGTCACCGACCTGAAGGCGCTCGGCATCACCATCAACAAGGACGGCACGCTCAAGCTGGACGAGGCGGCGTTCGACGCCGGGCTCGCCGCCAATCCCGCGGCGGCCGCGCGCGTGTTCGCGGGCGGCGACGGCCTGGTCGGCAAGGTCGATGCCGTCGTCGACCGGCTGGTCGATCCCGAGGGCCTGCTGCAGGGCCGCAGCCAGAGCCTGGCCGCTCGCAGCAAGGCGCTCGCCAGCCAACGCAGCGCGCTCGACTTCCGCATGAGCCAGGCCGAATCGCGCTACCGCACCCAGTTCACCGCGCTCGACGTGCTGCTCAGTTCGCTCCAGAGCAGCAGCAACTTCCTGACCCAGCAGCTCGCCATCGGCAAATCCACGGACTGACATGAACGCCCGCATCCTCGCCAACCAGTACCGGCAGACCGGCGTGTCCAGCGCGGCGCTGGAAGCCAGTCCCCACCGGCTGATCGCGCTGATGCTCGCCGGCGCGCGCGAACGCGCGCGGCTGGCCGCGGCCTGCCTGCAACGCGGCGACCTGCCGCGCAAGTCGCAGGCGATCAGCGACGCCAGCGCCATCATCGGCGGGCTCAACGGCGCGCTCAACCTGGAGGCCGGCGGCGAGATCGCCGACGGACTGCAGGCGCTGTACGACTACGCGCAAAGGCGCCTGCTCGCGGCCAACGCCGAGAACGATGCGACGCCCCTGCATGAGGTCGACGCCCTGCTCGGCGACATCGAATCGGCATGGCTGGCGATCGCGCCGGCGGTGGGACCGTGATCCCGGTCCTGCCCGTGGACGAGGTCCGCGCGGCGATCGCCGCCGACGCCTGGGACCGCGCGAACGCGCTGCTGCAGGCGCACGACCGGGCCGTGGTCGCGGCCGTGGCCGGGGTCGATTTCAGTACCCAGCCGCAGGCGCCGTGGCGCGCGCTGCTGGCCGCGCAGCAGGCGCTGGCCGACGAGGTCCGGGCTGCGCGCGACGAGGTCGGCCGCAGCCTGGACAAGCTCCACCAGGATCAGCGCGGCGCCCGCGCCTGGCGGCAGGCACTGGCGTGACCACGCCCGCCGCCGCCGCGGAACTGCTGTTCGGCGACACCCTCGCCTGCGAGGAGCTGCGCCCGGCAACGTTCCTGCCCCGGCCGCAGCGCGCCGATCCGGTGCTGGCGGCCAGCGGCGAAGCGCTACTGCGCACGCTGGCGGTGGTCGAGGACGGGCCGCGGCCCGAAGAACCGGACGCCGGCGACCATGCCCTGCACCGGATCGAGGCCAAGCTCGACCTGCTGACCGCCCTGGTGGCCGGGCTGTGCCGCCACGACGACGACGACCCGGTGCGCGCCCTGCAATGGTCGGCCCGCGGCGCCTGCCTGGTACTGGCGGACCCGCCGCCGGCCGGCAGCAACGGCCTGTTCCGGGTCCGACCGGCGGACTGGTTGCCGTCGGCGCTGCTGCTGCCCGCCACTGAGATCGCCCGCGAGGCGACCGACGGCGGCGTCCGCAGCTGGCTGCGCTTCGATGCCCTGCCCGCCGCACTGGAGGCGGCACTCGAACGCCACCTGTTCCGCATCCATCGACGCGCGATCGCCGAGAGCCGCCGTCCGCATCCGGAAATCTGAGCGGCCCGTCACATTTTCAGGCGACCTCGCGCGCACGCCGGGATGGCGCCGCTATCGTGGCGGCAGCGGGCCGAGGGGGCGATGCGTTGCTGCGAGTACTGATCTGCGATGACCACACGCTGGTGCGCGCCGGCCTGCGGCGCTTGCTGGAGTCGTTCGCGGACATCGAGGTGGTGGCGGAGGCCAGCAGCGCCGACGAGGCCGTGCTGCGCACCCGCGAGGCGCTGCCCCACATCGTCCTGCTCGACCTGTCGATGCCCGGGCGCAGCGGATTCGACGCCCTCGCCGAGTTGCGCCGCACCGCGCCCGATTCGGCGGTGGTGATCATGTCGATGCACGACGACGCCCTGCACGTGCGCGAGGCGCTGGCGCGCGGGGCAATGGGCTTCGTGGTCAAGGAGGCCGCGCCGGCGGAACTCGAGATCGCCATCCGCGCTGCCGCCGCCGGCCGCACCTACCTCAGCCCCCAGGTCTCGGCACCGCAATTGCAGGGCTACCGCAACGGCGCCCGCGGCGAAGGCAACCCCGACGCACTGCCCCGCCGGCAGCGCGAGATCCTGCAGGCCCTGGGCGCCGGCCGCACCACCAAGCAGATCGCCGGCGACCTGGGCATCAGCGTCAAGACCGTCGAAACCCACCGCGCGCGGATCATGGAGGCGCTCGGCTGCCGCAACGCCGGGGAACTGTTGCGGGTGGCGCTGCGCCTGCACGACCGCCCCTGAGCCGGGCTGACGCAAAGCGTCGCGCCGCGTCACCTTCTTCCCTCAGCGCGTCGGAAACACGACGCGATGTCGGGGCCGCCCCGACAAGGGCGCGGGAAAGCCCTGATCCGGACCCGGGTCCGCCCCGATTCGAGATCCGTCACCCGAGCCTCACGCTTGCCTCCATGGTCGACAGGGGTCGGCACGGGAGACGCGGCGATGAAAGGCAACATGCGTACCGGGATGGTCCAGGGCGTCAACCTGACGCCGCAGCTGCTGCAGTCGATCCGGCTGCTGCAGCTGACCGCTCCGCAGCTGGAACAGGAGCTGCGCCAGGCGCTGGAGCGCAACCCGCTGCTCGAGCAGGACGAGGCCGCCGAGGAATCCGAGGCCGAAGACACGCCCGAGGCCGCCGCGCTCGAAGTCGCCGCCTGGGACGAACTGCCGGAACCGGCGTTCCTGTCCGGCGGCAGCATCGGCGGCGACGACGACGCCACGCTGCGCATCACCGACGGCGAGTCCAGCGATCCGCGCCTGCGCCTGCTGCGCCTGCTGTCCCTGCACTGGGACGCGCGCGACCTCGAGGTCGCGGCCTGGTGGCTCGACCACTGCGACGACCGCGGCTATCTGGAGCAGCCGCTCGATGCGTTGCTCGCCCAGGCGCGCGCCGCGTTCCCGGCGCGTGCCGACGACGTCGGCCTCCTGCGCCTGCGCCTGCTGCACGGCGACTGGCCGGGCATGGCCGCCACCGACGCCGGCGAGTGCCTGCGCGCGCAGCTGCGTGCGCTGCCGGAAGACGCGACCCGCGCGCTGGCGCTGCGGATCCTGGGCGACCATCTCGACCTGCTCGCCGCGCACGACGAGGCCGCCCTCGCCGCCGCGACCCGGACCGATGCCGACGCGGTGCGCGCCGCGGTGGCCATGATCCTGGGCCTGCGCCCGCACCCGGTGCAGGCGCCGGTGGAGGCCGACCTCGGCCACATCGTCCCCGACGTCGTGGCCTGGCAGGGCGGTGGCGCCTGGCGCGTCGCCCTCAACCGCCGCGGCGCGCCGCAGGTGCGCATCGCCGCGCATTGCGAGCGTGCGCTCGCCGGCAGCGACCATGCCGTGCTGCGCGGCCTGCTCGACGAGGCGCGCTGGCTGGTGCGCGGCGTGGCCATGCGCAACGACACCCTGCTGCGCACCGCGCAGGTGCTGGTCGAGCGCCAGCGCGACTTCCTCGACCAGGGCCCGGAGGCGATCCTGCCGCTGACCCTGCGCGAAGTCGCCGACACCATCGGCGTGCACGAGTCCACCGTGTCGCGGATCGTCAGCGGCAAGTACATCCAGACCCCGCGCGGCACCTTCGAGCTCAAGCGCCTGTTCGCGGTGCGGCTGGAAGGCGCCGGGATCGCCGGCACCGCGGTCAAGGCGATGGTCAAGCGCCTGATCGACGCCGAGCCCGTCGCCGCGCCGCTGGCCGACGACGTGATCGCCGGCCTGCTCGCCCGCCAGGGCGTGCGCATCGCGCGCCGCACCGTGGCCAAGTACCGCGACCAGCTGGCCATCGGCCCGGCCCGCGCGCGCCAGCGCCTGGCCCCGCGCCAGGCCCGGCAGGAGTGTGTGTGATGCGCCAGATTTCCGTGCTGCTCGTCGACGACCATGCCGGCTTCATCTCCGCAGCCATGCGCCACCTGCGGCGGCTGCCTTGGCTGACCGTGGCCGGCACCGCCAGCAATGGCGTCGAGGCGATCGCCCAGTGCGAAGTGCTGCGCCCGGACGTGGTGCTGATGGACCTGGCCATGCCCGAGATGGGCGGGCTGCAGGCCACACGCCTGATCAAGGCCCAGGACAACCCGCCCTACATCGTCATCGCCAGCCATTTCGACGACGGCGAGCACCGCGAGCACGCGCTGCGCGCCGGTGCCGATGCCTTCGTCAGCAAGCTGGCCTACATCCACGAAGTGCTGCCCCTGCTCGAGGCCCTCGCGGGCGTGGACGGCGCCGGCAACGACACGGAGGCCTCGGCATGAGCGAGTCCCGCATCCTCGTCCTCGACCGGGACGGCGCCCGCGCCGAGCGCGTGGCCACCCTGCTCGAGTTCATGGACTTCACCCCGCGCCTGGTCGACGACGCCGCCGATCTCGACCTGTCGCGCGCGCGCGCCAGCGACTGGGTCGCGATCGTGGTCGGCGACGTCGGCGACGGCACCTCGTGGCAAGTGTTCGCCGCGTGGCTGGCCGCCCAGGCCCTGCACCCGCCGGTGCTGGAACTGCCGGGCCACGCCGCCGACGCCGCATGGCGCGCGCACCTGCATCCGCAAGCGGTGTGGCCGCTGGCGTTCCCGATCCGCCGCACCCAGCTGCAGGAGGCCCTGCGCCGCGCCAGCCTCAAGCGCCTGGACGACGATGCCCGCCGCGAGGTGCCGACCTTCGGCCCGACCGGGCGCAGCGCCGGCGTGCTCCAGCTCAACCGCATGATCGACCAGGTCGCACCGCACGACACCACGGTGCTGGTGCTGGGCGAATCCGGCACCGGCAAGGAGGTCGCCTCGCGTGCCCTGCACGCGCGCTCGGCGCGCCGCGACAAGCCGTTCGTCGCGATCAACTGCGGCGCGATCCCGCCCGACCTGCTCGAGAGCGAGCTGTTCGGCCACGAGAAGGGCTCGTTCACCGGCGCGCTGACCCAGCGCAAGGGCCGCTTCGAGATGGCCGAGGGCGGCACCCTGCTGCTCGACGAGATCGGCGACATGAGCCTGCCGATGCAGGTCAAACTGCTGCGCGTGCTGCAGGAGCGCTGCTTCGAACGCGTCGGCGGCACCACCACCATCAAGTGCGACGTGCGCGTGATCGCCGCCACCCACCGCAACCTCGAGGACCGGATCGCCAGCGGCGAGTTCCGCGAGGACCTGTTCTACCGGCTCAACGTGTTCCCGATCGAGATGCCGGCGCTGCGCGAGCGCGGCGAGGACCTGCCCGACCTGGTCGCGGCCATCACCCGCCAGCTGGCCGAGTCCGGCCGCGGCCAGGTGACCCTGGCCTCCGACGCCATCGACGCCCTGCGCCACTACGCCTGGCCGGGCAACGTGCGCGAGCTGAGCAACCTGCTCGAGCGCCTGGCGGTGCTGCATCCGGGCGGCACCGTGCGCGCGGCCGACCTGCCGGCGCGCTACCGCGCCGCGGCCGCCGCCGCGGGCGAGGTCTTCGACCCGGTGGCCGCGAGCGCGCCCGCGCCCGTGGTCGTGGAGCCCGTGCACGCCGCGCTCGCGCCCGACCCGGCGCAACTGTCGGCCACCACCACCCTGCCGCCGCAGGGCATCGACCTGCGCGGTCACATGGCCGGCATCGAACTGGAGCTGCTGCGCGCCGCGCTGGAGCAATCCGGCGGCGTGGTCGCGCACGCGGCGCCGCTGCTGGGCCTGCGCCGCACGACCCTGGTCGAGAAGCTGCGCAAGTACGGCATCGACCGCGACCACGCCGGCGCCTTCGGCCACGAGGACAGCCGTCAGGCGGCGGGTTTCTGACGCCAGCGTGGCACGGGACTTGCCTGATTCCACCCAGACCGACCGGCAGCCCACGCGATGACCGACGCCATCTCATCGATCCTTTCGCAGATCCGCGCGCACGAGATGCGCACGGGCGCGGCGCGCGCCGATGTCGCGCCCTCGAACGCGATCGACGTCGGCGGCGCCGGCAAGGCGGGCGCCGCACCGGGGTTCGCACAGACCCTGTCCAACACCATCGACAAGGTCAGCGCCACCCAGGCCAACGCCGGCGCCCTGCAGCACGCGTTCGAACTGGGCGACCCGCGCGCCGACCTCGCCCGGGTGATGGTGGCGATGCAGCAGTCGCAGGTCGCGTTCCGGGCCACGGTCGAAGTGCGCAACCGGCTCGTGCAGGCCTACCAGGACGTGATGAACATGCCGATCTAGGCGGGGAATGGGGAATGGGGAGCCGGAGAAGCGACTTACCAGCTCCATCTACCGACCGGTCGCACCTGATCTCCGCTCCTGATCTCCCAATCCCGATTCCCGATTCCCCATTCCCCATTCCCGAGTCCCGACCTTCCCATGTCCGTGATCGCACTCCCCAAGGCCACTGCCAACCTGCGCGACCTCGGTCGCCTGCAGGACATCCCGGCGGTGCGCCAGCTCGGCCTGCTGGTCCTGGTCGCCGCCGCCATCGCGCTCGGCCTGTGGCTGTTCTTCTGGAGCCAGAAGCCGGACTTCGTTCCGGTCCAGGCCGGCCTCGACCCCAAGTCCACCGCCGAGGCCTCGGAACTGCTGCGCGGCGCCCGGATCCCGTTCAAGCTCGACCCCGCCACCGGCGCGCTCGCGGTGCCCGTCGACCAGGTCGGGGAGGCGCGGATGGCACTGGCCGCGGCCGGGCTGCCGGCCGGCGAGGGCACCGGCTTCGAATCGATCCAGGGCGACCAGGGGTTCGGGACCAGCCAGTTCATCGAGAACGCGCGCTACCAGCACGCGCAGGAGATCGAGCTGGCCCGCACCATCGCCAACCTGCGCCCGGTGCGCGAGGCGCGCGTCCATCTCGCCCTGCCCAAGCCCAGCGCGTTCACCCGGCAGAAGGAGCCCGCGAGCGCGTCGGTGGTGCTGCAACTGCGCAGCGGCAGCACGCTGGAGCAGGGGCAGGTGAACGCGATCGTGCACCTGGTGGCGTCGTCCATCCCCGGGCTTCCGCCGGAACGGGTCACCGTGGTCGACCAGTTCGGCCGCATGCTGTCCAATGCCGATCCGCAGAGCGACGACGCGATCGGCGCCAAGCAGTTCGACCAGCAGCGCCGCCAGGAATCGGTCTACGTGCAGCGCATCGAGGAGTTGCTGGAACCGATGACCGGCCCCGGCCGGGTCAGCGCAAAGGTCAGCGTGGACATGGACTTCGCCCAGACCGAGGAGGCCAGCGAGCGCTACGGCCCGCAGCCGGCGATGGTCCGCAGCGAGCAGATTTCCGAATCCGGTACGCTCGGCGGCGGCGGCGATGCGGTCGCCCAGGGCGTGCCCGGAGCCGCCAGCAACACGCCCGACGCGGCCGACCTGGCCGCGCCCGTAGCGGCCGAGGCCGCGGCCGGCCCCGGCAGCCGCAGCTCGGTGCGCAACTACGAGATCGACCGCACGCTCACCCACACCCGCCAGGCGCCGGGCCGCATCCGCCGGGTCACCGCCGCGGTGCTGGTCGACAACGTGGCACCGGCGACGGCGCCCGCCGGGACTGCGGGCGCCGCCAACAGGCCGGCCGAGGGCCGGGCGCTGAGCGCCGCCGAGATCGCGCGCATCGAAACCCTGGTGCAACAGGCGATCGGCTTCGATGCCGAACGCGGCGACGTGGTATCGGTGGTGAACGCGCCGTTCGCACGCGGCGCGCTCGACGCCCCCGAGGACGGCCCGCCGATCTGGCAGCATCCGCGCGCATACGAACTCGGACGCCTGGTGTTCGGCGGCCTCGCAGTCCTGCTGCTGATCTTCACCGTGCTGCGCCCCGCTTCACGCCAGCTGCTCGCGGGCAGGGCCGCGACCGCCGCCGCGGTGCCGGCCGGCAGCGTCGACGACGACCTGCCGGTGAGCCTGTCGGGCCCCGCGCCGGCGCAGGTGGCCGCGCCCTCGACGCCGATGTCCGCGGCGTCGATGAACTTCGACGACAAGCTCGAGATCACGCGCGCAGCGGTCAGCACCGACCCCAAGCGCGTCGCCCAGGTGGTCCGCGACATGGTCGACTCCGATGGCTGACCAGTCCCAGGGCGTCGCGCTGACCGGCGTGCAGCGCGCGGCGATCGTGCTGCTCTCGCTCGGCGAGCAGCAGGCCGCCGAAGTGCTCAAGCACATGGGCGCCAAGGAAGTGCAGAAGCTCGGCGTCGCCATGACCTCGGTCGGCGGCGTCAGCCGCGACGCCGTGGCGCGGGTGTTCGACGAGTTCGTCGACGTCCTCGCCCAGCCCAGCGGCCTGGGCAGCGGCGCCGACGACTACGTGCGCGCGGTGCTGACCCAGGCGCTCGGCGAGGACCGCGCCAGCGGCCTGATCGACCGCATCCTGCTCGGTCGCAACACCTCCGGGCTCGACACCCTGAAGTGGATGGAGCCGCGCGCGATCGCCGAACTGGTGCGCAACGAGCACCCGCAGATCATCGCCATCGTCATGGCCCACCTCGACGGCGATCAGGCCGCCGAAGTGCTCAAGTGCCTGCCCGAGCGCGTGCGCGTGGACGTGCTGCTGCGGCTGGCGACGCTCGACGGCATCCCGCCGCATGCGCTCAACGAGCTCAACGACGTGATGGCGCGCCAGTTCGCCGGCAACCAGAACATCAAGTCGTCCTCGGTCGGCGGGGTCAAGGTCGCGGCCAACATCCTCAACTTCATGGATTCGGGGCAGGACGAGATCCTGCTCGGCGCGATCGGCGAGGTCGACGGTGAGCTCGGCACCCGTATCCGCGACCTGATGTTCGTGTTCGACAACCTCGCCGAGATCGACGACCGCGCGATGCAGGCGGTGCTGCGCGAGGTCTCGAGCGAGCAGCTGGCGCTGGCCCTGCGCGGCGCCGACGCCAAGGTGCGCGAGAAGATCACCGGCAACATGTCGCAGCGCGCCGCCGAGATCCTGGTCGAGGACATGGAGGCCCGCGGCCCGGTCCGCCTGGCCGAGGTGGAAGCGGCGCAGAAGGAAATCCTCGCGGTGGTGCGGCGGATGGCCGACAACGGCGACATCCAGCTCGCGGCCAAGGCCGAGGTGCTGGTGTGAACGGCATGGGCGCGCTGCTCGCCGACGACCCGCGCCTCGCCGCCGGCGGCGCGGTGCGCTGGAACGCGCCGGGGCTGGTCGCGGTGCCGCCGCCCGCCTGCGAACCGCCGCCGGCGCCGCCGAGCGTCGAGGAACTGCAGGCGATGGAACGCGCGGCGCGCGAGGAGGGCTACGCCCGCGGCCATGCCGAGGGGCTCGCCGCCGGCCAGGCCGACGTGCGCCGCATGGTGGCGCAGATCGAGGGCGTGCTCGACGGATTCACCCGCCCGCTCGCGCGGCTCGACGGCGAGGTCGCCGAGGCGCTGGCGGACCTCGCCGTGCGCATCGCCGGCAGCCTGCTCGGACGCGCCTACCGGGCCGACCCCACCCTGCTCGCCGACCTCGTGCGCGAAGCGCTGGAGGCGGTCGGCAGCGACTCGCGCGAACTCGAACTGCGCCTGCACAACGACGATTTCGGCGTGCTCGCGCCGCACCTGGCCGGTCTCGACGGCGTGCGCCTGGCCGTCGACGGGGCGCTGGGCCGGGGCGAGCTGCGCCTGCACAGCGAAAGCGTGCGCATCGACGGCACCATCGCCTCGCGCCTGCAGTCGGTGCTCGAGGCGACCCTGGCCGCCAGCGAGCCGCGCCCGTGAGCAGCGTCGCCGCCGCGCACTGGCAGGAGGCGCGCAACCTGCGCCTGGCCGCGCGCCTGCACGCCGCCGACCCGCATCCGCCGTCGCTCGGCCTGGCGCGCGAAGGCGTGCTGCGCCGCGCCGTCGGCCTGACCCTCGAGGCCTCCGGCTGCAGCGCGCCCCTGGGCTCGCGCTGCCGGGTGGAGACCGCCGGCGGGCGCTGGGTGGACACCGAGGTCGTCGGCTTCGCCGGCGACCGCACCTACCTGATGCCCACCGCCGATCTCGAGGGCCTGCTGCCGAACGCCCGCGTGGTGCCCTTGCGCCGCCGCGGCGAGGTCGCGGTCGGCGAGGGCCTGCTCGGCCGGGTCATCGACAGCGACGGCGTGCCCCTGGATGGTCGCGGCCCGATCCGTGCCGAGCATTGGGTGGGCCTGGCCGGCACCGCGATCAATCCGCTGATGCGCGAGCCGATCACCCAGTCGCTCGACGTCGGCGTGCGCGCGATCAACGCCCTGCTGCCGATCGGACGCGGCCAGCGCATCGGCCTGTTCGCGGGATCCGGCGTCGGCAAGTCGACCCTGCTCGGGATGATGACCCGCTTCACCGCCGCCGACGTCATCGTCGTCGGTCTGATCGGCGAACGCGGCCGCGAGGTGCGCGATTTCGTCGAGAGCACGCTGGGCGAGGAAGGACTGCGGCGCGCGGTCGTGGTCGCCACGCCCGCCGACCGGCCGCCGCTGGCGCGCCTGCACGGCGCGCTGCGCGCCACCGCGATCGCCGAGTACTACCGCGACCAGGGCCTGCACGTGCTGCTGCTGATGGATTCGCTGACCCGCTTCGCACATGCGCAGCGCGAGATCGGGCTGTCGGTCGGCGAGCCGCCGACCACCCGCGGCTATCCGCCGAGCGTGTTCGCCAAGCTGCCGCAGTTGGTCGAGCGCGCCGGCAACGGCGCCGACGGCCGCGGTTCGATCACCGCGTTCTACACCGTGCTCACCGAGGGCGACGACCAGCAGGAACCGATCGCCGACGCCGCGCGCGCGATCCTCGACGGCCACATCGTACTCACCCGCCGCATCGCCGACGCCGGCCAGTACCCCGCGATCGACGTCGAGGTCTCGGTCAGCCGGGTGATGCAGGACATCACCGACCCGGCCTGGCGCGAGCGCATCCGCAAGCTCAAGCGGCTGATGGCCGCGCATTCGGCGCAGCGCGACCTGATCGCGATCGGCGCCTACCAGCGCGGCAGCGACCCCGCCGTCGACGAGGCGGTGGCGCGCTGGCCCGCGATCCAGGCCTTCCTCGGCCAGGACGTCGCCGAGGCCGCGGACGTCGAGGCCAGCCGCGCCGCGCTCGCCGCACTGCTCGACGACGGCCCGGCCGGCGTCGCCCCGAACCGCCCACAGGAGGCCTGAATCGATGCGTTCGCAACGACTCGATCCGCTGCTCAGGATCATGCAGCAGCGCCAGGACTCGGTGGCCCGCGAGGTCGCCGACCGCGAGCGCGCGCTCGGCGAACAGGAGCAGCGCCTGGAGGCGCTGCGCCGCTACGCGGAGGAGTACGCCGCGGCGCCCGCGGCCACCTCGATCTCGCCGGCGCTGCTGGTCAACCGGCTCGCGTTCCGCGAGCGGCTGAACGCCGCGGTCGTGCAGCAGGCCGGGATCGTCGACCACAACCGCCAGCTCAGCGACGTGGAGCGTGCGCGACTGATGCTCGCCAGCCGCGAGACCAAGGTGCTCGAGCAACTGGCCGACAGTTACCGGATGCAGGAATCCAGGGTCGCCGAGCAGCGCGTCCAGCGCGAGCTGGACGACCTCGGCGGACGCCGTGCGCGCCTCGCCGCGCTGGCGGCAGACGACGGCTCGACGCCATGAACGGCGCCGGTCCATCGCCGCTGGTCGCGGGGAGCGCAGGCCTGGCATCCGCGGGCCGGGGTGCGCCACGCCTGGACGGCGGCGATCCTCCGCGGTCGCCGGCGCCGGCGCAGAGGCCAGCCGCCCGCGGCGACCGCGGCCACGCCGTCGATCCGAACCCGGCCAGGCCGCACGAACCCGCCACGGACCTCGCACCGGGCGACCGGCCGTTCGCCGAGCTCCTCGTTCCGGCCCCGCCGGCGGCGTCACCGGCAGCGGCACCCGAGGCGGCCGATCGCGGCGAGGACAGCGACGAGACGTCGCCCCAGCACCTGCTCGCGCTGCTCGACGGGCAGTGGTTCGGCGTCCGCACCGCGGCCGTCGCGGCGGACGGCGCGCCCCCCGTGTCGGTACCCGCGCCTGCCGCGCAGCAGCCACTGGACATGCCCGCGGGTGCGTCCGTCTCCATCACCACGGTGCCAGAACTTCCGACCCTCGATGGCGCACCGCCGTCCGCGCCGGGCACCGCGTCCGGCACCTCGCCAGCGGCCACCGGCGCGAACGCGGCCACGATCGCTGCCGAGGGCGCCGTCGTCGCCGACGCGCGCTTGCGACCAGCCACCGACGTCGCCGCGGCTGCGTCTTCGCTCCTGCCGGCAACGGCGGAAGCCGGGACGACGAAACGCGACGCCGGCATCGGCGCGGACCCCGGATTCGCCATCGAAGCGCCGACCGCGGGCGTGGCGGGCGCCACGCCGCCGAGCGGGGCGCGCTCGCCGACGACCGCGACGCTGCCCCCGCTGCCGATGCCCGCCCATCCGGACGCCGGCTTCGACGACGGTTTCGGCCAACGCATCGCGTGGATGGCGGACCAGCGGATCGGTCATGCCGAGATCCGCCTCAATCCCGAGCAAGTCGGGCCGATCGACGTGCGCGTGCAGCTCGATGGCGACCAGGTGCGGGCCGAGTTCCACAGCGCCCACGCCGAAGTGCGCCAGGCGATCGAGGCCAGCCTGCCGCGCCTGCGCGAACTGCTGGGCCAGCACGGATTGCAGCTGGGCCAGGCCGACGTGGGCCAGCGTCAGGCGGGCCAGGACGGCAGCACGCCGCGACGCGACGCGGCGGCCGGCGCGGGTGGCGACGCCCGGGCCGGCGAGGACGCGCCGCAATCGGCACAGACACACCTGCGCCTGCGTGGCCTGCTCGACGAATACGCCTGATGTCGCGGTGTGGTCCGGGCCCGGATGCTCGGTGCAATCCGACCCTCCGTCCCGGGTGCGCTGCGCTTGCCCGGGAGACGCGGGTGTCGCATCACGGCGTCGCCCGGATAAGGCCGTAGGCCGCATCCGGGATACCCGAGGCGCGAAGCGACCCTACCCTCCGTCTCCCGGGTGCGCTGCGCTTACCCGGGCTACGCGGGTGCCGCATCACGGCGTAGCCCGGATAAGGCCGTAGGCCGCATCCGGGGATGACCGGAGGCGCGGAGCATCCGAACATCGACCCCGGGTGCGCTGCGCTTACCCGGGCTACGCGGGTGGCCGCATCGCGCGGCGTGGCCCGGACAAGGCCGTAGGCCGCATCCGGGGAGGTCGGAAGCGCGAAGCGACCCGACCCTCCGGCCCGGGTGCGCTACGCTTGCCCGGGCGACGCGGGTGTCTGCATCGCGCGGCGTGGCCCGGACAAGACCGTAGGCCGCATCCGGGGATGACCGGAGGCGCGGAGCATCCCGAACATCGACCCCGGGTGCGCTGCGCTTACCCGGGCGACGCGGGTGGCCGCATCGCGCGGCGTAGCCCGGATAAGGCCGTAGGCCGCATCCGGGGAAATCGCACGCGCGGCGCGACCCGGCCGGTTCGCCCCGGGTGCGCTGCGCTTACCCGGGCTACGCGGTGGGCGGACGGGGCCCGTCAAGGGTCCGGCGCGCCGACCGGGCGGTTTCCGTCAAAACGCCGTCATCGCCGCGGCACGCGGATTGCATCCCTCCGGCATCCACCGCCGGAGTCGACGTTCGTGCCAGCCCCCGCCACCGCCACCCAGCCCGCCGTTCCCGCCAAGCCCAAGCGCCGGCTCTGGCCCCTGCTGCTGATCCTCGTCGTGGTGCTCGCCGGCGCCGGCGGCGGCGGCTGGTGGTGGTGGCAGGGCAGGCAGCAGGCCGATGCCGAGGCCACGCCGGCCAAACCGGCCCGCCTGCCGGCGCAGTACGTGGCGCTCGAACCATCGTTCGTCGTCAACCTCGCCGACGACGACGCGGTCCGCTACCTCCAGGCCGACGTACAGCTGGTGACCCGCGATCCGGCCACCCTCAAGGCGCTGGAGACACACGGGCCCTCGATCCGCAACCGGCTGCTGCTGCTGTTCGGGCAACAGCAGTCGCGCCAGCTGGCGCAGCGTGCGGGCAAGGAACGCCTGCAGCAGGCCGCGCGCGACGAAGTGCGCGCGCTGCTCAAGGCCGAGGGCGAGCCTGACAAGGTCGAAGCCGTGATCTTCACCAGCCTGGTCACCCAGTAATGAGCGCCGACCTGCTGTCCCAGGACGAGATCGACGCCCTGCTGCACGGCGTCGACAGCGGCGCGGTCGAAACCGAGCCGCCGCCCGCGCCGGGCGAGGCGCGCAGCTACGACTTCGCCAGCCAGGACCGCATCGTCCGCGGCAAGCTGCCGACGCTGGAGATGATCAACGAGCGCTTCGCGCGCACGCTGCGGATCGGCCTGTTCAACCTGCTGCGGCGCTCGGCCGACCTGTCGGTGCGCGGCATCGACCTGCTGCGCTTCGGCGAGTACATGCACTCGCTGCAGGTGCCGACCAATCTCAACCTGGTGAAGATGAAGCCGCTGCGCGGCACCGCCATCGTCACCTTCGAGCCGCGGCTGGTGTTCACCGTGGTCGACAACTTCTTCGGCGGCAGCGGCAAGTTCCACACCCGCATCGAGGGCCGCGAGTTCACGCCCACCGAGATGCGGGTGATCCAGCTGCTGCTCAAGCAGACCTTCGCCGACCTCGTCGACGCCTGGGCGCCGGTGATGCCGGTCGAGTTCGAGTACCTCAACTCCGAGGTCAACCCGCACTTCGCCAACATCATCAGCCCGCGCGAGTACATCGTGGTCAGCCGCTTCAACGTCGAGCTCGAGGGCGGCGGCGGCGAGCTGCACGTGGCGATTCCCTACGCGATGCTCGAGCCGATCCGCGAACAGCTCGACGCCGGCGTGCAGAGCGACCGGATCGAGAAGGACGAAGGCTGGACCCGCGCGATGCGCACCCAGCTGCAGGATGCGCAGGTCGAGCTGAGCTCGGCGATCGCGCACCGCCAGATCAGCCTGCGCGAACTGTCGCGGCTGCGGGTGGGCGACGTGATCCCGATCGAGCTGGCACGCAACGTGCAGCTGCAGGTCGAGCAGATGCCGCTGTTCACCGGCGAGTTCGGCATCCACAACGGCAAGAACGCCATCAAGGTCACGCAGGTGCATGCCGCGCGGACCGTTCCCACCCTCGACTCCCTGGGCAAGACGCCATGACCACCAACGACGCCGCGGCCCTGGCCGCCTTCGATCCGCTCACCGCCGAAGCCGGCCCCGGCCACGGCGCCGACCTCAACCTGGACGTGATCCTCGACGTGCCGGTGTCGCTGTCGCTCGAAGTCGGGCGCACCCGCATCCCGATCCGCAACCTGCTGCAGCTCAACCAGGGTTCGGTGGTCGAACTCGAACGCGGGGCCGGGGAGCCGCTGGACGTGTTCGTCAACGGCACGCTGATCGCGCAGGGCGAGGTGGTGGTGGTGAACGACCGCTTCGGCGTGCGCCTGACCGACGTCGTCAGCCCCGCCGAGCGGATCAAGAGGCTGCGATGAGCGCGACGCCGCTGCACGTGGCCGCGGCGCTTCCGGTGGCCGGTGCCGCCGAGGCGGCGCTCGCCGTGGCGGCCTCGCAGGCGCCGGCGGCGCTGCCTGCCGGCACGACGCCCACGCCCGACGCCGCGACGCCCGAAGCCACCGGCGACGCCGGCGGCACGCCCCCCGCGGTGACGACCGCCCGACCCGCGACCTTGGAGGCCAGGGCCATGGACGCCGCGTCCGCGACCGCAGCCGAAGCCTTCGCCGCACGCGCCGCCGGCGCGGCGGACAGCAGGCCCGCGGCTCCGGCCATGGGCAGCACCGCGCATACCGGCCTGCCGGCTGCCGCACCCCAGTCGCCGGCCACCGCCGGCACGCTCGGCGGCGCCGTGTTCGCCCTGGTCCTGGTGGTCGGACTGATCCTGCTGCTGTCGAAGCTGGCCAGGCGCATGCCCGGGCTCGGCGTCGCCGGCGCCAACCCCGCGCTGCGCATCGTCGGCTCGCTGGCGCTCGGGCCGCGCGACCGCCTGGTGGTGGTCGAGGTCGGCGACACCCAGCTGCTGCTCGGCGTCGGCGCCGGCGGCACCCGCACCCTGCACACCCTCGACCAGCCCCTGCCGGCCGCCGCGGCGAAGTCGCCGCCGGCGTTCGCGCAGCTGCTCGCCCAGCATTTCGGAAAGAAGCCATGACGTTCCTGCGCGCCCTGCTCCGGGCAGCGGCCTCCTGCCGCGCCGCGTTCCCCGCCTGGGTGCTGGCCGCGTGCCTCCTGTCCGCGGCCGCGCTGGTCCCGACCACCGCCTCCGCGCAGGCCGCGCCCACCGCGCCGGCGCAGCCGCTGCCGTCGGTCGACGTCGGCAGCATCGGCGGCCAGCCGGTGAGCATGCCGCTGCAGGTGCTGGCGCTGATGACCGGCATCACCCTGCTGCCGGCCGCGCTGCTGGGGCTGACCGCGTTCACCCGCATCATCATCGTGCTCGGCCTGCTGCGGCAGGCGCTCGGCACCGGCCAGACCCCGAGCAACCAGGTGCTGCTGGCGCTGGCGCTGTTCCTCACCGCGATGGTGATGATGCCGGTGTTCAACGAGGCCTGGGCCAACGGCATCGCGCCCTACCTCGACGACTCGATGGACTTCCGCGCCGCCTGGGCCGCGACCTCCGAACCGTTCCGCGGCTTCATGCTGGCGCAGGTGCGCGAGACCGACCTGATGACCTTCGCCGGCCTGTCGCAGACCGGCCCGTACGCGACCCCGCAGGACGTGCCGTTCGGGGTGCTGGCCGCCTCGTTCCTCACCAGCGAACTGAAGACCGCGTTCGAGATCGCGTTCCTGATCTTCATCCCGTTCGTGATCATCGACCTGGTGGTGGCGAGCGTGCTGATGTCGATGGGCATGATGATGCTCTCGCCGATGCTGATCTCGGCGCCGTTCAAGATCCTGCTGTTCGTGCTGGTCGACGGCTGGGTGCTCGTCGTCGGCTCGCTCGCCGCCAGCTTCAACCCCGCCTGAGGCCGCCACGATGACGCCCGAAACCGCACTCGGCGAGATTTCCCGCGGCCTGCAGATGGCGCTCGTGCTCGGCGGTCCGCCGCTGGTCGCGGTGCTGGTGGTCGGCGTCACGGTCGGCGTGATCCAGGCCGCCACCCAGATCAACGAGCCGACCATCCCGTTCGTGGTCAAGGTGGTGGGACTGGTCGCGGTCCTGGCGACCACCGGGCACTTCCTGCTCGGGCGCATGGTCGCGTTCACCACCGAACTGTTCCACCGCATCCCGCATCTGATCGGCTGAACCCGCGTTGGAGACCGTCTCGCTCGCGTCGATGGCCGGGGTCGACCTGTTCGGCATGCTCGCCACCGTGCTCTGGTACGCGTTGCGCATCGGTGCCGCGCTGCAGGTGCTGCCGGTGATCGGCGGTCGCGGCATCCCGGCGCGGGCGCGGCTGATCACCACCCTGGCGCTGTCGGCGGCGCTGTCGACGGTACTGCCGCCGCCGCCGCCGATGGGCGTGGACGCGGCCACCGCGCTCGGCGTGCTGCGCGAGTTCACCGTCGGCGTCGCCATCGGACTGATGCTGCGGCTGGCGTTCGAGGCCGGGCAGCTGGCCGGGGAATTCGTCAGCCAGGGCATGGGCCTGTCGTTCGCGACCATGGCCGATCCGCTCAGCGGCGCCTCGTCGCCGGTGCTGTCGCAGTGGTTCTACCTGGCGTTCGCGCTGCTGTTCTTCGCCATCGACGGCCACCTCGCCCTGGTCGCCCTGCTCGCCGACAGCTACGGCGGGCTGCCGATCGGCGCCGCGCTGCCGGACGTGCAGGCGCTGCTGGCCGCGGTCCCTGCGTTCTTCGGCGCCTGCATCCGCGCCGGCGCGCTGCTGGCGCTGCCGGTGATGATGGCGCTGCTGGCGGTCAACATCGCCTTCGGCGTGCTCGCGCGCGCCGCCTCGCAGCTCAACCCGATGGCGATCGGCCTGCCGGTGTCGCTGCTGGTCGGCCTGATGCTGCTGATGCTGCTGATGCGCGAACTCGAGTCGCCGGTGCGGGCGCTGTTCGAAGACGCGTTCGCCGCCGCGCGCGCGCTGACCGGCTGACGCACCATGAGCGAGGAGACCCAGAAGGAGGACCGCACCGAACAGCCGACCGAGAAACGGTTGCGCGAAGCGCGCGAGAAAGGCCAGGTCCCGCGCTCGCGCGAACTGGCCAACGTCGCCGTGCTCGGCTGCGCGGTGCTGGCGCTGAAGGCCACCGGCGGCAGCGTCGGCGCCGCGTCGCGCGACTGGATGCGCGGCGCGCTGACCATCGATCCGGCGCTGCTCGACGCCCCCGACCGGCTGTTGCCGCACGCCGGCTCGCTGTTCGCCGGGCTGGTGCTGCCGCTGCTGCCGCTGGTGCTGGCGGCGCTGCTGGCCTGCGCGCTGGCGCCGATGGCGATGGGCGGGCTCCGCTTCGCCGGCAAGTCGCTCAAGCCCGACTTCGCCCGGCTGAGCCCGGCCAAGGGCCTGGCGCGCCTGTACGGCAGCGAGAGCCTGGCCGAACTGCTGCGGTCGCTGATGCGCGTGGCGCTGATCGGCGGGGTCGGCGCATGGGTCGTGTGGCGGTCGTTCTCGACCCTGTTGTCGATGCCCCAGGCCTCGCTCGAGGCCGCGGTCGCGGGCGGCGTCGATCTCGCGCTGACCGCGCTGCTGGCGATGGTCGGATCGCTGGGCCTGCTGGCGGCGATCGACGTGCCCTGGCAACACCGCCAGCACCGCAACAAACTGAAGATGACCAAGCAGGAACTTCGCGACGAGGCCAAGCAGGTCGAGGGCAACCCCGAGCTCAAGGCGCGGGTGCGCCAGGTGCAGCGGCAGATGTCGCAGCGGCGGATGATGGAGGCGGTGCCCGGCGCCGACGTGGTGGTGATGAACCCGACCCACTACGCGGTGGCGATGAAGTACCAGCCCGGCATGCGCGCGCCGACCGTGGTCGCCAAGGGCGTCGACGAGATGGCGCTGGCGATCCGCGCGCTGGCCGAGAAGCACCGGGTCGCGATCGTCGAGGCGCCGCCGCTGGCACGGGCCTTGTATAGGCAGGCGCAGGTCGACCAGGAAATCCCGGTGAAGCTCTACGCCGCCGTCGCGCAAGTGCTGTCCTACGTGTACCAGCTGCGGGCCTGGGTGCCGGGCCGCGGGCCGATGCCGGCAATGGCCGGGGTCGACGTCGGCGCCGACGGCGCGCCCGACCCCGTCGACGGCGCCCCTGCCGACCGCGACGGAAGTCCGTCGTGAGCGGCGCCAGCCCGGGTCGCGGCAGCGCGATCCTCGACAGCCTGCGCCGCGGCGCCGCGACCCCGGTGGTGGTGATCGCGATCCTGGCGATGGTGATCGTGCCGCTGGCGCCGATCGTGCTCGACGCGCTGTTCACCATCAACATCGCGTTGTCGCTGGTGGTGATGCTGGCGGTGGTCTACGTGCGCCGGCCGCTCGAGTTCTCGATCTTCCCCAGCGTGCTGCTGATGGTCACGCTGCTGCGGCTGGCGCTGAACGTCGCCTCCACCCGCGTGGTGCTGCTGCACGGCCACCAGGGCGAGGCCGCCGCCGGCCACGTCATCGAGTCCTTCGGACAGTTCGTCGTCGGCGGCAGCTACGCGGTCGGCATCGTGGTGTTCGCGATCCTGACCATCGTCAACTTCGTGGTCGTCACCAAGGGCGCCGGGCGCATCTCGGAAGTGTCGGCGCGCTTCATCCTCGACGCCCTGCCCGGCAAGCAGATGGCGATCGACGCCGACCTCAACGCCGGCCTGCTGAGCCGCGAGGACGCCAAGGCGCGGCGCCAGGAAGTGCGCGAGGAAGCCGACTTCTACGGCTCGATGGACGGCGCCAGCAAGTTCGTCCGCGGCGATGCCATCGCCGGCATCCTGATCCTGGCGATCAACCTGGTCGGCGGCATCCTGATCGGGATGCTGTCGCACGGCATGGCCTTCGCCGACGCCGCCCAGACCTACACCATGCTCGCGATCGGCGACGGCCTGGTGGCGCAGCTGCCGGCGCTGCTGATCGCGGTCGCCACCGCGATGCTGGTCACCCGCGCCACCGGCGAGCAGGAGATGGGCGAGACGGTGTCGAAGCAGGTCTTCGGCCACCAGCGCGCGCTGACCGTGGCCGCGGTACTGATGGGCCTGATCGGCATCGTCCCGGGCATGCCCAACCTGCCGTTCCTGGTGCTGTCGGCGATCCTCGGCTGGGCGGCGTGGAAGCTGCGCCGGCGCGCGGCCGAGGCCGAAACGCAGGAGGCGAGCCGGCCGGGCGCCGACGCCCCTGCGGCGGCGGCAGCCGAACTGAGCTGGGACGAGATCCGGCCGGTGGAGCCGCTGGCGCTGGAAGTCGGCTACCGCCTGATCGCGCTGGTCGACCAGGCGCAGGGCGGCCAGCTGCTGGCGCGGCTCAAGGGCGTGCGCCGCAAGCTCACGCAGGACCTGGGCTTCCTGATTCCCGCCGTGCACGTGCGCGACAACTTGGAGCTCGCGCCCGGGCAATACCGGCTGCTGGTGCACGGGGTGCCGGTCGCCACCGGCGAACTGGTGCCCGACCGCGAGCTGGCGCTCGACCCCGGCCGGGTGTTCGGTCCGCTCGACGGCATCCCGGGCAAGGATCCAGCGTTCGGCCTGGACGCGGTCTGGATCGTGCCCGGCCAGCGCGCGCATGCCGAATCGCTGGGCTACACCGTGGTCGACGCGGCCACGGTCGCGGCCACCCACCTGTCCCACGTCGTGCGCGAACGCGCGGCCGACCTGCTCGGCCACGACGAGGTCCAGCAGCTGCTGACCGCGCTCGGCCGCAGCGTGCCCAAGCTGGTCGAGGACCTGGTGCCCAAGCTGCTGCCGCTGTCGGTGGTGGTCAAGGTGCTGCAGTCGCTGCTGGCCGACCGGGTGCCGGTGCGGCAGATGCGGCAGATCGTGGAAACCCTGCTCGAGCACGGCGCCCAGACCCAGGATCCGGCCGCGCTCACGGCGGCGGTCCGCGTCGCCCTCGGCCGCTTCATCGTGCAGGAACTCAACGGCATGGCGCCGGAGCTGCCGGTGTACACCCTGGCGCCGGCGCTCGAACGCGTGCTGCAGGACTCGGCCAGCGGCCAGGGCGCCGCGCTCGAACCCGGGCTCGCCGAACGCCTGCATCAGAACCTGGGCGACTGCGTCACCCGCCAGGAGAGCCGCGGCGAACCCGCGGTGCTGCTGGTGCCCGGCGGCGTGCGCGCGTCGGTCGCGCGCCTGGTCCGCCACAGCGTGCCCTCGCTCGCGGTCCTCGCCTACGCCGAGGTGCCGGAAGACAAGCGCCTGCGCCTGGTGGGCGCGGTGGGCTGACGCCGTCACCCGCCGCAAGCGCCGTAGCCCGGGTAAGCGTAGCGCACCCGGGACGGACCTCCCCTTCCATCGGGCGTCACCTCCCGGAGCCCCGGATGCGGCCTGCGGCCTTATCCGGGCTACGCGGCTCGAACACCCACGCGTAGCCCGGGTAAGCACAGCGCACCCGGGACGGCCATCGGGCGTCACCTCCGGGAGCCCCCGGATGCCGCCTGCGGCCTTATCCGGGCTACGCGGCTCGAACACCCACGCGTAGCCCGGGTAAGCGCAGCGCACCCGGGACGGACTTCAGGTTCCATCGGGCGTCACCTCCGGGAGCCCCCGGATGCGGCCTGCGGCCTTATCCGGGCTACGCGACTCGGACTCCCACGCGTAGCCCGGGTAAGCGCAGCGCACCCGGGACGGACTCCAGGTTCCATCGGGCGTCACCTCCGGGAGCCCCCGGATGCGGCCTGCGGCCTTATCCGGGCTACGCGACTCCGAGGCGATTGCGACCGACACGGGCAGCGTCCCACGCGTCAGCGTCCCGACAGCCACGCCCCGCCCCCGGCGCCAAGCTTCCGACGCGCCGGTCCGGGAGTTCAGGCCCGGGTCTTGCAGGACGGGGGCAGGCACCTGCCGCCAGCTACCCGATCCGGGCCAACACCATGCGAATCAAGCGTTTCACCGCTCCCGACATGCGCACCGCCCTGCGCATGGTCCGCGACGAACAGGGACCCGATGCCGTGATCCTGTCCACCCGCGCCAGCGCCGACGGCGCCGGCATCGAGGTGGTCGCCGCCACCGATTACGACGAGGCCCTCGTGGCCCAGGCGCTGCGCGCAGCCGCCCCCGCGGTCGCCGCCGCGCCTGCCCGTCCCCCGGCGGCGACCGCAGCGCCGGCGCGCGCCGCCTCCACATCTCAGGCGCCGGTCGCCAGCGACGGTTCGACCCGCGAGAGCCTGCTCTCGCGCGCCCGTGCCGTGTTCCGCATCGGCGACGCCCCGACCCTGGCCGAACTGACCCGTGGCGCTGCCGACGCGACGCCGGGCGCCGCACCCGCTGCCCAGGCGCCGGCTGCCGCCGCGACACCCGCCACACCCGCCACGCCGGCACCCACCCTGGCCGCACGGCAACTGGGTCCGGCTGCCACCCGCCCATCGCCTGCCGCGCCGGTACCTGCTCCGATCGCGCCACAGCCGGCCCCGAGCCGCTTCGAGGCGATGATGGCCGCGCTCGACGCCGCGCCGATGCCCGCGCCCCCCGCCGAAGCATCCGCACCCGCGCCGGTCGCCGCGGATGTCGCGCCCGCCACGACCGCCTTCCTCGCACCGCCTGCTCAGGCCGGCACCGCCCACCCGGCCGACCGCCCCGTCCGCGAAGACGGAGCGGAGGACTTCGGCCCCCTGATGCCGGACTTCCCGATGCCGCTGCGCCCGGAGCCGGTGACGGACGCCGCCGCCAGCGCGCCGCGCGAATCCATCGCCGCGCAACGCCCGGACGCAGCGCGCCCGCCGGCCGACGACACCGACGGCGAGCGCACCCGCGACGCCATCGCGTCGCGCGTCCTGCAGGCCGTCGCCAGCCCCGAGCTCGACCCCGCCATCGTGTCGATGCGCGAGGAGATGGCGCGGATGCGGCAGATGATGGAAACGCAGATGGAGCAGCTCTCGCTCGAACGCCTGCGCGGCTCGCCCGCGCGCGCGGCCGTACTCGACGCGCTCGCCGGCTACGGCTGCGACGAATCGCTGGCGCGCGAAGTAGCCGCGCAGATCGACCCGCGGCTGCCGCTGGACGCGATCCACGGGCCGATGTTCGAAACCCTGGCGCGGATGATCACCGTCAACCGCAGCGAACCGCTGGAAGACGGCGGCGTGATCGCCCTGGTCGGCCCGACCGGCGCCGGCAAGACGACGACGGCAGCCAAGCTCGCCGCGCGCTTCGCCGCCCGCCATCGCGCCCGCGACGTCGCCCTGGTCACCACCGACTGCGAACGCGCCGGCGCGCGCGAACAGTTGCAGGCCCATGGCCGCCGCCTCGGCATCACCGTGTGCGAGGCCGAGGGCCCCGAGCGCCTGCAGGACACCCTGGCCCAGCTGGTCGACTACCCGCTGGTGCTGGTCGACACCACCGGCCACGCCCCGCGCGACCGCGCCGTGTTCAGCCAGATCCTGTGGCTGCGCGCCGCGCGCAAGGTGCGCAGCCTGCTGGTGCTGCCCGCCAATGCCCATCCCTACGACCTCGGCGAGGTGATCCGCCGCTATCGCCCGGCCAAGCCGGAGGGCGTGGTGCTGACCAAGCTCGACGAAACCGGCCGCCTCGGCTCGGCGCTCTCGGTCCTGGCCCGCCATGGCCTGGGACTTGCCTATACCACCCAGGGCCAGCAGGTGCCGTCGGACCTCGACGCCGCCGATGCCACCCGCCTCGTCCAGTCACTGGAGAAAACCCGCCGTGCTGCCGATAACCCCCTCGCCACCGAGGATCGCCATGCAGTCGCCTGACCCCCATCTGCCCCACGCCCAGCTCAGCGGCCCGGAAGGCGCCGACGCGCCCGCCGGCCCGGTCCGGGTGATCGCCGTCGCCAGCGGCAAGGGCGGCGTCGGCAAGACCTCGGTCTCGGTCAACCTCGCCACCGCCCTAGTCAACGCCGGCCAGCGCACGCTGCTGCTCGACACCGACCTGGGCCTGGCCAACGTCGACGTGATGCTGGGCCTGTCGCCGCGCTTCACCCTAGCCGACGTGTTCGCCGACCGCTGCGAGCTGCGCGACACCATCATCGAAGGCGCCAACGGCCTGCTGGTGGTGCCCGCGGCCTCGGGCAAGCGCCACATGACCGAGCTGCAGCCGAGCCAGCACGTGGGCCTGGTGCACGCGTTCTCGCAGCTCGACCTCGCCCTGGACGCGATGGTGGTCGACAACGCCGCCGGCATCGCCGACGGCGTGCTGACCTTCTGCCAGGCCGCGCAGGACGTGATCGTGGTGGTCTGCGACGAACCGGCCTCGGTCACAGATGCCTACGCCCTGATCAAGGTGCTCAGCCGCGAGCGCGGGCTGAGCCGGGTGCAGGTGCTGGCCAACCAGGTGCAGGACCAGCGCGAGGGCATGCAACTGTTCGAGAAGCTGCAGCGGGTGAGCGCGCGCTTCCTCGACGTGACGCTCAACTACCTCGGCGCGATCCCGCGCGACGAGTGGCTGCGCCGGGCGGTGCAGCGCCAGGAGGCGGTGGTCGACGCGTTCCCGTCGGCGCCGTCGGCGATCGCCTTCCGCGACATCGCCCGTCGCTCGCGGCAATGGCAGTCGCCGGTCGGCGCGCGCGGTCACGTCGAGTTCTTCCTCGAACGCCTGGTCGCCCCGGCGTCGGCGCGCGCCCTGCGGGGGGCTGCGGCATGAACGCCACCGCCACCGCGCAATACCGCGCCAACCAGCAGGGCAGCGCCGCCGAAGTCGTCGAGAAGCACGGCGAACTGGTGCGCCGCA
Source organism: Luteimonas saliphila (assembly GCF_016774335.1). Taxonomy (GTDB): domain Bacteria; phylum Pseudomonadota; class Gammaproteobacteria; order Xanthomonadales; family Xanthomonadaceae; genus Luteimonas; species Luteimonas saliphila. Next base: position 17,816 of record NZ_JAETWA010000041.1, on the reverse strand, counting down.
TCGCCCACCACCTCGCCGCGCGCCTGCCGGCGAGCGTGGAGATCGACGACCTGATCCAGGCCGGCATGCTCGGCCTGATCGACGCCGCGCGCAATTTCCAGTCCGACCAGGGCGCGGCCTTCGAGACCTACGCCTCGATCCGCATCCGCGGCGCCATGATCGACGAGATCCGGCGCGGCGACTGGGTGCCGCGCTCGGTCCACCGCCGCTACCGCGACATCGTCGCCGCCACCCGCGCGATCGAACAGAGCACCGGCCAGGCCGCCACCGCGCAACAGGTGGCGACCGCGATGGGCGTGTCGCTGGAGGAATACCACGCCATGGTCGAGAACGCCGCGCGCGGCCAGCTGGTGAGCCTGGATGCGCACATGGACGAACACGACGGCGAGCCGCGGCTGGCCAGTCATTGCGGCGCGACCCCCGAACGCGACTTCGAGCAGGGCGCGTTCCGCGACGCGCTGGCCGAGGCCATCGACGGCCTGCCCGAACGCGAGCGCCTGGTGCTGTCGCTGTACTACGAGCAGGAGCTCAACCTGCGCGAGATCGGCGCGGTGCTCGGCGTGAGCGAGTCGCGCGCCTGCCAGATCCACGGCCAGGCCGCGGTGCGGCTGCGCGCACGGCTGGCCGACTGGCGCCGCGACGGCGACGAAGACGACGACTACCTGCCCTGAGCGCACGCGCAACCACACACGCAACCACGAGGTCCGCATGGACAAGAACATCCGCATCCTGATCGTCGACGACTTCTCGACCATGCGTCGCATCGTCAAGAACCTGCTCAACGACCTGGGCTTCTTCAACACCACCGAGGCCGACGACGGCAGCACGGCGCTGATCGAGCTGCGCAAGGGTCCGTTCGACCTGGTGATCACCGACTGGAACATGCCCGGCATGCCAGGCATCGACCTGCTCAAGGCGATCCGCGCCGACGCCGCGCTGGCGAAGACGCCGGTGCTGCTGGTGACCGCCGAAGCCAAGCGCGAGCAGATCATCGAGGCCGCGCAGGCCGGCGTGAACGGCTACGTGATCAAGCCGTTCACCGCCGCCACCCTCGGCGACAAGCTCGGCAAGGTGTTCGAGCGCCTCGGGGCCGCGGCGTGAGCGCGGCGCCCGCCGCGATCGCGCCGGGCGCCGGTGCGCTCGACGAGCGCAATGCGCTGATCGAATGCCTGCACGCCGCCCTGGCGGCGCTCGAGCAGCAGGACGAGCAGGCCTGGCGCAGCAACGTCGACGAGCTGATCCAGTGGCGCACCCAGCCACTGGTGCAGGGGCTGGTGAAGCTCGCGCGCGAGCTCGAGCAGACGCTCGGCACCGGCGCCGGCGGCGGTTCGCTGCCCGAGGCCTGCCTGCGGCTGGAGCACGTGGTCAAGGTCAGCGAAGAGGCCAGCCACCATACCCTGGACCTGATCGAGGAGTGCCGGATACTGCTCGGCACCCTGCCCACCCCCGATGCCGATGCCGAAACGGCCACGGTCTCGGCGGTGCGCGCGCGGCTGTCGGAGATGACCGCGGCCCAGGGCTACCAGGACCTCACCGGCCAGATCATCCGCCGCGTGGTGGAACTGGTGCGTACCGTGCACGAGGGGCTGGGCGAGTACGCGCCCGGCGCCGACCGCCCGCTGCAGCTCTCCAGCCACGGCCATGGCCCCTCGATCCAGGGGCTGGACGCGCCGGCCGCGACCCAGGACGACGCCAACCACCTGCTCTCGTCGCTGGGCCTGTAGGGTCATGTCGTCCGTCGCCTCCGACATCTGCGCCGACTTCCTGGTCGAGGTCGGCGAGATCCTCGACCAGCTCGGCGAGCAGATGGTGGCGCTCGAACGCGCGCCCGCCGACCGCGAATGCCTGAATGCGGTGTTCCGCGGCTTCCACACCATCAAGGGCGGCGCGGGGTTCCTCGACTTCACCACGATGGTCTCGGTGTGCCATGCGGTCGAGGACCGCCTCAACGCCGCGCGCGACGGCAGCGCGCCGCTGGACGCCACGGCGTTCGACGGCGTGCAGCAGGGCATCGACCTGCTGGTGGACATGCTCGGCTGCATCTCCGGCGGCGTCGAGCCGACGCCCGCGCCCGAGGCGCTGCTGGCCGCCCTGCGCGACGGCGCGACCGTCGGCGCCGCGCCCGTGCCGGCGCCGGTCGCCGCCGCGGCTGCGCCGGCGCCTTCCGACGATTCCGTCGACGACCTCGACTTCGAGGCCCTGCTCGACAGCCTGCACGGCGCCGGCGGCGTGCCCGGCGAGGCCGCGCCGCCTGCCCCCGCACCCGCACCCGCACCGCAGCAGCCCGCTCCGGCCGCACCCGCAGCGCGCGCGCCAGCGACCACGCCCGCCGCGCACGACGCCGCCGACGTCACCGTGCGCGTGGACGTGCGCCGGCTCGATGCCATGGTCAACTTGGTGGGCGAACTGGTCCTCGCGCGCAACCGACTGAAGACCATCCGCCCGCGCCTGCGCGACGACGACCTCGACCGCGCGGTGGCCTCGCTCGACGTCGCCACCTCGCGGCTGCAGGGCGCGGTGATGACCGCGCGCATGCAGCCGGTCGGGCGCGTGTTCGCGCGGTTCCCGAAACTGGCGCGCGACGTCGCCCGGCAGTTGCAGAAGCAGGTGCAGCTGGAAGTGTCGGGCGCCGAGACCGAACTCGACCGCAACCTGGTCGAGGCGCTTGCCGATCCGCTGGTGCACCTGGTGCGCAATGCCATCGACCACGGCATCGAGATGCCCGAAGTGCGCCGGCGCGCCGGCAAGCCCGAGCAGGGCCAGGTGCGCCTGAGCGCGCAGCAGGAAGGCGACCATGTCGCCATCGAGGTGCGCGACGACGGCGCCGGCATCGATCCGGACAAGATCCGCCGGCTCGCGGTCGAGAAGCGCCTGGTGGAAGACGACGTCGCCGCGCGCCTGTCCGCCGACGAATGCCTGCAACTGCTGTTCCTGCCCGGCTTCTCCACCCGCGACGAGGTCAGCGACCTGTCCGGCCGCGGCGTCGGCATGGACGTGGTGCAGTCGCGCATCCGCGAGCTCTCCGGCAGCGTGCAGATCCATTCCGAGATCGGTGCCGGTTCGCGCTTCGCGATCCGGGTGCCGCTGACGCTCGCGATCCTGCCGACCCTGCTGGTCGAGGTGGCCGGCGACGTCTACGCGCTGCCGCTGGTGCGGGTGGTCGAGGTGCTCTCGCACGATCCGGGCAAGGCGTTGTGGATCGACGGCCAGCGCGTGCTCGACCTGCGGCAGCAGCCGTTGCCGCTGCTGGGCCTGCGCGAATGGCTGGGGATGGCGCCGGCGCCGCTGCCCGAATCGACCTGCGTGGTGCTGCAGTCGGGCGACCAGCGCTACTGCCTGGCCGTGGACCGGGTGCGCGGGCGCGAGGAGGTGGTGATCAAGGCGTTGCCGCCGACCCTGCGCGGCCTGCCCGGCTATGCCGGCGCCAGCCTGATCGGCGACGGCCGCATGGCCCTGATCCTGGATGTTGACGCACTGCTCGGAACCGGCATGCGCGCGCCCGGCGCGTTCAAGTAAACCCGGCGGGAACCGTTAAGACAGGCCATGGACAGACTCAGTGTCATCGGCGCCGTGCTCGCGATCGCTGCCCTGGTCGGCGGCAGCGTGCTCAAGGGCGCCGGCCTCGCCGGCCTGTGGTCGCCCGCGGCGTTCGTGATCGTGATCGTCGGCACCATCGCGGCGATCCTGCTGCAGACGTCGATGCCCACCTTCATGCGCGCGCTGAAGATGGTCGCCTGGGTGTTCAAGCCGCCGGCGCACGACCATGCCGCGGTGATCGCGCAGATCGTGGAGTGGTCGACCACCGCACGCAAGCAGGGCCTGCTGGGGCTGGAGTCGCAGGTGGCCGCGCAGTCCGACCCGTTCCTGGGCAAGGGCCTGCAGATGGTGGTCGACGGCGTCGAACCCGAGTCGATCCGGCAGATGCTGGAGATCGAACTGCACGGGCAGAGCGCGCGCGACCTGGCCGCCGCCAAGGTGTTCGAGGGCATGGGCATCTACGCGCCGACGCTCGGCATCATCGGCGCGGTGCTCGGGCTGATGGCGGTCATGAAGAACCTCGCCGACCCGAGCAAGCTCGGCCACGGCATCGCCGCCGCGTTCACCGCGACGATCTACGGCATCGGCGCCGCCAACCTCGCGCTGCTGCCGATGGGCAACAAGCTCAAGACCCTGGTCAATGCGCAGACGCTGGAGCGCGAGATGATCGTCGAGGGCCTGATCGCGATCGCCCAGGGCGAGAACCCGCGCAACATCGAAGCGCGGCTCAACGGCTACGTGCACTGACCGCCATGGCGCGCCGGCACCAGCACGAAGAGCACCAGAACCACGAGGCCTGGGCCGTGCCCTACGGCGACCTGGTGACCCTGCTGCTCGCCTTCTTCGTGGTGATGTATGCGATCTCGTCGGTGAACGAGGGCAAGTACCGCGCGGTGTCCGACGCGCTGTCGTCGGCCTTCGGCGGTCCGCCGCGGTCGATCACCCCGATCCAACTGGGCGAGACCCAGCTGCGCGGATCCTCCTTCGACCGGCCGTCGCTGATGACGCCGGGCGCCAGGACCGGCCCGACCGCGACCAGCCCGGTGAGCAACGTGCGCGTCCGCCAGATGCTGGACATGCCCACCGGCGCCTCGGGCGCGGGCGGGCGGACCCCGGAACAGCAGCGGGCGGCGGCGGCGGCGATGGACGCCAGCCTGCGCGGCGAATCCCAGCTCACCTCGCTGGGGCGGCGCATCCAGCACGCGCTGGCCGAACTGGTGCGCCAGGAACTGGTCACAGTGCGCCGCGGCCGGACCTTCCTCGAAGTGGAGATCCAGAGCGACATCCTGTTCGCCAGCGGCGTCGCCGAGCCCAGCCCGGTGGCGACCGCCACCGTGCGCAAGCTCGGCGCGGTACTGCGCGAAGCGCCCAACGCGGTCCGCGTCGAGGGCTACACCGACGACCTGCCGATCCACACCGCGGCGTTCCCGTCCAACTGGGAACTGTCGGCCGCGCGCGCGGCCAGCGTGGTCCATGTGCTCGCCGGGGAAGGCGTCGACCCCGGCCGCCTGGCCGTGGTCGGCTACGGCGAGCACCAGCCGGTGGCCGACAACGCCACGGCCGAGGGGCGCAATGCCAACCGGCGCGTGCTGCTGGTGATCCTCGCCGCGCCCCAGGGCGTCGACGCGGTGCCCGAGGGGCCGGAGATCGCTGCCGACCCGCTCCCCGCCAGCGCGCTCGACCCGACCACGGGCGAACCGCGGGTCACGGCGCCGCGCGCGCCGATCGCGGCGTTCGCGCCGCCCACCAGCCACGCCGGGGCGGACTGACATGCAGGTCTGGGCGATCGCGAACCAGAAGGGTGGCGTCGGCAAGACCACCACCAGCCTGTGCCTCGCGCGCGGGCTGGCGCAGGGCGGCGGGCGCGTGCTGCTGGTCGATCTCGATCCGCATGCCTCGCTGACCCGTGCATTCGCGGTACCGACCGATCCACCGCCAGCCGGCACCCACGACCTGTTCACCGGCGCCGGCGCCACGCTCGCCACCCTGGCGCGACCCACCGACATCCCCGGCCTGCAGCTGGTCGCCGCGCAGCCGGCGCTGGCCACGCTGGAGCGGCGCGGTTCGACCCAGCCGGGCCTCGGCCTGGCGCTGGGTCGTGCGCTGCATGCCGCGCACGCCAGCTACGACCACGTGCTGCTCGACTGCCCACCGACCCTGGGCCTGTTGATGGTCAACGCCCTGGCCGCGGCCGACCGGCTGGTCGTGCCTACCCAGACCGACCCGCTGGCGCTGCACGGCCTGGCCGACATGCTGCGCACCGCCGAGATGGTCGAACGTTCGCGTCGGCGTCCGTTGCCGCAGCACGTGCTGCCGACTCTGTTCGACCGGCGCACGCGTTCGGGCGTGCAGAGCCTGGAGCGGCTGCACGCGCAGTACGAAGGCCGCGTGTGGCCGGACGCGGTGCCGATGGATACCCGCCTGCGCGATGCGCAGGCCCTCACCAATGAAGCCGGATGCGGGGGCCGCGGCGCGGACGCCTATGCACGCGCGCTCGACTGGCTGCTGGCGCAGGCGCAGGCGCCGCAGAGGCAGGCGGCATGACCCACAACGGTGCCACCGACGTGATCGACTACCTGGACGCCCTCCTCGACGACTCGGCGCCCGTCGCCGATCGCCCCCGCGTGGCGGCGCCGCCGCCGGTGGCCGCGCCCGCAGCGGCGGCGCAGGCGCCCGCACCCGTCGCCGCCGCGACGAAGCCGGCCGCGACGAAGCCGGCCGCGGCCGCGGCGACCGGCGTCCAGCCCGGCCCGATCACCATCGCCGCCGCCTCGCGCTGGTTGCGGGTGGTCGTCGGCAGCGACAGCTATGCGCTGGAACTGCTGCGCGTGCAGGAGGTGGTGCGCGTCGTCCCGATCGTACCGATGCGCGGCGCCACCCGGGCGGTGCTCGGGGTGATGAACCTGCGTGGCCGCATCGTGCCGGTGTTCGACCTCGGCCTGTGGCTGCACGCCGGGCAAGTGGACGTCGGCGAGCAGAGCCGGATCGTGGTGATCGAACGCGACGACGAGCTGATCGGGGTCCTGGTCAGCGCGGTCGAGGACGTGGTGACGCTCGGCCGCGACCGCATCGAGCCGCCGCTGCCGGGCAACGCACCGGGCGTCGTGCTCGGGGTCGCCCGCGTCGGCGCCTGCCCGACGGTGCTGTTCGACGCCTACGCGCTCTACGGTTGATGCGCGGCACGCTCAAGTCGCGCCCGCCCACGCCGTTAACCCTCACGACCGCATCGACGTGGCAAAGTCCATGAACCATCTGACGCTCCAAACCGACCTCGGGATCGAACGCGTCGCCGAATTGCAGGCGGCCCTGCAACCGCATCTCGAGGACGACGCGCCTCTGCAGCTCGCCGGCGACCGCGTCGAACGCGTGCACGCCGCCGGACTGCAACTTCTGCACGCCTTCGTCCGCGACCGCGCCGCGCGCGGCCAGACCACCACCATCACCCAGGCGTCGCCGACACTGGCCGCGGCCGCGCGCCAGCTCGCGCTGGCCGTCAGCCTCGGCGTCGACGGCACGGACCCAGCCGACATGCAGCCCGAACACACCACCCTTCCCACCGCAGCCAACGGAGCAACGGCATGAGCGCCAAGCAACTGCTCGTGGTCGACGATTCGACCTCGATGCGCCAGATGGTCGCCTTCGCCCTGACCTCCGGCGGCTACGAGGTGTGCGAAGCCGAGGACGGCCAGGCCGCGCTCGACATCGCGCGCACGCGCTCGTTCGATGCCGTGGTCACCGACGTCAACATGCCGCGCATGGACGGGATCTCGCTGATCCGCGAACTGCGTCAGCTTTCCTCCTACCGCTTCACCCCGCTGCTGATGCTCACCACCGAGTCCGGCGGCGACAAGAAGATGGAAGGCAAGGCCGCCGGCGCCACCGGCTGGCTGGTCAAGCCGTTCGATCCCGAACAACTGGTCGCCACGCTGCGCAAGGTCCTCGCCTGAGATGGACATCACCCGCTTCCACGCCGCGTTCTTCGAGGAAAGCCGCGAAGGCCTCGATGCGATGGAGAGCGGCCTGCTCTCGCTCGAGTCGGGCGGCGCAGGCGCGGATCCGGAAACCATCAACGTCATCTTCCGCGCGGCGCACTCGATCAAGGGCGGCGCGGCGACGTTCGGCTTCTCCAGCGTCACCGACCTGACCCACCTGCTGGAAACGCTGCTCGACGAGGCCCGTGCCGGACGCCGCGTGCTCGACCCGGCCGCGATCGGCGCCCTGCTCGCGTCGGTGGACGTGCTGCGCAGCCTGCTCGGCGCCTGCGAACACGGCAGCGCGATCGACGCCGCGGCGCTGGCCGCCGCGCGCACGGGCCTCGATGCCCTGCTCGCCGGCGACGCCCCGTCCGCGACGGCCACCGCCACCAGCGCCGTCGCGGCGCCTGACGGCGGCGACTGGCGCATCGGCTTCACCCCGGCGCCCTCGCTGTTCCTCAGCGGCAACGACCCGCTGCGGATCCTGCGCGAACTCGCCAGCCACGGCGAACTCGGCGTCGAGTGCCTCGATGCGCGACTGCCCGCGTTCGCCGAGATGGACCCGTTCGAGGCCTACCTGGCCTGGAACCTGACCCTGCCGGTCAGCGTGCCGCGCGCGGCGATCGACGAGGCCTTCGCCTGGGTGGCCGACGACTGCGAACTCGACATCGCGGCCGCCTCCGCCACGACCACCGCGGCGGCCGATACGGGCCCTGCGAAAGCGGCACCCGCGGCCGAGGTCGCGGTGCCCGCCGGACGCCGCAGCAGCGACAACGACAACTCGATCCGCGTCGCCGTGTCCAAGGTCGACGCGCTGATCAACCTGGTCGGCGAACTGGTGATCACCCAGGCGATGCTGCGCCAGCGTTCCGAACACCTCGACCCGGTCGCCAACGAGGCGCTGATGTCCGGCCTGGTGCAGCTCGAGCGCAACACCCGCGACCTGCAGGAATCGGTCATGGGCGTGCGCATGCTGCCGGTCGACTTCGCCTTCAGCCGCTTCCCGCGCATGGTCCGCGACCTGGCGACGCGGCTCGACAAGAAGGTGAACCTGCGCACGCATGGCGAGGCCACCGAGCTCGACAAGGGCGTGATCGAGAAGATCGTCGACCCGCTGGTGCACCTGGTGCGCAACGCCATCGACCACGGCCTGGAACTGCCGGCCGACCGGCGTGCCGCGGGCAAGGACGAGACCGGCACGGTGACGCTCAGCGCCGCCCACCAGGGCGCCAACATCGTCATCGAGATCGGCGACGACGGCCGCGGCCTCGACCGCGACCGGATCCTGCGCAAGGCCGCCGAGCGCGGCATCGCGATGCCGGACAACCCGACCGACGCCCAGGTCTGGGACCTGGTGTTCGCACCGGGGTTCTCGACCGTCGACAAGCTCACCGACCTGTCCGGCCGCGGCGTCGGCATGGACGTGGTCAAGAAGAACATCGCCGCCCTCGGCGGCCAGGTCGAGATCCGCAGTCGTACCGGCGAGGGCACGACCGTGGCGATCCGCCTGCCGCTGACCATGGCCATCGTCGACGGCATGTCGGTCGCGGTCGGCGACGAAGTGTTCATCGTGCCGCTGGGCATGGTGGTCGAGTCGCTGCTGCCCACCGCCGCCGACGTACGCACCATCGCGGGCGAGACCCGCGTGCTGCGCGTGCGCGAGGACTACCTGCCGCTGCTCAACCTCGCCGACCAGTACGGCCTGCCCGCGGCCGCGCGCGACCAGGGCGGCGACGCCCCGCCGCGGATCGCGGTGGTGGTGGAGGCCGACGGCCGCCGCCTGGCCCTGGAGGTCGACGAACTGCTCGGCCAGCAGCAGGTCGTGGTCAAGAACCTCGAGAGCAACTACCGGCGCGTCGCCGGCGTCTCCGGCGCCACCATCCTCGGCGACGGCCGCGTAGCGCTGATCGTCGACGCCGGCGGCCTCGCCCAGTCCGCGCCGTTGCCCGTCGCGGCCTGACGCCTTCGGCCGCGTAGCCCGGGTAAGCGAAGCGCACCCGGGGCCGATGCTCGATCGAACGGCCACGAATCCCGTCCACCGTTGCGGCCGTTCGCGCGCGTCGCGCCCCGGATGCTGCCTCCGGCCTTATCAGGGCCACGCGGCAAAGCGGTACCACCGCTCCCGTAGCCCGGGTAAGCGAAGCGCACCCGGGGCCTCGCTCCCGCACGGGTTCGGCATCGAAACCCGTTCATCAGACCGTGCGCCCCTTCCGGACCATGTAAACGAGGCGCCAGCCCCCTCGCCATGCTCGATCCGACCGCCACGCGCCTCGTCCATCGATGCGATCGTGGATGCGTGTGGCCCCGGATGCGGCCTTCGGCCTTATCCGGGCTACCCGGGCTACGATCTAGATCGTAGCCCGGGTAAGCGAAGCGCACCCGGGACCCCGCTCCCGCACGGGTTCGGCATCGAAACCCGTTCATCAGACCGTGCGCCCCTTCCGGACCATGTAAACGAGGCGCCAGCCCCTCGCCATGCTCGATCCGACCGCCACGCGCCTCGTCCATCGATGCGATCGTGGATGCGTGTGGCCCCGGATGCGGCCTTCGGCCTTATCCGAGCTACGTGGCAACGCGGTACCACCGCTCCCGTAGCCCGGGTAAGCGAAGCGCACCCGGGGAGGCGCCCATGGCATGGCGTTCCGCACGAGACCCGCGACGCGCCGTCCTTGCCATGCACGTTCCAACCCGGCGCATCGCATCGGTCGATGCGGCTGTTGGCGCACGTGATGTCCCGGATGCGGCCTTCGGCCTTGTCCGGGCGACGCGCTCAGCGCGCGTCGTGGACTTCGGCGGCGTTGCGCTCGGCCGCGCTGTTCAGCACCACGATGCTGATCCGCCGGTTCACCGGGCTGCCCGGATCGGTGCGGTCGAACGGCACCGAGGACGACAGGCCGACGACGCGCGAGAGCTTCTCTTCCGCAAGCCCACCGGCCACCAGTGCGCGCCGCGCGGCATTCGCGCGCTCGGCCGAGAGTTCCCAGTTGCTGTAGCCGGTCCTGCCCGAGTACGGCGCAGTGTCGGTGTGGCCGGAGATCGCCACCCGGTTCTCGACCCGGTTGAAGTAGCCGGCCAGCTCGAACAGGATGGCGCGGGTGTAGTCCTTGAGCATCGGCGAGCCCAGGTCGAACATCGGCCGGTTGTGCGCGTCGACGATCTGGATGCGCAGGCCCTCGGGCGTGATGTCGATCAGCAACTGGTCCTTGAACGGTGCCAGCGCCTGGCTGCTGGCGACGGCTTCCTCGAGCGCGCGCTTGAGCGCCTCGAGGTTGCGGCGGTCGAGCTCGTCGCCCGCGCGCTGCGCGGCCGCGGGGTCGCCGCTCGGGCCGGCCTGCGGCGGCTTGCGGACGTGGTCGAACATCCTGATCGGCGCGTCGCCGGCGCCGCCGGGGCCGTTGCTTCCGGGCGCCATGCTCGCGGCCCGGCCCTCGACCGCGCTGGGGTTCTTGAAGTACTCGGCGATGCCGCCGAGCTGTTCCTGCGGCATCGTGGCCACCAGCCACATCACCATGAAGAACGCCATCATCGCGGTCACGAAGTCCGCGTACGCGACCTTCCAGGCACCGCCGTGGTGGGCGTGCGTACCGCGCTTCTTCTTGCGGACGATGATGATCGGTTGCAGCGCGGCGGCCATGGCGGTGTTCCGTCAGCCCTTCGCGGCCTTGAGGTCGGCTTCCAGGTCCTGGAAGCTCGGGCGCACGTCGGAGAACAGCAGCTTGCGCGCGAACTCGATCGCCACCGCCGGCGCATACCCGCGCAGCGAGGCCACCAGCGCCATCTTCACCACCTCGAACGCCTTGCCTTCCTCCTGCGCGCGCTTTTCCATCGCCGAGGAAACCGGCCCGACGTAGCCGTACGCCAGGAAGATGCCGAGGAAGGTGCCGACCAGGGCCGAGGCCACCTTCTGCCCGATCTCCGCCGGCGGCGCGCTGCCGACGATCGACATCGTGTTGATGATCCCCAGCACCGCGGCGACGATGCCGAAGCCCGGCAGCGCGTCGGCCACCTTCTGCACCGAGTACGCCGGTTCCAGGGCCTCGTGGTGGTGGGTCTCCAGCTCGTACTCGAGCAGCGATTCGAGCTCGTGCGGGTTCATGTTGCCGCCGACCATCAGCCGCAGGCAGTCGGTGATGAAGTCGAGGATGTGATGGTCGGCGAGGATCTTCGGGTACTTCTGGAAGATCGCGCTGTCATTCGGGTTCTCGATGTGGTTCTCGATCGCCATCATCCCGTCGCGCCGCATCTTCTGCAGCAGCTCGTAGATCAGCTTCAGCAGCTCGACGTAGTCGACGCGCTGGTACCTGGGGCCCTTGAGCAGGCCGAGGGTGCCGCGCAGCGCGGCCTTCATCACCTTCGGCGGCGTGGCGATGACGTACGCGCCCAGGGCGGCACCGCAGATCACGACGATCTCGTTCAGGTGCCACAGCGTCAGCAGCTTGCCGCCGACCATCATGAAGCCGCCGAGCACGCTCGCGATGACCACGAGGGCGCCGATGATCAGGTACATGCTGGCGATCCATGTTGGGTTCGCGTGGGTAACGGCCCGCGCCGCCACGTCTTGAGCCCCGGCGGCATGCCGCGGCCGGGCCCGGCCGGGCTAAAGAAACGGCGGGCCGGGCCGACATGGACGGAGTAAGCACCCGCCTGCGCCGCCGACCGGTCCGCAGCGGTTCCGACCTTCCGCCTCCACAGGACCGCCTTCCATGTCCCACCCGAACGAAACCGTCGCCGCCCCCCGTGCCGCCGGCACCCAGCACGCCGGCGACGCCGGCAATGGCGAGTTCCTGACCTTCGTCCTGGGCGAGGAGGAGTACGGCGTCGACATCCTGCGCGTGCAGGAGATCCGCAGCTACGACGCGGTGACCCGCCTGCCGGACGCGCCCGACTACATCAAGGGCGTGATCAACCTGCGCGGCATCATCGTCCCGGTCGTCGACATGCGGCTGAAGTTCCGCCTTGCCAAGGCCGAGTACAACGCGCTGACCGTGATGATCGTGCTCAGCGTCGGCGGCCGCGTGGTCGGCATGGTGGTCGACAGCGTGTCCGACGTGGTGCGGCTGGGCGGCGAACAGATCCGCGCGGTGCCGGAGATCGGCGCCACCATCGACCGCCAGTTCCTGACCGGCATCGGCACGCTCGACGAGCGCATGCTGATCCTGCTCGACATCGAGCGCCTGATGGGCCACGAGGACATGGGACTGGTGGCCGCGCAGGCCGCCTGAAGCCGACCGACCGCATTTTCGCGTCCGCGCCGCGGACGCCGCACTTCCGGATCCGCCGCCATGCGCAACAACCTCCCCGTCACCCAGCGCGAATTCGTGCTGGAAGGCGACGACCTGCTGGTCTCGCGCACCGACCTGCGCGGCACGATCGTGTACGTGAACCCGGAGTTCGTGCGCGTCAGCGGCTATCCCGAAGCCGAGCTGATCGGCCAGCCGCACAATCTGATCCGGCACCCGGACATGCCGCCGCAGGCGTTCGCCGATTTCTGGTGCACGCTCAAGGCCGGCCGGCCGTGGGTGGGCATGGTCAAGAACCGGCGCAAGGACGGCGACCACTACTGGGTGGTGGCCCACGTCACGCCCTACCACGAGGGCGCTACCCACGTCGGCTACATGTCGGTGCGGCGCAAGGCCGGCCGCAGCGAGATCGCCGCGGCCGAGCGCGACTACGCCGCGATGCGCGCAGGTACGAGCGCACTGCGCATCCGTCACGGCGCGCTCGCCGCGCCCGACCGCCTGCGCGCGCTCAATCCGCTGTGGCGCCTGTCGCTGCGCCAGCGCCTGCTGCTGGCCGCGGTCGGCGTCGGCGGACTGGCGACGGCGCTGGTGCTGCTGGCATCGGCGGGCACGCCGCTGTCCATTTTGTTCGCGCTCGTGGCAGCCGCCACCGCGGCGGCGGGCTACTGCGCCTGGTGGCTCTCGTGCGACGTGGTCGGACGGCTCGATGCGGCGGTCGCGCACCTGCGCGACTTCGCCACCGGCGAGTATGCCCACGCCATCGCGATCGACCGCGACGACGAGGTCGGACGCGTGCTGCTGGGCCTGAAGTCGATGCAGATCCGGCTGGGTTTCGAGATCGAGGACCGTCGCCGCGAAGCGGCGCAGATGGCGCGCGTGCGCAGCGCCCTCGACGCGGCCTCGACCAGCGTGCTGGTGGCCGACCACGACCATGCGGTCATCTACGCCAACCCGGCCGCGCGCGCCATGCTCGCGGCGGCCGAATCCGACCTGCACGGCGTGCTCCCGGGGTTCTCGGCGGCGTCGCTCGACGGCAGCCCGCTGCACGCGCTCGACCACGACCCCGAGGCGCAGCGCGGGCGCCTGTCGACGCTGTCGGCGCCGCATCCCTACCGGATCGCGTTCGGTGCCCGCACCTTCGACGTCACCGCCACCCCGGTGTCGGGCGCCGATGGCGCGCGCCTGGGCACCGTCGCCGAATGGCGCGACCGCACCGTGGAACTGGCGCTCGAGCGCCAGGTCGAGTCGGTGGTCGCCGCCGCCGCGGACGGCGACTTCAGCCGTCGCCTCGACCTGCACGGCGCCACCGGTTTCGTGCACGCGGTCGGCACCGGCCTGGGCCGCCTGCTGCAGGCCACCGAGCGCAGCCTGCGCGAGACCGCCGGCGTGCTCGATGCGCTCTCGCATGGCGACCTGCGCCCGCGCATCACCAGCGACATGGGCGGCCTGTTCGGCGAGATGAAGTCCAGCACCAATGCCGCCGTCGACCAGCTCGCGCACCTGGTCGCCGACATCCAGGGCGCCACCCGCGCCATCGACGAGGCCGCTGCGGGCATCGCCGCGGGCAATGCCGACCTGTCCACCCGCACCGGCCAGCAGGCGGCGAGCCTGCAGGAAACCGCGAGCTCGATGGAACAGCTGACCGCGACCGTGCGCCAGAACGCCGAGAACGCGCTGCGCGCCAACGGCCTGGCGGTGGGCGCCGGCGAGATCGCCGGGGACGGCGGCAAGGTGGTCGCCGACGTGGTCGCGACCATGGCCGCGATCAGCGAATCCTCGCGCCGGGTCACCGACATCATCGGCGTCATCGACGGCATCGCCTTCCAGACCAACATCCTCGCGCTCAACGCCGCGGTGGAAGCCGCGCGCGCCGGCGAGGAAGGCCGCGGGTTCGCGGTCGTCGCCGCCGAGGTGCGCAACCTCGCGCTGCGCTCGGCCGATGCCGCGCGCGAGATCAAGGCGCTGATCGCCGACTCGGCGGCCAAGGTCGAGCAGGGCGCGGGCCGCGTCGACCAGGCCGGCCGGACCATGGCCGAGATGGTCGCCGCGGTCGGGCGCGTCACCGACATCATGTCCGAGATCACCACCGCCTCCCGCGAACAGTCCGCCGGCATCGAACAGGTCAACCACATGGTGACCCAGCTCGACGAGGCCACGCAGCAGAACGCCGCCCTGGTCGAGGAAGCCTCGGCGGCTGCGCGCAGCCTGCAGGAGCAGGCGACCGGACTGGCGTCGGCGGCGGCGCGCTTCCGCCTGGACGACGCGCCCGGCGCGCGCACGCGCGCGCAGCAGGACCCGACGGCGCCGGAGCGCGCCGGCGCGGCCCGTCGCGCACCGGCGCTCGCCTAAAGCTCCGCCCGCCACGGCCGACAACGTGGCAGGGCGGCACCTCGTCGCCGAAAGCGCCGGTCGCGATGCGACCGCCGCACCGACCCCTCCGGCGCACCCGCGCCAACCCACCACTCGCCGGGCGCCTGTGCGCCGGGCAGGAGCCGTACGTGCGCATCCAGATCCTGTTCCTCGCATCCGCCCTCGCCGCCGCCGGAGGCGCCCATGCCGCCGACTGGCACGACATCTCGTTCAAGGCGCCGGCCGGCGCGCTGGGCGAATTCGCCTTCAGCGGCAACTGGGCCTACGAACACAACGGCTTCGGCCACCTCGGCCAGGGCATCGACGCGAGCGCGTTCGCCGACGACAGCCGTTTCCGCCGCCGCGAAGTCGGCGTGTCGCTGCGCCGCAAGGACCTCTACGACCTGGCCGTGCAGCGCGACCTCGAGTCCGAGACGTGGATGGACGTCAGTCTGAAACTGCATTCGAAGGGCCTGCTGGGCCGCGACATCGGCGCGCTGCGCGTCGGCCAGTTCAAGACCCCGGTCGGCTTCGACGCCGGCAACGCCACGCGCGCCGCACCGTTCCTGGAACCGGCGTTGCCGGTGCAGGCGACGTACGCGGGGCGCCGCGTCGGCGCCGAGTGGTCGCTGCAGCGGCCGGCGTACCTGGCCAGCGTCGCCTGGTACGACGGCAACGACCTCGAGGGCGGCAATGCCGGCAGTACTCTCGCCGGGCGCGCGGCGTGGGTGCCGCGCAACGCCAAGGGCGACGTGCTGCACCTGGGCGTCGCCGCCAGCCGCGAGCGGCCGGACAGCGGCACGACGCGCCTGCGGGCGCGCCCTGAGGTCGCGCTCACCGACGTGCGCCTGGTCGATACCGGCAGCCTCGCCGGCGTCGACGCGATCCACCGCACCGGCCTGGAAGGCCTGTGGATCCGCGGTCCGTGGTCGCTGCAGGGCGAAGTCCTCGAAGTGCGCGCCGACCGCGACGGCGGCCTGTCCGATGTCTCCGGCGACGGCGCCTACCTGTTCGGCAGCTGGGTCGTGACCGGCGAGTCGCGCGGCTACAACGGTTACACCACCAACGTGGTGCCGGCAGAGACCTCCGCGCTCGAAGTGCTGCTGCGCTACAGCCGGCTCGACCTCGACGACGGCGCCATCCGCGGCGGCCGCCAGTCCGACTGGACCGTCGGCGTGAACTGGTACCTCGGCCGCAACCTCAAGCTGCAGGCCAACTACGTGTTCGCGCATGCGCGCCGCGCCGGCGTGCTGCGCGATCCCGAGGCCTTCGGCCTGCGCGCCCAGGTCCATTTCTGATCCGCATCGACGCCTCCGGCAGGGCCTGCCGGGCGTCGAACCCGCTCAAGATCGGGCCGCCCGCGCCGTTACCGGGATCGGGCGCAGGTCGTCCGCGAACCCGCACCGCAAGCCCTCATTCCACCACCGTGCGCCCCTGGCGTCCGGTCCATCGATCGAACCAGGATCAAGCACATGTTCAAGTCACTCTCCATCGGCAAGCGTCTCGCCATCGGCTTTGCCGTGCTTTCGCTGCTGATCGTCGCCATCGGCGGCTTCGCGGTGCAGCGCATGGGCAAGATGCAGGAGGAAGTCCTGCACCTGACCCATCATTCCGTGCCCGCGATCCGCGATCTGGGCAGGATGGCCACCGCGCTGGCCGAGTACCGCGTCAGCGAACGCGGCCTGGTCAGCAGCGCCGCCGATCCGGCCAAGCTGGAGGAGTACCGCAGCGAACTGGTGACCGGGCGCGAGCAGTACGACGCGCTGGCCGAATCGTACGCGGCCAGGGTCGACAGCGACAGCCAGCGCGCGGCGTACGACGACGTGCTGGCCAAGTCCGCGCTGTATTTCGCCAACAGCGTGCGTCTGGTCGAGGCATTGAAGGTCGGCGACCTCGGCCCCGCGGGCGCCGCCGGCGACCTGCGCCAGGCCGCCGCCGATGCCGTGGGCGCCCTGCTGGACGACACCCAGAAGGCGCTGGACGCCGCGGTGGCCGCCGAAGAGGCCGAGTACGCCGCCAACATCGCCGCCATCAGCATCCTGCTGGCGCTGGCGCTGGCCCTGGCGATCGCCGCTGCGCTGCTGATCACGCGCTCGATCGTGCGTCCGCTGTCCGAGGTGATGGGCGCCGCCGACGCGGTGGCCCGCGGCGACCTCGATCGCCCCATCACCGTGGTCGAGCGCAGCGAAGTGGGCGCGCTCGCTTCGTCGATGCGCGACATGGTCGCGACGCTGAAGGGCTTCGTGGCCGCGCAGCGCGGCATGCACGAAGCGCACGATGCCGGCGACATCGACCACCGCATCGCCGCTGAGGATTTCAAGGGTGCCTTCGGCGAGATGGCCGGCCAGGTCAACGCGCTGGTGGCGTCGCACATCTCGGTGAAGATGAAACTGGTGGCCCTGGCGCAGGAGTACGCCAAGGGCGACCTGTCGCGCGACATGGACAGGCTGCCGGGCAAGAAGGCGGTGCTGACCGAGGCCATGGATGCGACCAAGGCCAACCTGGCCGCCATCAGCGCCGAGATCCAGCGTCTGTCCGCCGCCGCCGCCGCAGGCGACTTCAGCCAGCGCGGCGAGGCGCAGCGCTTCGATTTCGTCTATCGCGAGATGGTCGAATCGCTCAACCTGCTGATGTCCAGCGCCGATGCCGGCCTGGGCGAGATCGGCAGCCTGCTCTCGGCGGTCGCCGAGGGCGACCTGTCGCGGCGCATCGACGC
>NZ_JAETWA010000040.1 GCF_016774335.1 Luteimonas saliphila | reverse complement strand
CCGGGCGCTGCAGGGCCATGGCGCCGGACCGGCGGGTCGCGGCTGAAGCCGCTCCTACGGGCCGGCGTCGCGGCTTCGACGTCGTGTCCGCGCGCTTGGGTGCGACCGACGCCGGGGTGGCACCACGTGGTCGGATGCGCAGCGATCGACGCCGCCGTCGCGACCCGCCTGAAACCGCTGCGCTCCTCCGTAGGAGCGCCTTCAGGCGCGACCCGGGCGCTGCAGGGCCATGGCGCCGAACCGGCGGGTCGCGGCTGAAGCCGCTCCTACACGCGGCTGAGGGCGCTTCTACAATAGGGGCATGCCTGCCAGCTTCCTCTTCTACGACCTCGAGACCTTCGGCGCCGATCCGCGTCGTTCGCGCATCGCCCAGTTCGCCGCGATCCGCACCGACGAGGCGCTCGAGGAGATCGACGAGCCTGTCGACTTCCTGGTGCGCCCGGCCGACGACCTGCTACCGTCGCCGGATGCGTCGATGGTCACGGGGCTCTCGCCGCAGCACGCGCTGGCAGGCGGCGTGTCCGAGGCCGAGGCGTTCTCGCGCATCTTCGACGAGATGTCGCGGCCGCAGACCTGCACCCTCGGCTACAACTCGCTGCGCTTCGACGACGAATTCGTGCGATTCGGCCTGTACCGCAATTTCTTCGATGCCTACGAGCGCGAATGGCGCGGCGGCAACTCGCGCTGGGACCTGCTCGACGCGATGCGGCTGGCGCATGCACTGCGCCCGGACGGCATCGCCTGGCCCGAGCGCGAAGACGGCAGGGGCACCTCGTTCAAGCTCGAGCACCTGGCCGCGGCGAACGGGGTGCGCGTCGGCGATGCCCACGAGGCGCTGTCGGACGTGCGCGCGCTGATCGGCCTCGCCCGTCGCTTCCGCCGGAGCCAGCCGCGGTTGTGGGACTACGCCCTGCAACTGCGCGACAAGCGCTTCGCCGCCAGCCTGGTGGACACGGTGGCGATGACGCCGCTGCTGCACGTGTCCCAGCGCTATCCGGCAAGCCGCCTGTGCGCCGCCCCGGTGCTGCCGCTGGCACGCCACCCACGCTTCGACACGCGCGTGATCGTGTTCGACCTCGACAGCGAACCCGATGCCCTGCTCGACCTCGACGCCGAAACGATCGCGACGCGCCTGTACCTGCGCGCCGACGCCTTGCCCGAGGGCGAGAGCCGGATCGCGCTCAAGGAAGTCCACCTCAACCGCTGCCCGGCGCTGGTGCGTTGGGACCACCTGCGCGAACAGGACCTGGCGCGGCTGGCGATCGAACCCGCGCGGATCGAGCAGCGTGCCTCGCGATTGCGCGCCGCGGGCCCCGCGCTCGCGGAGAAGCTGCGAAGGGTGTACGCCATCGAACGCGAACTCCCGCCCAGCGATACCGACGGCGCGCTCTACGGCGGCTTCCTGCCCGACGGCGACAAGCGGCTGTTCGCGGACGTGCGGGCCACGCCGCCCGCGCAACTGGGCACGCGGCACTTCGGCTTCCGGGATCCGCGCCTGGTCGAACTGCTGTTCCGCTACCGGGCACGCAACTGGCCCGGGACGCTGGACCACGCCGAACGCGCTCGCTGGGACGACTACCGTCGCGCGCGCCTCGCCGACGGCAGCGGCCTGTCGGAGCTCGGGTTCACGCAGTATTTCCAGCGGATCGCGACACTGCGGGCCGAGCATGCCACCGATGCCGACCGCCTTCAGCTGCTCGGCCAGCTGCAGGACTGGGGCATGGACCTCGCCCGCGGCCTGGGCAGCGTCGCCGCAGAGGCCGCCACCGGCGCACCCGCTTCTTCCCCCTGACGGCCGACGCCGTCGACTGCGCCCCACCATCCCGATCAACGCATGACCACCTACTTCACCGACAAGAGCCTCAAGTTCCTGCGCGCCCTCGCCCGCCACAACGAGCGCGCGTGGTTCCAGGACCATCGCGACGACTACGAAACCCACGTGCGCGAGCCGTTCCAGCGCCTGCTGGCCGACCTGCAGGCGCCGCTGGCCAAAGTGAGCGCGCACTACCGCGCCGATCCCGCGAAGGTCGGCGGTTCGCTGTTCCGCATCCACCGCGACACCCGTTTCGCCAACGACAAGACGCCCTACAAGGGCTGGCAGGGCGCGCGCCTGCTCCACGAGCGCAGCCGGCAGGTCCCCGCGCCCTCGTTCTACCTGCACCTGCAGCCGGGCAACTGCTTCATGGGCGGCGGCATCTGGCACCCGGAACTGCCGGTACAGCGCCGCATCCGCCAGTTCATCTTCGACAATCCCGGCGGCTGGGAGGCCGCGGCGCGCGGGCCCGGGTTCCGCCGCCGCTTCGACCTCGACGACGAGGACATGCTGGTGCGTGCTCCGCGCGGCTTTCCGGAGGATTTCGTCTTCATCGACGACCTGCGGCATCGCAACTTCGTCGCCTGGCGCGGAATCGACGACGGCACGATGCTCGGCCCGCGTCTGCTACCGACCCTGGCGAAGGATCTGCAGGCGCTGGCCCCGTTCATGGACTATCTTTGCGCCGCGCTCGACCTGGAGTTCTGACCCATGCGCAAGTGGATCGCCCTGGCCATCCTGATGCTTGTCGCCGTGCTGGCGTATGCCGCGGCGGGTCCGTACCTGACGATCCACGCGATCGGCAAGGCGGTGCGCGAGGAGAATGCGCGTGCGCTGGCGAAGCACGTCGATTTCCCGCCGCTGCGCGCCAGCCTCAAGGCGCAGCTCGGCGACCGGCTGGTGCGCGGCGTGGGCATCGACGCGCAATCGGGGCTGCTCGGCGCGCTCGGCATGACCGTGGCCAATGAGCTGGCCGGCGGCGCGGTCGAGCTGATGGTCACGCCCTACGGCCTGGGTGCGCTGATGGAGGGCCGCAAGGTCTGGAACCGCGCCAGCGGCACGCCGCCGCCGCGCAGGGGCGAGAGCGAAACCCTCCGGCCCGATCCGCTGCGCGATGCCCAGCGCCGCTACGAGTCGACATCGCGCTTCACCGCCACCGTCCATACCGAGGATGGCGCGCCGATCGTGTTCGTCCTGACCCGGGACGGCCTGCGCTGGAAGCTCTCGGACATCGTGTTGCCGTAGGTCGGCCCTGGCCCGCCCTCGCAAGCTCTGCCTGCCCAGGCAAGCCGGCACCTACCTTCCGGCATGGGAGCCCCACGCCCCGCTCTGGCGATGCACCCGCAGGCGCTGCCGGATCGTCTTCCGCCGCAGAATCTCCGAAGGCGAGTCCGGCCCACCCTATGCGTTCGAAATGCCGTGCGGAACGTGGCCGGCGAGGACGTGCTGGCGGGCGCTGTCGATATTGTGCGCGGAATCGTCGAAGAAGATGTCGGCGCCGAAGGCTTCGAGGAACGGCCCCTTGGCGCGGCCACCGAGGAACAGTGCTTCGTCCAGGCGCACACCCCACTCGCGCAGGGTGCGGATCACGCGCTCGTGCGCCGGCGCCGATCGGGCGGTAACCAGGGCGGTGCGGATCGGGGCGGCCTCGCCCGCGGGAAACGCGGCCTGCAGGTCGTGCAGGGCCGAAAGGAAGGCGCGGAACGGGCCGCCGGAGAGTGGCTCGCGGGCGCGTTCGATCTCGTGGCGGTGGAAGGCGTCGATGCCGCCTTCGCGCGAGACGCGCTCGCCCTCGTCGCCGAAGATCACCGCGTCGCCGTCGAAGGCGATGCGGATCTGCTCGCTGGCCATGGTGCCGGGCTTGGCGCGGTCCGGGAGGATGGTGGCGGCGGCGACGCCGTTGGCCAGCGCCTGGCGCACCGACTCCGGGTTCGCCGACAGGAACAGCTGCGCGCCGAACGGGCGGATGTAGGGCCAGGTGGGCTCGCCCGAGGTGAAGGTGGCACGCGAGATCGGCAGCTTGTGGTGCTGGATCGAGTTGAAGATGCGCAGGCCGGTGTCGGCGGAGTTGCGCGAAAGCAGGATTACCTCGACCCGCGGCGCCTCGGGCGGCGCGGCGATGTTGAGCGCCAGCAGCTTGCGGACCAGGGAGAAGGCGATGCCGGGTTCCAGTACGTCGTCCTCGTGGGTGCGCTGGTACTCCGAATAGGGCTCGATGCCCTCGCGTTCGAACAGGGCGTGGCTGTCCTCGAGGTCGAACAGCGCGCGCGAGGAGATGGCGATGGTGAGGACCGCGACGGGTTCTTTGCCGGACATGGGGGGATTATGGCGCGGGTGCCGTGCCGCGTGGGGATGCGGCCCTGACGAGGCGGGTGCGGGCTGCCTGGCGAACGGTGGCGCGGGCTGGTGCCGCAGCCGCGGAGCGGTGGCCCGCATGCCATCCCGGGCATGGCGACGCATGACATTCCGGGCGGAGCCACCGATGACATCCCGAGCGAGGCGAGGGATCTTCGTCTTGCGTCGCGCGGGGAGCGAGATCCCCCGCTTCGCTCGGGATGACAGCGCGGCGGGATGACTGCGCGATGGGATGACAAACGGATCGGGATGAGAGCCGGATCGGGATCGCGGATCGGGCTGGCGATCGGGTCGGGACGATGACCGACCGCGGACGACAACGCGGCAGGCAGGAGAGATTCGATCCGGCCGGGGTACACGCCCACCGGACTCGTGCGTAGTGTCGGTGAGTCGACGCCCGCGGATAGCCGCACCAAGAGGGCGGCGTCCACCCTCCGGGCGCTCAGGCCTCGAACTGCTCGCTGAGGATGCGTTCCTCGAGGTTGTGCTCGGGGTCGAACAGCATGGTCACGGTACGCTCGCGCGATTCGCGGATCATCACCTCTACCACGTCGCGTACCTCGTGCGAGTCGGCGGTGGCGCTGACCGGGCGCTTGAACGGATCGAGCA
Organism: Luteimonas saliphila; assembly: GCF_016774335.1. Lineage (GTDB taxonomy): Bacteria > Pseudomonadota > Gammaproteobacteria > Xanthomonadales > Xanthomonadaceae > Luteimonas > Luteimonas saliphila. Next base: position 38,749 of record NZ_JAETWA010000040.1, on the reverse strand, counting down.
CGCGGAAGCGCACCTCGGTATCGGCCTTGAGCATCGCGCCGCGCCAGCGCCTGGGGCGGAAGGCGGCGATCGGCGTCAGCGCGATCACGCTCGCGCCCAGCGGCAGGATCGGACCGTGCGCCGAGTAGTTGTAGGCGGTGCTGCCGGCGGCGGTGGCCACCATCACGCCGTCGGCGATCAGTTCGTCGAGCCGCTGCTTGCCGTTGAGTTCGATCGACAGGTGCGCGGCCTGGCGGGTTTGTCGCAGCAGCGAGACTTCGTTGTACGCCAGCGAACCGACGGTGGCCCCGGATTCGGTCTGCGCGATCATTTCCAGCGGATGCAGCACCGCCGGCTCGGCCACGCGGATGCGCTCGAGCAGGTCGTCCTGCCGATACTGGTTCATGAGGAAGCCGACGGTCCCCAGCTTCATGCCGAACACCGGCCTGGCGAGGCTGCCGTAGCGATGCAGGGTCTGCAGCATGAAGCCGTCGCCACCCAGCGCGCAGAGCACGTCCGCCTCGTCGGGCTGGCACTGGCCGTGGCGCGTCGTCAGCGCGGCGAGCGCCTCCTGGGCGTCGTCGATCTGGCTGGCGAGGAAGGCGATGCGTGGCGTCGTGCTCATCCGCGGCTCCTGCTCGGTCGACGATGGAGCATAACCCGATCGCCGGCGTCCCAGCGCAGGTGGAAGCGCCTTTCAACCGCCGTACGGCCGGGCCTCCACGGTCTTCGTTGCGGATTTCACGCAAGACGCCCGGTCCCGTACATGGGAGGACGGCGGGGATCGCCACGAAGCCGCCACACCGAGCCAGCGCACACTGACGTCCTCGCGTGCGCGGGGCCCGGTGTCGCTCGTTCCAGCGCTGGCCGGAAAAGGTGGTCGCGCCTGAAGGCGCTCCTACACGAACGTCGACGGGCGGAACCGGCCGCGGCATGGCCGCGGCCGGCGCGTGGATCAGCCGCGTTGCGCCAGTTGCGACAGGCGCTGCACCGCGACCGACACGGTCGGGTAGTCCAGGATCTTCTGCGCCGCTAGCTCGGTCAGCATCGCCAAGGTGAAGCGCAGCGTGGGATCGTCGCGCTCCAGCCAGTGGCGCACCATGTCCTCCGCGCCGTCGCCCGGCATCGCCAGCACTTGGCCGACGATGGTCCGCTGTTGCGCGGCGAGTTCCTCGCGCAGCACGCCGCGCGCCACCGCGTGCCAGCGGCCGTCGACCTGGAGGGCGTCGATCTGCTCGGCCAGCCACGGCACGCGCAGCGCCTCGCCGACGCGGAAGTACAGCCTGGCCACGTCCACCGGGCGCCGCCTGCGCTCGGTCGCCAGCTCGATGATGTCGGCGCAGGGCTCCAGGTACGGCAGCGCGGCGAGCTGGCCGGCCAGGTCCGCCGGCACGCCGTTGGCGAGCCACTCGGCCAGGCTGGCCTCGTACGCGGGGCGCTGGGAGTCGGGGAGGATGTTCTCGCCGGCACGGATGTCGCGGAAGCCGTCGTGGTAGCGATTGACCGCGGTGGTGATGTCCGGGATCGCGCCCGGCCGCGACAGCAGCCAGCGGGTGAACGAGCGCTGCAGGTTCCAGATCACCAGCAATGCGTCGATCTGCACCGCTTCGGGGACCTTGCCGTCGAGCGCGTCGATCTCCACCCACAGCGCGCGCGCCTCCAGCGTCTCGCGGGTGATGGTGAAGGCCTTGGCGACGTCGCCGATGCTGCGGCCGCTGTCCTCCTGCATGCGCAGCAGGAAGGTCGCGCCCATGCGGTTGATCATGGTGTTGGTCACCGCCGTGGCGATGATCTCGCGCTTGAGCCGGTGCTGCTCCATCGCCTGCGCGTACTTCTTCTGCAGCGGCTGCGGGAAGTAGCGCTGCAGTTCCTTGGACAGGTACGGATCCTCGGGCACGTCCGAGCGCAGCAGTTCGTCGAACGCGACCAGCTTGGAGTACGACAGCAGCACGGCGAGTTCGGGGCGGGTCAGGCCTTGACCGCGCGCCTTGCGCTCGGCGATCTCGGCGTCCGAAGGCAGGTATTCGATCTGCCGGTCCAGCAGCCCCTGCTGCTCGAGCGTGCGGATGAAGTGCTGCTTGGAGCCCAGGCGCGAGACGCTCATCCGCTCCATCAGGCTGATCGCCTGGTTCTGGCGGTAGTTGTCCCACAGCACCAGCTGCGCGACCTCGTCCGTCATCGAGGCGAGCAGCCTGTTGCGCGCCTCCATCTTGAGCTTGCCGTCCTGCACCTGGGCGTTGAGCAGGATCTTGATGTTGACCTCGTGGTCGGAGGTGTCGACGCCGGCGGAGTTGTCGATGAAGTCGGTGTTGAGCAGCACGCCGTGCTGCGCCGCCTCGATCCGGCCGAGCTGGGTCAGCCCCAGGTTGCCGCCCTCGCCCACCACCCGGCAGCGCAGGTCGCGGCCGTCGACGCGGATGGCATTGTTGGCGCGGTCGCCGACATCGGCGTGCTGCTCGCGGCTGCACTTGACGTAGGTGCCGATACCGCCGTTCCACAGCAGGTCCACCGGGGCGCGCAGGATCGCGGACAGCAGGTCGTTGGGCGCCATCGCGCCGGTTCCGTCCGGCAGGCCGAGCGCGACGCAGGCTTCTGGCGACAGCGAAATCGACTTCAGCGTGCGCGAATACACGCCGCCGCCCTTCGAGATCAGGGCCGTGTCGTAGTCGGCCCAGCTAGAGCGCGGCAGCGCGAACATCCGCTCGCGCTCGGCGAACGAGCGCGCGGCGTCGGGCTGCGGGTCGATGAAGATGTGGCGATGGTCGAACGCCGCCACCAGGCGGATGTGCCTGGACAGCAGCATGCCGTTGCCGAACACGTCGCCGGACATGTCGCCGATGCCCACGCAGGTGAAGTCCTGCGCCTGCGAATCGTGGCCCAGGGCGCGGAAGTGGCGCTTGACCGATTCCCACGCGCCGCGCGCGGTGATGCCCATGCCCTTGTGGTCGTAGCCGACCGAGCCGCCCGAGGCGAACGCGTCCGCCAGCCAGAACCCGTAATCGGCGGAGATGCCGTTGGCGATGTCGGAGAACGTGGCGGTGCCCTTGTCGGCCGCGACCACGAGGTACGGGTCGTCCTGGTCGTGGCGCACCACGTTCACGGGCGGCACGATGCGGCCGTCGACGATGTTGTCGGTCAGGTCCAGCAGGCCGCTGATGAACAGCCGGTAGCAGGCCACGCCCTCGGCGAACAGCGCGTCGCGGTCGCCGCCGGCGGGCGGACGCTTGACGATGAAGCCGCCCTTCGAGCCGACCGGGACGATCACCGTGTTCTTCACCATCTGCGCCTTGACCAGGCCCAGCACCTCGGTACGGAAGTCCTCGCGCCGGTCGGACCAGCGCAGGCCGCCTCGCGCGACCGCGCCGAAGCGCAGGTGGATGCCTTCGACCCGCGGGCCGTAGACGAAGATCTCGCGGTACGGACGTGGCTTCGGCAGCTCCGGCACCCGCGAAGAATCGAACTTGAACGCGATCGTCTCCTTGAAGCCGCCGTCGGCGGTGCGCTGGTAGTAGCTGGTGCGAAGCGTGGCGTCGACCAGGCCCATGAAGCTGCGCAGGATGCGGTCCTCGTCGAGGCTCGAGACGGTGTCGAGCAGCGCCTTGAGCGCCCCGCGCGTGGTCTCGTAGCGGACCTCGCGTTCCTGGCGGCGGGCCTCGATCACCGGGGCGAGCAGCGCCATCGTGGGCTTGTCGCCGGCGGCGAGGGCCTGCAACTGGCCGGCGAAGGCGTCGGCTTCCAGGCTGGCATCCGGTCCGCGGCCATGGGCCGGGTCGAAGCGCGCCTCGAAAAGTTCCACCAGCAGGCGCGCGATCAGCGGGTTGCGCGCGAACGTTTCCTCGACGTAACTCTGCGAGAACGGCACGCCGACCTGCTGCAGGTAGCGCGCGTAGCCGCGCAGCAACGCGACCTGGCGCCAGCGCAGCGACGCGCCGAGGATCAGCCGGTTGAGCCCGTCGTTCTCGGCGTCGCCGCGCCACAGGCGCTCGAAGGCCTCGCCGAAATCGGCGCCCGCGCGATCGACGTCGAGCCCGGCCACGCCCGACTCGACCTCGAAGTCCTGGATGTACACCGGTGCGCCGTCGACCTCGATCCGGTAGGGATGCTCGGTGATCACCCGCAGGCCGAGGTTCTCCATCATCGGCAGCGCATCCGACAGCGGGATGTCGCCGCGCTGGCGGTACAGCTTGAAGCGCAGCGCGCCTTCGCCCGGAAGCGCATGCGGCGACTGCTGCAGGCTCAGCTGCAGGTCGTCCGAGCCCTGCAGCGCGGCCAGCCGTTCGACGTCGGTCGCCGCGATCGCCGGGGTCGCGTTCTCGATGTAGCCAGCCGGCAGCGCGCGGCCGTAGCGGCCGGCGAGCGCGAGACCCTGTTCCTCGCCATGGCGCGCCACCAGCTCGTCGCGCAGGTCGTCCTGCCAGTTGCGGACGATGACCGCCAGTTCGCGCTCGAGCTGCGCCTGGTCGACCTCGAACGGCTCGCCGCCGCGGGGGCGCACGATCAGGTGCACCTGGGCCAGCGGCGACTCGCCGATCAGCACGCTGGCGTCGACGTGGTCGGCATGCAGCGTCCGCCGCAGCATCGCCTCCACCCGCCTGCGCACCTCGGTGTTGAAGCGGTCGCGTGGGATGTAGACCAGCACCGAATAGAAGCGGCCGTAGCGGTCGCGGCGCAGGAACAGCCTGCTGCGCACGCGCTCCTGCAGGCCGAGCACGCCGGTGCCGAGGCGGTAGAGCTCCTCGGCGCTGGACTGGAACAGCTCGTCGCGCGGCAGCGTCTCGAGAATGTGCTTGAGCGCCTTGCCGCTGTGCCCTGTGGGCTTGAGCCCGGATTCGCTCATCACGTGTTCGTAGCGCTCGCGCACCAGCGGGATGTCCCACGGACGGCGCTTGTAGGCGCCCGACGTGTACAGGCCCAGGAAGCGCTGTTCCGACACCGCCCGTCCCTTGGCGTCGAAACCGAGCACGCCGATGTAGTCCATGTAACCGGGGCGATGCACGGTCGAGCGCGCATTTGTCTTGGTCAGCACCAGCGACTCGGCGAGCCCGTCGTGGCTCATCCGGTGCGCGGCCAGCGACTTCAGCGGCCGCCCCTTGCCCGTGCCGTTGCCGCGCAGCAATCCCAGTCCGCTGCCCTCGACCGGTGCCAGCAGTTCCTCGCCGCCCTGCCTGCGCACCTGGTATTCGCGGTAGCCGAAGAAGGTGAAATGGTCGTTCGCGGCCCAGCGCAGGAATTCCTGCGCCTCGCGACGCTCGGCATCGGTCACCGGGAGGCGACGGCTCGCGAGGTCGGCGGCGACCTGCTGCATCTTCTCGCGCATCGCGCTCCAGTCGGCCACGATCGCGCGCACGTCCGCCAGCACCCGGCCGATCGCGGACTCGATCGCGGCCATGCCCTCGGCGGTCTGGCGGTCGATCTCCAGGTGCATCACCGATTCGGTCTCGCCCTCGCCCACCGCCACCAGCCGGCCGGCGCGGTCGCGCGCAACCTGGATGACGGGATGGCCGAGCACGTGCAGGCCGATGCCGCGCTCGGCCAGGGCCATCGTCACCGAGTCCACGAGGAAGGGCATGTCGTCGTTGACGATCTGCAGCACGGTGTGCGGCGATTCCCAGCCGTGGGACTTGCGGTTCGGATTGAACAGGCGCACCAGCGCGGTACCGGGCTTGCGCCTGCGCATGAACTCGAGCAGGTCGGTCGCCAGCGCCGCCCAGCCCTCGGCGTCGTGCATCGGCAGCTCGTCCTCGGTCATGCGCCGGTAGAACGCGCTGGCGAAGGCGCCGGCATCGTCCTGCGCGGCCTTGCCGCTGCGCTTGCGGATCGCGGCAAAGATCGGCTCGAGCACGCCGGTGGCCGCGCCCGCATCGGACGCGGTGCGCTTGCGCGCGACGGGCTGACCGACGGGGTCCTTGGTTGCCTTGGCCTTGCTGGGTTTCGCGGGTGTCATGGGGAGCGGGCTCCGGATGGAGTAAGGCCCGCGTTCTCACGCGGGCCAGGATGGCGGGCGCACGCCACGGGGCGTACGCCTGGGAAGGAATGGGCGACCGGACCGCCTCCCGCATCGGGGTCGGCGGTACACCTGTCCGGGTGGCAGGCGGGCACGGGCAGCCTCAGCGCAGGCCGGTCTCGCTGCGGGCGATCACCAGCCGCTGGATCTCGCTGGTGCCCTCGTAGATCTCGGTGATCTTGGCGTCGCGGAAATAGCGCTCGATCGGCATTTCCTTCGAGTAGCCCATGCCGCCGTGGATCTGCACCGCCTGGTGGGCGATCCACATCGCCGCCTCGGACGCGGTGAGCTTGGCGATCGCGGCCTCGGCCGAGTACTTGCGGCCCTGGCCCTTGAGCCACGCGGCGCGCAGCGTCAGCAGCAACGAGGCGTCGAGCTTGCACTTCATGTCGGCGATCTTGGCCTGGGTCATCTGGAACGCGCCGATCGGCTGGCCGAAGGCCTTGCGCTCCTTCACGTAGGCCAGCGTCGCCTCGTAGGCGGCGCGGGCGATGCCGATCGCCTGCGAGGCGATGCCGATGCGACCGGCGTCGAGCACGCCCATGGCGATCCTGAAGCCTTCGCCTTCCTTGCCCAGCACGTCCTCGGCGCGCGCCACGTAGTCGCTGAACTCGATCTCGCAGGTGGCCGAGGCGCGGATGCCGAGCTTGGGTTCGGTCTTGCCGCGATGGAAACCCTCGCGCGTGGTGTCGACCAGGAACGCGGTGACACCGCGCGCGCCCTTGTCCGGCTCGGTCATCGCGAACAGCACGATGTACTTGGCTACCGGCCCGGAGGTGATCCAGCTCTTCTTGCCGTTGACGACGAAGCTGCCGTCGTCCTGCCTCACCGCGCGGCAGCGCATGGCGGTGGCGTCGGAGCCCGACTGCGGCTCGGTCAGCGCGAACGCGCCGATCTCCGCGCCTTCGGCGATCGCCCGTACGTACTGCTGTTTCTGCTCCTCGCTGCCGTGGGTCAGGATGCCGTTGCAGAACAGCGAGTTGTTGACCGACATGATGGTCGAGTGCGCGGCGTCGCCGGCGGCGATCTCGACCATGGCCAGCACGTAGGCGACCGGGTCCATGCCGGCACCGCCGTACTCGACCGGCACCTCGATGCCCATCAGGCCGTTCTCGCCCAGCAGGCGGATGTTCTCGAGCGGAAATTCGCCGGTGCGGTCGTGGTGCTCGGCGCTGGGCGCGATCTTCTCCTGCGCGATGCGCCGCGCGACGTCCTGGATCATCAACTGCTCTTCGCTGAACCCGAACTCCACGGCGACCTCTATCGTTTCCGAAGAAACCTTATTGTAGCCCGCGACCTGTCGCGAACCCTACCGGAGTCCTTCATCCCGCGTTGTGCGCGACGGCTGGCTCCATCGCCGTCGGGTTGACGCGCGAGGCTCGCCGGCACAGAATATCTCTATATCGCGATATGGAGATATTATGGACCTCGAAGCCTGGTCCGCCCGGCTCAAGGTGCTGGCCGACCCGACGCGCGTGCGCCTGCTGGCGCTGCTCGAAGGCGAGGAACTGACCGTCGCGGAGCTCTCCGCGATCACCCGCCTGGCCCAGCCGCGCGTGTCCACCCACCTGGCCAAGCTCAAGGAGGCGGGCCTGGTGCGCGACCGCCGGGCCGGAGTCTCGGCCTACTACCGCTTCGACGACGAATCCCTCGACCCGGCGCAGCGCGCCCTGTGGCAGGCCCTGTCCACCGGCAGCGACGATCCGCTGCTGCGCCAGGATGGCGAGCGCGTCGCCGGGGTGCTGGCGATGCGCGCGGCCGACCAGAACTGGGCCGATTCGGTCGCCGGCGACATGGAACGCCACTATTCCCCGGGCCGCACCTGGGAGGCGCTTGCACGCAGCGCGCTGCCGCTGCTCGATACCGGCGACGTGCTCGACATCGCCTCGGGCGACGGCGTGCTGGCCGAACTGCTGGCGCCGCACGCGCACCGCTACGTCTGCGTGGACAGCAGCAAGCGCGTGGTGGCCGCCGCGGCCGAACGCCTGCGCAAGTTCCGCAATGTCGAAGTGCGCGAGGGCGACATGCACGCGCTGCCGTTCGGCGACGGCGAGTTCGACCTGGTGGTGCTGATGCATGCGCTCACCTACGCCGACAAGCCGGCGCAGGCGGTGGCCGAGGCCGCGCGCGTGCTGCGTCCCGGCGGCCGGCTGCTGCTGTCGAGCCTGGCGCGGCACGAGCACCAGAACGTGGTCCAGGCCTACGGCCACGCCAACCTGGGCTTCGCCGACAAGGACCTGCGCCGCTTCGTGTCGCGCGCAGGGCTGGAGTTGGTGAACGCCGAGACCGTCACCCGCGAGAAGCGCCCGCCGCATTTCGAGGTGATCTCGATGATCGCCCGCAAGCCGTAGCGTAGGCCCGACGCTCGCCCATCCGCCAACTTTCCTTCCTTTCCGCGAACCGATCCTCCATGAACACCCTGCCCTGGCTCCACCCCGAACGCGTTGCCCTGCTGGAGGCGGCGCTGCGCGAACGCATCCTGGTGATCGACGGCGCCATGGGCACGATGATCCAGCGCCACGACCTGCAGGAAGCCGACTATCGCGGAGAGCGCTTCGCCGCAGGTTACGACCACGCCCACCAGGCCGCCCACGCGGGCCATGGTGCGAACTGCGGCCACGACCTCAAGGGAAACAACGACCTTCTGCTGCTGACCCGGCCCGACATCATCGCCGGCATCCACACCGCCTACCTCGAGGCCGGCGCCGACCTGGTCGAAACCAACACCTTCAACGCCACCTCGGTCAGCCAGTCCGACTACCACCTCGAGCACCTGGTCTACGAGCTCAACCGCGAAGGCGCGCGCGTCGCCCGCGAATGCTGCGACGCGATCGAAGCCGGCAACCCGGCAAAGCCGCGCTTCGTCATCGGCGTGCTCGGGCCGACCAGCCGCACCGCGTCGATCAGCCCGGACGTGAACGACCCGGGCTTCCGCAACACCAGCTTCGACGAACTGCGCGAGACCTATCGCGAGGCGATCGAAGGGCTGATCGACGGCGGCGCCGACACGCTGATGGTGGAAACCATCTTCGACACGCTCAATGCCAAGGCCGCGCTGTACGCGGTGGAGGAAGTGTTCGACGCGCGCGGCGGCCGGCTGCCGGTGATGATCTCCGGCACCATCACCGACGCCTCCGGGCGCACGCTGTCGGGCCAGACCGCCGAAGCGTTCTACGCCTCGGTCGCGCACGGGCGGCCGCTGTCGGTGGGCCTCAACTGCGCGCTGGGCGCGAAGGACCTGCGGCCGCACGTGGAGACGCTGGCGACCGTCGCCGACGGCTACGTCAGCGCGCATCCGAACGCCGGCCTGCCCAACGCCTTCGGCGGCTACGACGAGACCCCGGAAGAAATGGCTGAAGTGCTGAAGGAGTTCGCGCAGGCCGGCCTGCTCAACCTCGTCGGCGGCTGCTGCGGCACCTCGCCCGACCACATCCGCGCGATCGCGGACGCGGTAGCCGGCGTCGCGCCGCGCGCATTGCCGGCGCGGCTGGCGGAGGCCGCCTGACCATGACGTCCAGCAACGTACTTGCCCCCATCCGGCGTTTCGCGCCACCTTCCACCCGTGAAGGGCGCAATGCCCCGCCGAGCGGGGGAAGAGCCACGTCCTGCCTGCCCGCATGAACCCGATCCCGCGCCATACCCGCCTCAGCGGCCTCGAGCCGCTGCTGATCACCCCGGACCTGCTGTTCGTCAACATCGGCGAACGCACCAACGTCACCGGCAGCGCGCAGTTCCGCAAGATGATCAAGGAAGACCGCTACGAGGAAGCGGTCGAGGTCGCCCGGCAGCAGGTCGCCAGCGGCGCCCAGATCCTCGACGTCAACATGGATGAGGGCCTGATCGATTCCGAGAGGGCGATGACGCGCTTCCTCAACCTGATCATGTCGGAGCCGGACATCGCCCGGATCCCGATCATGGTGGACTCCTCGAAATGGAGCGTGATCGAGGCGGGCCTTAAGTGCCTGCAGGGCAAGAGCGTGGTCAACTCGATCTCGCTCAAGGAGGGTGAGGACGCGTTCGTCGAGCAGGCGCGCAAGGTGCTGCGCTACGGCGCCGCCGCGGTGGTGATGGCGTTCGACGAGGTCGGCCAGGCCGACACCTGCGAGCGCAAGGTGGAGATCTGCACGCGCGCCTACCGGATCCTGGTCGACCGGGTCGGGTTCCCGCCCGAGGACATCATCTTCGACCCGAACATCTTCGCGGTCGCCACCGGCATCGAGGAGCACGACAACTACGCGGTCGACTTCATCGAGGCCACGCGCATCATCCGGCAGACGCTTCCGCACTGCCACGTCTCCGGCGGCGTGTCCAACGTATCGTTCTCGTTCCGCGGCAACGAACTCGTGCGCCAGGCGATCCACAGCGTGTTCCTGTACCACGCGATCCGCGCCGGCATGGACATGGGCATCGTCAATGCCGGCGCCATGCCGATCTACGACGACCTGGACCCGGAACTGCGCGAGCGCGTCGAGGACGTGATCCTCAACCGTCGCAAGGACGGCACCGAACGGCTGCTGGAGCTCGCGGAGAAGTTCAAGGGCAGGAAGGGCGAGGCGCGGGTCGAGGACCTGTCGTGGCGCGAGAAGCCGGTTCGCGAGCGGCTTGCGCACGCGCTGGTGCACGGCATCGACGCCTACGCCGAGGTCGACACCGAAGAGGCGCGGCAGCAGTCCTCGCGGCCGCTGGACGTGATCGAAGGCCCACTGATGGACGGCATGAACATCGTCGGCGACCTGTTCGGTGCCGGCAAGATGTTCCTGCCGCAGGTGGTGAAGTCGGCGCGGGTGATGAAGAAAGCGGTGGCCTACCTGCTGCCCTTCATCGAGGCCGAGAAGCTGCGCACGGGCGATGTCGGAAAGAACAACGGCAAGATCGTGATGGCGACGGTCAAGGGCGACGTGCACGACATCGGCAAGAACATCGTCGGCGTGGTGCTGGCCTGCAACAACTTCGAGGTCGTCGACCTGGGGGTGATGGTGCCGACCCAGGTCATCCTCGACAAGGCGCGCGAAGTCGGCGCCGACGTCATCGGCCTGTCCGGGCTGATCACCCCGTCGCTGGAGGAGATGAGCCACGTCGCGCGCGAGATGCAGCGCCAGGGCTTCACCATGCCGCTGATGATCGGCGGCGCGACCACCTCGCGCGCGCACACCGCGCTCAAGATCGATCCGCACTACAAGGCGCCCACGGTATGGGTGAAGGACGCCTCGCGCGCGGTCGGCGTGGCGCAATCGCTGATCAGCCCCGAACTGCGCGAGAAGTTCGTCGCCGCCAATGATGCCGACTACGCCGAGATCCGCGAACGCCACCGCAACCGCGGCGACGCCAAGCGGCTGGTGCCGCTGGCCAAGGCGCGCGGCCAGAAGTTCGACGGTGGCTGGGATACATACGAACCGCCGGCACCGAGGCAACCCGGGCTGCACGTCTTCGACGACTATCCGTTGCAGGAACTGATCGCCTGCATGGACTGGACGCCGTTCTTCCAGGCCTGGGAACTGGCCGGCAAGTTCCCGGCGATCCTCGAAGACGCCATCGTCGGCCCGCAGGCGTCCGAGCTGTACCGCGACGCGCGCGCCATGCTCGACCGGATCGTGCGCGAGAAGTGGCTGACCGCGAAGGGCGTGTTCGGCCTGTGGCCGGCGAACAGCATCGGCGACGACGTGGAAGTGAGACTGGCCGATCCCGCGCAACCGGCTTCCAAATCACCAATTACCAATCACGAATCACGCTGCCTGCTGCACTTCCTGCGCCAGCAGGTCGACAAGCCCGCCGACCGGCCCGACTTCTGCCTGGCCGACTTCGTCGCGCCGAAGGACTCCGGCAGGCAGGACTGGATCGGGATGTTCGCCGTCACCGCGGGGATCGGCATCGACGCGCATGTCGCGCGCTTCGAGGCCGACCACGACGACTACAACGCGATCCTGCTCAAGGCGCTCGCCGACCGCCTCGCCGAGGCCTTCGCCGAACGCCTGCACCAGCGCGTGCGCAAGGAGTTCTGGGGCTACGCCGCCGACGAGGACCTCGACAACAACGCCCTGATCGCGGAGAAGTACCACGGCATTCGTCCCGCCCCCGGCTACCCGGCGTGTCCGGAGCACAGCGAGAAGGGCACCCTGTTCCGCCTGCTCGACGCCGGGCGCAACGCCGGCATGTCGCTGACCGAGAGCTTCGCGATGCTGCCGACCGCGGCGGTGTCTGGGTACTACTTCAGCCACCCGCAGAGCCAGTACTTCGTGGTCGGACGCGTCTCGAAGGAGCAGGCGCTGGACTACGCGAAACGCAAGGGCGTCGAGCTCGCGCAGGCCGAGCGCTGGCTGGCGTCGAACCTCGACTACGATCCCGAGTAGCGCCCGCCCCGCACGCACTGCAGCGGCAAGGATCGAGTCCGGCGACGGCAGGCCGGGCTGGACGCTCGCTCGCGACCTGCGTCGCCTACCAGACCAGGTCGTCCGGCACCTGGTATTGCGGGTCCGCGTAGGGATCGTCCGCCGCCGGCGCGTCCGGATCCACCTTCAGCGCGACCGATGGCGCGAACAGGGCTTCAGCCTGCGCCAGATCCTGGGCGGAGACCAGCAGGTAGCGTCCGTTGAGTTGCACCACGCCCAGTTCGCCGGCATTGAGCGCCGTGAGCTGGGCGGCATTGACATGGATGCGCTTGATCTTGCCGCCGTAGGGAAAATGGCGGGCGATCTCTGCCTCGGGATCGTTCAGCGTCCTGTCCCGCAGGAATGCCTCGAGCTTCGCGCGGGCCTCGCGGCGCTGGCGTGCTTCCTCCTGCCTCGCCCGCTCGGCCGCGATACGTTCGTCCTTTTCCTTCTGCGCGCGGATGGCGTAGGCCTTGGCGAGATCGATGTCCTCGCGCGTACGCGACGGCTTGCCCCCCTTGCGTGGGCTGCCGGGCCTGGGCGCGCCGGGTTTGGGTTTGTCGCCGCGATCCCGCTGCGGCGCCGCATCGCGCACCTGCGCCGGCTTCTGCGGGCGCGCCGGCTTGGCCGCGGGCTTGAAGCCGAGACCCAGCAATTGATCGCGCAATGTATCGCTCATGGCAATGGCTGGGATCAGTAATGGGGCGGCGGCGGTTCGAGCGCGGCATCGCCGGGACCGTCGCTCCGCGTCAGCTTCAGGTCCTCGAGCATGCGCCTCAACAGCTCGGCGTTCCCGGCCGACTCCAGCCGCATCGCGGTCAGGGCGTCGTTCAATTCGGAAATCACCTGCTCCTGGAACGCCAGGCGGGTCTCCAGTTCGACCAGGCGTTGCTCGAGCGCGTCGTCCATCAGGCCTGATCCTGGCGGATCGACCGGCCACGGCCGATCGCCCAGTAGGCGAGACCGGCGGCCTCGATCTCCGACGGCTCGTACAGGTTGCGGCCGTCGAACACGACCGCGTCGCGCAGGCTCTGTTTCAGGAAGGCGAAATGGGCGCTGCGGAACTGCTTCCACTCGGTGACGACGGCCAGCGCGTCGGCACCCTGCAAGGCCTCCTCGGCGGTACCGCAGAGCACGAAGTCCTCACGCTCGCCGAAGATGCGGCGCGCTTCCTCGCGCGCCTCGGGATCGAACGCGCGCACGCGCACGCCCGCGTCCCACAATTGCCGCAGCAGGCGCCGGCTCGAAGCCTCGCGCATGTCGTCGGTGTTCGGCTTGAACGCCAGCCCCCACAGCGCGACCGTCTTGCCGCGTAGCGCCTCGGCGGCGCCGTAGTGGCGCACGAACAGTTCGAACAGGTGTCCCTTCTGGCGGTCGTTCACCGCCTCCACCGCATTGAGCAGGAGCGGCTCGTGTCCGTGCTGCGCGGCGGTGCGCGACAGCGCCTGCACGTCCTTCGGGAAGCAGGAGCCGCCGTATCCCGCACCGGGGTAGATGAAATGCCAGCCGATGCGCGGGTCCGAACCGATGCCGCGGCGCACCTGCTCGATGTCGGCGCCGACCTGTTCGGCGATGTTCGCGATCTCGTTCATGAAGCTGATCTTGGTCGCGAGCATCGCATTGGCGGCGTACTTGGTCAGTTCGGCCGAGCGCACGTCCATCGCCACGATGCGGTCGTGGTTGCGGTTGAAAGGCGCGTACAACCTGCGCAGCTTCTCGATCGAGGCCGGTTCGGAACTGCCCAGTACGATCCGGTCCGGACGCATGCAGTCCTCGACCGCTGCGCCTTCCTTCAGGAACTCCGGGTTGGACACCACGTCGAAGCGGATGTCCACGCCGCGCGCGGCCAGCTCGGCCGCGATCGCCGCACGCACCTTCTCGGCGGTCCCCACCGGCACCGTCGACTTGTCGACGACGATCGCCGGTGCCCGCAGGTGGCGCCCGATCGTACGCGCCACCGCCAGCACGTACTGGAGGTCGGCGCTGCCGTCCTCGTCCGGCGGCGTGCCGACGGCGATGAACACGATCTCCGCCGACGCCACGGCCGAGGCCGCGTCGGTGGTGAACTTCAGGCGCCCGGCCGCGTGGTTGGCCTTGACCATCGGTTCCAGGCCGGGCTCGTAGATCGGGATCACGCCCCTGTCCAGACCGTCGATCTTGGCTTGGTCGATGTCCACGCAGACCACTTCGTGCCCGACTTCCGCCAGGCAGGTGCCGCTGACGAGGCCGACGTATCCGGTGCCGAAGATGGCGACATGCATTCCCTGCGGTCTCCTTCGCGCTTATTCGGCCGCGTTGACGATGTCGAGCAGTTCCACCTCGAACACCAGCGTGGCGTTCGGGCCGATCGGACCGCCCGGGGTGCCCTGCTCGCCATAGCCCAGCTTGCCCGGAATCCACAGCCTGTACTTGCTGCCCACCGGCATCAGCTGCAGGCCTTCCTGCCAGCCGGGCACGACCTGCGCCAGCGCGAACTCCACCGGCTCGCCGCGCGCATAGGAATCGTCGAAGGTCTCGCCGTCGAGCAGGGTGCCCTTGTAGTGCACGCGCACGGTGTCGCCGGCCTTCGGCTTCGCGCCCGAGCCTTCGGTCAGCGCCTGGTACTGCAGGCCGGACGCGGTCGTCTGCACGTCGGGCTTGCCGGCGTTCTCGGCGAGGAACTTCTCGCCCTCCTCCGCGTTCTTCCTGCCCGACTCCTGGATCTCGGCCATCTGCCGGGCTTGCATGCGCATGCTGAAGTCCTGCATGACCTGCATCGCCTCTTCCTGGGTCAGCAGCGGATCCTTGCCGTCGATCGTGGCCCTGACCGCCTTGAACAGCGTGTCCAGGTCGACCTCGTCCTTGGCCGTCTTCAGGCTGTCGCCGATCTGCATGCCGATCACGTAGCTGACCTGCTCCTTCTCCGTCTTCAGGCCGCCCTTCGCCGCGACCGCGGGCTTGTCGTCGCCACTGCCGTCGACCGGCTTGCCGGTCTCCTTGTCCAGCGGCTTGCAGGCCAGCAGCGCGACCGACAGCGCAACGCCGAGCACGGCCAGGGAGGTGGAACGCATCGAAACTTTCATCGGAAACTCCAGACGGAACACGAAAAGCAGGGGGACGAGGCCGGCGCAAGCGCGCCGGCGCGGGATTCTTCAGAGGATGCCGAGCAGCTCGACCTCGAACACCAGGGTGGCGTTCGGACCGATGAGCGGCGGGCTGCCGGCCTGGCCGTAGGCGAGCTCGCCGGGGATCCAGAACCGGTACTTGCTGCCGACCGGCATCAGGGTCAGCCCCTCGGTCCAGCCGGCGATGACCTGGTTGAGTCCGAACTCGGCCGGTTCGCCGCGCGCGATCGAGCTGTCGAACTCGGTGCCGTCGAGCAGGGTCCCGCGGTAGTGCACGCGGACCTGGTCGCCCGGCTTCGGCCGCGGACCCGAGCCGGGCCGCAATACGCTGTACTGCAGGCCCGAACCGGTGGCGAACACGCCCTTGGCGCCCCGGTTCCCGGCCAGGAACTCGGCGCCGGCCTGGCGGTTGGCCTCGGCCTTGCGCGCGGCCTCGCGCCTGGAGCGTTGTTCCAGCGCCGCCCGCACTTCGGAGGCCTGGTCGGTGGACAGCAGCGGCGTGCCGCCCTCGATCACGGTGCGCATCGCCTGCACCAGCACCGGCACCTCGATGGTGTCGGCCAGCGGCGCCAGCGAGCGGCCGACGTTGAGACCGGTCATCAACCCGACCTTGACCCGGTCGACCTGGGGCGGCTGCGTGCCCGGAGCCATGCCCGGGACCTGGCGCCCGCTGCGCACGGCCATGCGCTGCATCAGCGCCTGCCCGACCTGGGCGACGTCGGCTTCGGCGATCAGCGGCTCGCCGCCGGCGAGCGCATGCGCGACCGCGCGTTCGAAGCTCGCGTAGTCGATGTCCGGCCCGGCCGCCTCCAGCGAACGGCCGACGTCCATGCCGATCAGGTAGCTGATCCGCTCGCGCTCGCCATCCAGCGAGGTCGGCGCCTGGGCCTGCGCCGCGGCGCCTGCGAGCAACGCAGTCAGGCCCAGCGCGGCGATGCCACGCACGAAACGATTCATTGAAACGCAACTCCGGCACGCGCCGGCACATGCGACGCAATGGCACTATTGTCGCGAGCCGCAGCCGCGACGGCAATCGCGGCGCGCCCCGGCGGCCCGGCGGCGTTCAGCACCTCAGGCGCCGGGCGCGGGCGTCTTCAGCGCACGCTCGATCGCGGCGACGATCGCCGGGTCTTCCGGGATCGTGCGGCTGCCCCAGGAGGCGATGACCTTGCCGTCGCGACCGACCAGGTACTTGTGGAAATTCCAGCCGGGCGCTTCCCCGGTGATCCTGGAGAGGTCGCGGTACAGCGGCGTGGCGTCGTCGCCGATGACATGGACGCGCTCGAACATCGGAAACTTCACCCCATAGGTGAGGGTGCAGAATTCCTGAATCTGGGCCTCGTCGTCGAACTCCTGGCCCCTGAAATCGGCCGACGGAAAGCCGAGCACCGAAAACCCCTGATCCTTGTAGCGCGAATGCAGCGCTTCCAGTCCTTCGAACTGCGGCGTGAAACCGCACTTGCTCGCCGTATTGACGATCAGCAGCACCTGCCCCCCATAGGTGGCAGCGAGGTCGATCGGCTGTTTCCCGGTCAGCGGGCGGTAGCTGCGGTCGAGCAGGCCCGACGCAGCGACCGTCGCCGAAACTGCCAGCAGCGCCGCCGCCACAATGCATGTCATTGTTTTCATGGAAGTTTTCCGCAATGCCAGGGAATGGTAGCTAGGACCATGACTTCAGTTGGGTCGCGCTCGCACGCAAACCGCTTGCAACTGCCTGTCCTGGTGTTATAGTTGAATACAACACCTATCCACCAGAGCAGGACGTTCATCATGAACCGCAAGCTCCGCAACACGATACTGGCTTTCTCGGTCACCGGCATGGCGCTGGCGGTGGGCCTGCTGGCCGCGCAACCCGTCCTGCCCGACGATGCAGGCCGGGCCGGCGCGGTGGTCCAGGCAGCGGCGTCCGCGTCGACGCACAACGCCCCGCTCATCCCGCTCGCCGCGCTCGGCGCGACGGCCGACCCCGTCGCCGGGACGCCACCGGCATCCCTTCATGGCCGCGATCCCCGGTACCGGGCGGCGCTGGTCGATGCGGAGTCGCTGGAGCGCGTGATCGCGGCCACCGTCGGCTTCGTCGCCGCGGTCGCCACCGAAGCCGTGCTCGCCGATGACGAGACCGGGGCTGCCGCCGCCGGATCCGAGGAAGCCCCTGCGCGCACGCGCCGCAGCGGCAGCGTGCGCAGCGGCAGCGTGCGCAGCGCGATCGCCGTGCCCTACTTCTCGTTCGCCGGCGGGACCGGCCGCGGCGGCCGGAGCTGATGCCATGACCAACATCCAGTGGAGCGATGGCGCTCCGATCTACCGCCAGCTGAAGGAACGCGTGATCGCGATGATGCTGGACGGGGTGCTGAAACCGGGCGACGCGCTGCCGTCGGTGCGCCAGGTCGCCGCCGAATACCAACTCAATCCGATCACCGTCTCGCGCGCGTACCAGGAGCTGGCGGACGAATCGCTGGTCGAAAAACGAAGGGGCCTTGGCATGTACGTCACCGAAGAAGCCGCGAAGAAACTCCTGCTCAACGAACGCGAGCGCTTCCTGCAGGAGGAATGGCCGCTGGTGCTCGAACGCATCCAGCGCCTGGGCCTGGCGCTGGAGGACCTGATGAAGGCGCAGGCGAACGGGGGCGCGCGATGAACGCGGTGGCCGACAACCTGCAGGTGGTCGACGCGCGCGGCTTGCGCAAGGCCTACAAGAACAAGCTCGCGCTCGACGGCGCCAGCTTCCGTATCGATGCCGGCCGCATCGTCGGCCTGATCGGGCCCAACGGCGCCGGCAAGACCACCGCGCTCAAGGCGATGCTCGGGCTGATCCCGTTCGAGGGGGAGCTCAGCGTCCTCGGCCGCGACCCGCGCACGCAGCGCGACGAACTGATGAAGGACGTCTGCTTCATCGCCGACGTCGCCGTGCTGCCGCGCTGGATCCGGGTACGCGAGGCGATCGACTTCGTCGCCGGCGTGCACCCGCGCTTCGATCGCGCCAAGTGCGAACGCTTCCTCGCCAACACCCAGCTCAAGCCGAAGCAGCGCGTGCGCGAGATGTCCAAGGGCATGATCGTGCAGTTGCACCTGGCGCTGGTGATGGCGATCGACGCGAAGCTGCTGGTGCTCGACGAACCCACCCTGGGGCTGGACATCCTCTACCGCAAGCAGTTCTACCAGCGCCTGCTGGAGGATTACTTCGACGAGCAGAAGACCATCGTCATCACCACCCACCAGGTCGAGGAGATCGAACACATCCTCACCGACGTGATGTTCATCCGCGACGGCAGGATGGTGCTGGACGCGCCGATGGAGGACGTCGGTACCCGCTTCGTCGAAGTACTGGTCAATGCCGACCAGGCCGAGGCCGCACGCCAGCTCGGGCCGATCGACGAGCGTTCGCTGCCCTTCGGCAAGACCGTGATGCTGTTCGACGGCGTGTCGCCCCCGGCGCTCGCCGGCTATGGCGAAACCCGAACCCCGGGACTCGCCGACCTGTTCGTGGCCACCATGAAAGGAACCTACGCATGAACGCCGTCGCCGACACCCTGCCCGATGCCCCGCGTCCGGCCGGCGCAGGGCACATCCATCCCACCCACCGCTTCCGCTGGCTGCTGCGACGGGAGTTCTGGGAGCACAAGGGCGGCTTCCTGTGGGCGCCGCTGGTCGCCGGCGGCATCTCGCTGCTGCTCTCGGCGATGGGCATCGTGATGGCGATGGTGGCCGCGCGCGGCAACATCCCCCACGACGCCAAGATCTCGCTCGGCGACGGATCCCAGATCCAGGTCAACGGCCTGGACCTGGGCATGCTCACCTCGCAGCTCGGTCACGAGGACCTCGCGCGGCTTGGCGACGGCATCGACATGACGCTGATCCTCGCCTCGAGCTGGCCGTTCGTCGTGCTGGCGTTCGTGATGTTCTTCTACTGCCTCGGCGCGCTGTACGACGAACGCAAGGACCGCAGCGTGCTGTTCTGGAAATCCTTGCCGTTGTCGGACGGGTCGACGGTGCTGTCCAAGGTCGCGAGTGCCGCGCTCGTCGCGCCCCTGCTGGCCACGCTGGCCGCGATCGCCACCCTGTTCGGCTTCCTCGCGCTGATCAGCGTGGTGGTGCTGTTCTACGGCGGCAATCCGCTGACGCTGCTCTGGGGCCCGGCCAGTCCGCTGGTGCTGTCCGCGCAATACATCGCCGCGATCCCGGTATACGCCCTGTGGGCGATGCCGACCATCGGCTGGCTGATGCTGTGCTCGGCATGGGCCCGGAGCAAGCCGTTCCTGTGGGCGATCATGATCCCGCTGTTCGCCGGCATCTTCGTCGGCTGGCTGGAATTCCTCGGCGTGCTGGACGACGCGACCTGGCCGTTCTTCAAGCACGTCGTGCTGCGCATGCTGACCAGCGTGTTCCCGATGACCTGGATGGACCTGCAGTACCTGGAACAGGTCGACTTCGACGTGCCCGGCGCCGCCCGTAACCTGATGAACCCGGTGGGCGTATACCGCAACCTGGCCAACGCCAACCTGTGGATCGGCGTGGCCGCCGGCGCGGCGATGATCTTCGGCGCCATCCGCCTCCGCCGCTGGCGGGATGAGGGGTGAGGCCGCGATGCTTGCGAAGCATCGCTTCGCGTCGCGGCCGAACGGCCGGCCATGGATGGCCGGGCCGGATCGATCCGGAGCCAGGCGGTCTCGCCATCGACGCGCCGCGCAAGCGCCGAAGGCGCGGTACCGAACTCTCCACCGCACGGGGCCACAGCGCAGCATCGCTGCGACCGCATTAGCAGGATCGGCAAAGACACCCCCCTCCACGATTCCGAAGGGACAACGCCCATGAAAGCCCTCGCCACCCTCACACTGATCGCCTGCCTCCCCCTCCTCGCCTCCTGCCAGCGCGACGAGCCGCCGGCCCCGGAACCCGGGTCCGAGGCGACGCCCGCACCCACGACCGCGCTGGGCCGCACCGTCGCCCGGGCCATGGACGAGGCGCGCAAGGAGCTGCGCGAGGGCGACATGAGCCTCAACGGCGACTACGACGTGCGCATCAACGGCAAGCGCATTCGCCACAAGGCCAGCGACCTGCCGCCCGCCGAGATCACGCCCGAGGGCGAACTGCGTGTCTCGGGGTCGACTGTGGCGATGGACGACGATGCCCGCGCGCTGGCGCGCGACTATCGCCTGGCCCTGATCGAGATCGCCGAGGCCGGCATGGACCTGGGCGTGCGCGGTGCGGATCTGGGCATGAAGGCCGCCGGCGACGCGATCGGCAGCCTGCTGCGCGGCGATACCGATGAGATGGAAAAGCGGATCGAGGCCGAGGCGGAGCAGCTCGAGGCTGCGGCGATGCAACTGTGCGACCGGCTTCCACGGCTGCTGGCGGCGCAGCAGGCGCTCGCCGCCGCGGTGCCGGAGTTCGCGCCGTATGCGCGGATGGACGCCGACGATATCGACGATTGCCGCGACCACCGCCACCGCAACGACAGCGAGGCGGACGCCCGGGCCGAACGCGCCGACGAACGTCTCGATGCGGCGGCGGAAGCCGATGCCGCAGCGGATGCGGCCTCCGCCACGGACCCGGGCCGATGAGCGCCCGCCCTGGCGAGCAACGCCGCATCTCGCCCCTGGGGCTCGCCTGCGCAGCAGCGGTGGCGTTCGCCCCCGCCGTCCACGCCGCGGACGAGGAAGCGTCTGCGCCCGGTACCGGACGCCAGCGTGCCTTCCAGGACCACATCGCCTATGTCGCCACGTTCGCGATGCCGGTGCTGATCGAGAAGTGCGCCGCCGACGAGCCGGATTACCTGCCGCGCGCGGCGCCCGCGTATTTCCGCTTCGTCAACGCACGCCAGGACGCGATCGAACGCGGCCGCCTGCTGACGCTGGCCGAGCTCGCCCCCGACGACACTCTGCAGGACTACCGCACTCGCACCGTCGCGTCGCGCCTCGGCGTGCTCGACTCCGGGACGCCCGAGGAGAAGCACCGGACCTGCGCAGGCGCGCTCGCGATGCTGGTCGGCGAGCACGCCCCCCAGGGCGAATGGCCGACCGACTGACCACAAGAACCCGGGACAACGCACCGGCTTCAACCATTCGTGCGTCCGGCGCATCCCAGTTCCTGCAACCCCTCGCAAGGACCTCCCATGACCCGCCCCGCCACGCTCGCCCTGCTGTTGCTTGCCGCCGTTTCCGCGCCCGCGCTCGCCGACGACAAGTGCCGGCATTCCGCTCCGCGCAGTCTCGACCTCGACTTCACCGGCGTGACTGCGGTGGTGTTCCACGTGGGACCGCACACCTTGCGCATCGACGCGGGGGCGTCGCCGACGGGCGCCGTGCGGGGTCGCGCCTGCGCCTCGGAGGCGGACCGCCTCGACGCGCTCAGGCTGACCCAGGAGCGCAGCGGCGGGAAGCTGGTCGTACGCCTGGAACACGACAGCAAGTGGAGCGGCATCACGCTCGGCAACCGCTACGCCTACATGACGCTCGAGGCGAACGTGCCCGACGACCTGCTGGTGCAGCTCGACGTGGGCTCGGGCGATGGCCGGGTGGAAGGCGCCTCCGCGGTCAGCGCCGACGTCGGATCCGGCGACGTCGAAGTCCGGCGCACCAGGGGACGGGTGACCGCCAAGGTGGGATCGGGAGACGTGAAGGTCGACGACGCAGGTGAACTGCGCATCCTGTCGATCGGCTCGGGCGACGTGGAGGCCGGCAACCTGCGCGGCGACGTAGAGGTCGGCTCGATCGGTTCGGGTGACTTCACCCTGCGTCGCGCCATCGGCGGCGTGACGATCCGCTCGATCGGCTCGGGCGATGCCGAGCTCGCCGACGTGGGCGGCAGCGTTTCGGTGGGGTCGATCGGTTCGGGCGACCTCGAGGTGGAGCGGGCCGGCGGCGACCTGACCGTGTCCTCGATCGGCAGCGGCGACGTCGACCACGTCGGGATCGCCGGAACCGTGTCGCTTCCCCGCAAACGCTGAGCGCGCGACACGGGCGGAGGCCCTCCGCTTGCGGCGCAGCGCACACGTTCGCCGTCCGTATCGTTCGGGACACGCGGCCGCGCCGGCACCCCTCCCGTGACGGCGCGTCGCCCCGCGCACGAGGCGCCCCGGCCGCGGGCGCCGGCCGCCTCAGCCGCCTCCACCTCCACCGCCATGGAGGCCGCCGCGGGTCAGCGTGGCCGGATCGAGCAGCGTCCTGAGCGTATCCGCCGACAGCCCGCTGTCCTCCAGCGCCACGTCGAACACCGGTCGCTGCTCGCGGTAGGCGCGCTTGGCGATCGCGGCGGCCTTCTCGTAGCCGATCACCGGGTTCAGCGCCGTCACCAGGATCGGGTTGCGGTCGAGCGCGGCGACGATGTTGTCGCGGCGCAGCTCGAGGCCGGCGATCGCGTTGTCGGCGAGCAGGCGGGTGACGCGCGACAGCAAGCCGATCGAATCGAGCAGGTTCGCCGCGATCAGCGGCAGCGCGACGTTGAGCTGGAAGTTGCCGCTCTGGCCGGCGACCGTGATCGCGGCGTGGTGGCCGATCACCTGCGCGCCTACCATCACCGCCGCTTCCGGGATCACCGGGTTGACCTTGCCCGGCATGATCGAACTGCCGGGCTGCAGCGCCGGCAATTCGATCTCGCCGAGCCCGGCGAGCGGGCCCGAGTTCATCCAGCGCAGGTCGTTGGCGATCTTGATCAGGGCCACCGCCAGCGCGTTGAGCTGTCCGGACAGTTCCACCGCGTCGTCCTGCGCGGCGATGCCCTCGAACCTGTCGTCGGCGGACACGAAGGGGGTGGCGGCGAGCTTCGACAGCTCGCGCGCCATCCTCTTCCCGAACTTCGGATGCGCATTGATCCCGGTGCCGATCGCGGTGCCGCCGATCGGCAGCCGCCGCAGGCGCCCGAGCGCATCGGCGATCCGCGCCTGCGCCGAGGCCAGCTGCGACGACCAGGCGCCGAATTCCTGGGCGACGGTCATCGGCATCGCGTCCATCAGGTGGGTGCGGCCGGTCTTGACCACCTTGCCCAGGGCGCGCGCGCGGCGATCGATGGTCCTGCGCAGGTGCCGCAGCGCCGGCAGCAGGTCCTCGACCACTGCGAGCTGAGCGGATACGCGGATCGCGGTGGGGATCACGTCGTTGGAACTCTGGCCGAGGTTGACGTGGTCGTTCGGGTGGACGGCGTTCTTCGCACGCGAGGCGAGCCTGGCGATCACCTCGTTGGCGTTCATGTTCGACGAGGTGCCGGACCCGGTCTGGTAGACGTCCACCGGGAACTGCGCGTCGTGGCGGCCCGCGGCCACCTCCATCGCGGCGGCGTGGATCGCCTTCGCGGTGGCGGCGGGCAGCAGCCCGAGCTCGCCGTTGACGGTCGCGGCCGCGGCCTTGACCAGGCCCAGCGCGCGGATGAAGCCGCGCGGCATCGGTTGCCCGGACACAGGGAAGTTCTGCACCGCCCGCTGGGTCTGCGCGCCCCACAGGGCGTCGGCCGGCACCTGCAGTTCGCCCATGCTGTCGTGTTCGACCCGGAAGCGGGCGGCGTTCGAGGCCGGCTTGTTCGACTTGCCCATCGCTGGCGTCTCCTCTCGCAAAGGCGGTTCGCAGACCCGCGGGCGCGCCGGCGAACCGTCGCAGGATAGCGGCGCAGCGATGCGGGCGCGTGACCGCCACTGTGCGGCAGCGCGCGGCAGGGAGGCTCGGCCGGTATCGCGTCACGCGCCACGCGGGCACACCGGCGTGCCCGCCGACGCTCCGCAGCCTCTAGAATATGGCCCCCGTCCGCGTCCGCCAGGCCTCCATGCCCGCTCCCGCTCCGCAAGACGCCGCCCTGCTCGCCCTCTCCCCGCTCGATGGACGCTATGCCGCCAAGGTCGACGCGCTGCGCCCGATCTTCTCGGAGTACGGCCTGATCCATGCCCGCGTGCGGGTCGAGGTGGAGTGGCTGATCGCGCTGGCCGCGGAACCGGCGATCGCCACGCTGCCTGCCTTCGATCAGGCGCAGGTGGCGGCACTTCAGGCGTTGTGGCAGGACTTCTCGGTGGCCGACGCCGCGCGGGTCAAGGAGATCGAACGCACCACCAACCACGACGTCAAGGCGGTCGAATACTTCATCAAGGAACGGCTGAAGGACGAGGCCTCGCTGGCGCAGGCGCTGGAGTTCGTGCATTTCGCCTGTACCAGCGAGGACATCAACAACCTCGCCTATGCGCTGATGCTCGGCCAGGCGCGGCAGGAGGCGCTGCTGCCGAAGCTCGATGCGCTGATCGGCAAGCTGCGCGGCATGGCCCACGAGCACGCCGCGCTGCCGATGCTGGCGCGGACCCACGGCCAGAGCGCCTCGCCGACCACGGTCGGCAAGGAGATCGCCAACGTGGTCGCGCGCCTGCAGCGCCAGGGCGAGCAGCTGGCCGCGGTCTCCATCACCGGCAAGGTCAACGGTGCGGTCGGCAACTACAACGCCCACGTCGCCAGCTATCCGGATGTCGACTGGCCGGGGTTCGCCCGGCGCTTCGTCGAGTCGCTCGGCATCGAGTTCAACCCCTGGACCACCCAGATCGAACCGCACGACTGCATCGCCGAGCTGTGCGACGCGCACAAGCGCATCGGCACCATCGCGATCGACCTGTGCCGCGACGTCTGGGGCTACATCTCGCTGGGGTATTTCCGGCAGTCGGTGGTGGCCGGCGAAGTCGGCAGCTCGACCATGCCGCACAAGGTCAACCCGATCGACTTCGAGAACGCGGAAGGCAACTTCGGCATCGCCAACGCGCTGTTCGAGCACTTCGCCGCGAAGCTGCCGGTGAGCCGCTGGCAGCGCGACCTCACCGACTCCACCGTGCTGCGCGCGCTCGGCACCGCGTTCGGGCACGCGCTGATCGGCTTCGACGCGCTGCTGCGCGGCCTGGACAAGCTCAGCCCCAACCCCGAGCGCCTGGCCGCCGACCTCGACGTGGCCTGGGAAGTGCTGGCCGAGGCGGTGCAGACGGTGATGCGCCGCCAGGGCCTGCCCAATCCCTACGAACAGCTCAAGGCGCTGACCCGCGGCCAGGGCATCACCGAGCAGTCGATGCGACGCTTCATCGAATCGCTGGACCTGCCCGCCGACGACCGGCGCCGGCTGCTGGCGATGACGCCGGCCGACTACACCGGCCTGGCCGAACCGCTCGCACGACAAATCTGAAAAACACCGATCGCCCCGACGAGAATCCAGCCCATGTCCCTCCGCCCCTGGTCCGCCGCGGCCATGCTCGTCCTCGCCGCGTGCGGCGATGTCGCCCCGACCGCCGCACAGGCGAACGCCTCCCCGGCTTCCGCCAACGCGGCGTCACCGGCCGCGCTCACCGATCCTGCCAGCGGTGCGCAGTGCGCCGGCAGCGATGTCCGGATCACGCGCGACGGGTTCAGTCTCGTGCTCGACGGCGACTGCGGGGAGGTCGTGATCACCGGCTCCCATGGCTCGGTGAACCTGTCGCGCGCGGCCAGCATCCGGGTCGAAGGCAACCATGTCACCGTGCTCAACGAGGAGGTCGGCAAAGTCGAGGTGGCCGGCGACGACAATATCCTGAACATGACCGTGGTCGGCCCGCTCGCCATTCTGGGCGACCGCAACATGGTGCTCGCGCGCGAGATCTCCGCCCTCAGGTTCGAGGGCCGGGACAATACCGTGAATCCCGACAACACACCCGCGCTCGAAGACAGCGGCACGGGCAACCGCCTGCTGTAGCGGTCCCAGGGGCCACCACCTCCGATCGAGGACCACCTCCGCATGCGGTTGCTGCTCAACATCGACGTTCCCGATCTCGCCGCCGCGGAGGCGTTCTACGTCGCCGCGTTCGGCCTCGCGCCGGCGCGCAGGTTCGGCGACGCGGTGCTCGAGCTGGTCGGCGCCGAGGCGCCGATCTACCTGCTGCGCAAGGCCGCCGACAGCGACGGGGCCGCCGGCCGTCCCCGCGACTACCACCGGCACTGGACCCCGTTGCACTGCGACGTGGTGGTCGACGACCTCGACACCGCACTGGCGCGCGCGCTGGCGGCCGGCGCGACCCGGGAGGGCCAGGTGCGCGAGGCCGCCTGGGGCCGGATCGTCCAGCTCGCCGATCCGTTCGGCCACGGCTGGTGTCTGCTGCAATTCCTCGGCCGCGGCTACGACGAGATCGCCACATGAACACCCGACGCCTGCTGCTTCCCGCCGTCCTGCTGTGGCTCGCCGCGTGCACGCCCGCCGCACCGCCCACCGGCATGGCGCACGCGCCCGCAGCCGCGCCAGCCGCGGAGACCGTCGTCGAACCACCTGCCGAGCGCTGCAGCGACAGGTCGGGCTGGAACGATCCGGCCACCCCGCTGCGGATCCACGGCAATACCTGGTACGTCGGCACCTGCGGCATCAGCGCCCTGCTGGTGACCTCGCCCGGCGGCCATGTGGTGGTCGACGGCGCCACCCCGAAGGCCGGCGGGCTGATCGTGGACAGCATCCGCAAGCTCGGCTTCGATCCCCGCGACGTGAAGGCGATCGTGCTGTCGCACGAGCATTTCGACCACGCCGGCGGGCTGGCGGCGCTGCAGGAGGCGACCGGCGCGCCGGTGTTCGCCCTGGCGCCCGCCATCGCCACGCTGCGCCGCGGCGCCAGCGACCGCAGCGATCCGCAATTCCTCGTGCTCGACCCGTTTGCGGCGGTGGCCGACGTGCGCCGGGTACCGGACGACGGCGTGGTCCGCGCCGGCGAGGTCGAACTGCACGCGATCCCCACCCCCGGGCACACGCCCGGCGGGACCAGCTGGACCTGGCGCTCCTGCGAGGGCCAGGACTGCCGGCAGGTGGTCTACGCCGACAGCCTGACCGCCATCTCCGACGACGACTACCGCTACGGCGATGACGCCGCGCACCCGGGCTACCTGGCCGCGTTCCGGGACACGCTGGCGCGCATCGCCGCGCTGCCTTGCGACATCCTGGTCACTCCGCATCCGTCGGCGAGCGGGCTGTGGGGCCGCATCGGACCGGATGCCCACCGGCCGCTGGTCGACGCCGGCGCCTGCCTGGCCTATGCGCAGACAGGGGCCGAGCGCCTGGAAAAGCGGTTGGCCGACGAGGCCGCCCGGGCCGCGGCCCCGACACCATGAACGCCAGCCTCCCGATCGAGGTCCACGGCAGCGACGGACAGATGCTCGGCATGCCGCCGGCGCGGTTCCTACGCGATTACTGGCAGAAGCGGCCGCTGCTGGTGCGCGACGCATTCCCCGGATTCGTCGCCCCGATCCAACCCGAGGATCTCGCCGGCCTGGCCTGCGAGGAGTTCGCGCTGTCGCGCCTGGTCCGCCACGACCGCGAACGCGATGCCTGGCAGGTGCAGCACGGCCCGTTCCCGGAAGCGCTGTTCCCGACCCTCGGCGAGCGAGACTGGACCCTGCTGGTGCAGGACGTGGACAAGTGGGACGTCGACGTCGCCGCGCTGCTGCCGCGGTTCGACTTCCTGCCGCGCTGGCGGATCGACGACATCATGGTCAGCTTCGCCGCCACCGGCGGCTCGGTGGGCGCCCACGTCGACCAGTACGACGTGTTCCTGCTGCAGGCCCATGGCCATCGCCGCTGGCAGGTCGACGCCGGCAACGCGCCGCCGCTGGGGTTCCGCGACGACGTGGAGCTGCGGCTGCTGCGCGAGTTCAACCCGACCCACGACTGGGTGCTCGGCCCCGGCGACATGCTCTACCTGCCGCCGGGCGTGCCGCACCACGGCGTGGCCGAGGATCCCTGCCTCACCTTCTCGATCGGCATGCGCGCGCCGTCCGCGGCCGAGCTGATGGGCGACTACATCGACACGCTGGCCGCGGATGCCGACGAGGCGATCCGCTACGGCGATCCCGACCTTGTCCCGGCGAAGGATCCGAACGAGATCGACGCCGAGGCCATGTGCCGCGTGGTCGAGGCATTGAACGTGCTGCGCTTCGACGATCCCGACCGCCTCGGCGACTGGTTCGGCCGCTTCATCACCGGCTACCGCAATGCCGAGGTGGCCGCGGACGACGGGCAGGCGCGCTCGCGGATCGAGATCGAATGGGCGCTCGACCACGACGGCGCGGCGCTGCACCGGCATCCGTTCTCGCGCATGGCTTGGCGGCGCGCGGCCAGCGGCGCGCGGCTGTACGTGTCCGGGCAGGACCATTCCCTGCCCGTGCGCGACGCACAACGCATCGCCGCCAGCGAACGCCTCGACGGCAGGGCCTACGCGGCGCTGTCCGCGGCCGGGCGCGACGCGGTGTACGCCCTGCTGCAGGCCGGCCACTACCGCCTGCTGTCGGCGGAGGAATCTTGACGATCGCGACCGGCCCGTTCCAGGTCTTGGCTGTCGATTACACCGCCGCGCTCGACGACCTGCGCGCGGTGCGAGAGGCCGTGTTCGTGCAGGAACAGCAGGTACCGCGGGAACTGGAGCGCGACGACCTCGATCCGCGCTGCCGCCACGTGCTGGCGCGCGACCCCGCCGGGATCGCGATCGGCACCGCCCGCCTCAGCCCGGAGGGCCGGATCGGGCGCATGGCGGTGCTGGCCGGCTGGCGTGCCCACGGCGTCGGCAGCGCCCTGCTCCATGCGCTGCTGCGACTGGCGCGCGAGGACGGCTTGCGCCAGGTGACGCTGCACGCGCAGGCCGGGGCGATCGAGTTCTATCGCGCCCACGGCTTCACGCCGGTGGGAGAACGCTTCGTCGAGGCCGGCATCGAGCACCTGGCCATGCGGTTCCGGCTCGACCGCCCGGTCGCGGTCGAGGATCGCGCCGCCGCGGTCGCCACGACCGCCGCGATCGTCCTGGCTGCGCGCCGGCGGCTGTGGATCTACAGCCGCGAGCTCGACCCGGGCCTGTACGACCAGCCGCGCGTGGTCGAGGCCCTGCGCCGCTTCGGCACCGCCGGTGTCGGGGGCGAGGCGCGCATCCTGCTGCAGGACGCCGCCGCCGCGCAGCGCGCCCATGCGCCGCTGATCGGGCTCGCGCAGCGACTTCCCAGCGTGTTCGCGCTGCGCGAGGTCGAGGACCCGGTCGACCGGACCTATCCTTCCGCCTTCATCGCCAGCGACGCCGGCGGCTACTACTTCCGCTCGCTCGGCCACCGATTCGACGGCGAAACCGAAAGCGCCGCGCGGGCGCGGGCGCGGCAACTCAGCGGGGCCTTCGACCAGGTGTGGGAGCGGTCCAGGCCGTGCAGCGAACTGCGCGCACTCGGGCTCTGATCGCCGCCATACCCGGTCTGTCCGCCACCCGAACGCAGGGCGTGCATCCGTCCAAAGCATGATGCATCGCGACAAGGGCAGCGGCTATAATGCGCGACTCCCCATATGCCCGCTGCCGGACGCCGAATTTCCGTTCCGGATCAGGCGCTTGCCTCCCCAATTGAGTCCGATGTGCCCGACGTGGACAGTCTCCTGAAGCAGTTTGCGCAGTCCTCCCAGCTCGGCGCCAACGCCGCCTACATCGAGGACCTCTACGAGCAGTACCTCGTCTCTCCCGACAGCGTCGGGCCGAAGTGGAAGGCATGGTTCGACGGCTTCCAGGGGCGCGAGGCCGGCGATGTGCCGCACTCCCCGGTGGTCGCGGCCGTGGCCGAGGCCGGCAGGCGCGCGGCGCGCGGCGTGGTCGCCGGCGGCACCGGTGCCAGCGACGAACGCGAGCGCAACGTCGGCCGCCTGATCACCGCCTACCGCTCGCGCGGCCACCTCGGCGCCAAGCTCGATCCGCTGGCGCTGACCCCGCCGATGAACCCGCCGGACCTCGGCCTGCCGTTCCACAACCTGTCCGAAGCCGACCTCGACGGCGAGTTCAGCACCGGCGGCGTGGCCGGGCAGCCGCGGATGAAGCTGCGCGACCTGCTGGCGCGGCTCAAGGCGACCTATACCGGCCCGATCGGCGCCGAGTTCATGCACATCCCCGAGGTCGAGCAGCGCCAGTGGCTGTACCAGCGCCTGGAGACCGCAGCGGGCGACTACAACCTGAGCGCCGAGACCCGCACCCGCGTGCTGGAGCGGCTCACCGCCGCGGAAGGGCTGGAGCGCTACCTGCACACCAAGTACGTCGGCCAGAAGCGCTTCTCGCTCGAGGGCGGTGATTCGCTGATCCCGCTGCTCGACAGCGTGATCCGCCAGTCCGGGCTCGACAAGGTCAAGGACATCGTGATCGGCATGGCCCACCGCGGCCGCCTCAACGTGCTGGTCAACACCCTGGGCAAGAGCCCGCGCAAGCTGTTCGACGAATTCGAGGGCAAGTTCGAACACGATGAACGCGCCCACGCCGGCGACGTGAAGTACCACATGGGCTTCTCCGCCGACATCGCCACCCCGGGCGCGCCGGTGCACATCGCCCTGGCCTTCAATCCCTCGCACCTGGAGATCGTCGACCCTGTGGTCGCCGGCAGCGCGCGTTCGCGCCAGGAGCGTCGCGGCGACGAGGAGCGGCGCCAGGTGCTGCCGATCCTGATCCACGGCGACGCCGCGTTCGCCGGCCAGGGCGTGGTGATGGAACTGCTGCAGATGTCGCAGGCGCGCGGCTTCGCCGTCGGCGGCACCCTGCACGTGATCATCAACAACCAGGTCGGCTTCACCACCAGCAACAAGGAAGACGCGCGTTCCACGCTGTACTGCACCGACGTGGCCAAGATGGTCGGCGCGCCGGTGTTCCACGTGAACGCCGACGATCCCGAAGCGGTGGTGTTCGTGGCGAGGATGGCCTACGAGTTCCGGCAGCAGTTCCGCAAGGACGTGGTGATCGACCTGGTCTGCTACCGCCGCCACGGCCACAACGAGGCCGACGAGCCGGCGGCGACCCAGCCGCTGATGTACCAGACCATCCGCAAGCACCCGAGCACGCGCGAGCTCTACGCCGCGCGGCTTGCGGAGGCCGGCGTGGTCACGGCCGAGGCGGCGAAGGCGATGATGGACAGCCTGCGCGACAAGCTCGACGCCGGCGAAGTCACCACCGAGCTGGCCGGCTCGAAGCCCGAGGACTACGAACTGACCATCGACTGGTCGAAGTACCTGACCGGCACGCTGTACGACAGCGTCGACACCCGGGTGAAGAAGGCCACGCTCGGGCAGCTCGCCGAGGCCATCAACACCATCCCGGCCGGCGTGCACCTGCATCCGCGCGTGGCCAAGATCTACGAGGACCGGCGCAGGATGACCGCCGGCGAGATCCCGGGCGACTGGGGCTTCGCCGAGAATCTCGCCTATGCCACCCTGCTGGCCGAGGGCCACGGCCTGCGCCTGGTCGGCCAGGACGCCGGCCGCGGCACGTTCTTCCACCGCCACGCGATCCTGCACGACCAGAAGACCGACAGCTATTACCTGCCGCTGCGGCAACTGGCCGAAAGCCCCGAGCAGTGCACCATCATCGACTCGCTGCTCAGCGAGGAAGCGGTGATGGCGTTCGAGTACGGCTTCTCCACCACCGACCCCAACACGCTCGACATCTGGGAAGGCCAGTTCGGCGATTTCGCCAACGGCGCGCAGGTGGTGATCGACCAGTTCATCGCCTCGGGCGAGGCCAAGTGGGGCCGCATCTCCGGCCTGACCCTGCTGCTGCCGCACGGCTACGAGGGCCAGGGCCCGGAACACAGCTCCGCGCGCCTGGAGCGCTTCCTGCAGCTGTGTGCGCTGGAGAACATGCTGGTCTGCGTGCCGACCACGCCCGCGCAGTGCTTCCACATGCTGCGCCGGCAGATGAAGATGGCCACGCGCAAGCCGCTGATCGTGATGAGCCCGAAGTCGCTGCTGCGCCACAAGCTGGCCGTCTCCACGCTGGACGAGCTGGCCGACGGCGAGTTCCAGCACCTGATTCCCGACCCCTCGGTCGATCCGGAGAAGGCCAGGCGCGTGGTGCTGTGCTCGGGCAAGGTCTACTACGACCTGCTCGAGGACGCCCAGAAGCGCGAACTCGAGGACGTGGCCATCGTCCGCATCGAGCAGCTCTATCCGTTCCCGCGCGAACTGCTGTCGGCCGAACTGGCGAAGCACGGCAAGGCCGCCGACGTGGTCTGGTGCCAGGAGGAGCCGCAGAACCAGGGCGCCTGGTACCAGATCAAGCACCACCTGCAAGGCTGCCTGGCCAAGGGCCAGGCCCTGAGCTACGCCGGCCGCAGCCGCTCGCCGTCGCCGGCCGTCGGCCATTTCGCCGACCACGTGGAAGAACAGCTGAAACTGGTCGCCGACGCGCTGGTCAATCCGCCCGGCGACCAGATCGCCGAATAACACCGCCCCGCCTTCAACGCCCCAAGGACGCCATCCCATGGCCACCGAAGTCAAAGTTCCGGTTCTCCCCGAGTCCGTCTCCGACGCCACCATCGCCGGCTGGCACAAGAAGGCGGGGGACGCGGTCAAGCGCGACGAGAACCTCGTGGACCTGGAGACCGACAAGGTCGTGCTCGAGGTCCCCTCGCCGGTCGACGGCGTACTCAAGGAGATCAAGTTCAAGGAGGGCGACACGGTGACCAGCCAACAGCTGCTGGCGATCATCGAGGAAGGCGCAGCCGCCGCCGAGTCCGCTCCAGCCGCCGCCGCGAAGGACGACAAGCC
Organism: Luteimonas saliphila; assembly: GCF_016774335.1. Lineage (GTDB taxonomy): Bacteria > Pseudomonadota > Gammaproteobacteria > Xanthomonadales > Xanthomonadaceae > Luteimonas > Luteimonas saliphila. Next base: position 5,792 of record NZ_JAETWA010000040.1, on the reverse strand, counting down.
TGCCGCCGGCCCCGAGGAAGTACAGGAGAAGAAGGGCGCGGCCAAGGCCGAAGCCGCCGCTCCTGCCTCGACCAAGCCCGCGCCGGTCTCGGGCGGCACCGACGAGCTCCCGCCCGGCGCGCGCTTCACCGCGAAGAAGGAAGGCATCGACCCGTCGCAGGTCGAAGGCACCGGCCGCCGCGGCGCGGTGACCAAGGAAGACCTGGTCAACTATGCCGCCGGCAAGACTCCCGGCGTGTCCGGCGGCGCCCGCCCGGAACAGCGCGTGCCGATGACCCGCATCCGCAAGCGCATCGCCGAGCGGCTGATGCAGTCGAAGGAATCGATCGCGATGCTGACCTCGTTCAACGAGGTCAACCTGGGCAAGGTGATGGCGTTGCGCAAGGAGCTCGGCGAGCAGTTCCAGAAGGACACCGGCGTCAAGCTCGGCTTCATGAGCTTTTTCGCCAAGGCCGCGGCCAACGCGCTGCAGCGCTACCCGGTGGTCAACGCCTCGGTCGACGGCGACGACGTGGTCTACCACGGCTACGCGGACATCTCGGTGGCGATCTCCACCGACCGCGGCCTGGTCACGCCGGTGCTGCGCAACGTCGAGCGCATGTCGTTCGCCGACGTCGAGAAGGGCATCGGCGATTTCGCCAAGGCCGCGCGCGAGGGCGGGCTCAAGCTCGAGGACCTGCAGGGCGGCACCTTCACCATCACCAACGGCGGCACCTTCGGCTCGCTGTTCTCCACGCCGATCGTCAACCCGCCGCAGAGCGCGATCCTGGGCATGCACGCGATCAAGGACCGCGCGATCGTCGAGGACGGCAAGGTGATCGCCGCGCCGATGATGTACATCGCGCTGAGCTACGACCACCGCATCATCGACGGCAAGGACGCGGTGCTGTTCCTGGTCGACATCAAGAACCAGCTCGAGAATCCTGGTCGCATGGTCCTCGGCCTGTAGGCCGAAGACCATGCCGTGATTGGCGATTCGTGATTGGTGATTCGGAAAAACGGATCACGTCGCGACTCGGAGCATTCGCTTCTTCCAATCACGAATCACCAATCACGAATCACGTGGGCGAATGAAATGAGCGAACAACAGCAATTCGACGTCGTCGTCATCGGTGCCGGTCCCGCCGGCTACCACGCCGCGATCCGCGCCGCGCAGCTGGGCATGAAGGTCGCCTGCATCGATGCCGCGCTGGGCAAGGACGGCAAGCCGGCGCTCGGCGGCACCTGCCTGCGCGTGGGCTGCATCCCGTCGAAGGCGCTGCTCGATTCCTCGCGCCAGTTCTGGAACATGGGCCACCTGTTCGGCGACCACGGCATCAGCTTCAAGGACGCGAAGATCGACGTCGGCGCGATGGTCGGGCGCAAGGACAGGATCGTGAAGCAGTTCACCGGCGGCATCGCGACGCTGTTCAAGGCGAACAAGATCACGCCCTACTACGGCTTCGCGACGCTGCACGCCGACCGCCTGGTCAAGGTCAAGCAGCACGACAACACCGAAATCGAGCTGGCCGGCACCAACGTCATCATCGCCGCGGGTTCGGATTCGATCGAACTGCCGTTCGCGAAGTTCGACGGCGAGGCGATCGTCGACAACGTCGGCGCACTCGACTTCACCGAAGTACCGAAGCGCCTTGCGGTGATCGGCGCCGGTGTGATCGGCCTGGAGCTGGGCAGCGTATGGAAGCGGCTGGGCGCCGAGGTCACCATCCTCGAGGCCCTGCCCGACTTCCTCGCCGTGGCCGATGCGGAAGTGGCGAAGACCGCACTGAAGGAATTCCGCAAGCAGGGCCTCGACATCAGGCTCGGCGCCAAGGTCGGCAAGGCCGAGGTGACCGGCAAGGGCAAGAAGAAGGAAGTCGCGGTGACCTTCACCGACAAGGACGGCGAGCAGACGATCACCGTCGACAGGCTGCTGGTCGCGGTCGGCCGCAAGGCGGCTTCGAAGGGATTGCTGGCCGAAGGCACCGGAGTGAAGCTCGACGATCGCGGCCGCATCGAGGTCGACGAGCACTGCCACACCGGCGTCGACGGCATCTGGGCGGTCGGCGACTGCGTGCGCGGCCCGATGCTGGCGCACAAGGGCTTCGAGGAAGGCATCGCCGTGGCCGAACTGATCGCCGGCCTCCCCGGTCACGTCAACTTCGACACCATTCCATGGGTGATCTACACCGAGCCGGAGATCGCCTGGGTCGGCAAGACCGAGCAGCAGCTGAAGGAGGAAGGCACGCCGTACAGGGCCGGCAGCTTCCCGTTCGCGGCGATCGGCCGTGCGGTGGCGATGGGCGAGCCGGCCGGCTTCGTCAAGGTGCTGGCGCATGCCGAGACCGATCGCGTGTTGGGCATGCACCTGGTCGGCGTCGGCGTGTCGGAACTGGTGCACGAAGGCGTGCTGACGATGGAGTTCAAGGGTTCGGCAGACGACCTCGCGCGCATCTGCCACGCCCACCCCACGCTGTCGGAAGCGATCCACGATGCGGCGATGGCGGTGGACAAGCGGGCGATCCACAAGGCGAACTGAGTCCCACGGGGCGCGGGCGTTCGTGGCGCCTGCGGCCGTGTCGCGCGAATCGCGCTCTGCGCCGTTTCCCGATTGCGCCATCGACCCGGCGCGGAAAGGACGCCAGGCCAAACCCGTGTGCCACGGCTTCGCTTGCGTATGGCCCATCCACCCGTCACACCGATCGCCCTGACGCTGCCCGGGCGCTTGCTTCGGAACACCGTCGAATGCCGTTCCAGCGCCTCCGCCTGCCGACCCTGATCGCCCTCGCCTGCACCGCGGCCGCCACGCCCATGAGCCATGCCACGACCGGAACCACGCCCGTCACCGACGACGCCCCCGCCCATGCCCGCTGCGCACAGCTGCGCCCGGGCATGAACTACCGCGAGGCGATGGCGATCATGGGACGGGCGCCGGACAGCACGCTGTCGGGCCATTCGGCGGCCGGCTCCGACGGCGATCCGCCGGCCGGAAGCCATGCGATCGATTTCTGGCACGACACCGATGCCGACGGCCGCCGCCGCACCACGTCGATGCGCTACCGCGGTGGCGTGATCGAGGCCGTGGACTGCGGCAGGCCCGATCCCGATCCACGCGCGGCAGGTCCCGGAGGAGAATGAACATGCGTTCGATCTGCGTGTACTGCGGATCCAATACGGGTAGCCGCCCATCCTACGCGGAGCGCGCCTTCGCCCTGGGCGACCGCATCGCCAAGGAGGGCCTGACCCTGGTCTATGGCGGCGGCAACGTCGGCCTGATGGGCATCGTCGCCGACGCGGTCCTGCAGGCGGGCGGCGAGGTGGTCGGCGTGATCCCGGAGCAACTGGTCTCGTGGGAAGTCGCGCACAAGGGCGTGACCCGGCTCGAGGTCGTGGGCTCGATGCACGAGCGCAAGATGCGCATGTTCGACCTGTCCGACGCCTTCGTCGCCCTGCCCGGCGGCTTCGGCACGCTCGACGAGATGTTCGAGATGCTCACCTGGCGCCAGCTCGGCATCGGCAACAAGCCGTGCGCGTTCCTCGACGTCGACGATTTCTTCGATCCCCTGATCGGCATGATCGACCGCATGGTCGCCGAGTGTTTCCTGCATGCCGCCCAGCGCGCGGACCTGTGGCACGGCGACGACATCGACGCCATGCTGGCCTGGATGCGCGGCTACTCTCCGGCGAGCGCCAGCAAGTGGCTCGACGAGAAGCACGGCAAAGCGCTTCGCTAGCAGCCACCCTGGCGCGATGCGTCTGCGGTGCACATGCGCATGCGTGCACGCCTCGCGCGCGATGCGCGATCCCATCCGCTCCAGCCGACGTCCGGCGAACCCGTTGCCAGTCGTGTCCGACGCGGCAATGCCGTGATCGCATCCGGCGACACGTGCGATGGCGCGGCGCGCGGGCGGATCTCCTGTGTGACAATGCCTGATACCAGCAAGGGAGACCGGCGCGTCGCGCGGTCGATGGGCTCGTCGAGCCTGCACTGGACCGAAGGACACACGGACATGACGATCCCCGCCAGCTTCGCCGCCTTCCGCATCCACGACGACGCGGCCGGTTATCGCGGCGGTATCGAACAGGTCTCGATCGACGACCTGTCCGCGGGCGAGATCGTGGTCGAGGTCGCGTTCTCGTCGGTCAACTTCAAGGATGCATTGGCAGGCACCGGCAAAGGCAGGATCCTGCGCCAGTTTCCGCTGGTCGGCGGCATCGACGTGGCCGGACGCGTGGTGCGCTCGACCGATCCGAAGTTTCGCGAAGGCGACGAGGTGCTGGTCACAGGCAGCGGCCTGAGCGAAACGCGCGACGGCGGTTATGCGCAGTACGCCAGGCTCGAGTCGAAGTGGGCTGTGCCGCTGCCGGTCGGCCTGACGATGCGCGAGAGCATGGTGATCGGCACCGCCGGCTTCACCGCCGCGCTCGCGCTGCTGCGCATGCAGGAGAACCGGCAGTCGCCATCGCTCGGCCCGCTCGCCGTTACAGGCGCGACCGGCGGCGTCGGTTCGCTCGCGGTCGACATCTTCAGCCGCGCCGGCTACGTCGTGCACGCGATCAGCGGCAAGCCGGAGCACGTCGAATACCTGAAGTCGATCGGCGCGGGCGACGTGCTCGGCCGCGAGGCACTGGCGACCAGGCGACCGATGGAATCGGTTCGGTTCGGCGGCGGCCTGGACAACGTCGGCGGCCCCATGCTCGCCAGCCTGCTGGCGCAGACGCGGCCCTACGGCAATGTCGCCAGCGCCGGACTGGCCGCCAGCGCCGACCTGCCGACCTCGGTGATGCCCTTCATCATCCGCGGCGTGTCGCTGCTGGGCGTCGCCTCCGCCGGCACCGCCCGAGACATCCGCGACGAAGTCTGGCGCCTGCTGGCCTCCGACTGGAAGCCGCGCCACCTCGACCGGATCTGCACCCGGGAAACCACGATCGAGGGCCTGCAAGAGGTGTTCGAAGTCATGCTCGGCGGCGGATCGGTCGGCAGGACCCTGGTCACATTCCCCTAGGGCCTGTTAACACTATCGTAGTGATTCGACGATCAATGCGAAGTGGATGAAGCCAGCGAACATGATGTCGAGCTTGTCGAAGCGGCTGAAGATGCGGCGGAAGCCTTTGAGCCGCCGGAAGAGTCGCTCGATCTCGTTTCTTCTTCGATAGATCTCGGTGTTGTAGCGCCAGGGGCTTGTTCGCAGTGGGTGCGGCGGCACGACCGGCTCAAAACCCAGGTCCAAGGCCAGTTGGCGTGTTTCATTGCCCTCGTAAGCACGATCCATGACGAGATGGCAGCCAGCCGGGGGTGTTGGCAACGTGCGCAGCAGGTCGCGGCCGGCTGGTGCATCGCCGGCTTGGCCGGGAGACAGTGAGAAGGCTAAGGCGCAGCGGGAATCCGCGGCAGCCATATGAATTTTGGTGGTCCAACCGCCGCGGGATCGGCCGATGGACTGCGGACCGTTTTTTTTCGCGCGCCGGTGCCATCGGGATGCACTTTCACGATCGTGCTGTCCAGGCTGATCGCCTCAAGCCGGATGCGCACCAGTTGCGCGGCCTGCATCCGCTCGAACACCCGGTCCAGCACACCGGCCTTGGCCCAGCGATTCATCCGGGTATAGATCGTGTGCCAGTTGCCGAAACGCTTGGGCAAGGCGCGCCATTTGCAGCCGTTCTCGGCGACAAACAGGATCGCGTTGAGCACGTGGAGGTTGCTCACCGCCACGTTGCCCCGTTGGCGGGGGAGGCAGTCTTCGATGATGGCGAATTGCGCAGGCGTCAGTTCCATGCGCATAAGTCTAGCAAATAGTGTTAACAGGCTCTAG
>NZ_JAETWA010000039.1 GCF_016774335.1 Luteimonas saliphila | reverse complement strand
TGGCCCGGGCGCAGGACGGGCAGGGCGGTGTGCTCGTGGTGCGCGGGGAAGCAGGCATCGGGAAGACTGCGCTGCTCGAGTACGCCCGCGCCACCGCGACGACATCGGGGTTTCGGGCGGAGTACGCGGCCGGAGTGGAGTCCGAGACCCAGTTCGCGTTCGCGGGCCTCCACCAGTTGTGCGCGCCGCTGCTGGACAGGGCCGGCGCGCTGCCCGACCCGCAGCAGAGTGCCTTGGGCGTGGCGTTCGGCATGCGCGACGGCGCTGCGCCGGACCGGTTCCTGGTCGGGTTGGCGACCCTCAACCTGTTGGCCGAGGTGGCCGAGGACGGCCCGCTGCTGTGCCTTGTCGAGGATGCACAATGGTTGGATCAGGCGTCCGCGCAGGTCCTTGCGTTCGTGGCGCGGCGACTGGTGGCCGATCGGATCGCGTTGGTGTTCGCGCTGCGCGACCCGACCGATCGCGATGTCAGCGCCTTCGTCGACTTGCCCGAACTGCGGCTGGACGGGCTCGGACAGAAGGATGCACGGGCGCTGCTGGCCGCTGCCGTCGGCGCACCGCTCGACAACGCGGTGCGCGACCGGATCGTCGCCGAGGCGCGTGGCAACCCCCTGGCGCTGCTGGAACTGCCGAAGGGCGCACTGCCATCACTGCTGGCCGGCGGGTTCGAGTTGCCCAGCGTTCTGAGCGTGCCGCGTCGTATCCAGGACAGCTTCCAGCAGCGCTCTGGCAGCCTGCCTGCCGACACGCAATTGCTGCTCCTGGTCGCCGCGGCCGACCCGACCGGTGACGTGGCTCTGTTCTGGCAGGCCGCCGCGCACCTGGGCATTGCCCGTGAAATGATGGTGCCCGCGAAGACCGCCGGGTTGGTCGAGATCGACACCCGGGTGCGGTTCCGTCATCCACTCGTACGATCGGCGGTCTATGCGGCCGCGACACCACCCGACCAGCGCCGTGCGCACAGGGTGCTGGCCGCCGTCACCGACCCCCAGTTCGATCCCGACCGTCGTGCCTGGCACCGGGCGCAGGCGGTGCTGGGCACCGACGAGGAAGCCGCCACGGAGCTGGAGCACACGGCCGGACGTGCACGTGCCCGCGGTGGATTGGCGGCGGCGGCCGCGTTCATGGAGCAGGCGGCCATGCTGACGCCTGACCCTGCCCGCCGTGCGACCCGCGCACTCGAAGCCGCGCACGCCAGGCACGACGCCGGTGCGCCCGAAGCCGCCATGGCGTTGCTCGCGGTCGCGGAGGCAGGGCCGCTGGATGCGCTGCAATGCGCCCGCCTCGAGTTGCTGCGTGCCCAGATCGCTTTCCACCTGACGCGCGGGCGCGAGGCGCCGGGAATGCTCATTGGTGCCGCGAGGACGCTCGCTCCGCTGGATGGCGCGCTCTCGCGCGAGACCTACCTGCACGCGCTGGAGGCGTCATTCCACGCCGGTCGCCTGGCACCCGGCCGCGGGTTGCCGGAGGTGGCCGAGGCGGCCCGGAACGCGCCTCCACCGCCCACGCCGCCGCGACCGGTCGATCTCCTGCTGGACGGACTGGTCACGAGATTCACGCAAGGGTACCAAGCGAGCGTGCCCCAACTGCAACGCGCTCTCGCTTCGTTGCGCGATGACGCCTCCGGTGCGCACGACGACAATGGATGCTGGCTGTGGCTTGCCTGCCATGTCGGGACCATGCTGTGGGACGACGAGTCGATGTACGTGCTGGCCAGCCGCGCGGTCCGGGTCGCCCGCGAAGCCGGCGCGCTGGCTACGCTTCCCGCCGCACTCAATGCCCTGGCCCTGGTGCTGGTGATCACCGGCGAGCTCACCCGGGCCTCGGAGCTGTTCGCGGAAGAGGATGCGATCACGCGGGCAACAGGTGCTCCACCGCTCCCCAACTCGAGGCTCGTGCTGGCTGCCTGGCGTGGCCGGGAGCAGGGGACGTCAGAGCTCTTCGCGACAAGAATCGCGGAGGCAAAGGCGCGGGGGGAGGGCCTCACGGTCAGCAGCGCCGAAACTTCGCTCGCCTGCCTGCACAACGGGCTGGGCAACTATGGCAGCGCCCTGGTTGCCGTTGCCCCGCTGTCCGAGTCCGACGAGCTGGCGCACAGCAACATTGCGCTGCCCGAGCTGATCGAGGCGGCCGTCCGCGCAGGCCAACCGAAGCGTGCCGCTGCCGCGCTGGACCGGTTGACCTCGCGAGCCAACGCCAGCGGCACCCCGTGGGCGCTCGGGATGGCGGCGCGCTCGAGGGCGCTGACCAGCACCGGGCCGGGCGCCGAGGAGCACTACCGCGAGGCGATCGAGCGTCTCGGAAACTGCCGGATGGCCACCCACCTCGCGCGCGCCCACCTCGTCTATGGGGAGTGGCTGCGCCGCGAAGGCCGCCGCCGGGATGCGCGTGAGCAGCTCGGGACGGCACACGAGCTGCTCTCAGCCATGGGGGTGGAGGCGTTTGCCGAACGTGCCGCCCGCGAGCTGCGGGCCACTGGCGAGAAACCGCGCAAACGGACTGCCCAGCCGACCGATGCACTCACCGACCAGGAACTGCACATCGCACGGTTGGTCGCCACGGGGGCGACGAACCGGGAAGTCGGCGCCCAGCTGGTCCTGAGCCCCCGCACGATCGAAGCCCACCTGCGCAGCATCTTCCACAAGCTGGCCATCACCTCCCGCCGGCAGATCAAGGACCTGAAGCTTCCCTGACACGATGGACGCGAGCGGAAATCGACCGCGCCACGCCCGCGTGCGCGTCCGGGCGATCGGCCGTGCGGTCTCATCCGTCTCCCGCCGTCGTCGGCGGTACCAGCTCGTTGTCGATGAAGTCGTGCGGGCCCCGTGCCGGACAGGCGTCGACCTGCGTGCGGCGATGCTCCGGCCGGCGCTCGCGCTCGTCCAGGAGCCAGCAATCCCCCAGCGTGGAGCAGTAGCACAGCGCCAGCGCCATGCGCGGATACTGAACGAGCAGGCGCTGGAAATCCGCCGCATCATCGAACCCGATCTGCTGGATCTTCTCACCCGGGGCGATGACGATACCGTTGACGGTGGATGCTCGCGTATCCCTCAGGTCGGACAGGCCCAGCGCATCGAATACGCGCGGCCAATTGCGCTGCGGTTGTCCGTCGACGTAGACACGCAGGCCGCCCACCAAGGCCGGGCCGACGCCCTTGTTTTCGATGCTGATCGCCAGGCTGCCCTGGTCGATCGTGATCGCGGGCTGCAGGTACGGCCAGACCTCGGCGCGCACCTGCTCGCGCTGCAGCAGCGCCGTGTAGCCCGACACGCCAAGCGCGAGCAGGCCGATCAACGCCGCGATCACGGCGGCGACCGCATTCCACTCCGTGCGTTTCTTCGACGCAGGCTCGGAGGCGGTGGTGGTCTCGCTCATCCGGGATCTCCGGTGAATGCCGGCTCCCCGCGTCCATGCCCGCATGGATTCGACACTTCATGGGTTCTTCTGCAACGGGAACACCGTGCTGTGGGTGCAGCGAGCGGCGAGGCCGGTCCTGGCGATCATGCGGCGGGACTGATCATGGTCATTGGTTGGGGGCGAACATGCCAGTCACAGCCTTGGCATCGAGTGTCTACCAGCCGAGGCGCGAAGCGATTGCGGTTTCGTGTGGCGATTTGTATGGATGTGCTCTCGAAAGCGGTTCGCATGGAGTGCGCGATCCCCAGCTCGACGGCGTCTGTCGCCCGGGCATGGCGCTGGATCGTCCGCGGCTCGTGTCCGTTCCGGCGCAGCAGGCCATCGAGGCGATGGCGGGGAAGGGCGGGGACGAAGCGCCTGCCGAGGATCCTCCGAGAAGCTGGTGGTGCTGGGTCGGATGCAGGTCGAAGACGCGGCCTCCCACCAATCGTCCGCTGCCGAGAGATCGCTGCGTGAGCTGATCGATCAAGCCAACTTGTGTCGGTGACCCCTTAACCAGGCGCCAAGAGATCGGCCCGTCTAACGTACTGAAACAATAGAAGATGTTTCCCGGGCCCTCCCCTCCCATGCGCTTCGAAGTGCCGGAACGCGCCGCGGTTAAGGAGCATGGCTGAACCCCGCGCCATGGTTACGGAGCAAGCCAAGGGCCTGCCCACCCGCGGATAGTTAAAAAAGTGTTATCGGCGCAAAATCATGTCTTGAACGTGGGAGGACAACCTGTTCCAGCCCGGAGACAAATCGGCAGGCCGCGCACGCATCAGTTCCCACGCGAGCTGACGCTTGCGCCATCCTACGGTTCCAACTGTAGGCCCAGTGTCCGAGAAATCGCGTCCGATCTTTGTCAGGAGACTGGCCGAGGCCCGTAAAGAAGCCTTGAATGTCCCCGCTGCGTTCTTGTATACCGAAGACGAGATGCTGGCCAAGCTGCTGATGCGCTGGAACAGTCTGAGCAAGACGCAGAAGCGTGACCTGGTGAAACTGGCAGAACAGGCTACGGAACCCGGGAAGTGACGATTCAGTCGCCTTGTTCGCGGTGGCCAGCTACGTAGTGGATGGACGTTACGTATGGCTGACGCCCAGAACGAAACGGTCGCGGTCACTTTCACCCGCGAGGAGAAGCGCAAGCTTGTCCGGCTCGCGGGTATCGGCGGCCAATCACTGGCCGACTACATTCGCGAGCGCGTCCTTGCCGAATCCGGAGCTGAGGAGGAGGTGATTCTTTTCCTGCTGAACGAAGTGGCTGCTGCAGCGATGTCTGCAGAGCGCGCCCAAGTCGGCCAGTCAGAGAGAGAGAAGGCGCGAGCGAGCCAGTCGAGTCACCGAAGCGGCAACGGGACCGAATTGCAAAGCAAGTGCGTGCTTCACTTACCGGCGAGCAAATCGACACCCTGTCGCAGATGTTAGCTCCGGTTTTCAAGCTGGGGCTTTGACCAGGAACCCCAAAGCCAAAGACGGGGCAGGACATGAGCATTGAGTCTCTAAACGACGCCGTGTTCGACTCTCCGGGAGAGCTCCATCTGCAGCCGGCCAGTGGCGGCCGATGAATAGGGGTGGTGTACCTCGAAGGCGCCAAACAGATCGAAACCCAACCATTGCCGTGCGTCGATGCCGTCAAGCACGAGATCGCCAAGCACGTCAAAAGCGGGCTGAAGATCTTCGCCTGGGCACAAGACAACGGAATGATCCTGAGCGAGAGCTAGCGCTGGCGAGTTCGTTCTGTTCGCCTTTCGCCACGCCCCTAACGCTGCTGGTCCGGCCAAGAACCCCTAGCTGGCCTTCGAACCTTGGCCGAGCTGCAGAAATGCGTGGTGTGGCCGAGTGTCTTGCTTGGAGCATGGCCAGCACGAGGCGCGCGGGGTGGATTAGGGAGCGTTATCGAGGGTGCGACTAGGGACCGGCCGGCACGGCTGGCCAGCCGACCTCGCCAGCGCCTTGCCGGGGAGCGAGCGCGACGCGGCTGCAACCCGGAGGGGCGGCCACTGGGCTGCCGTCTCGAGCTGTAAGAGCGCGACCCGTAAGCTCCGCCGCATGGTACTTGGATGGTTCCCGATTACACGCCCGTTAGGGCGTGGCCCTCAGGACGCCCTCTGCGACGGGGGACCGAAGTCGCGCGGGTGGACGAGCGGGCAGGGGTGGGTGGAGCGCCATCCCGCGTCCGCCGGGCCGGAATCCGGTGTTCAAGGACTGTACGGACGACGCCACCCGCCGGTCAGGCTGTGAGACTTGGTCAACACTACACTTGGTGGCTCTGCAAGTCTTTGACGAGTGCCGGCACTTGGCCTGACTGGCCTGCCAGACTTGGCGAGGCCAAGCGAGGCCAGGCGGCGATGCTGGCCCGGCAACAATTGGCGGACCTCGATCGACAGGCACCAGCAGCCCTCGCATCCCTGCAGGGTCCGCATGGTGCAATCGGGTATCGATGATGCGGGCTAACGACGGACGTGGCCGGATCAGGGTTCCAAGCTGGCAGGACCCGGTCATGGATCTCGGGAACGCGTCGCTGCTGAATCTGCGGTACAAGGCAATGCTCCGCGGAGAGCGCGCGTGGCCCGCTGAAGAAAAACGAGATGCGCGTGCGCAAATCAGAACAAAAGCGTACTTCGGAAGCGACTATGGCGAGGGGGAAGTTCCGCCAGGAATGTCGAACTGCATCAGGTTCCAGCGGGTTACCTCTTCCTCCCACTCGTCCCCGTCCCGTGTAGTCAATGGAAGTGCGAGGTTCGCCACCAGCATGCGGTCACCTTGGACAGCGGTGGCTGCGGGAAAGAGGAGGCCAATAGGCGCGCCATCAGGGCCAATGCCGCCGAAATGGCCCGCGCGGACTCGTTCCTTGCCCTGTTTGTCCAGCCCCACCACGGCATCAGCCTGATTTGAGGCCACCCAGAGCAGTTGTTCGTGAAGTAGCAATCCGTCGGCGCCGTGGACGCTTTCGGCAAGAACTTCCAGCGGGCCTCCGCGCAATGGCATGCGCAGCACACGTCCATCCCCAGCGTTGTTCACGTAGAGAATGCCCTCGTCATCATCGATGGCTATGCCGTTGGCTCCAAAGGGCAACGACCCCGTCGTGACGAGCAACGGATCCCGCGTCAGAACCTCCACCCGGCATGGAACGCAGTTCGTAGCGCGCTCTACGCGGTAGATGGCGCCCTGAAAGGAATCTGAGACATAAGCATGGCCCGCCTTGTCGAAGGCGAGGCCATTGATGGCCGGGAAGCCCGCTGCCCCGTACGCGATGCGGTCTTGACTGCCGTCCGGGTTCGACACCAGGCGCTCGCCGGGTGCCGGGGGCGACAGTGGGCCGAAGCTGGCGACATCCTCGGGTACCGCCATGTCTTCGAAATCGGCGGGCAGTCGCTGCAGTTTCGATGCGCCGAAGTTCAAGAAGTAGATGGCGCCATCAGCGAACGCCAAGCCGGTGACCGGGGTGGGTCCCAGCCTTGCACGAGCTAACGCCTGACCGTCGGCAGAAAGGCGCAGGATCTGGTTGTTGCGCTCGCTTGCCGGCTCACGGCTGTCGAACGAGCCGACGTACACCGCGCCTGTCTGTGGATGGGTCGCCAGACTTTCAGGATGTCGAAAATCGGCAGGCAGGGTGGCAAAGAGTCGCGTCTGCATACGCATGTGCCCGTCCCCATCCCGCGCCACAGCCCCTCCTGTTGTGGCCAGCATTGCAGCAAGGGTCATGCCGACAATTCTTCGCATGGGACCTCCGAACGCGAAAGAGAATGAGCCGATGCCGGTCGCTTGCCGCAGGGGCCTACGCCTGGCCGTGCGGGGCTGGAGTGGGTGCGTGTTCCAAGACCCTGCCAGGCACCAAGCGGTCGCCGCATCGAGCATCAGCCGAGGTAACGCGCCTGTCATCGCCAAGCGGATGGGGCAGACCCTCCCCCTCATGGGGGAGGGTGAGCGCAGGGCGCGACAACGATGTGTCGGGCAGGTTGGGCGCGCTTCAAGCCGTTGGCAGATCCTTGAGATCAGGCGGCCACATCTCCGCGCCCTGCTTGGGTCTCCCTGCTAATACCGGGCTTCACCAAGTTCGCCGGTTGCTTTTGATACGCCTGCGCCGCAACCATCAGGACGCCTCCCAGTATTGCGCCGTTCTTGAGGAAGGCTGTGAGTTGCTCTTGGTACTGGGCTGCTTCTGCGGACCAGAACGCATGGAATATGACTGTAGTGGGGACAAGGAACGCCGCAAGGGCAAGCGCGGCCCATCGCGTCTTGAACCCGATGACGAGCATGACGCCGGCTCCGATCTCCAGGATGATAGTCGCGATCAGAAGGGCCGAGGCGACGGGCAGGCCCATGCTCGACATCCAGCCGGAAACGTAGTCGAAGCCCGTGATCTTGTTATAGCCGGCGATTAGGAACAGCAGGCCGATCAATGCTGGGGCGATGCGGCGGGAAACGAAGGTGAGTGATTGGTCAAAGGTGTTCATGTGAGAGCTCCTTGTAAGTGGGGTTGGAAACATGGTGGGTCGGACTCCGACCCGCTGGAGATGTGTCAATGAGTCAGCCGGGCAGGTCGAACAGCAACACTTCAGCGTTCGTGCCGCCTTCGAGAACTACCGCAGCTTCATTGGTGAACTTCAGCGCATCGCCGGCCTCGAGCGGCGTACCGTTTGCGATCAACGATCCCCGTGCCACGTGCAGATATCCAAGCCTGGCTGGCCCGAGTGCATGCTCGGCGCGGTCCCCGACATCGAGGACCGAGGCGAAGACCCTGACATCCTGATGCACGACTACCGAGCCATCCCGCCCGTCGCGTGAGGCGATGAGCCGGAGTTGTCCGCGCTTGGACGCCGGATCGAAATGCTTCTCTTCGTAGCTGGGCGCGATTCCACTGCGTTCCGGAATGATCCAGATCTGCAGGAAGTGCACTTCCTCTGTGCGGGAATGGTTGAACTCGCTGTGCTGGACTCCCGTCCCTGCGCTCATGCGTTGAACATCGCCGTAGCGGATCACCGAGCCGGTTCCCAGGCTGTCCTTGTGCTCGAGCGCGCCATCGAGCACGTAGGAGATGATTTCCATGTCCTGGTGCCCATGGGTGCCGAAGCCCATGCCGGGCTGCACCTTGTCCTCGTTGATCACACGCAGCGGGCCGAAGCCCATGTGGGCCGGATCGTGGTAGTGGCCGAACGAAAAGCTGTGGCGGGAGGAAAGCCAACCCAGTTCGGCTGGGCCGCGGTCCGCGCTCTTGCGAATCTGGAGCATGATGTTTCTCCTTGTTCGATGGGGTCGACAGTGGGCAGACGGGCAGGAATCTGCTTGAATTGCCTCGTTGTGCCGGTTGCCGCGTATTCTGTGCGGGTCCGCATGGCTTGAAAAGCGAGTGTTTTGCGCTCCTATCATCGAGATAATCGAATGCTCAGAATCAGCCTTGACGCGCTGCAGGTGCTGGACGCCATCGACCGGCGCGGGTCTTTCTCCGGAGCAGCCAAGGAACTGTTCCGTGTGCCCTCCACGATTTCCTACACCGTGTCCACGCTGGAGGAAGGGCTGGGCGTGCAGTTGTTCGAGCGACTTGGGCCACGGGTCGCCATGACCGACGCCGGGCGGGAACTGCTGCGTGAGGGGAGGCACCTGCTCAAGGCAGCCCAGGATCTCGAGCAGCGCGTACGGCGGGTGGCGTCCGGCTGGGAGACGGAGTTCGCCATCGGCCTCGACTCGGTCTTCCACGCCTTCGCGTTGCGGGAGCACGTGGAAGCGTTCTATGGCGTTGCCCAGGGCACCCGCCTGAGGATTCTGCGGGAAGCGTTGTCCGGGACCTGGGAAGCGCTCCTGGACGAACGGGTCGACATCGTGGTCGCCGTCGGCGAAGGGCCGTCCGGTGGGGGGTATGTCTCCGAACCGATTGGCCGGTTCGAATTCGTCTTCGTGGTGGCCCCGTCCCACCCGCTGGCGGGGGTTGACCATCCGCTCGGCAAGGCTGATCTCCAGCCGCATCGGGCCGTCGCCGTGGCCGATTCCGCGCGGCGGCTCATCCCGCGGACGGTCGGTCTCCTGTTCGGCCAGGACGCGTTGACCGTACCGGACATCGCCAGCAAGTACCGCTTCCAGCTCGCGGGTCTCGGTTTCGGCTTCCTGCCGGAGGCCCTTGCGCGTCCGGCCATCGAGGCTGGGCTGCTGGTCGAGAAGCGGGTTGTCGAGCCGCGCGCGCCGGAAGCATTCCATGTCGCGTGGCGTTCAGACGAATCCGGCGCTGCACTGGACTGGTGGCGTGAACGACTGCGGCGTGCGGACGTGGCGGAGAAGCTCATCGGCCTCGGAGAGGTCGGCTGAGGCGGTACTCCGTGCCGGGTCATGCGAGAAGTGCATCCGCCACCAGAAAGCCGGTGGTCATCGCCAGCACCAGCAGTGCACCCTGAAGGCGGGGCGGGGCGGGCAGGGGGATATCGATGATGCGACAGGCGATGCCGATGACGAGCGCAAGCCCGAGTCCAGCCAATGCGAGCATCATGGTGTTTTCTCCCCGCGTGTCGCACCATCGGGGCCGCCGCAGTCGTGGCTGTGCCGGGCGGCCCGGCGCGCGAGATGACGATCGGCGAGCCCGTATCCCAGACTCATCATCACCACCAGCAACGCGCCGACCAGTGCGGGTGGCGCCGGCACCGGGATGCCCGACCAGCGGCAGCCGAAGCCGATGGCGAAGCCCAAGGCGATGCCGATAGCGAGTTTGGAATTCACGTGGGTGCAGTCTCGTCGTGTCTGTGGGACATGGGGCCGGCGCTGTTCCGGTCGCCGATGAAGTGGCGCACCCTTGGCGGCGCCGGATTCCGGTTCAGTTCGCGCACCTGCTGCTGCAGGCGCTCGTCGTCGCGCGTGGTGCGAGCGTGCTGGCGCAGGTGATGCAGCCACGATTCGAGAACGAAAACTTCCAGCCACACGCCCGGTTGCTCGGTGTCTTCGGCCAGGTGCCAGTACAGGGCGCCGTCGCGTCGCCGGCTGCGGCGCAGGTCGCTCATCAGCTCGAGGAAGCGCGGCTGGTCCTCGCGGCCGATCCGGTACTCGACCGTCACCAGCACCGGACCACGATCATGGGCGACCGGATCAACCGGTAGCGGATCCGGCCAGTGTGCGGATGGCGTGAAGTCCAGCGACTCCGCCTGCCCGATCAGGAAGCGCCGTGACCACCACGCAGCGAGGACGGCGCCGCAGGCCGCGAGGCCCAGCGCCTGGCCGATGCCGAGGCGCTGCGCCAACGCCCCCCAGACCAGGCTGCCGGTCGCCATGCCGAGCGCGAACACCACGATATACAGGGAGAGGGCCCTGGCCCGCACCCAGGCTGCGACCGACAGTTGGGCCGCCACCTGCAACGACGAGAGCACTCCGATCCAGCCCGCACCGAAGCCGAATAACACCACACCGAGGACCAGGACGGAGCGCGAATTCGCCACGGACAGCGTCGCCGCAGCACAGAGCAGCGTGGCCGCGAACACCAGCAGGTCCCGGTCGAATCGACGCCGCAGCCCAGGCAGTATCAGGGTGCCGCAGATCGCCCCGAGGCCGATGCAACCGAGAAGCAAGCCGAACACGCCCGCCCCGCCGTCGAGCCTGCTGCGCACGAGCGATGGCAGCAGGGCCGGCGTGGCGCTTGCGAACACAAAGAACGCGATCGCCTTCCACAGAACCGACTGGAACGCCGATGCCTGCAGGGCAAAACGCACCCCGGAACGCAGGCCTCCAATGAATGCTTCGGGCGGTAGCAGCGACGGGACGGACGTGCGCTTCCATCGCCACAGTACGATCGCCACGCCGAGAAACGACAACGCGTTGATCGCGAAGGCGGTCGCGACCCCCGTCTGGGCCACGACGACGCCGCCGAGCGCCGGGCCAATGGATCGCGCCACGTTCATGCCCGCGGAGTTCAGCGCGATCGCGGACGGCAACTGCGGACGCGAAACAAGCTCGGGCATGATCGCCGCCTGTGCGGGCATCGCCATCGCCGCGCCCGTGCCGAGCGCAAAGGTCAGCGCCAACAGCGTCCATGGGCCGAGCAAGTCGGCCTGGGCGAGCAGGGCGAGCACCGTGGCCACCATCAGCATCCACCACTGCGCCAGGATCAAGTAACGACGCCGGTCGATACTGTCGGCGAGGGTGCCCGCCACCAGGGCGAAAAGCACCACCGGCAGGGTGGTGGCCGCTTGCACAGCGGCGACCATCAGTGGGGATCCGGTGGTCTCCGCCATACGCCACGCCGCAGCCACATCGTGGATCCACGTGCCGACGTTCCCCCACAGGATCGCCAGCCAAAGCGCCCGGAACGTGGGCTGCCTCAGTGGTGCCCATGGGCCGGTATCGCCGGGGTCGTCGGAAGCAGGCGGAGTCGCCACGGATCGTCGCGCCCTAGAACGCGAAGCAGGAACAGCCCAGGGCGCCCCAGAATCCCTGCACGTCACCGGGCGGGGCAGCGTGTCGAGCGCCGTGTCCGTGTCCATGCGTCCGGCAATGTCCGCCAGGCAAGTGTGGCGCGGACGCGACGACGACTGGCGGACCTGGTAGTGGTTCACGGTGCAGGTTGAGTGGGGACCAATCGGGCATAGGCGGGGGTAGATCCGGAGCTAGGCTCGCGTAGTCTTTCCCGCCGTGTACGATGCGGCCTCCGACCACGGTCAGTACGCTTTCGATGTCGGGGATGGCGGCCTCCGGCACGGACAGGTAGTCGGCTGACAGCAGCGCGAAGTCCGCGTACTGGCCCACGCCCAACGTGCCCTTCACCGCCTGTTCGCTCGAGAACCAAGCGCTGCCCTGGGTCCAGAGGCGTAACGCCTCCTCGCGTCCGAGCCGGTTTGCGTCGCGATACAGTGCCAGCCCGCCGACGGTTCGTCCGCTCACCAGCCAGTGCAGTGCGGTCCAGGGGTTGTAGCTGGCTACGCGAGTCGCGTCCGTGCCAGCGCCCACGGGGGCCCCCGCATCGAGCATGCGCCGGATCGGCGGCGTGTGCATTGCGGCCTCGGCCCCATAACGCTCTACGAAGGCCTCTCCCTGGAATGCCATGCGGTGCTGCACGGCGATGCCGCCGCCCATCGCAACCACGCGCTCGATATTGCGTGGAGAGATTGTCTCGGCGTGATCGATGGTCCAGTGCAGTCCGTCGAAAGGGATCTCGCGATCGACCTTCTCGTAGACATCGAGGATGCGCGAGATGCTTTCATCGTACGTCGCATGGATGCGGAAGGGCCATCGCTTTGTGACCAGCAGTCGCACCACGTCTTCCAGTTCCGGCTCCAGGCGCGCCGGCAGTTCGGGCCGTGCTTCATTGAACAGCTCGAAGTCGGCGGCCGAGAACACCAGCATCTCCCCGGCACCGTTGTGGCGGAACCAGTCGTCCCCGGCGCGGGGCTGCAGCATTTCCGACCAGCGTTCGAAATCCGCGCGCTCACCGCCATTGTTCTGGGTGAACAGGTTGTAGGCGATGCGGACAGTGAGTTCGCCGTCTGCGTGCAGTTTGCGGATGACGGCATAGTCATCCGGCCAGTTCTGGAACCCGCCGCCGGCATCGATCACCGAGGTAATGCCGAGGCGGTTGAGTTCCCGCATGTAGTGGCGCGTGGAATTGAGCTGATAGTCGGGTGGCAGCCGTGGGCCCTTTGACAGGGTGGCATAGAGGATCAACGCGTTTGGCCTTGCCAGCAGCAGCCCTGTCGGGTTACCCGCTTTGTCACGCTCGATTCGGCCACCTGGTGGGTCGGGTGTGTCACGGGTGTAGCCGACGGCGCGCAGGGCGGCGCGATTGAGCAGGGCGCGGTCGTACAGATGCAGGATGAACACCGGCGTATCCGGCGCGCTCGCGTTGAGCTCCTGCAGGGTTGGCAGCCGCTTCTCGGCAAACTGGTACTGGCTGAAACCACCGATCACGCGTACCCACTGCGGTGGCGGCGTCCTGGCGACCTGGGCCTTGAGGAGGGCCAGGGCATCGGACAGTGAATCGATTCCGTCCCAACGCAGCTCCATGTTGTAGTTCAAGCCGCCCCGGATCAGGTGGGTATGGCTGTCATTCAAGCCAGGGATGAGGCGGCGCGCGTGCGCGTCGATGACCAGGGTGCGGTCGTCGGCGTAGGCCATCACATCCGCGTCGGGACCTACAGCAAGGACCTTGCCGGCAGACACTGCAATTGCCCGAGCCGATGGCAATTGAGCATCCAGTGTGGTGATCCTGGCATTGTGAACAATCAGGTCTGCCATTCTGGGTAGTTCCGGACCGGTTGTAGCCGCACGAGTCGGCAGAAGCGTGGCGATGAAAGACGCAGCGCCCCCGCCGACGAGCCGGCGACGACCCGGGTCGATGGACTCAGGAGTCACAACATTCGTCCTCGTAGCCGGGCAGGTGGTAGCGACGGATGAGCGTGTCCAGGCTGTAGTGCCCACCGCCCATCAGTAGCAGCGAGAACAGGACCAGGGACCAGAACACCGGATACTCGGCGCCGTGGTGGTTCCAGAACCAGCCATTCGAAATGTTGAGAATCACGGTGACGCCGATGAATACCATCGCCAGCGTTGCGCTGAGTCGGGTCCATGCGCCGAGCAGGACAGACAGGCCCAGAAGTGTCTGCAGGAAGGCGAGAATGCCGGGGAACGGTGCGAACGAGGGGAGGGCGAAGCCCTGCAACTCGGCCGCGAACCCGGAAAGGCCCGGGCCGTCGAACCAGCCGAACAGCTTCGCGAGGCCATGGGGTAAGAGGAAGCCGCCGGCCGCAATCCGTAGGGTCACCAGAGCCGTATCCAGGAGCAATTCCCTCCCTGGACGGACGGTGGTTTCGTGGGTGATGCGTGTTGACATGTCGCGGACCGGAGCCCAAAGAGTCGTTGGTGGGGCTACTTCAATGACCGCCTTCCTGCGCGCCGAACATTGCCTTGGCGTACTGGATTCCGATGCCATAGCCTCCCGCCTTGTCCCGCGCGATACCGGTCGTGAGTGCGTAGGTCTCGCCACGTGCCCAGTCACGCTGGAGTTCCAGCAGGTATTGCAGGCTGGTCATCGGTTGGGCCCCGGCCTGGATCATGCGTTGCATCGCGCATTCATGAGCCTCGATGGAAACATCGCCGCACGCGTCCGCGATGACATAGGTTTCCAAACCCTGTTCCAGGGCCGAGAGAACCGGTCCGACAATGCACACGCTGGTCCACAGCCCCGCGATCACGAGGCGTCGCTTGCCGATCTCGTTGACTCTCGCGATGACGTTTGCGTCCTCCCAGGCATTCATCGTGGTCCGGTCGATCGCTTCCCTGTCCTCCAGTTCGGCGGTGATCTCGGGGAATAACGGGCCGGAGAAGCTCTTCGCCGCTACGGTCGTGACGATGGTGGAGACGGAGAAGCCGACCGCCGTCTTGGCCAGCAATCCAACGTTGTTGCGCAGCGCGCCGACGTCGATCGATCGCAGCGGAAACGCCATTTGCGACTGGTGGTCGATCAGGATCAGGGTGTGATCGTGCGGGGCCAGTAGCCGGCTGGCCGCAGCGACTTGGGCAAGCTGTGTCATGCGCACATCCTCGAGATGGGTGTATTTGAGGTGCCGGGGCACCTGAACGGGGTAAGGACGGATCACGAACGGCGAGTCCCCTGTCCCGCAGGAGACCATCGAGGGCCGGTGCCTTGTCCATTTGACGTTGAAACTTTTCGGTCGGCAGATCCTGCGGGACCTTCTGCCTGGCTCCGATGTGGTGGGACGCGAAGTCGAGCTTGGATCGTCTCTGGGACGTACGGAAGGCTATTGGGGGTGGCGCGCCTGCCCCACAATTGGGGGGTGAGGCGGGGTGCCTTTGGACGAGCTGAAAGGGTGGGGTCCTGAAGTGCGTCGGAATTCAAGTGAACAACTTGGCCGTCGGACGTGGTCCCGGATCGCACGAGTCGCGTGCCTGCTCGCCGGTCTCTTTGTTGGAGGCGCACTGGCGGAACCGGCGCCGGGCCTGTCCGGCTATGGCCACTTCGCATGGACGCTGCAGGACGGTGCCCCGGCTGACATCTGGGCGATCGCACAATCCGCCGACGGCTATCTATGGCTCGGGACGGGGTTCGGACTTCATCGGTTCGACGGCGTGCGTTTCGAGCGCTTCGAGCCCAGCGCCGGGGGCGCGCTTCCCTCAGCCAATGTCACCGCAGTCACGTCGTTGCCTTCCGGCGAACTCTGGGTTGGCTACTACCACGGCGGCCTGACCCGTATCCGTGACGGCCGGGCAACCCACTACCGGGTTGATCAGGATCTCCGATCCGGTCTGGTCTATCGAATTTTCCAGGGTCCGGGGGGCGAGCTCTGGGCGGTCATCGGCAATTCCCTTCTCCGATTTGCGGACGATCGCTGGCACAGAGTCGGCCCGTCTGCAGGGTATCCGCATGGGTCGGCGTACTGGATCGAAGCCGACCACCGTGGAGCCATCTGGGTCGCGAGCGGTGACTCCATCGTTGTCCGTGCACGAGGGGGTACACGCTTCGAAGACACCGGAATTCGGGTCGATCCACAAGCGATTCTTGCCGTGTCTCCAGACGGCACCATGTGGGTGTCGGACGCAAGGGGGGGGACTCGCCCGATCTATCGGGATGTCAACGGTCGGTATCGCGATGGCAGCAAGGACTTCCCCGAGCTGAAGGACGTGGAGGCCGCGCGTCTTCTGTTCCTTGGTGACGGTACGCTTTGGGGCTCTCGACGAGGCCGAGGCCTGTTCAGAACGGTATTGCCCGGCGGCGGTAACAGAATGGGTGGGGTGGCAAGGCGCACGAGCCTCCAGACGTTCGGGGAGGCAGAAGGACTCACGTCCGACGTGGCGGTGCCGGTGTTCGAGGATCGCGAGGGCAACGTGTGGTCCGGAACGATCCTGGGCTTGAACCGCTTTCGATATCGAAATGTGGTTCCACTGCCAGTGGGCCTTGCGGAAGCTCGCGGCTACGACCAGGTGATGCGCGCGGAGGATGGGTCGGCAGTCGCAGTCTCCTCTTCAGGCGTGATGGTCAGGCTGGACCGGGCGTCCATGCAACGGCTGCTCGACGGTGGATCGGTGGAAGAAGAGGTACGACGCACCAAGATTGATGCGTGGTGGCTTGGAGAGTGGCACGGGCTGTGGCGAGTCGAGCAGGGCGTGCGGCGTCGTCATCCCTATCCCGGCGAAGGAAACAACACGAACGTTGACGCAATGCTGGTCGACCATAAGCGCCGGATCTGGCTCTCTGTCAGGAACAAGGGTGTCTACATATGGGAGAAGGGGCAATGGGGTCGTCGTGCGGATGTTTCGCAACCGTCCCCGGTTGTCATGGCCGCCGGCCATGATGGTCGCGTCTGGCTCGGCTTCAGGGATGGTCGGGTCGCGGTTGTGGACGAAGATCGCATCCACACTTATCCGTCCGGTCCTGATCTGAAGGTTGGGCCCGTGACAGCGTTGCACGCCGGCAAACGCGAGACCGTGGTTGCGGGGGAGCTTGGAGTTGCACGTTTCGATGGGGTCCGATTTCGATCACGCATCGGGGATACCGCTCTGTCGGGCGTGACGGGAATTCTGGAAGGTGACGATCGCGTTCTATGGATGAATGGCAGTCGCGGAGTCGTACGGATGCACGCCGACGATCTCGCGGTTGCGGTGACACACCTCGATCAGGATCCGCGGTATGTACTGTTTGATCAGATCGACGGACTTCCGGGCGTCGCGCTCCAGGCAAAGGCCATCCCCAGCGCCGTGAATGCTGATGGTCTGCTCTGGTTTGGCACCAACAGCGGCTTGGCCATGGTCGACCCTGAGCGCATACGGACGAACCAGCAACTCCCGAACGTCCTCATTCGCTCTGTTTCTTCGAGCAGGATTGTATTCGAGGGAGATGACGGCGGAGCGTTTCCATCTGGCGAGAGGAACATTCAGATTGCTTACACTGCCACCAGCCTCAGTGCGCCGGAACGGGTGCAGTTTCGCTACAGGATCGACGGCATAGACGAGGATTGGCGTCACGCGGGTTCCAGGCGCGAGGCGTTCTACACGAACCTGGGGCCAGGCGAATACACGTTTCGCGTGATCGCGTCGAACAACGACGGCCTCTGGAATGACCAAGGTGCCACCGTTACATTTCGAATACGACCCACATTCTTCGAAAGCGGGTGGTTCCTGCTCGCATGCGTCGCGATGATCGCAATTGGCTTTTGTATTGCGTACGTTCTACACATGCGGCAGCTAGCAATCAGGATGAAGACTCGGCTGGAGGAACGCCACTTCGAGCGTGAGCGGATTGCAAGGGAGTTGCATGACACCCTCCTCCAGAGCATGCAGGGACTAATCCTGGGGCTTCATGCGCTAGCGCACGGAGACCAGTCTCTATCCTCAATCCGGCAACGCATCAAGGAAATGACGGACCGGATGGAGTCAGTGCTCGTCCAGGGACGCGATCGGGTTCAAGGCCTCAGGGCCGTGTCACGTGACTCGTCGGAGATCTCGAAGGCGCTCGCGGCGGCGGGATCGGAGTCCTGCATCAGCAGCGCGAATCTGGAGGTGAGCTACGCGGGACGACCCCGGAAGTTGCTACCGCTGGTTCGAGACGAGCTCTTCCACGTCGGGCGAGAAGCATTGCTGAATGCGGACCGTCATTCCGAAGCTCGGACCATACGGGTCACCGTCGAGTATGGGAGAAAGGACTTGCGGTTACTGGTGGCAGATGATGGCGTGGGCATCGATGACGAAATTCTTGCCCGCGGTTACCGGGTCGGGCACTGGGGCATGTCGGGCATGCGTGAGCGGGTCGATCGGATCGGCGGGACGCTCGAAGTCCGCTCCGAGCGGGGGAATGGGACGCTACTGCGCGTCGTCGTCCCAGCGCGCCGGGCTTATGCCGCCCGAACCTCGGCTGGGAGAGCATTGCTTCGGGGCTGGAATGCGTGGCGCCCTCGTCAGTGATACAGATGCCGACATGATCGGCTTGTGGCTCATTCGGGTCCGCGATGCGGTTGGTGGAGAAGACTGCCTGTTGGTCCAATCAATGCGATGGGCGGCGGCCGCCGAAGGGCGGCCGCGTGCTGATGCCAGCGCTGGCCGCCGGCATCGTTTCGTGTGCTCCCGGAACGGATACGCACGTGAGTTCGCGTCAGAGCCTCACGAACGCGCGAAGGCGAGAAGATCCGCGTTGAGCTGATCCTTGCTGGTATCGCCTAGCGAGTGGGTGCCGCCGGGGTAGATCTTGAGTTCGGCGTCTGGAACGAGCGTGGCTGACAACCTCGCTGACGCGTCGATCGGGACGATCTGGTCGTCATCGCCATGTACGATGAGCGTTGGCACGTCGAACCGTTTCAGGTCCTCGGTGAAATCGGTCTCCGAGAAGGCCTTGATGCAATCGTAGGCATTCTTGTGGCCGGACATCATGCCCTGCGTCCACCAGGATTGAATGAGGCCCTGGGACACCTTGGCTCCCGGCCGATTGAATCCATAGAAGGGTCCGCTCGCAACGTCAAGGAAGAACTGGGCCCGGTCCTGGAGGTATGCCTTCCGGAAGCCATCGAAGACTTCCATGGGCAAGCCGCCGGGATTCTCGGCGGTCCGAACCATGATTGGCGGGACGGCGCCGACAAGTACGGCCTTTGCAACCCGACTCGAGCCATGCCGCCCGATGTATCGGGCTACCTCGCCGCCACCGGTCGAGTGGCCGACCATCATCACGTCCTTCACGCCGAGATGTTCGAAGAGCTGGGCGAGATCGTCGGCGTAGGTGTCCATCTCGTTGCCGTTCCACGGCTGGCTTGAGCGACCATGGCCGCGCCGGTCGTGGGCGATGCAGCGAAATCCATTGGAGGCCAGGTGGAACATCTGGGCTTCCCATGCGTCGGATGACAGCGGCCACCCATGGCTGAAGGAAACGACAGGACCCGATCCCCAGTCCTTGTAGTAGATCTGCGTGCCGTCGCTGGTAGTGAATGTGTTGCTCATTCTGTGAACCTCTGTCTGGGGTGTAGGGGGCGCGGCTGGGGGTGAATGTCTATCCGCGTTCGAGCAGGCTCCAAGTGGCAAGAGGGCGCCGGAGGCCAAGCCCAGGCCACCGAGTAGAAGCGATCGACGCTGCCCATTGAAGGCCTGGACTTCCACGGAACCTGCCGATTGGTAGTCAGACGGATATGACACGTCAGCCTCCACTCGGCGGCGGAGTTGACGCAAGGAAGTCATGAATAAGCTCTGCAACACGCACGGGGTGCTGATGCTGGGGGGCATGTCCGGTTTCTGAAAAGTAGACGAACTGGGCGTTGCGCATCTTGCCTATAAGCGGGAACCAGTTCTGCCCTGCCGTGCTCGTGTCGTGATCTCCGCATATCACGAGGATTGGCAATGTGGATTCCGCGAGGCGGTGCCGGCGATTCATCGGGTCGTCATGGAATCGCTTTCCAGCGGTGAAGTACGGCGCGAACTGCTCTGGCGTCGACGGGATGCGCTCGGTCACACCAGGACGTGCATAGATCCGCTCGTGAGAGGATTTCGCTGCCGCAACGCTGGCCTCCGAATTGGGCACGAAGAACAAGACCTCTTCATCGTCAAGGTCGTTGACAGGCTTGAGCGCTCGCTCGAGAAAGGCGGGCTGAAGAGGGATTGCGTTCTGGCCTGGAGGGTTCGTCGCAACCAGGATCGCGTGTGTCACGCGCCGAGGATGATCGAGAATGTAAGCCTGCGTCGCAAGGCCTCCCCAAGACCAGCCGAGCGCGATGAAGCGATCGATTCCGAGAGCATCGGAAAGGCCTTCAACGAAGGCGGATACATCCGTCATGTCATCAGGCAGCGAGCCTTCCGAGTAGCCAATCCCGGGGAAGTCGAAGGTGATGACGGTGTAGCGCTTTGCTAGTTCGTCCAGGAACAGGGGATCCCACGTGTCCAATGTCCCACGCAGGCGGTTTGCCGCGAGGATCGTCGGGCCGTTGCCCAAGCGCCGATAGGCGATGCGATCTTTCCCGACGACGACGTACTGGGTGGACGCCGTCGCGGCCGTTGCTGGCGGCTCAGCCGCCGCAGCAGACGCTACCGAAGCGAGCGCCATACTCGTGGTACAAACGATAGAGAGAAACATCCGAAGCATGTCGTGCCCCCATGGGAAGCGCACAGAATCAGGAGGTGGTGCCGGCGCGTCCGTCAGAGATCGGCAGCCGGCAACAAGTGCTGCACGAACAACCTATCCGGCAGGCTCGTCGAGGCGCAGGCGCAAGAGGCGGGCGGAGCTGCCCCCCGTTTGGGGGAAGCGGTGGTTGCCGCAAATCAGTCGATGGGCTCGCGAAGGAGGCCACGGCGAAGGGCAATGCGGATGGCTTCGGTCCGATTGTGGGTCTGCAGCTTCTCGAAGATCCGGGTCACGTGTGACTTGACCGTTTCCACGGATATGCCAAGCGAGCTACTTATTCGCTTGTTCTCCATTCCTTCGGCGACAAGCTCCAGGATCCGATACTCGCGTGCAGTCAGCGGCTCGTCGCCCGCATGCGCTGCGATCTCCGCGCACAGCTCGCTCGACACATACCGCCCACCTGCATGGACGCGGCGGATGCAGTCCATGAGCTCTGCGCGCAACGCCGTTTTCAGCAGATATCCACGGGCGCCTGCGCCCAGCACCTCACGGACATTGACGTCCCCGCGATAAGTCGTGAGCGCAATGATCTTCGCAGAAGCGCATTCCCCGCGAATCGTCCTGATCCCGTTCAGACCCCCCATGCCCCGCATCTGGAGATCCATCAGGGTTACATCAGGCCGAAGTCGCCGGAACTCGGTAATGCCCTGTTCGGCATCTCCCGCTTCTCCTACCACTTCCATTCCCGTCTCAGCGTTCAGCATCGCTGCCACGCCTTCGCGAAGCATCGGATGGTCATCCACGGTGAGGATCCGGATGCTCATTCCAAGGGCAGATGATTGACGGGAGCGAGGGGGAGATCGAGGAAACGCCAATGTGGGGTGCGTACTCTGTCACTGTCGGCAACCTGAACCTGGTCCGCGTCCCCCAAATGGGGGAGACCGGCCATGGACCAACTCGGCCCGGAGTATAGATCCGCGGGCGCGCGTTGGCATCTCGGAGGAGAGAAGCGGGCACCGACCGGTCAGAGCGAATTTTGGATCGAATCGAGCCACTCCCCGATCACGCGGCGGCAGACGTCGCGGACGGCATCCGAGTTCAGCGCTCCCAGCTCGACAAGAGCGCTGGGATCCACTCCCGCCTGCCTTACATCACTGGCGTGTCCCGTTGTCCAAGACGTGAGGTCCCTCAGGTCGGCCTCGATATGGAACTGCAGGCCAAGCGTCCGCAGCCCGATGGAAAAAGCCTGCACCTCGCATTTGCTGGTCTCGGCAAGGCGAGTTGCATGCGCGGGAAGATCAATTGATTCGCCATGCCAATGGAGAACGGGCTGGGAACCGTCCAGGTGCCGCAGCGGAGAATTCCGCGCGGCTGGAGTAAGCGTGACGGGCGCGATCTCAATCTCAGGCACCTCCATCGATCGGATGCTGCCGCCGGCCGCCTTGGCGATGACTTGCGCGCCCAGGCAGATTCCCAGCGATGGGATCCCTTGCCGCAAGGCGACTGCTGCAAGCCTGATCTCATCCGCGATGAAATCGAGGGTCCCGCCGTCGTTCGCGCTCATTGGTCCGCCCAGCAGGATCAGCAGGTCGATGCTTTCGGGAGCGATGCTCGAGAGGCGCGCGCTGGGAGGGACGTGGGTTGTGATCTGGTAGCCGCGCTCCTCCAGCATTGGCCCAATGTGGCCGAGGCCTTCGAAGCTAACGTGCTGAATGACGATGGCGCGCTTCATGTTCCTCAACAAGTTTGATCACTAGACAATCCATTGAGCTTGCAGCGGAGGCGCACCGCAGAGTGCACCTCACCGGCTCAGACCGTGGGTAAGGTACGTCAATCTAGCTTGTCGAGAGGAGCGAATGATCACCCAAAGGGGGGACGCAAAGTTGAGGGCGCGGCATCAGCATTCCAGGTATGCGGCGGCCTGAGCTGATCGCACCATCCGCTTCTCTGGAGCAAAGACCATGCGGGCGATTCGAACAGTGTCGGCGCTGCTTCTCCTCCTACTTGTCGATACGGCCATCGCCCATGATGGAAACGAGCACAGTGGCGGGCTCCATCCGGCACCAGACACGGCTGTAGCGGCTGACTTCGATATCGTGCATACCAAGATTTCGACCGTTGGGAACGTCGCGATCTTCCACATGGCAGTATCCGGAAAAGCGGGGAAGACAAGGCCTGCGGCCACGGGAAAACTTGCGGGCAGCGACGTGTTCTCCTATGTATGGCCGACGACAATCGATCCGTACGAGGTCGGATTTGAAAGAGGTGCGGGATTCCTTGCGATGGCAGTAACCGCGCATCCGGATTTCGACGACACGCCCCTCTACGATGAGAATGGCGACGGAAAGCTCGACAACGACGGCGACCTGTGGCACAGCCACTGGGTCGTTCTCCAGCCGAACGAGGCATGTGGGCCTGACGCACTTGCTGTTGTGGATATCCCCGAAGGAGCGAAGCCGAGGCTTCCCAAGACCTGGCCGGGATTCCCGATCCTGCTGGATAGCCCCGGTTGGAGCCCCACGCTCGATGCGGAGACGGTCGAGGTCAGGGTGCCGTTCGATGATATCGGAGTTGTTGTAGGCAGTAGCTTCGATGGCGTTACGGCAGGACTGCGGGTCAATGCGAGCGTGCACGCCCCGCTACTGTGCGTTGTCGACGTCTACAAGCTTGCATCGGGCGATCTCAGCTTGCCCGGAAAGCCGAACCGCTAGCAGGTGCCCCATTGATCGCGCCGGTAGACAGTCACTGGTCGACTTCTTGCTCGCGGCGGCAGCGTGGTTTCTCCTCCCCTGACGCTGCCGCTGGGGAGCTCTGATCGAGGAAAGGACATGTTTGGGATCACGCCGTTCGGCCTGCTTCATACGTTGATCAGTTGCGTTTCGCTTGGTGCCGGGCTCTATGGCCTGTGGCGCTATGGCGAACTGAGCTATCGAAATCGCAATGGCAAGCTCTACGTCTGGGGAACCGTTGCCGCATGTGTCACTGGCTTCTTCATCGTGCGCCACGGGGGCTTCAGCCAGGCCCACGCGCTGGGCATACTGACGCTTGGTGTTCTGCTGGCGGCATGGGTCGCGGACCGTGGCGCTGCGGACCGCGGCCTCAGGCGATGTTTTGCAGCGTTGGCCTACACGGCGACGGTCTTTTTCCACTTCATCCCAGGCTTCAATGAGACATTGGTTCGGCTGCCGCCATCCAAGCCCATCATTTCAGGTCCAGAGGATCCACTGCTTTTCGTGCTTGTGGGCGTGGTGCTAGCCATCTTTTTAGTGATCGGGCTGATCCAAGCCAAGCGTTTGCTAAGGACTCGTGACCTTGAGGCAGCCAAGCCGACTCCCGTCTGAGTCGGACCTCCGGACCCAGCGATCAACGCAGAATTCCCGACTCAGGCAGGCATTCGATGGGCGTCGTGCGTCGCGGCGCCGTGGAGCCCACCCGGGACGGTGTCGACACGTCAATCGCGGCCTGCAGAGCAGACGCCCCCGTTGATCCGTCGCAGCCAGGCGAATTGCCTCATCCAGATCGCGGTGGCTAGCGGTGCGATGGGAAGTACGCGCGGTGCGGTCGGCTTGCTGAATTCGTAGTTGTGTGGAGCAGGGTATGCCAGCGGGCATTTCTCCCGTCCACGCCAGCCGCGCCCCATGCGGGGCGCACGCACGAACTGGGGAGGAGCTTGAGGTGGTCGCGTCGTGTCCGTGCGCTGCTGGCACTGAGACTGTGCCCGCCCAGGCTCGTGCCTTCTGTGATCGAACGCTCCAATTGGCGCCCTCGGCAGATTGCCGTTTGGACGGAGTAATACCTTCGGAAAGGGGCGCTTCTTGGGGGAGTGCCATGGGCTTTCGGTTCTACCGACGCAGCAACCTAGGCGACGGTCTAGGTTTGAACCTGAGCAAGTTGGGTATCGGCGCCAGCTTCCGAGGCAAGCCCAGAACGATGTGGAAGCCAGGAATGTCCGCTCTTAGCCGAGGGCGAACGCTGGGAGGGGCAGGGGATTTGTGGTGTTTATCGGGGGTAGGGGAGGGAAGGGCCGCTTCCGGCCACAAGCGGTTTTCCATGTTTACTGAAGGCTGGCCAGTCCAAATGCCCCATATCTCCTCATCCCAAGATGGCGTGACGATATCACTAGGTTGGCTAGTAGACGCGCCAGTACCGGCTAGGTCCGCGCCTTGAACCCGGTCAGGAAGGTAATCAGCGCCGCCCCCATCGCCGCGGCCACGAAGGCCATCGCGAACGGCACCAGGGTGCCGACCAGGTTGCGGGGCGTGGGCAGCCAGTCGGGGAGTTTCATGCCGGCGTAGACCATGGCGGTGATGCCGACGCCGACGATGATGGCGATCAGCCAGTCGAACAGCAGGCGTGGACGCAGCTTGCCGCCACGGTTGCGGGCATAGACGAAAATGGTGGCGCCCAGCATGGCGCCGATGATGGTCGCCATCAGGAACAGCAGGGGCGTTGCGTAGCGCACCTCGACCGGTGCGGCGGCATAGGGGCCACCGACCACCTTCAACTCGCCCTGGCCCAGGCCGGTGGAGCGCAGGCGGGTGGTCGCCACACCGGTGGGGCCCACCGTCAGCGAGGTGGCATCCAGCGCACCGTTGTCCAGATCCAGGGTCACGACATCGCCCGGATGCAGGCGACCGCTGCGACCCCGCACGGTGATGTCGCTGACCCCGATGCCGAAGGCGTCGATCTGCGCGGGCGCCATGATGACCAGGGGAATGCGGTGCAGGGGCACGATGGCTTGCGGCACGTCCTGATCGACCGGGGAGACCAGTTGCACCGTGAAAGGATCGTCGGGATCGGCGATGGAGACATCGATCCGCTCCAGCCGACCCCCTATCCGATCGATGGCCAGTTCCTGCGGATTGAGCAGGGCGCCGGCGGCGAGCAGTTGCACGGCGATGGCTTCCGGCAATCGGGCCTGTTCGCCGGGGCGTTCGCGATCAATCAGGCCCACCAGCAGGACGCCGGTGAAGCGGCTTATGTCGCGGTTCCAAGTCAGGCCCTGGACGCGATGCACCAGCGCCAGCTGGCGCAGCTTGCCCAGCGCATCGAGCGCAATCAGCCGGGTGGGCGAGGCCGACTGGGTGCCGTTGCTGTCCTTCACTGTCACCGGTTGCGCGGAGGGATCGCGCACCGCGACGATCTGGCCCTGTTCCAGGGGAATCGCTGCGGTGCCTTCGATATCCAGCTTGCGGCCAGTCTGGTACAGCTCCACGGTTCCCACGCCCGCCTGTTGCCGCAGCACGGCCAGATCGAGCATAGGTGTGGTCGCGGTCGCGGCCGCGGCCGCGGCCGGAGGCTCGGCGGACGCTGGCGCGGGTGCCGGCTGCACCTCCGTGGCGGCAGGAACGCGGGTGACCGGCTCGCGCTCGCTTGCCGCGCGGTCGATGGCTTCCCGCAACTCGCTGTCGCGAACCCGGGTGACCTCCTCCAGCGGAAGGGTGGAGCCGCGCATCCGCTGGACCATGCTGGAAGAAAGCCCGTCCTGTGCGCGCAGCTCGCGGGGGGCGTCGCTCCGCACCACGGACTCCTGTGCCGGTGCATCCGAGGTTCCGGACAGGACTAGCAGCAGGCACACGGCGGAACGCAGGCTGGACTTCATGACGTGTTCTCCTTAGCCGAGGTCGATGTCCAGTTGGTCGAGCACCGCACGAATCGGATTGGCGAACGCGTGCGTACCGTTGTCGGGGCAGGCGAACAGCAGGCCGACCGCGCGGTTGCCGGGTTTTTCGACGATGAGGGCGCCGCTGTCGCCCAACTGCGCGAACAGCGACGCGCCGGCCCGCGCGCGAATGCGGATCTGGTTGACGAAGCGGGTCTGCCGCTCCGGCGCGGCCCGCGACAGCGGCAGCAGCACGTCGCACGCGATGTCGTCCACCACGCCGGAGGAATAACCGGTGGTGCGGGCGTGCTTGTGCACCAACTGGCCCACCGCGGGTGGCGCGATGCCCTGCACGGCGCCCACGGTGCAGATGTCCGCTTCCACGCCGATACCGTTGTCCAGCACGGCCACGGCGGCGTCCACCTGGTTGGTGGCCAGCACGCCGGCCTGGAGGGGCACCGATCGCAGGAGCAGGCCCACGCGATCCTGTGGTGTTCCACCATCTGCGAGCGAAGGCTGGTAGATGATCGAACCCGGTGGCGCGACGCCGTAGTCAGAGAAGACATGGCTGTTGCTCAGCAGCAGCGACTGGCCGCGTTCCGGGGCAAGCCGGGACGTGCAGGGGAAGGCGAGCGTGCCGCCGGCCACCGTCTCCAGCCCGATCGACGCCCCGGGGCGCAGCGGTCGCTTGTGCTGGCGGCGCGCGCGCGAACAGGCCAGCGGCATGGCCGGGAAGGCGGGCGCGGCTTCGATGACGTCGGTGTCGATGCCGTCGATATGGGTGTTGATGCGCGCCCGGGCGGACAGCAGGCGCTTGGGTAGTTTCTGGGAGACATAGAAGCGCACGCACAACGCATCGCCCGGTTTGCCGTTGGTCAGCTTGTGGCCGATGCCGATGGCGTGGATCTGGTGGCCGCCGACCTCCCGTAGTCCGGCGAGCGCGCGGCGGAGGACGAAGGGCGCGAGCGGATGTCGCGAGGACCTGGCGAAGTAGCGGTCGCTGGCTTCGGTCTTGGCCGCGCGCAAATCGGTGGACAGGTCCTCGACGGATCCCGGCGATTCGGAACGGCGCTCCCGGCTGCCCATGTTCAGTACTCGGTCTCCACTTCGAGCGTGCCATCGGCCTGTGCCACGACGGCGATGTTGCCGTCCCAGCTGTTGCTGTAGATGGCCTTGTCCAGCCGCATGCGGGTGAACTGCGGCGGCGGTGCATCGGCGCCCAGGCCTTTTCCCTTGATGCCCACGCGTACCTGGGTGGGTTCGCGCGCCATCGACACGCCGCCGTCGTCGGCCAGCAGCATGCGTATCGCGGCGCGGTTCGGATGGCCGTAGACGTAGGCGTTGTGGGGTTCGTTGATGAAGGCCGTGTCACCGGCCTGGATGACCGCGATCTTCGGGCTGGTGGCGCGGACGAAGTCCGGCGTGGTCGCGTTCATCGAGCCGTGGTGGCCGACTTTCAGCACGTCGACGTCGAAGATGCGCGGGTCCGCCTCGTAGGACTCCAGCATCGCCGACAGGCCCTGGTGCTCCATGTCGCCCACGAACAGGAAGGAAGCTTTGCCGAAATCCACCCGCACCACGACGCTGTCGTTGTTGCGATCATTGGCCCAGCCCACATCCAGATCCACGCGTCCCCACAAGGCCACGATTTTCGGATCGATGCCGCCGGCGCGACGGCAGTCGATGGGGTCGATGACCGCGTTGCTGACCCCGGAGACATTCTTGACGTCGGACTCGCTGAGGCCGACATAGCCGCCTTCGTTCTCGGTAACATAGCGCTGCAAGGCGAGCTGGCCCTTGCGACCGGAGTCGTGGCTGCCGGGTTCGCCGTCGTCGAGCAGGTTGAGCACGTCGAAGGCGGGATCGGCTTCCACCAGGGCCGATGCGCCGTCGGTATGGTCGGAGTGCGGATGCGACAGGACGACCAGGTCCAGGGTGCGTGACAGGTCGTGGCGGCGGCCGAAGAATTCTTCCAGGTAGCTGCGCAGCAGATCGCTGCCGCGTGCGCGCGTGGTGCGCTCGCCGCCGGTATCGATGAGGATGGCGCCGCAGGAGAACTCCAGCAGGATCGCGTCGCCCTGACCGACGTTGATGAAGTGCGCCACCATGGTGGACGGATCCGCGCTGGCCATCGGGAGCCCGGCGGGCGTGGCCGGTTCCGGATAGCTGCGCGGGACGACGGTGTTGCGGGGCGGGGCGTCGGGGCGAACCGGGGTGACGGTGGCCGGGACCTGCGCTGCCGTGCCGTCCGCCGCGGTGGGGCGGGTATCGCGCGCGGGCTCGGATGCCGCTGCAGGGGAGGGTTCGGGCGATGCGGTTGCGGTGGGAGATTCCCGGTTGGCCGGCGCGGTAGCGCAGGCGCCCAAGGCCAGCGCCAATCCGGCGGCCAGGAGCGGACGCTCACGGCTGGCGCGCGGATCGTTCATCGGCAACCTCCGTTGTTTCCGTGGGTGCGGCGTCTGTGGGTGAAGTTTCCGTGGGGGCATCTTCCATGGGGGATGCCGATGGACAGGTGCGGTAGTCCTGCACGGCGACGAAGCGATAGACGAAGTCGGAGAACGCCTCGCCCCAGATGTCGTTATGGCCGGAGATGATGCCCTTCTCCACCCGCACGACCAGATACGGGTTGAACCGCCGGGAACCGGAGTCCGGCGGCGCCATCCGGTTCAGCGCCACCGGACCCGCCGCCCAGTGATCGGTATCGCCACGGCTGTACGCCTGCCACGCACAGGCGAATTCCCCGAGGCTGGCGGTGGTGGCGGTGCCCTTGTTTTCGGTCAGCGTATGGGTCTGGAAGGGCGCGTAGTGGCCGATGGCGCGGATGTTCTGGCTGCGCTGGCGTGCATCGCGGTGCTCGGAAAACAGCGTGGACAACGCGCGCCCGGCCGGGAATGCGCGCTTGGTCGCGGTGTCGGCCTCCGAGGTGAAGATGGCCAGGATCGGCTTCTGCTTCGGGACGAAGGTAAAGCCGGAGGCCTTGCGCTGGATGGCATTGAATCGCGCGGCCTCGAAGGCCGGATTGACCAGCACGATCAGGTCGGCGACGTTGCGGGCCACGCGGTCGCGGTTGAGGAACGCGGTATCGCGGATGAGCATCTGGTTGACGGCGTTGTAGACCACCGCGCCGCCGAAGCTGTGGCCCATGATGACGAGCCGGCTCTCCCGATCCCGCGCGTTGATCTTGGCCAGTTCGGCTAGAACTTCGGTGACGCCGTCTCCGCCCACGCGGTGCGCGCGTCCCTTGCGATCCCAGAAGCTCAGCGTCTTGAACGGTTCCAGGCGGTTGGAGAGTCCGCGCCAGCCGAGATAGACGCCGACCACCTGCCGCGATTGGCACGGCGTGTTGGCGCAGCCTTCCGCGTCCGCGGCGGCCAGATCGAGCAGTAGTTGGCTGAAGGCGGCGACGTTGCCGTCGGCCGGATCGGCATTGTGTTTCCAACCATGGGTGAACACGACGATCAGCAGCGGACGCGTGGCCGCCAGGCTGCCCAGATGGCGGACGAGTTGATCCTTGAGCACCGGCTCGCGCAGGTAGCCCTGGTCATCGAACTCGACGAAACCCAGTAGGGGAGACGACACGCCCTGCGGCGCGCCGGCTACCAGATGCAGTGCATCGCGGGGGCAATCGCGCATGTCGCGGGCGACGCAGTAGTCCGCCGTCTTGAGCTGGGTGCGGTAGGTCTTGCCGGGAACGCAACTGACGGTACCCAGTATCGTCAGCGCGAGGACCAGGACCATGAGGGAAAGGCTCCACCCACGCGAACGCGGACGCCGTTTCATGACGGCCTCCCGGCGCAGGGGAATGACGAGCGGTTCCACGGCAATGGCGGAACGGGCGCAACCATGCGCGACGGGCGCCACTCCGGGCGCGGATCCAGGGGCGACTTTCGCACAACGACCTCCGTGACGATGCGACGGCAAGCATCCAGTCTTTGTCAGCCGCGCGCCGGCCCCTGTATCCCCACCACGGCGCGAGCTTGCGATTTATCAGTAGCAAACGCAGGCCGCAATCAAAACCGGCGCCGATCCGACGGACGGTCAGCGCCCTGTCGAGAACGGGCCCGCCTTGCGTGAACTGCCATCCGTCAGGACGGCAGAACGGATGATGGGGAAGGGAGCACGTGTCCATGCGCTCCGAACCCATCCGTCGTGTTCAGTATGAAACGACAGGTCGCTCGAGCAGAACAAAGGTGGACTATTCAGCTTGCAGGGTGGAGATAACGGACTTGCCTTCGCAGATCGTCAGGCCAGGCGTAATCGGAACCGTTAACTCTGGTAGTGCCACGCGATACGAACGCTGACTGGAGTCAAAGATGCGACCTAGCAGGAGGCTGGGTCATAGTTTTTAGGTGATTAGGAAACTTTATCGGGGGTAGGGAGGAGTGGTCCCCGATGTTGAGCGGACGTTATCGGGGGTAGGGGCGCTGGTTCGCATTGCCGTTCGCTACGCTACTCGGCTAGAAAGACTGGCAACAACAGTCACGATTGGAACTGGATGTGCGCAATTGCCATGCTCTCGGACCTGGAGGCCTGGTTCCCGAGAGTAGGACGTGGCCGGTCGACGGAACTGGTTGATTGTATTTCAGCCGACGCGCGCGCGGCAATCACTGCAAGGTTCCCGGACGACCGCGCATCGCTTCATCTCGCACAATGCGCAGGTTTTCTTCGGAAGTAGGTCTGCAAGTTCGCTTAGAACAAGCGGGCACTCGAATCCGAATTGACTAACGAAGGCATTATACGGGCCGTGGATCTGGGAAATGACGCTGTGGGCGTTGTCACGCCGCACGCTGAGTTGCTGATCCAGAAGCTTCGAGTTCGACCGACAGGCGGTCTCCGGCCGGAAAGGCGGTGTGCTGATACGCATCATGGAACAGTTCGGCGTGCGGTTGTCGGCGGGCAAGGACTTGAGCACGAGCTACGGATTCGTTCTTCCTACGTACTCCACGCTCGCATTTAAGCCGGTGACAGCGCTTTTCGGCAACAGCGCGTGCAGCGCGCCGCCGAACCAACGGTTGTCGGCTCTAAACGGTTACGGCTCATGTCATGGTTAAGGATCAGACGACAGAGTTTCGGTACTACCGACAGATGCCGCGGCGCAGTGGGCTCGTGCGGAAATGACATAATATACATTATGCGAAATGGCCGATGTGGCTCGGCCTGCTGTGGATCTGGCTCGGCACGCGTCTTGCACGGCCGTCGAGTTCCAGCATCGAGGCACGGACGCTATGACCCGACCGCCCTGCTGGCCCGCTGGCCAGCCTTGCCCGAACGAATGCGCCGGAGCGCTGTACGCGCGCCAGGTGCACAACACCCAGCCGCTGCACGGACCGTGGGACGGCTGGCGGCTCGCTGGCCGCGAGCTCGTCGGTCCCGATGGTGACCGGATCAGCCCGGAACGCCTGCGCGGGCTCCTCTGGCGCCAGCAGGCCGAGGCCCGTCGCGATGCGATCAGGGCGCGCAGGAAGCCCCGTAGCGAGCCGCTGGTGACCGTTCTGCGGATCCGCCGGTCGGACTGGCATGCGGAGCGTTTCGGGGTCGCCGCAGGCTGACAGCCGAGACGAAGCCGCGCTACGCGCGATCGCAAGTGCTTGCCCGGGAACCGGGCGCTTACCCGGTCAATTGCCGGGTTCCAGCGTTGCGAGGTCCGAGCTCAGGGCTGTTTGTCTTTACAGCGGCTCCCTCTGGTCGCCCTTGCGCTGCCGGTTCGGCACTTGACCGCGCACCCGGCCCCCTCGATGCGCTCGCCATGGCGAGCATCCGGAAGGAAGCGCCCGGATGCGCGCCATGACCCACTAACAGCGAGGAACCGACATGTACATGATCCTTTCCCGGCAAAACGAGTTCGAATTCACGGTGTCAGCGATCTACGGAGACCTGGAGGCCGCACGTGCCCACGTGGCCACACGGATTGCGGAATGCGGCAGCGGAGCCGACCGGCTCCACCCGGAGGCATTGCAGATCGTCCAAGTGATCGAGACGGCAGGCGGACCGGGCTAGACCCCGCCCCGCCCACGGGTATCATGCGCCCGGGGGTGAGTATGGACGTTCAGACCAAGCGGCCGCCGCGAGACCGACCGGTTTTCATCGACATCATGATCATCGGCGCTGTCATTGCCGCGCTGATGTTCGCGGGACTCAAGCTACTCGGCGAAACCCACCTGGCATGGAACGAGCGCTACGGCGACGTTCCCGCGGCTGAGCCACCGCCACCACCGCCGGCACCGGCCATGACTCAGGGCCGCGCGTGGACAGCGGCCGACGATGCGGAATATCTACGCCTCAAAGCCGAGGCCGCCGAACGCGGTCGACGCTACGAAGAAGCGATGCGCGATACCAGGTGCATCAATGGGACGCGCTTCAAGATCGAGGGCAGCACGTACACAAGCGTAGGCCGCTGTTGACCATGCGCAATGTCGCTTGGAGGGCCGCCGCACTCGCGCTCGCCGCAGCTGTGAGCTACCTGCTATCGACTCGCGAAACCAGACCGGTTGAGTTCGCGTTGGAGCCTGATTGCGACGCAATCCTG
The DNA here is from genome assembly GCF_016774335.1 of Luteimonas saliphila. Taxonomy (GTDB): domain Bacteria; phylum Pseudomonadota; class Gammaproteobacteria; order Xanthomonadales; family Xanthomonadaceae; genus Luteimonas; species Luteimonas saliphila. Next base: position 6,168 of record NZ_JAETWA010000039.1, on the reverse strand, counting down.
ATCGAACGCGACGACGGACGCTTCGAATGCTGGCGCGACGGTCGCCACGTCATCTTAGAACGACCACGGCAGCCAGAATGACCAAGGGCAGCGGAGCCCTACCCGCCGTCAACAATGCTGCTGTACCGCGTCTTGCTGATACCGCGCATCCCTTCCCGCAACGCCTCGCAGACCTGGTCGAGGATGAGCAGCTGTTGCGCGGTAGCGTTGGCGCGCAAGGCCAACAATTCGTGTTTGGCACGCTGCATGACGTTACCCGCTTCCAAGGGAACAGCCTGGGTTGGAACGTTCATAGGTAACTCCTGATCAGGGCGAGCACCACCAGGTGCAGAGGATAGCCGACGTAGAACAGCCATTTCAGCCGCGGCGCGGGCCCGTCGAGCGCGTACGCCAGCGCGACCAGCGGCAGCACCGCGAACGACCATAGCGACGCGTTCCAGATCGCGAACAGGCCGGCGACGACGGTCGCTACCATGGCCGGCGCCGATCCTCGCGCGGTCAGCCAGTAGGCTGCGCAGACCGCAGCGGCGCCTAACCATGCGTAATCGACCACAAGGCCGAACGCGAGCAGCAGCAACGCCGGCCACAGCGTGTAGCCCTCGCGCCACAGGCCGATAATCGCGACGCCAAGCGCGAGCGTGAACAGGATGTTCAACGGCACGAACGCGCCTTGCAGGTAAGCGTATGGCACGTGCGCGAGCGCGCCGAAGGCCAGCAGCCGCAGCACCAGCCGGCGCAGGTGTGTAGGCTCACGGACGTGCTGCAGGTTGAGCGCCAGCACCAGCACGAAGGTCGGCGCCACGATGCGGCCGGCCGTTGCGTGCGCGCCCAGGTCGCCGGCGAACAGGAACCAATCGAGGTGATCGAGCACCATCAGCCCGAAGGCGACGAGCTTCAGGAACAGCGCGCCGGTGTCCGACAGCGCGGCCGGCCGTGCCGGTAGCGTCGCGATCACCATGCGGCCTCCCGCATTCCACCATAAGCCGCAGGACGCGCAGCAGGACCGCCCTCGCCCGCCAGCGTCGCCATCGGACCGGATGGGCCTCGCCGCTCCACAGGGCGTTCCTGCAACGGCTGGCGGTCCCCTGCGGCCATCTGCTGCCCGGAGCGCCGGTAAGGGTTGTAAGGCTGGCCCCAGCGCGCCACACGCCGGCACTCACCATCCGCAATGTCGTAGCGGGTGCCCTGCTCCGTCAGGCACGTGCACGCGCTGTCCTTGAACTCGCCCTGGGCATCGGTGCCCGCCTGCCCTGCCATACACATCAGCAGCGGATCAGAGAGCGGCTCCCGGTCATCGAACACCGGCGCCGTGTGCGGCATGGTCGCGAACCGTGGGAGGTGAAGGGCGGCGTACTCGGCGGGCGTTGCCGGTCGGCGTGGTGTCGCCCGGGAGGGCGTGCTTTCGTCCGTGCGGGGGCCGGCCGCGGCTGAGGCCGCGTCCGTCCCCAATCCGACCGACTTGGCGACAGCATCGGGCTGCAACATGCGGAACGCGAACCAACCGGCGAGCACGGCGGCCAACAGCAGCACCGGCAACGCGAACACACGCCACGGAACCCGCGACTTGATCGTGTGTTCTTCGCTGGACTTGTACTTGCCGTACGCCCGGCTCGGGATCGCGCGCGTACTGCGCAGCGCGGCCATCCGCTTGCCTTCGGACTTCACATCCTCGTTCAACTCGCCCCACTTGTAGACATCGAGGATTTGCGTGCGGAACTTGCGCACCAAGTGCGTATGATCGGCGACCAACTGCCGGGCGAACGGATAGATTTGCGCCGGGCCCTGCGTCGTCCACACGAAGTCGATGCCCATATGCCGATGCTCGGCCAGGTCGAGCACGTGCTTGGGCGTGGCCTGCCGGGACGCGTCGTGCAGGTGGCCGAACCACTTCCACGCCTCGTCGACGAACACGATTGCGCCTTTCGGAATGCGGTGCGTGTGCGGCTGATAGGTGCCGGTCGACGGATCGATATCGCCGCCAATCAGCGGGCAGGTGCAATCGCCTTGCGTGCGGTCGACAATTTCGGCCCACCGCTTCGGATCGTCGACGATCGCGGCCAGCCCCGGCTCTAGACCGTTGATCCCCATCGCCACCAGAGGACGCGGGTTACGCTTCTCGCCTTCCGTCATGATGCGGTCAACAAGCCACGCGGTTTTGCCGGTGCCAGGTAGGCCCGTGATGAGTTCGATAGGCATCAGGGCGTGGCTCCAAATCCGCGCTTGAACAGGTATAGCCGGCCCTGCATGACGACGTGCTTGGTCACGATCGCGGACACCACCATGGTGATTGCGCGATCGAACTGCAGAACGCCCATCCACGCGATTGCGGTTGGCGCGAACTCACCGCCGCCGAGGCCGCCATCGGCGTACCCAAGCAACAGATCAATTGCCGGTTCCAACACGATCTTGATCGTGGCGAAATTGATGCCCAGCCAGATCATCGCGGCCATGATGAATAGACCCAACTTGGTCTTGAACATGTAGGTGATGCCGCTCACCACGCCGGCAACGATGGCGCTTGCAGTGAGTCGCTTCGCGAGCGCGGTCGCGCCGCCTACCAGTAACAGAGGCCATGCCATGTCTAGACGCTCGTTGAACCGGAGAGGATGCGCAGCGACAGCAGCGCGGCCAGGAGCAGCACGATTTGCCCGCCCAGCTGAAACCAGCTGCACATCTTGCCGCCGATGATCGAATTGAAATCGATGGTCGTGCTGTAGACGGTCACCACCGGCAGCTGCGGGCACGTACTGCCCCAACCTAATCCGCTGGTGTCGAGTTCACCGGTACCGCCGGGATCGCCGCCGGTGCCGCCGTTGTTCTCGCTGCCATCGGTGAACGCGTCGCCCGGATCACCCTCCCCCGCCGTACGGTCGACCACGGCAGCCGCGTCAACGGTTGAATCCCAACTTTCCGGCGGACCGTCGTTGGTGCCACCGCCGAGCCCATTTTCGGCCAGGCGCTCCAGCGCACAGGCGGCCCGCCAGTGTTGCAGCAGCTGCGCGTATTCCAGAGCGTCGCAGTTCTTGCCCACGCACAGCGGGATCGCGTTGCAGGCGCCGCCATTGACCTTGGTGTCCTTGCGCGTGTTGCAATCGATACGCCACTGAATGCGTGCCTGTCCGCACATGATCACATCGCCCGAGCACGACGGCGGCACATCGCACGATTCACCGCCCGAGAAGCTGTCCGGCGCGTCGTCGTCGGGCTCGCCGTCATCGTTGCTGTCGGGCTTGCACGTGCCATCAGGGCCCTTCACTTGGCCTGCGGGGCAGTTGTTGTCGTTATTCAAGCAACTCCCGTCTGGTGCGCGCGATTGCCCTGCGGGGCAATTGTCCTGCTGCGGCTCGCACTGTCCTTGCGGGTTCAACGCCATGCCACCGGGGCACGCCTCATTGCCGCATTCACCGGTCAGCGGGTCGCGTGCCGTGCCGTCCGGGCAATTCTGCGTCGGCGGCAGACACACGTTCGTGATGTTGCTGTTCCGCCAGCCCGCTGCGCGCTGAGCGGGCGTGCAAGCATTCGGAAACGGTACGTCGCATTTGTCGCCGGACACGTAAGTGATGAAGTAACCCGACTCACCGACGTTGTTGAAGATCGACCCCATGCAGCCGTTGTCACAGGTAGTCGAGCCGTTCGGAATGCCGGCAATCCCGGGATTCCAGTCGCGCCCTGGGCGCTGCGTGCAATCCTCATTGCAAGTGTTGGTTTCTGCATTCCACACTTGACCCGCGGGGCACTGCTGAGCCCACTGAATGGTAGAGAAATTCAGTCCCTCGTAGGCAGGGTTGCCGCACCTCACGGAAACGCTGTAACCCTGCCAGTACCCGGTAATGTTGTGCGGCGGCGCACCTATGCCACCTCGGAAACTGTTGCAACCCCACCCGAGTTCACCGACAGCACCCGGCGTGACTTCGGAAGCCTTCGCGTAGGCTTCGTCTTGGTATTCACATGTCCAGTTGAATCCACTGGTATTTGTGCACGCGGCGCGCGCTTCGTTGCAACCAAAGAACGCAGCGGTCGCGAGTAGCACGAACAGCCAGAACCGCGCGGCGCGGGCGTAGCGGGTCACTTTCCAGAACGTGCGCACGGTCAGTCCCAAAACACGATGACAAGTGCCAGGACGAACGCACAGAGGAAGATCCAGCCTTCCATCACTGGATACTCCGACCGAACCACCGAAACAGCTTGATGTAGGCCAGCGTTACCAGCACGGCAACCGCGACCATGCCGATTGCAACGAGTGCCTCGTTGATCACCGCAACCACTGCACTGGCATCCATTACGTCACCTCGATTCGGAGAAGAACCGGCGCGGGGGTATCGGACCCACCGCGCCGGCGGGCGTTACATCGCGCGACGCACCCACTTGTAGACCTTGATCGCGACGAGGATCAGCAGCACGGCGCCACCGATCAGGCCGATCGGGCCGGCCGCACCCTCGATCGCGGTCACCACGCCGGACACGTCGACGCCGCCACCGCCGCCGGCGAGCGCCGGGAACGAGGCGAGCGAGGCCAGGAGGGCGAGCAGCAGGAACGATGCGTTGAACTTCAGCTTCTGGAACATGGGTAGAACTCCTTTCGGTCAGTTGAATTGCTCTAGGAATTTCCGGATCAGTCGGAGCACGAACGCCACAGCCAGGAGGAACGCTATCGAGGTGCCAATCTGCTGTGCATCCGCAATCGTCAGCTCCGGAATGACCGACGGCTGCGGAATCCATTGTTCTTGGGCGCACGTCCCGGCCTGAACGTCGTAGTCCTCGTACGCGCAGGCCAGGACGTACACCGTGGCCACGGTCAGGCGGCCCGCTTGGCCGATGCCACTGGCACCAGCGGGAGACGACGCGCGATCTTCAGATCGCCGAAGTCGCCGACGCTGACGGCCTGTTCCAGATCGAGCGAGTACTCGCCGACCGGATGGGCATCGTTGGTCGGGCCCAAATCGAGCCGGATGACCTGCCGGAAACGAGGCGTTTCGGCCATTGCTTCCTGGGTGCGGATCACGCCGGAGCGGTCGCCCTTGGCCCACTTCTTTTCTTCGACATGCGTGCTGGTGACGGTGATTTTCATTGCTATGCAGCCTCTTGGATTGATCGTTCGATGGATGCGCGGACATGCGCGTGTAGATCGCCCTTGATTGCTTTCCACCGCCCGGGGCGATCGTTCCGGAGGATGGTCCGTTGCAGCCAGGCGAAGAACGCTTCCGGGCTGTCAAAGCAGGCTGCGAACACGCCGAGCGTCGTGCCCGCCTGCGTGCGCATGAAGCGTTGGGCCGCGCCCACGCTGGTGTCGATGATTTGCTCGCGAAGGCCGAGGCGTTCGACCTCGCCAATCACGAAGGCTTCGAGCATCGGATACGCGGCGCCGAAGTAGCGGCCCGGCTCGCGCAACACGTCGTTGGGCAGGTCGATGCGCTTCGCGTAGAGCCGCAGCTCGCAGCGCGTGTGCTTGGACTCGGGATCGCCGAGCTGCTTGCCCTTCTCGTAGATGTTCAGCTGTTTGTGACCGCGCTGCCCAACGTAGAACGAACAGCCTTTTCCGCTGCCGCAATCGCTCACATGCTGCGCGTTCGGAGGCCGTCCGTTCATGGTGAATTCGCCTTGTTCGTAGAGATTGAGAAAGGTCTGGATATCGAAGGTTTCGCCGGTCAGGTCATCGACGGCGATGTCGACGTGAGATACCCGGGCGCCCAGGTCATCGAGGCGATCAGCCACCTGCGACCATGACGGGACGTGCTGGCACCCCTGCCCTGTCAGGCTGATTTGAATCGCGCCGTCGTCGCGCAGGCCGATCTTTCCGCAGACGTTGCCGCCGCCGTCGACCATCGTTGCGCTGCGCTCGTAGAAGTTGAAAACCCGGTCTTGCAACGGACCGACCGCGATCCCGGTCCCGGTCCCGAACACGTAGCGCAAGACCTCGGTCATCGTCATGCACCGGAACAGCTTTTTTGCCTTGTCGGTGTCGAGCACGGCGACGCAGAAGTCGATAATTGGATGCGTCAACGTCGAACACTGCGGGCCTGCGGCCGGCTTTGAAGTCGTGGGGCTTTCCGCCCCACACCCCGGACCAGCCATGCGGCTGGACCCGTTACTTGGGCCTGCGGCCTGCTCTTTCCGAGCAGGGGCCATGCGGCCGGCTTTCTCAGCGCGTGGGCCTGCGGCCGGCTTTGA
>NZ_JAETWA010000038.1 GCF_016774335.1 Luteimonas saliphila | reverse complement strand
AAGACATCCATGTCTTGCTTGTCGCGATCCCCGGGCGCCAGGGCGCGGCTCATCGTTGCCTGCCCGCGATGGCCGGGTGGCCAGCTTCTTCGAAGCCAGGCCAATGATGCTCCGACGGGCGTTCCGGGCCGGGGATTGCGGCGAGCAGCGCATGGATGCGCTGCGGCGGCGAGTCAGGCATGGGCGAGCGCGGGCCGCACGCGCGGCACTGCCGCGCGTGCACGTGAGCGCCGGCGCGCTGTGCCGGCCGGACCGCGCGCGGTCCGAGTGGCAATCCCCGGCCCGGAACGCCCCGAGCCGCAAGCCCGGGACCACCCCCTGACAACCGGGCCAGGCTCCCTCACATGGGAGAAGAACCAAACAAAAGACCCCGGGCGTCGCCGCCCGGGGTCCTGGTACCGCTGATGCGGTGCAAGCGTCGAGTAGTGCTTACTCGGCCTGGACTTCTTCGGCCTGCAGGCCCTTCTGGCCCTGCGCGACCTTGAACGACACGGCCTGTCCTTCCTGGAGCGACTTGAAGCCGCTGCCCTGGATGGAACGGAAGTGCACGAACAGGTCGGCGCCGCTCTGCGGGGTGATGAAGCCGAAGCCCTTGGCGTCGTTGAACCACTTGACGGTGCCGGTTTGACGTTCAGACATGGTGTTACTCCTTGGATCAGTTGAGGAAACACGGCCCGCAAGGCGCGGTGCCGGGACTGTATCGAGCAAGGGGTAACACGAAGCGATGGAGCGGATCGTCTGGAAAGGCCGTCGCCGGCTCTGGAACCTGTTGATCAACCGCATCGGAGCCACGATGTACCGTGATCCCGCTTTGAACAGTGCAGGCACCATACAGCACTTTCGCCGGATCGGGGGGCTGATGGCGAAGAAGACGCGGTCGAGTTCAGTTCCCGGGGACCTCGGGAGCGGCCTCGGGCAGCGCACCGAAGGGCCGGCAACGGCAGGTTCGTCGCTAGCCGCCGGTGCGGCCGTCGCGCGCATGGCGTCGCGCCGCGCGGCCACGCCGGCGGCGCTGGCGCGCAACCGGGTACGGGACCTGCGGCGCCGCATTCAGTCGTCTTGCACGCCGTGGTCGCTACACTCGCGCTGCACGCCGTTGCCGCCTCCCGACCCGATCCCGCGCTCCGCATGTCCTCCGCCACGCCGTTCCGTCGCTCCCTCGCAGTCGCCGTCGTCCTGGCCTGGTCGCTGGCCGCCTGCGGCTCGCGCCAGGACAAGTCGGAACCGCCGCCATTGGGGGAGACCTTCGGTCCCGAAGACACCTACTCGCGCACCTATCCGGTGGCGCCGGCCACCGCCTGCGAGGCGACGCGGCGCGCGCTGCTGGGACAGGGCTACGTGATCGGCAAGTCGGCGACGGATGCGCTGGAGGCGACCAAGAGTTTCCAGCCCGAGGCCGAGGTCCACACCCAGCTCAACGTGCGCGCCACCTGCGTGCCGCAGGCGATCGGCGGATCGATCGTGTTCCTCAACGCGGTGCAGGACCGCTACGCGCTGAAGACGCAGTCCAATTCGGCCAGCGTGGGCGTGAGCATGATCGGCTCGGTCTCGCTCCCCGTAGGCAGCAGCAACGCCAACCTGGTACGGGTGGGCAGCAATACGGTGCAGAACCAGGACTTCTACCGGCGGTTCTTCGACCGGGTGGCGTCCTACCTGCCCGGCACACCGGACATGGTGGCGCCGCTTCCGCCGGAACCGGACAGGCCACCCGATCCCCTGGGGCCGGATCTGCCTGGGCAGTAAGGCGCGCGGGTAGTTCCCGTCCACGCCCACTGGGCGCATCGCGTCCCCCGGATCGGACCGTGGAGCCGGAGCCGCGACAGCGAGATCGGTCCATAATGGAAGTGCGGCGCATCTCCACGGATCGGCCGACTGATCCCAACCCTCCAACCTCGCCCGACCTGGCCATGACGATGGATCCGATTCCGCTCGAAGACCTGGCCTTGCTGGATGTCCTCCACCGGGTATTCCAGTGCGACGATTCCGTCCCCATCGAGCCGGAGATGAAGCAGCGGCTGATCGAAAGTGCGCTTGTCGAGGAAACGGACGATGGCCTGCGCCTGACCGATGCGGGCGTGGCCATGTGCAAGTCGTTCAGGCACAGGATCGAAGCCGACAAACGGGCCGCGATGATCATCGGGCAACGCGGGTAAGCGACTGCCTGTTCGGGTCCGTCTGGGCCGACACCGCGAACACCAGCGACTGGTGCACCTGGGCCCCCGCCCATGCGCCGTCGCCCACCGCGAGCGAGACCGAATGCGGCACGCGCGCGACGTCGCCGCAGGCGAACACGCCGGGGACGGAAGTCTCCTTCGCCTCGCTGGTGCGGATCTGGATGCCCATCGGCGTGTCCATCAGTTCGCAGCCCAGGCGTTCGGCGAGATCGGACGCGGGCGCGTTGCGCGACGCGGTGAACAGCCCCGCGAAGGCCCGTCGCCGACCGTCCGCGAGCACGATGTCGGCGTGTCCTTCGATGCGGTCGATCGGAGTCGGTTCGAAGGCGATGCCGAGCGCCGACAACTCGCGTGCAGCCTGCGGGTCCAGTTCGAGCGCGCCATTGGCGAACAGCGTCACCGTCCCCCACTCCGGCAGCAGCCTGGCCTGGTGCAACGACATCGGGCCGGTGGCGATCACGCCGATCTCTCCCCGGTCGAGTTCGTAGCCATGACAGTAGGGGCAATGGAAGACGCTCCTGCCCCAGCGTTCGGCCAGGCCCTGCACCGCAGGCAGCGCGTCGGAGACGCCGAGCGCGAGCAGCAGGCGCCTGCCGGGGTGCTCGGCACCGTCGCTCGTGGCGACGATGAAGTGGTCGCGGGTGCCGGAAGCCGCCACGGCCGAACCGTCGATCCAGCGCAGCGTCGGGTAACGCTCGAGCTGCGAGCGCGCGACGCTGGCGATCATGGCGGGATCGCTGCCGTCGTACCCGAGGAAGCCGTGCGACGTGGCCGCCATACGGTTGCGTCGCTGCCCGGCGTCGATCACCAGCACGCTTCGTCGCGCCCGCAGCAGCTGCAGGGCGGCGGCCATGCCGGCATAGCTGCCGCCGACGATGATGGCGTCGTGGCTCATGCTGCGGCGCTCCGCTTGCGGGCCTTCGCCTTGTGCGCCTTGTGCCGCTGCGCGAATGCGTCGGCCAGTTGCGCCAGCGACACCGAGGCGAACCGCTTCATCAGCAGCGCTTCGGCCTCGTCGAAGGCATCGTCGAGGGCGGCGTTGACCACCTGTTCGACCAGGCAGGCCGGATGTTCGCTGCGATGGCCGATGGCGAACAACGCCGGCTCGCCGAGCGCCTCGTGCAGGTCGCGCAGTGTCACCGTGGACAGGTCTGCCTGGATCGTCCACCCGCCCGCGTGGCCACGATCGGCACCGACCAGCCCGGCCTCGCGCAGCAGGCCCATCGTGCGCCGGACGACGACGGGGTTGGTACCCAGGCATCGGCCCAGCGCATCGGACGTCATCGGCCCCCGGTGCTCGGCCATGTGCAGCAACGCGTGGAGGACGGCGGAAAGGCGGCTGTCTCGCTTCATGTAACAAACGATGTTACAAATGGCGTCCCTCGTCAAGTGCCACGATCATCATGTCCTCGTTCAACGATCCCGCCGCAGTCGCCAGGTATCTCGAAGGACCCGTGGCCAAGGTGCCCGGACTGGCGGCGCTCCACCGGATGTCGGAGCTGCTGCTGGCGGAACTCGTCCCCGACGACGGCCGCGTGCTGGTGCTCGGCGCCGGCGGCGGACTGGAGCTCAAGGCATTCGCCGTGGCGCGCCCGGGCTGGCGGCTGGTGGGCGTCGATCCCTCGGCCGCGATGCTCGGACTGGCGGAAGACACCCTGGGCGCGCTGGCGGCCCGGATCGAACTCATCGAGGGCCATATCGATGACGCGCCGGAGATTCCTTTCGATGGCGCGACCTGCCTGCTGACCCTGCACTTCCTGTCGCCGGAAGCGCGCCTGCACACCCTGCGCGAACTGCGGCGGCGACTGCGCCCCGGCGCGCCGCTCGTGGTCGCGCACCACAGCTTCGACGCCAGCGAAGCGGGCAAGACCCGCTGGCTCCGGCGCTACGCCGCGTTCGCATCGCCCTCCGGACGCCTGGAGCCTGGCGCGGACGCGACGATCGCGGCGATGCGCGAACGGCTGCCGGTCCTGTCGCCCGAGGCGGAGGTGCGCCTGCTCGAACAGGCGGGTTTCGAGGGGATCGAGCTGTTCTATGCCGGATTCACGTTCCGCGGATGGGTCGGGTATCGCGCGTAGTCCTCGATGCGCGACGCAATGGCGATGCGGAAACACCAGGGTCGGCTTCGCGCCCGTGCAGGCCGGGGTCAGCCGTGCGCACCCGGATAGATCAATCGACGCGTTGTTCCCGCGTCGCCGTCTCCAGCCGCGGGCCGGGTGGCGCATCCGGTGGACGCGCCTGGTGGATCACGTTCACGATCGAAGCCGCGCCGACATCCATGTAGAACACCTTGACCGTGGCGCCGTCGACCATCCACTGCACCGTCCTGCGCTGGAACGGCGCATGCGTCCAGTCGCTGGAATGCGGCTTGCCCTGCGCCGCCTCCAGTTCGCCGACGACCGCCTCGAAGGCCTGCATGCCGTCCGCCTGTGCGGGCATTCCGTCGAGCCCCATCGTCACCTGCATCAACCCGTCGTGTCCGAAGAAGAACGACACCGTGAACACATGGCCTGCCCGTTGCACGTCCGGCAGGCGCAGACCCTCGACCTCGCCACCCGCCAGCTCGTCGGGAACGTCCGGCGGCCGCGCTCGCGGAAAGCGCTGCTGCACCTGCGCCGGGCTCATCCCGTAACTCGCACCATCCCACAACACCTGCGCCCCGGCCTGCGGGGCATGCAGACACAGTCCAAGCAGTACCGCACCGAGCATCTTCCCCATGCCTCGCCCCTGGATCCTCCGGAACCGGCCGGCGGGACTTTCCGCCGGACTCACGCGGACCGATCCACTAGGTTACGGGATCGACCGGTCCGAGGTGCCCGCTTCGCTGGGCATCTGCGGCACGAACACACACCACGGGCCGCGCTTTTCCCGGATGCGGCCTGCGGCCTTATCCGGGCTACGCGATGGTCGGGTGGATCGGCGCGGGCGGCGGCCAGTGGCGTAGCTCGGGTAAGCGAAGCGCACCCGGGACGCGTGCGCACGACGTCGGCAGGACAGCCGGCGACGGATGCCGGCGTTTTCCCCGGATGCGGCCTTCGGCCTTATCCGGGCTACGCGATGGGCAGGTGGATCGGCGCGGGCGGCGGCCAATGGCGTAGCCCGGGTAAGCGAAGCGCACCCGGGACGCGTGCGGACGACGTCGGCAGGACAGCCGTCGACGGATGCTGGCGTTTTCCCCGGATGCGGCCTTCGGCCTTATCCGGGCTACGCGATGGGCAGGTGGATCGGCGCGGGCGGCGGCCAGTGGCGTAGCCCGGGTAAGCGAAGCGCACCCGGGACGCGTGCGGACGACGTCGGCAGGACAGCCGTCGACGGATGCCGGCGTTTTCCCCGGATGCGGCCTTCGGCCTTATCCGGGCTACGCGATATCCGATGGAATCGGCGCGAGTTCGTCGAGCTGCGGGCTCACGCCCGTTCCACTCCCGGCCGGCCCTGCTCCGTCGCCAGCCTGGCAACGATGCGCTTGCGCCCTCCGGCCGCGGACACCCGGTCGACGGCGACCACGTCGGTGCGCCATCGCTCCCTGTCGATATCGAACAGCTGGTAGCCGCGCCGGTTGTTCAGGAGCGCCGTATGCGGATTCTCGGCTAGCACGTTCTCCCAGGTCTCCGGAATGTCGTCGCCATCGCCTCCCGACGCGATCGAGGTCGTGACGTACTCCGTCGCCACGGGCGTGCTGAGCAGGTCCTGCGTGTTCGAGGGGATCACACCGGCATGATGCTTGTGCACATCGCCGGTGGCGACGACGACGTTGCCGAGGCGGCGCTGCGCGATCAGGTCGACCAGCCGCTGGCGCGCCTGCGGATAGCCGCTCCAGGAATCGGTGTTGAGCGGCCCTGCCGCGCGGCTTCCGGGGTACGTGTACGGCATCATCATCACCTGCTGGGCAAGCAGGTTCCAGCCGAAGTCGCCTTCCAGCCCCTGCGTCAGCCAGCGCTCCTGCGCCTGGCCGATGACCTGTTCCTCGCCGGGTTCGTCCTGCGGACGGCATGGCCGCATCTTCGCCAGCAGCGATGCATCGCACCGCTGCCGGGTGCGGTACTGGCGGGTGTCCATCAGATGCACGCGCAGCAGGCTGCCGTAGTCGAGGCGGCGATGCATCGTCAGGCCGTCGGTACGGGGGAACTGCGCACGGCGCACCGGCATGTTCTCGTACCAGGCCTGCATGGCGACATGGCGACGCAACGCGAACACCTCGGGCGGAACGCCGTCCTGGTCGTTGGCACTGGCCCAGTTGTTGTCGATCTCGTGATCGTCCCAGGTGGACAGGAACGCGGCCGCGGCATGCGCGGCCTGCAGGTCCGGATCGGTCTTGTACTGCGCGTAGCGGCGCCGGTAATCGTCGAGCGTGTAGATCTCGTCCCCCGCGTGCTGCCGGGCGATGCGGTTGCCCGCGGCGTCGACGACGGACTTTCCGGGCTTGCCCGCGCCTTCGTAGATGTAGTCGCCATAGTGGAAGACCGCATCCAGCTCCGGCTCCTCGCTCAGGTAGCGGTAGGCGGTGAAATAGCCGCCTTCCCAGTGTTGGCAGCCCGCCACGCCGATGCGCAGCCGGTCCACGGCAGCACCGGCCTGCGGCGCAGTGCGCACCGTGCCGACCGGGCTCGTCGCCTGGCTTGCGACGTGGAAGCGATACCAGTACGGACGGCGGGGCCGCAACCCGTCCACCTCCACGTGCACGCTGTGGCCGAGTTCCGGACGGGCGATGGCTTCTCCCCGGCGCACGATCCTGTCGAACCGATCGTCTTCCGCCACCTCCCACAGGACCGGCACCGCCACCATCGGCATGCCGCCGTTCCCGGCCAGCGGTTCCGGTGCGAGCCGGGTCCAGATCACGAAGCCCCCGGGGAAGGGGTCGCCGGAGGCCACGCCCAGGGCGAACGGGTCGCCGCGGAAGGCTGGCGAGGCCCATAGCCTTCCGGCGGGTCCCAGCCCGGCGAACAACGCCATCGCGCTGGCGCCCAGCAGGAATTTTCGACGATCCAGATATGCGGACTTCATCATGCGGTTCACTCCTCCACCGACGCAGGGGCCGGTACGCCGCGGTGGCGAACCGGCGGGGTTTGCCCGGTTCAGAACCGGGCACGGATGCCGACCGATGCCCTGCGGCCGCTGGTGATGTAGATCTGGCTGTGGTGGCCCTTCTCGCCCAGGCCGGTTTCGCCGTTGGAATACACGGTGTGACGGTTCTGGTTGAAGAGGTTGTTCACGCTGAAATAGGCCTCCAGACTCAGCCAGTTGTCCCTCGTACGCGGAATGACGGTGAAGCCCCCGGACATGTTCACTTCCAGGTAGTCGTCGAACGGCTGCTTCTGGTTCATGACGACGCCGAAGGCGTTGGTGATGTTGCCGGTCAGGCCGCGGTCCTTCTCGTCGCTCCAGACGGTGTTGAGGTTCAGCCGGCCCCGGCCATGGCGCCAGGCGAGTCCGAGGTTGGCCACCTGCTGGGCCACGCGCGGCATCACCACTGACGGGTTGGTGTGGGTGTAGGACCCGCGCACGGTCAGGCCGCTCAGGGCGCCGGGCAGGTAGTCCATGGCATGGTTGAACTCGAACTCGTAGCCATTGACGCTGATGTCGTCCGGCAGGTTGGCCCTGGTGGCGACCAGGTCGATCGGCTCGTCGCCGTCGTAGCCGAACTCCTCGGCGGTCATGGTGACGTCGCTGATCAGGTCCTTGATCGTGTTGTGGAACAGACCGAAGGCGACCAGGCCGACCGGCTCGAAGTACTTCACCAGGCGCACCGAGAGGTTGTCCGAGTACTCCGGGAGCAGGTTGACATTCGGGGCAGTCAGTACGTTGCCGTCCTCTCCGCCGTAGTTCACCGACCATACGCCCGCCAGGTCGCCCACTTCGGGGCGCAGGATGGTCCTGCTGTAGCCGGCCTGGAGGTTGAAGCTGTCGCTGAAGCCGTACTTGAACGAGGCACTGGGGAAGAAGTCGCTGTAGCTGCCCTCGTTGTTCTTGCGCGGGTTGGTGAAGTACTGGTACTCCAGTCCCTCGATGCTGGTGGCCCGGCCGGTGCCGGCGCTGACTGCGTAGCCGGCGGCGGCGACCTGCTCCGCGCTCAGCGGATCGAAATCGTGGCTGGTGGTCCTGGTCTGCTCCCAGCGCAGCCCGGCCTGCACTTTCAGCTTCCCGGTGACCTCGGCCGTGCCCATGAAATAGACCGAGTCGATGTTCTCGTCCATCGCGTTGGCATTGGCCACGTGCGCGTTGTACCACTGCGCCGGCGTCAGGCTGCGCACCCACTGCTCCGGGTTGGCCCGCATCATGTCGTGGATCCTGCCCAGGCTGTACACGTACAGGTCGCCCCCACCCAGGGTCCTGACATTCATGCCCGACTCGCCGCTGTGCCAGTCGTTCGCGCTGCGTACCGCGCGCAGGAACTCGGTATTCGTCAACGGACCGTCGTAGGTCCAGATGTTCGCGTCGGAAGTGTTGCCGAACGCGTACTCGCCGCGCGTGGCCTTCAGGCCGCTCTTCCAGGTCACCGGCACGCTGCCGAGGTCCTGGTAGAACTCGAAGTCCAGGCTGCCGCCACGGTAGTCCAGGTCCGCGCTGCTGCCGCTGGTCGTACGCACGGTCGGGCGCGTCGAGCTGCCGAGGGCGCCGGCATAGGCCCCGATGACGTAACTCTCCGGCAACGACCAGTCCGGGCCGCTCAGCTGCTGGATCTGCCAGTCCTGGTGCATCCAGTCGCTGCGCGATGCGCTGTAGTTGCCGCTCGAGGTGATGTTGTTCAGCACGTCGGACACCTGGCCCTTCTTGCCGGAGATGTAGCGGCTGTCGGAGGTCGCCGAAAAGAGCTTTCCGTCGAGCCTGAACCTTTCGTTCTGCCACACGAAGCCCGGCACGAAATTGCGCGAGTATCCGACCTTGTAGTGGTAGACGTTGTTGGTGTTGAGCGTGGTGGCGCCGTCGGGATAGCGCGTCGTCCAGTCGAGCGACGGGTCGCCGGAGGAGTTGCGGGAGTTCGAGAACGTCGGGGTGATGGTGTTGGCGTCGATGTCGCCGCGACTGACATTGGCCATCAGCGACAGGATCAGCTCGTCGCTGGCCTTGTAGTCGACGCCGAACTGGGCGACGCGGCGGTTGTACTCGCGGTCGTAGCCGGCGCCGGCGATCGAGGTCACCGCATAGGGGTACGGGCTGGCGTCGGTCGCGACGTAGTTCCGGCCCGCGGTGATCTGCGTCTGTTCCACCAGGTTCGTCACGCTGCTGATGCCGGCGACGATCCCGAGGCGACCGTCGAGGAACACGTCCGAATAGTTGATGGTGCTCGACGGCAGGAACTTGCTGTCGTATCCGCCCTCCATCCAGCCGGTGTTCCTGCCGTCCCACAGGCCGGCGTGGGTGGTACCGCCGAGCGACACGGTGATGCGGCGGCCCTTCGCGTCGAACGCCTTCCTGGTGCGGATGTCGATGGTGCCGGCGGGCGCGTTGGCGTCCATGTCGGCGCTGGTGGTCTTGTAGATGTTGATCGACTCGACGCCGGCGAGCGCCGACTGCTCGAAGCTGAAGGTGCGCGAGCTCGACGAGTTGGCGTCGATGCCCGGCAGGCTGATGCCGTTCAGCGTCACGCCGGTGTACTTGGCCGGCAGGCCGCGCAGGGAGATGTTGCGCGGCGCATCGTCGGCGACGACATCGAAGTCCACGCCCGGCATGTACTTCAGGAACTCGCCCGGATTGCCGTCGGCGATCTCGCCGAAACTGTCCGCCGACAGGGTGTTGGTGATGTTCATCGACGCACGCTGCTCCATGATCGCGCGCGCGTCGCCCTCGCGAGCGCCGACCACCTGCACGGCGTCCATGGAGACGGCATCGCCACCGCCGCCGATCGTGCTGAACATCTCGAACGCGGGTTCGCTGGTTTCCCCGGCGCGCACCTGCACCCGCTGCTGCACCGTGCCGAAGCCGGTGAACTCGACCGTCAGCAACTGGATGCCGGCGGGTACGCCCATGATGCGGAACTCGCCGCGTTCGCCGGACGTCGCCACCTGGCGTCCGTCGATCTTGACGCGCGCGTTGCGCAGGTACTCGCCGGTCGCCGGATCGAGCACACGGCCCAGGATCGAACCGGTGCCGACGGCCCGGCCTCCGGCCACCTGCTCCTGCGCTTGCTCGGCTTCGTTCGCGAACGCCTGTGAGGCGACACACAAGGCGACCACCACCGCGCCGGACAGCGCAGTCTTCATCAATGCGGACATGGGGGCTGACTCTCGATCTACTGAAGGAAGGGGTCTACACGATGGGAGGCGCGCGTTCGTGCTTCGCACCGCACTCCGGAGAAGAACAACCCTTCCTGGACTGCAACATCGCCAGCAGTAACCGGTCGACTCCCCCCGGTCCAGCTGCCCCCCGACCGCATCCACGACCCGCGCATGGATGCGATCCGGTAATCATCCATCCGATGTATGACAACGCATTGACATGCGTGCGCTGCGCCACACGTCCGTGCGTCGATGACGGTTCGGCGTCGATGTCCTGTCCGCAACGAAGTGTCGAATGCCGACGCGTGTCGCACCCGGGCGACGAGGTCGCAGCGGACGAACCACGATCGCTCCTGCGACTCGATGGTCGGTACGCCGGGCGGCACGCGCCGACGGATTCGTGCGCAGCGCCATACCGGGAGTCGCGGATACGCCTGCGGACGCGGCCTCGCTACATGCCTGCCGCCGGACCGCAGTTCGACACGCCGCCTGCGGCGGGCATCGGCAGCGGCGGCAGCTCCGCCGCCAGCTCGTGTTCGGCGATGCGGGTGCGCGCCGATTCGCTGAGCATCTGCAGGTCGGTGACGACATCGGCGGCCAGCCAGCCGATCGCATCGTCGGGATGGTCGATCAGGCCCGCGGCCAGGCTGACGTGGCGCTGGTTGCCGGTCGCGCGCAAGGCGAGCAATGCGTCGAGAACCACGCCGGTGTCCGAGTCGCGCAGCAGCGGCGCGGCGAGATCTGCGGCGGCGACATGGCGGCTGCGGGACAGCTCCACCAGCGCGTGCTGGCGATCGGCCGGAACGGCGCTGCGCAGTCCGGCGGCCGCCTGCGCGACATGCGATTCGATCAAGCCGTTGTCGCCACGCATGGACGCGACCTGGGCGAGGACGCGCCTGAGTGCGGGATCCTGCTGCTGGCGATACATCGTTCTCAGCGCGTCATCGGGCAGCACGTCGTGGTTTTCGCCGAGGTCGAACACGCCCCTGCTGGCGATGGCGATGCCGTCGCGGCCTGGATGTTCGGCGAGAAAGTCGTCGAGCTTTTCGCTGAAGTCGCGGCGATCGTTCCAGGCCAGCGTCAGCAGGTCCCTGAGCAGCCGGTCCGTGTCGGGGCGGGATGCAACGGCACGGTTCGCGACACCCGTGGGCCAGCCGGACGCCTCCCCGGCCGCCGTCACCGTTCCGGACGCGGCCGACGACGCGAACGTCGCCGGCCCCTGCACGGGGCTCGCTTCCAGCTCGGCGATGCGGGCTTCGGACACGGGCCCGCCCGCCTGCCGGCACTGGTGGGCGTCGCCGCCCACCAGCATCGTGACCACGGCACCGACGCCGATGCCCACGGCAAACGTGACCGCCAGCGCCGGCACGAACGCGTGGTTCATGGCCATGGTCGCCCCCGCCGGATCAGAGGTTGCCGTAGCCGATCGCGCCGTTGCAGTGCAGCCATTCGCTGCGACCATTGCCGCCGCCGCACTGGCCGTTCTGGTAGACGCCGGTGTTGTAGGTCTGGTCCTCCGACTGGCGGATGCTGCCGTTGACGCTGATGTAGTCCACCTGCACGTCGCGATTGCCGCCGTCGTTGGTGAACTCGACCACCGAGCCGCCGGATGCCGACGTGGTCGCGGTGTAGTTGGCCATGCTGGTGGTGAGTGTCCAGCTGGCGATCGTGGCGTTGTTGACCTTGAGCGAGATGTTCTCGCCGCCGGCGGTGCCGCGCGCGCGCACCACGATGGTCTTGCTGCCGCCACCGGGAGGCGGATTGCTGCCGCCGGAACTGATGGTGATGTCGCTGCTGCCCTGGCTCTGGTAACCCTCGGTGGCGAAGACCATGTAGTCGTGGTTGCCGAGGTTCAGTCCGCGGCTCGCCCAGTAGTTGAAGTGGTTGGCCACCGTGATGGTGCCGGAGATGTTGCCGAAGCCCTTCTTCGGATTGCGCACGCTGAAGTACTGGTAGAAGGTGCTGTTGTTGCCCTCGATCGAAGGCGCGTTCTGGCGCAGGCAGCGACGCACGTTGTAGGTGGCGCCATCGCTCTGGAAGCTGCCGTAGTCCACGCCGCCGGCGCAGCTGGCCGGGTTGTAGGACCCGTAGCTCTCGATCACGTAGTACTCGATCAGGGGGCTGCGGGTCCACCCGTACAGCGCGAGGTACGAATTCTGGCTGTTGTTCACGCCGTAATAGCCGGAATAGTTGACCACGCGCGGGCCGCCGGGATTCCAGCCCTTGCCGCCCACCCAGTTGTTGGTGTTGCTGGTCCACTGCGAGCTGTAGCGCCCACCCGGATGCAGGGTCATCGACGCGCTGCCCGAGTCCTTCCAGAAGCTGTAGTAGAACCCGTCGTGGGTGCCGGTGGAATTGTTGGTGAGGGTTTGCGCCTGCACGGCGCCGGCGAGCAGGCCGGTGGCGCAGAGCAAGGCGGCGGCGGAGCGCGCGGCGCGGCTTGGTGACTTCATCATCGTGGTTCTCCAAGAGGGGATGTACGCCCTCGCGGCCGCGGATGCGCCACGGGCCCGGGGGCGATGAACGGGGATTGCATGGATGATGGAAAGCCCTGCGCGCGCAGGGCCCGGGGCGATGCCGCGCCGGTGTCGTTGGGGGTCGCGCCGCGATGCGCAGCGGCGGAGACGACATGGCGCCACGCCGGGGCGTGGAAACGAATGCTCCAACACGACAGCCCCTCCCTGGGTACTGCAAGTGCTCGAAACCAACTGCTGTCACGCCGGATGGTAGCGCTACCATCCGACGCCCCAAGTAGAGCAGGATCGACCCCGGCGAACCGCGAACGCGTTCGCGTTTCGACATGCGATGCCGCCGCGGAATCGACGACAACGCTCGACAATTCGAGGAAAAATTGGTTGCGCGTGATTCGAACTGCATGAGACGTGCGTGATGCGCTGCGTGCACTTCGCGCGGACGACTCGTGCATTCGCGCGTGATAGCGATTACATGTCCGTGCGGGCGGTGCAATCGAGCTGGAGGCGCCACCGCCGGCGCGGATGGAGCGCGTCCGGACCATCACGCCGCAATCCGGCCGCACGATGTCGAAGCGGGGCGCGCGTCATCGTCGTGCCAGGCGATGCATCGACGCCGCGAACGAGGAAACCGCTGATGCGCCCCACCCTCACCGTCTTCGAATCCTCACCCGACCGCGGCCGCGGACTGGCCCGCGACATGCGCGTGCGCTGGGCGCTGGAGGAGACCGCCGTTCCCTACGACGTGCGCCTGGTCTCGTTCGACGCGATGAAGCAGGCTGCGCACCTCGCACGCAATCCGTTCGGCCAGATTCCTGCCTACGAGGAGGGGGATCTGGTGCTGTTCGAGTCCGGCGCGATCGTGCTGCACATCGCGCAGCACCATCCAGGCCTGCTGCCCGAGGATGCCGACGCGCGGGCACGCGCGATCGTGTGGATGTTCGCCGCACTCAACACGGTGGAAACGCCGATCGTCGAACGCGAAGCGGCCACCTACGCCGAGCGCGGCAAGGCCTGGCAGGCGGAACATCTGGCCATGCTCGATGCGCGCGTGCGCGTGCGTCTGCAGGCGCTGGCGCGCCACCTGGGCGATTCCGCCTGGCTCGATGGCGCCTTCAGTGCGGCCGACGTGCTCATGGTGCTGGTGCTGCGCAGGCTCGAGGGGTCGGGGCTGCTCGAGGACTTCCCGACCCTGCAGGCCTACATCGCCCGCGGCCAGGCACGGCCCGCCTACCGGCGCGCGTTCGAGGCGCAGCGCGCGGCGTTCGAGGCGACGCGAGGCGGCTGAAGGGCTTGGCACCGGTTCCGTCGTGCAGGTCGATGCCGACTGCGGGAACGGACTTCTGCAGGCGAGCCTGTGCGAACGGGACACGCTCCCGGTGGTCGCCCGCTACCATGCGTGCATGCATCGACCTGGTGGAGGACACATGCGTGCAGTGATGGCGTGCCTGCTGGCACTGGGATCGTGGGGTGCGTCCGCGCAGCCGCCGGTCGATGCGAAGGCCGTCGCGCCCTCGCACGTGCGGATCGTGCAGGAAGACGGCGCCTATCGCCTGCTGGTCGACGGCGAACCCTACTACGTGCGCGGTGCCGGTTCCGCCGAGGGCGACCTGGAACAGCTCGCGGCACGCGGCGGGAACTCGGTGCGTACCTGGAGCACCGGCACCGACGTGGCGAAGGTACGCGCCATGCTCGACCGCGCGCAGCGCAACGGCCTGACGGCGGCGATGGGCCTGGCGGTGGGCAAGGAACGCCACGGCTTCGACTACGACGATCCCGCGGCGGTCGCCGCGCAACTGCAGAAGCTGCGCGAGGAAGTACGCCTGTATCGCGACCATCCGGCGGTGCTGATGTGGCTGGTGGGCAACGAGCTGAACCTGGAGCACCGCAATCCGAAGGTCTGGGACGCGGTGGAGCAGATCACCCGCATGATCCACGAAGAGGATCCCCACCACCCGGTGATGACGCCGCTGGCCGGCTTCGACCGCGCGCTGATCGACACGATCAAGGCCCGCGCGCCATCGCTGGACCTGATCGGCGTGCAGTTGTACGGCGATCTCGACGCGCTGCCGGACAAGCTGCGCGAGGCCGAATGGACCGGCCCCTACCTCGTCACCGAATGGGGCCCGACCGGTCACTGGGAAAGCCCGCTCACCACGTGGGGCGCGCCGGTGGAGGACCATGGCTCGCGCAAGGCGGCGCTGTTCGAGCGGCGCTACCGGGAAGTGATCGCAGCCGACACGCGACAATGCCTGGGTTCGTACGTGTTCCTGTGGGGGCACAAGCAGGAACGCACGCCGACCTGGTACGGCCTGTTCCTGGCCAGCGGCGAATCCACGCCGGCGGTCGATGCGATGCAGTTCCTCTGGACCGGCCGCTGGCCTGAAAACCGCGCGCCGTCGATCGGACCGGCGACCATCGACGGCAGCAGCGCCACCGCGAGCGTGGTGCTCGCACCCGGCGCCGTGCACGAGGCGGTGGCCGTTGCGGAGGATGCCGACGGCGACGCGCTGCAATGGCACTGGTATGCGCTGGAGGAAAGCCGCGCCAGCAGCATCGGTGGCGATCCGGAAACGGTACCGCCGCGGGTGGATCTTCGGGCGCAGCTTTCGGTCGACGGTCGCCTGCGCTTCACCGCGCCGGACACGCCCGGCAATTACCGCCTGTTCGTGGAGGTGCGCGACGGCCACGACCATGCCGCCTATGCCAACGTTCCGTTCCGCGTCGAAGGCACGGCGCGCTGACCCGGCGGCGACACTGCGGCCCACCGCCGTCGACGCGCAACCTACATCGGCGGCTCGATCACCTCGTCGAGGCGATCGGACGCGACCGCGTAGCCCCCATCCTCGACCTCGGCGCGTACCTCCAGCAGCCTGACTTCCAGTTCGTCGAGCTCGCCCGCATCGGCCGCGCCCACGATCTGGATGCAGCGCGCGTTGAACCATTCCCAGAACTGGCGGAACGTCCTGCCGTGCCAATGCTCGTGGCGGATGCCCTGGTAGAGCTCGCCGATGGCGATGGTCAGTTCGTCGCGCATCTCGCGCCTCCTGGGGTGGGTCGTGCCATTGGGATTGTGGCCGAAGACCGGTAACCGGTGGGGGTGCCGCCTCTTGCCCGTCTCCCGGTCGCACCGGCTGTTTGCCACGGGCGGCGAACCGCGGGGCACAGACCGCGCCCCCGACCTGCGATCATGCGCGCATGACCACGCCGCTGCCGTTCACCGCCCTTGCCCTTCCGCCGTCCCTGCTGCAGGGCATCGATGCCCTTGGCTACACGGCGATGACACCGGTGCAGGCACAGTGCCTGCCCGCGATCCTCGAAGGTCGGGACGTGATCGCGCAGGCACCAACCGGCAGCGGCAAGACCGCCGCGTTCGGCATCGGCCTGCTGTCGCGGCTCGATCCCGCGCGCATCGGCGCCCAGGCGCTGGTGCTGTGCCCGACGCGCGAGCTTGCCGACCAGGTCGGCAAGCAGCTGCGCAAGCTCGCCACCGGCATCGCCAACCTCAAGCTCTCGATCCTGTGCGGCGGCATTCCGCTCGGCCCGCAGCTGGCGTCGCTGACCCACCCGCCGCACGTCGTGGTCGGCACCCCCGGACGCATCCAGGAGCTGGCGAAGCAGCGTGCGCTGAAACTCGATGGCGTGCGCACGCTGGTGCTGGACGAGGCCGACCGGATGCTCGACATGGGCTTCGAGGACGCGATCCGCGACATCGCCAGGCGCCTGCCGAAAGACCGGCAGGGCCTGCTGTTCTCGGCCACCATCCCCGATCCGATCCGCGTGCTGGGCCAGGCCATGCTGCGCGACGCGCTGGAGGTCAGCATCGACGGCGGCGCCGAGCCGGCGACCATCGAACAGTTGTTCTTCGAAGTGGATCCGGCGCGGCGCGCACCGGCGCTCGCCGCCCTGCTGCTGCGCCATCGCCCCGCGTCCGCCGTGGTGTTCTGCAATACCCGCGCCGACACCGTCGAGGTCGTCGGCTCGCTGACCCACTACGGTTTCTCCGCGCTCGCCCTGCACGGCGACATGGAACAGCGCGATCGCGACGAAGTGCTGGTGCAGTTCGCCAACCGCAGTTGCAGCGTGCTGGTGGCGAGCGACGTCGCTGCGCGCGGACTGGACGTCGAGGACCTCGGCGCCGTGGTGAACTACGAACTGCCCACCGACCCGGACACCTACCTGCATCGCATCGGCCGCACCGGGCGCGCGGGCAGAAACGGCCTGGCGCTCAGCCTGTGCGCGCCGCGCGAACTCCCGCGCGCCAAGGCGATCGAGGAGCGCCAGGGCGGGCCGCTGCGCTGGGACCCGCTGCAGCCGCTGTCGGGCAAGGCCGGCAACGTGCCCGCAGCCGCCATGGCCACCCTGCGCATCGATGCCGGCCGCGGCGACAAGCTGCGCGCCGGGGACATCGTCGGTGCGCTTACCGGCGACGCCGGGCTGCACAAGGATGCGATCGGCAGGATCGACGTGTTCGCCACCCGCAGCTACGTCGCCATCGCCCGCGCGCATGCGGCGAAGGCGCTTGCGGCCCTGCGCGAAGGCCGGATCAAGGGGCGCAGGTTCCGGGTCAACCGGCTGTAGCCGGGAACGGGAACGGGGCGGATCGGAACCGCAGGCCGCCGCCCCCCCTCGACGTGTTCGAAGACAGGCTCATGAACGTGTTGTCGCTTCTCGCCCACCCCAGACCCACGAGCTTCTGCCATGCGGTATCGGAACGGGCGAGAACCGCGCTTGCGGCGCAAGGACACGAACTCACGCACCACGATCTGTACGCGGACGGATTCGAGCCGAGGCTGGCGGTACGCGGCGCGCGCGTGCCGCCCGGCAAGCGGAACCGTGCGCGCCGGCCTGCAGGCCGGCACGCGAACCGCTCAGTCGGCGCGGATTCGGTAGGCCTCGGCCAGCGAAATCCGGCCCTCGCGGGCCATCGAGTCTGATGCCGGCAGCGAACGGTTGCCGAACTTGGCACCCGTTCCGGTTCCAGCCTTGATCTGGATGAACGCGATGCCCGTGCAGGGCAAAAAATGCGTCCCGCGGACGGGGGCGACCAAGCGCCGCCCCTGGAAGCGCGGACCATGGAGATCGCGGCAGCGATCGCGGCACCGACATGCGGGCGGTCCCGCGCATGCGCTTCGGTCGCCCCTGGTGTCTCTGGGCGCGAGGCTCGTCGGCGGGATCCGCTACGGAACCGGAGCGTGCCCGCTCGCGGCGAATCTCCCGCGCGCGGCCTCGATGTCGGCCAGGTGACGCAGGGTCCATGCGTAGAGCCCGTGCAGCGGGACGACCAGGCTGCGCCCGAGGTCGGTGAGCGCGTACTCCACCTGCGGCGGCGTCGTGGGCAGCACCGTGCGCCCGACCAGCCCATCGCGCTCCATGGCCTTCAGGGTGAGCGTGAGCATGCGTTGCGAGATTCCCGCCACCGTGCGGTGCAGGGCGTTGTAGCGCAGCGGACCCGGCCACAAGGCGCGGATCACGAAGACCGTCCACCGGTCGCCGACGCGCGCGAGCAGGTCGAGCGCCGCGCGGATTTCGTCCGCCGGCGGATCGAGAGGACGAACATGCGTGTGCGTTGCAGCCATGGCGGTGCCTTCTTGCCTGCGGGCGCCGCGATCCTATCATCGGCATCGCGCGATCCCGCGCGTGCCTGCGGCGGCGATACCGCGACTTCCGGAATCCCCATGCGAATGACCCGCCTCGTGCCCATGCTTCCCGTGGCCAGCATGCCGGCCAGCGTCGAGTTCTACACCAGGCTCGGTTTCTCCGTGGACCAGCGCAACGACGACTGGCGCTGGGCATCCCTGTCGTTCGGGGACTGCCGGCTGATGCTCGACGAGTCCATCAACGTCCACCACGGCGCGCCGCGCAACGGGGTGCTCTACCTGTATCCCGACGACATCGCGGCCTACCACGCCGCCCTGCGCGACAACGGCATCGCCGTGCCGGCGCTGGACGAGACCTTCTACGGCATGCGCGAGTTCCGGATCGAGGATCCCGACGGCAACCGGCTGTGGATCGGGCAGGCCGTGTAGCCAGCGCGGGCTTCCCGCATCCGCGGTTCAACGGAACTCGAACAGCTCGTGGCGAAGGCAATCGTCCGGCACGCCGGTCTCGCGCATCAGCGAACGCACCTGCCTGAGCAGGCCCTTGGGCCCGCAAGAACTGATCCGGACCCGGGCCGGCCCGGCTTCGGCGACGATCGCGGCGAAGCGGCTTCGGAACCCGCTCGCGCCCGGCCCTGTGCTGATCTCCACCAGTTCCACGCCGCGCTGACCGGCCAATGCCTGCAGGTCGACCGCTTCGGGCAGTTCGCGCCCGGGGGTGAAGAAGTGGAAGAACGTCACCCGATCGAAGGGAGCGCCGTCGGCTTCCTGCAGCCAGGCGAGGAATGGCGTCACGCCGACGCCGCCGGCGATCCAGATCTCCGCGCGTCCGTCCCGCGCCCGCTGGAAGCGCCCGAATGGCGCGTAGACCTCCGCGGTCATTCCCGGCGCGGCTTCCTTCACCAGGCGCGCGGTGTAGTCGCCGAGCGCGCGCACCATGAAGGCGATGCTGCCATCGTCCGTCGCTGCGCTCGCGATGGTGAATGGATGCGGCTCGCGCAGGCCTTCGCGCCTGAAGGACAGGAACGC
This sequence comes from Luteimonas saliphila, assembly GCF_016774335.1. Taxonomy (GTDB): domain Bacteria; phylum Pseudomonadota; class Gammaproteobacteria; order Xanthomonadales; family Xanthomonadaceae; genus Luteimonas; species Luteimonas saliphila. Next base: position 7,881 of record NZ_JAETWA010000038.1, on the reverse strand, counting down.
GAACTGGCCGGGCACGAAGGGAATCTTCCGGCCCACCGGCGCGAGCTGCAGATGCACGGCGCCACCGTTGCCGGACACCGATTGCAGGCGGTACTCGGCATGCTGGGACAGCATCGGATACAGCAGCAGCTTGTAGGTCGCCGCCACCACCGCCAGCGCCGAGAGAACCGCCAGCCAGAGCCCAGGCGCGCTGGGCAACGCGATCGGCGACTTGAAGCTCAGCCAGTGCGCGACGACGACCAGGAACAGTGGCCCGGACAACTTGTGCCACCAGCGCCAGACGCGATACGGGATGTTGCGGTTGAGCGCCAGCAGCACGATGAGCCCCAGCGCGACCAGGCTCAGCTGCCGGACCAGCCGCGTCGCCGGGCCGGGCAGCGTCACGATGGCCGCGGTCTGCCACTCCGCGTTCCCTGCCTTGAAGACGAAGTGGACCAGCGCGAACACCAGAGCCCATACGCCGAGCCACTTGTGCGTCTCGTAGATCCGGTCCAGGCCGCCGAACACCGGTTCCAGCCACTTCCAGCGGGCTCCGAGCACCGCCGCCATCGCCATCAGCGAGACCGCGGCGATCCCCGAACCGAGGCTGAGCGCAGCGGTGCTCCACCAGGTGCCGGCGGGGATCGCCACCAGCATCGAGGCGAAGCTCACCAGGACCAGGCACGCGACCAGCGGTCCGGTTCCCAGCCTCATGGGCTTTGCAGCACTCCGCGAGGCCGCGTCGGGCTTCACGACGATCCACCCACCGCGCCGACGGTGCGAATCCACCGACCCCAGTCTGCGCCCATGGGCCGGGCTTTCATTGATCACGGTCAAATGCCGGTCGGATCGTCCCGGCAATTCGTCTCGCGCGTTTCGCCACCGGGTGCCACGCTGCATCCGATGAGCCATCGGGCCGCGATCTGAGATTCGGCCCGGCGAGAGACCCCGCTCTTCGCCACCGCAGTCGGCGTGGCCAGTTGCTTTTCCGGAATCGTCAGACGGGACCTTCGCGTGCTGGCGCCCGTCGGTGCCGCGCGTATCGTTCTGGCCATGCCACGCTACCGCGAGGGCTGCGTCTCCCCGACCGCTTCGCCACGCAACCACTCGCAGAAGGCGTCGACGGCGGGATTCGCCGCGGCAGCACGACGCCGCACGATCCAGAACGCATAGGCGTTGTCCAGCGCCAGTTCGAACGGCCTGGCGAGGCGGCCGCTGCGCAGGTCTTCGGCGACCAGCGGCGCGACGCCGAGGGCGACGCCATGGCCGGCGATGGCCGCTTCCTGCGCGAGGTAGATGCTGGCGAACACCGGGCCGCCGCCTGCATGCACGCGCGCGGCGCCGGCGGCGTCGAGCCATTCGGGCCAGCCGGGCACGCCCGTTCGGCCTTGCGCGCTCTCGTCGTGGAGCAGGGTGTGGTGCCGAAGGTCGTTCGCCGACACCAGCGGCCGTGCCGTGTCGCGCTGCAGGGCAGGCGCACAGACCGGAAACACCGCAGCTTCCATGAGTCGTTCGGCATCGACGCCGCCGTAGCCGCCAGGACCATAACGGATGGCGACGTCGATACCGTCGCGGACGAAATCGACGTGGGCGTCGCCGGTCTCGATGCGCACCCGCAGGTCCGGCCGGATGCGGTGGAAGCGGTGCAGCCTCGGCGCCAGCCATTTCGCGGCGAACGATTCCATCGTGCTCACGCGCAGGTCGGCGGTGGTGGGCGCGGTGGCGCGATCCAGCGCCAGGTCGAGCTTGCTGAACAGTTCGCCCAGCGTTGCGGCCAGCGCCTCGCCCTCGGCGGTGAGCGCGACGGTACGGTGGCCGCGCTTGAACAGTTCCACGCCCAGGTAGGCCTCGAGGCGCTTGACCTGGTGGCTGACGGCGGCCGGGGTGACGAACAGCCGCGCCGCGGCGTCCTGGAAACTCAGGCATCGCGCGGCCGCCTCGAAGGCCCGGAGCGCGTTGAGCGGAGCGGGATGGCGGGGCTTCACGACGGCCTTGCGGCGAGGAGGAGGCGCATCGTAACAGCTTAGTTTTCCTGCGCCGAATGCGGAAAATTTCTCGTTTGTCGCCGCGGTTCGCGCCCGCAATGATGGCCGTCCTGCAACCGACGGTGGCCAGCATGAAAGTCGAAGAAATCGCGCCGGACGTCTGGATGTTCGTCGGCCGGGAACTCGAGTCGGTCGCCACCGCCTTCGTCGACGGCGACGACGCGCTGCTGGTCGACACGCTCGGCGGCGTGGACGATGCGCACGCGCTCCGGCGCGTGCTGCGCGACCAGATGGGCAAGCGCGTGCGCATCGTCGTGTCCACCCATTTCATGAGCGACCACATCGCCGGGCTGTCGCTGTTCCCGGAGGCGACGACGATCGCGCATCGCCACCATCGCCACGCGTTCCTGTCGCAGAACCGGCAGGTCGACGCGTTCTACCTCGAGCCGCAGGTGGTGTTCGACAGCGCGATGCGGATCCGCTGGGGGCGCCACGCACTGCACCTGCTGCACAACCCCGGCAAGACCATGGACCACCTGAGCGTGGACGTGCCGAGCGCCGACCTGGTCTGCGCCGGCGACAACATCGTCGGCAACATCGTGTACGTGTCCCGGGCCGATCCGGCGCAGATCCGCAGCGCGATCGTCCGCATGCAGCAGCTCGGCAGGCGCAGGGTGATCGGCGGGCACATGGGCATGTTCGGTGCGGCGACGCTCGGCAATGCGGTCCATTACCTGGACCGGCTGGCGGACGCGGTGGTCGGGATCCGGACGGCCGTCGACAGCCACGAGGCGGACGCCCGGATCGCCTCCATCGCCATCGAGCCCTGCCTGGCAGCCGGGGTCGAGCCGTCCCCATTCGAGCGGCATTGGCACGAACGCAATCTCGAGGCGATCGTCACGCAGTCGATGTTCACGCTCGATGCCGCGCTCGCCGCGCGCAGGGCACACGCATGAACGCACGACCCGGAACCGGCAGGCGCGGCATCGGGCGGCGCGTTTTCCTCGGGGGCTGCGCGGGCCTCGCGGCGGCGACGCTCGTGCCGGGCGCTCGCGCGCTCGCGGCCGGCGCTTCCGATGCATTGCGCATCCAGCGGCTGGCATGGGCGGGCATCCGGCTGCAGCTGCCGGACGCGACGCTGTTCATCGATCCCCTGGTCGATCCGGAGGCGTGGGGCGACGCCCTCCCCGACCGGCTGGTGCCGGTGGACGATGCGGTGGGCGATCGCAGCGTGCTCGTCACCCATGCGCACCCCGACCATTTCGATGCGATGGCGGTGGCCCAGGTCCTGGGCGAGGGCGGCGTGCTGCTGCATCCGCAAGGCGCGACCCCGCGCCCGGTGCCCGAGGCCGCGCGCGAGCGTCCGGCGCCGTGGTGGGAGCCGCAACTGGTCGGCGACTTCACCGCTGCCGCGGTCCCCGCCGCGGACGGTTACGGAGATCCGCAGGCTTCGTGGGTGGTCAGCGCCGGCGGACGTCGCATCTTCCACGGCGGCGACACGCTCTGGCACGGGCACTGGTGGCGGATCGGCCGCCAGTTCGGTCCGTTCGACGCGGCGTTCCTGCCGGTCAACGGCGCCCGCTTCGGTTGGCGCCAGCCGGCCAGCGGCCAGCCCGGCGTGCTCACGCCCGAGCAGGCGGTGGCGGCGGCGACGATCCTCGGCGCGCGCCGGCTGGTGCCGATTCACTACGGCGTCGGCGGCATGGACGAGTACGTGGAGGTCGAGGACCCGGTCGGGCGTTTGCGCAGCCTGGTGCGCGGCAGATCCTTCGCGTTGCAGGTGCTCGCGCCCGGCGAGTGGCTGGAATGGGTCTGATCGAGGGCCGCCGGCGAGGCCCAGGCGGGGCATCGCGGATGCACGCAGGTCGCAGGAGACACCGGCAGCAGGAACGACGCGGACCGCATGCACCGCCTCCGCACCCGACGGCGGTTTGCGCCCTGCTGCGTCCCACCGCTGGCACGCCCGCGCCCCGCGCGACGCGCTAGCCTGACGCGCTTTGCCGATTCCATCCCACCAGGAGCCGACCATGTTCAACCACATCGTCATCGGATCGAACGACATCGAGCGGTCGCTTCGGTTCTACAACGCCGTGCTCGGAATTCTGGGAGTGCCGGAGCCTGTCCGGCAACGCACGGCCACCGGCCACGAGCGCCTGTTCTATCGCCACGACGATCACTCCCTGGGCATCACCCAGCCGATCAACGGCGAGCCGGCCACGGTCGCCAACGGCAGCACCCTCGGGTTCCGCTGCGCATCGCCCGAACAGGTGCAGGCCTTCCACGACACCGCCGTGGCCGCCGGCGGCACCTCCATCGAGGATCCGCCCGGGCCGCGCGAGGGCGGCAGCGCGCCGATGCATCTGGCCTACGTGCGCGATCCCGACGGCAACAAGCTGTGCGCGGTCTATCGGCCGCGCTAGGACTCGCCGTTCACGGCGGCTACGCCGTCGTGCGGCTCCGGGGAAGCGCGGACACGGTCCGCCGCCGTGCCGACCCGCGCCGGCAACGGACGGACCGGGAGCCGCAGTCACGCGGCCGAGACGAGCGGTTTGCTCCACTGGCAGGCCATGCCCGTGCCCTCTCCCGCCCCCTCCCGCATCCCGCGCACGCTCGAGGGCGTGTCGCGCGCGCGCCTGCGCACGGATGGCGCGACCGCGCTTCCGGGGCGCGGCCGCACGCTCGACCGCTGGCGCGCGCTCGCCGCGCTCGGCGCGCAGGACCTGGCGCTGGCGAAGGTGCTCGAGGCCCATTACGACGCGCTCGCGATCCTTGCCGAGCTCGAGGCTCCGGCACCCGCCGACGACACCCTGCTCGCGGTCTGGGCTGCGGAGGGTCCGCAGTCGACCGTCGCGCTGCAGGAAGGCCCGGGCGGACCGCGCATCGCCGGGCGCAAGCCGTGGTGCTCGGGCGCGCGTTTCGTCGATGCGGCGCTGCTGACCGTCCGGGACGGCGAGGCGCGGCAGCTGGTCCTGGTCTCGATGCATGAAGCCGGCATCTCGCGCCCGCCCGCGGGCTGGGAAGCGGTGGGGATGGCGGCGATCGAGAGCGGCCCGGTCGACTTCGACGCGGTGCCCTGCCGTCGCATCGGCGCGCCGGGCGCGTACCTGGCGCGACCGGGGTTCTGGCACGGCGGCGCGGGCGTGGCGGCCTGCTGGTACGGCGCCGCGGTCGCGATCGCGCAGCGCATGGCCGATCCGGTGCGGGTCGCGCGCGATCCACATCTCGCCGCCGCGCTCGGGCGCGCCGACATGGCGCTCGGCGCCGCGTCCGCGCTGCTGCGCGAACTCGCCGCGCGCATCGATGGGGCGCCGGGCGAACCGCATCGCCGCGAGGTGGTGCGGCTGCGCTCGGTGGTCGAGCGCGCCTGCCACGAGGTGCTCGATGCGGCGGCCCGCAGCCTCGGCCCCAGCCCCTTGTGCAGCGACGGCACGCATGCGCGCCGCTGCGCGGATCTTGCCGTGTTCGTCCGTCAGAGCCATGCCGACCGCGACTGGGCGGCGCTCGGTGCCGACGTCGCCGACCTGGAAGCGGACGCGCGATGGCCGCTGTGATCGCGCCGCGCATCGTCGGCGCCGGTCACGCCGAAGCCGACTGGCAGGCCTCGCGCTGGTTGTCCGCGCTGCCCGGGCGGCCGCTCGGCCCCCTGCTGGCCGGCTACAGGCGGCTGGTGGTGCTGTCGCCGCATCCGGACGACGAAACCCTCGCCTGCGGCGGGCTGATGCGCGCGGCGGCGCATGCGGGCCTCGAGGTGCACCTGGTGGCGGCGACCGATGGCGAAGCCTGCTATCCCGGCGACGCGGACTGGACGCCGCAGCGCCTGCGCGAGCAACGGCCTGAGGAAGTCGAGCAGGCGCTGGCCGCGCTGGGCGTGGATGCGCAGGTGCGGCGCCTCGGCCTGCCCGACGGGGGCCTCGCCGGTTGCCGCGATACGCTGGAGCGTGCGGTCACCGCACTGCTCGGTCCCGACGACCTCGTGCTGGCGCCGTGGGAACGCGACGGGCATCCCGACCACGACGCGCTCGGCGAGGCCGCGCTGCATGTGGCGCAGTCGACCGACGCGTGTCTGCTGCAATACCCGGTCTGGGCCTGGCATTGGCTGCAGCCCGACGCCACGCGCGCGCCCTTCGACGCCTTCACCGTCAGGCTCGATGCGCAGGCCATGGCCGCCAAGCGGCGCGCGATCGCCTGCTTCGCCTCGCAACTGGGAACGGCGCAGCCGGCCACCCCGCCGCCGATCCTGCCCGCGCACGTGGTCGAACGCTTCCTGCGCCCGTTCGAGGTCTACCTGGCATGAGCCTGGCGCGTTACTTCGACGCGGTCTGGGCCGAGGGCGAGGATCCGTTCGGTTACCGCGACCGCTGGTACGAGGCGCGCAAGCGCGAACTGCTGCTCGCGGCGCTGCCGCGGCCCGGGTTCGCGCGCGGATGGGAGATCGGCTGCGCCAATGGCGAGCTCACACGACGGCTCGCCACGCGCTGCACCTCGCTGCTGGCCACCGACCTGCATCCGCGTGCGGTGGAAACGGCGCGGCGGGCCTGCAGCGGCGTACCGTCGGTCGAGATCGCGCGCATGGAGCATCCGCGCCAATGGCCCGCCGGACGCTTCGACCTGGTCGTGGTGGGCGAGATGGGGTACTACCTCGACGCCGGCGCGCTCGACGCGTTCGCGACGCGCATTGCCGGGAGCCTCGCACCCGACGCGGTGCTGGTGGCGTGCCACTGGCGCCACGATTTCGACGGCCGCCGCACCAGCACCGCCGCCGTTCATGCGCGGCTGGGCGCGGTTCCCGGCCTCGTCCAGTGCTGGCATTACGAGGATGCCGACTTCGCGCTCGATGGCTGGAGCGACGACGCGGTCTCGGTGGCGCAGCGCGAGGCCCTGCGATGATCGGGGTGCTGGTGCCCGCGCACGACGAGGAGGCGCTGATCGGCGATTGCCTGCGCGCCATCCAGGTCGCCGCGGCCTGCCCGCGCTTGCGCGGCGAGCCGGTGGCGGTGGTGGTGGCGCTGGACCGCTGCCGCGACGCGACCGCCGCGATCTGCGAAGGGCTCGGCGTGCCCACGGTACGGCTCGAGGCACGCAACGTGGGCCAGGCGCGCGCGGTCGCGGCCGCTGCGTTGCTGCGTGCCGGCGCGCGCTGGCTCGCCTCCACCGACGCCGACAGCCGCGTCCCGCCCGACTGGCTTTCGGGGCAGCTGGCGTGCGCGGCGGATGCGTTCTGCGGCACGGTGCGTGTCGGCGACTGGCTCGACTACCGGCCCGTCGTGCGCGATGCCTTCCTAGCCCGGGAACAGTATCGCGACGGCCATGCGCATGTGCACGGCGCGAACCTGGGCGTGTCGGCAACGGCCTACCGCGCCGTCGGCGGCTTCCCGGCGCACGCCGCGCACGAGGATCGCGCCCTGGTCGACGCATTGGCGCGTGCGGGCTTCGCGATCGCGCGGCGCGGTTCGCCGGCGGTCTGGACCAGCGCGCGGCGCGATGCGCGCGCGCGCCACGGATTCGGCGACTACCTGCTGGGGATGGAAGAAGCGGCAGCCTGAAAGGGGCGGCGCGTTCGCCGGGAAGTCGCCGACCCGACCCAATGCGCGGATGTCGCGTTCCCGGCAAGACGTTGCCGTTCGATGGAGTCGGCGACGAGCGACCAGGGCACAACCGATTAAGGCGCACACGCAAGCGTCCGCCGAAGCCTGGAACATTGTGCCGCGTTCGCGCCCCGATGCTTCCAACGCTAAGGCCGAACCGCGGGAGCGCGGAACGCGCATGCCTTCCCATCCGCATACGCCTCGTAGGAGCGCCTTCAGCCGCGACCGCCTCGCATCGCCTGGCGCGGACAGGATCGGGTCGCGCCTGAAGGCGCTCCTACCGGGGCGGCTTTCGGCGGCCGTGCACTCCCTGTCGGCCATTCCGTGCATGT
>NZ_JAETWA010000037.1:168535-194634 GCF_016774335.1 Luteimonas saliphila | reverse complement strand
CCTGACGCCAGCCGCCTATGCCAAGCAGCTAGCTGAATCCGCTACAGTGAACCCGGACTCCAGATCAGACCGCTACTGAAAGCGGGGGGACGTCGTATCGGCAAGAGCGGCTGCAGGTGCGCCGTCGCAAGCGCAAGAAGGTGCTGGTGGGTGAGCGACAGCCGTTGCTGCGACCGATCCGGGCCAACGAGGTCTGGTCGATGGACTTCGTGTTCGACCGGACGGCGGACGGCCGGGTGATCAAGTGCCTGGTGATCGTGGACGATGCCACGCACGAACCGGTGGCGATCGAGGTCGAGCGGGCGATCTGTGGAAACGGCGTCAGCCGCGTGCTGGATCGGCTTGCGCTCAGCCGGGGTCTTCCAAAGGTGATCCGGACCGATAACGGCAAGGAGTTCTGCGGCAAGGCGATGGTCGCCTGGGCGCACGAGCGCGGGATCCAGCTGCGACTGATCGAGCCGGGCAAGCCGAACCAGAACGCCTACGTCGAATCGTTCAACGGCCGGCTGCGCGATGAATGCCTCAACGAGAACCTGTTCACCAGCCTGCTCCACGCGCGCACGGTGATCGAAACCTGGCGTCGCGAGTACTGCGAAAAACGACCCAAGAAAGCACTTGGTGGCCTGACGCCAGCCGCCTATGCCAAGCAGCTGGCTGAATCCGCTACAGTGAACCCGGACTCCAGATCAGACCGCTACTGAAAGCGGAGGGACGTCGAGGCTATTAGACCAGATCCTTACCCATGCGTGAAGCGTGGTTATCAACAACTGACTGGCGGATACCACCGTTTGCAGAAAACGGCGCATGTTTGATCACAAGGCCCGTTTGTCGGCACTGACCTGCACATGAGAATACCAACCGCGCCGCCTTCAAAGTCGGCAGTTCTGATTCATGTATGCACCGGACGAACGGGTCCGCCTAGAGCCTCCGCATTCAAGGAAAAGTCGAACCGGCTCGCTGCCGTGGTCATCGCTCCCGTGCGCAGATTCGCGGCTACGCGCGTTTGCGATAAATGTAAACGTACTTCTCTTGAGCGTCGTGATAGATGGGTTCGAACAGAAGATGAAGGAGCTTATACGCTTCCGCCCTCTTATCACCTGCCGCCTGCAGATGTGCACCACCAATCTTCTTCGGCTGAACGGGATAGTCCGAGAATAGAAACCAACCGTGCGACGAAAGCGCTTTCCAGATGTTGAAGATAACTTGACTCGGGTCCGATACATGCTCCAGGACTTCTGTGGCGTTGACGATATCGCAGGGAGGAAGATCCGGGTAAGCCGCCTCTTTGGTGACGGGTACGACCTCAGGCTGGCAGTTCCGAAGCTTGAATCTGTGTGCAGCGAACTCGACTGGACCACCCTCCAAATCACACAGAATAGGAGTGGCGCCGTGAGCGAAAAAAGACAGGGCGTAGTCAGCCGCCCCGGCTCCGTAATCGAGAAACTTGACGCCCTCGAAACCCTTTGGGTAGTAGAATCCGAGAAAATTCAAGGCACTCCTGGCAAAACTGAAGCGATTGTAGTGCAGCATCAATCGGGTGAGACTTAACATGAGGAAATCTTCATCCAGATAGCTATCCACGACGGACGAATGATCTTGCTTCGTGAACAGTACGTCACGAGGCTTTCTCAGCTGGTCAACGTTATAAGCCTTATAAAGCTCAACCACTTCCTGCCGGCTCTTGCCATAGAATGATGCGAGCTCGTCCGCCCGGTCCTCCTGTAGCGAAACATTCTTGTCTATTTGAGTCTTACGGGCCAGTTCGTCCAGTGAAATCATTAGGAATCTCCTCGGGATTCTCAAAAATCGCAGCAAAGGGACGGCCAGAAATCCAACACCCCAGCGATCTACCTGCCAAACTCGGCACTACTTAGATGGCGAGAAAGTGGAAGTCGTGAGAGACGCAGCTACGAAGTCGCTCAACCCCTAGATTTTGACTCGCGCAGCCCGGCTCGCAGACTCAGCCGAGGCCCCTTGCCTCGACGCCCACTCATATCTTTTGGATCATACCTGCAAACTCCTCCAGCACCCTCTGCAGAGACGACCTGTTCCTGACATCCTCCATAATTTCCAAACCATACTCCCATTCCTTGCTACCAAATAGGTCCCTGGCTCGCCTCAACTCCTCCACGATCCTCAACTCATCCAGATCATCGCTCACCAGGAATGGATAGTCGTTGCCCAGATAATAGCGCGCATCCCCAGCGTTCTTCTGGATAAGCATATTTGCTCCGCAATGCGCCGCAACGAAGCCTTTTAGAAATGGCTTGGCGCCATCAATGCCTCGCCGTTCTCGTACCGCATAGTGAAAGTTGAACCGACACAGGTTATCCATCCACTCCAACGATTGTTTGCTCGTATCGACTAGGTTAAAGCTCACCAACTCTTCGATGTGCTTGCCTCTAATCGTATTGACCAACTCCCCGAAATAACCCGCCCTGAATTCTCCAGGTTTGCATGAGCGGCTAAAATCGATCCTCGTGTCAACGTGATGCGTCACATGCGCAATGAACTTGTTTCCATAGCGTGTGAGATAATCCTTGTATCCTGCCAAGGACGACGCCATGATCACATCGATGTCATCAAGCAACTCAACATTAACTGGATCATCGACAAAATCCGCTACTAGGATATTCTTCTTGGAAAGTGAACGAATGACTTCCTGAGTATGCACTTTCAAGAAGCCTTTAGACAAAACTACGATCGAATCGGAAACTTCCAGCGAGTCTGTATAACTCACCGAACGATCGCCTTCGTAGAATCTCCGAACCGCCTCTGAAAGCTGCTGCGACCTCAGAATCGTTGACCCCGTGAACTGGTAGCTGGGAGCGTACAGGAAGGCGATCTCCATCTTGTTCGTCGCTCGAACCTTAGGCGTTCCTTTTTCATGGAGTTCGTCTTCACGATTCTTGTGTGGAATTTTCTCGAAGTAATCATTACTTCGTGATGTGCCCAAGTTGTCCGGGAGCACCTTGGGTTTGTATTTCTCCCGCCATACGAGGTACGCCAAGCTCAGCTGGTCGCGTGAGCTATGAGCTACGATCTCAGCCCACCACCGCTCCATGAACCGCATTACATGTTCTGTGCCATGCCGTCGCCAGATAAACGAAGCCTCGTACAATCCAGTATCCCTCGGAAGCCCGGCCTCATGATAGTGCTGAATCTGCCTGAGGATCGCAGAGGGTTCATGGCGCCGATGGCTAATGATTGCGCACGCCTCGAGATAAACGTCTTTCCGGACTGGATGACGCCACATTACGAAATCACCTGAAGCTAAGCAAATATCAATAAGTTCGGAGACTTTGCCAATCAGGAAGGTATTGGCATCGACGAACATCGAGTACTCGTACTCGTGTAAATAGTTATGCGGCAGGACTTTGATTATCTTTGCATTCAGATTCTCGCTATTCATTGCGGGATCGACTATAACTTGTCTCCAGCCGCAATCTTCCCGATCCCTATCTGTGAAGCATATATAGTCAACACCCGGAACTGGATTGATGACTGGGATCAAGTCGTCTATCCCTCCGAATAATGTCGTGAAAACGCATATGGACGGCCTGACTGGTCGATCCAGAAGGGTCTCGCAGCTCTTCTGGTTGCTAGGACTAAGTACATCATAGAGATGACGGTCGCCGCTCGAACTACGGTCAAAGACCACTATCGACCGGCCGCTGCGGCAGCTCTCACCGGGCTTGATGCCATTCCAGAAGTCGGACCACTCTCGCAGTGCGCTCTCCCACTCATACCTCAACACGTGACTCGTTCCCAGCGCTTCCCGCAAGGCGCCTGTGTATCCGAACTTTGTCCTGAAGTATGTCGGCAGATAGTCAGTCAGGAAATAGTCGCCGTTCATGGTTGCGCGCTTAATCAAGTCATAGCTTTGTAGCTCTTCTCGCAGCAAATTCTTCAGATAGAACTCGAGACCGGATTCGCTAGCGCCATCGGTGATGCGTGAACCTATGCTTGGAATTTCGGCGGGCTTGAAATGGTCGCTCGTCGCTCTATCCAGAATTCTTCCAACTGACTCGTAGTGTTCTACAGCAGAAACGCCGAGATACCCAACATCCGGATACTCGCTCTCATACCATTGATCTGAGAAAAGACCAACGCGCTTGGCCAGTGCGATCCAGTCGCTGCTGCTGGGTTTGGTTGTCATCCCCTCCCGACACCCATAGGCGAGAAAGTGATGGAGGGAGCACATCCCGCTTCTTTCAACATCCCGGCGCGCTAGAAGGTAGTAATTCGTACAGAATTCCTCGCTTGGATCGAGGCCGAGACAGTCTCCGTAGAGGATGAAATGCACGATTGGATCCATCCCCTCGATTACGTGACGCGGATATCTAGCGCAGTAGTACTCTCTATCAAAATAGTTTGACCTCAGGATTCTGTCGTGACAGGCTTGAAGATCCTTGTGCCTGCCCAGTATGTCCTGGCTTCCGAGCCACAGAGTAGTGTGGTGACTCGCAGCTGCATGACTTCTAAGCGAAACGACTGCATAGTCGTCCTGCTTGACGGACATCCTCTCTGTAGCATACAGGTCCATTTTCGCCGCAGCGGGCAATGCTCCAAATACGCGCTCCATCGCGTGTGCAGTAGTTCCATCACCCCCCGTCCGAACTGGGGCATTGTCGTTCTCCCCACACGCGATAATGCTATCCAGGTTCTCGATGAGCGGCCGGAGAAGTCTGCCTGAGATCCAGAACATCGTGCCGACCAGGAAGGGCCAGTCATCGAGATGAATATCCAGCCTGTCCAGTATTCTGCTGACCAGCGCGCCGTTGCCATACATCAGCGCCCTCGCCGAGCGATACTGAAATGCGGCGCCTACCATTCCGGCATCATGATCCTGCTGGAACAGGTCCATAATCGAGTGGACCAAAGCAGGCGAGCCACACAGCCCTTCAAGCATCATCTTGCCTTGGTGGGCGCCACTTTTTGACTTCTGGTTCTTGGTGTGGAGCTTCAAGACAGCGACATACTGATCAAGCCGCTCGGATTTGCACGCCTTCAGGAACGGCAAGACATCCATGCCGGCGTCTTCAAGCACCACAACTTTTATAGGCTGCGACTCGTCGGCGAAGGTTGCCTTCAGCTCTTCGCATATTTCTGGCCTGCACGTGATGTACACGTCCATCAAGTCGCCCAATGCAGCCAAGCGTTTGTAGATGTCTTGCCAGACACTTAAATAGTAAACGTGGACGCACACAGCGAACTTTGAGCCAGCCATAACAAAACACACTCCATACAAGTGCTACGCTTTTGAACTTGATGTACTCTCTTCAGACATTCCAGCCGAGGCGGCGAGAGTTGCCAGAGTATGTCCTATGGATCAGCCGCACAACGATCTAATCGGGCCTGTCGAAGCGCGGCACGTAATCGCCGCATCGTTTCCGCGGGATTCCGCTACGTGATCCTGCTCAATCACGCGAGCGGTCGCCGCGACATGAGGAGGCGTCCAATTCGCCGATCGGCATCACGCGACACCAATCGTGCGTGATCTTCTGGATCAACGGACGGACTGACATGTTCACGACTTGCCTGGCGGTCTGGGAGAGCGCCCTTCCGCTGCGCCATATCGAATGAAGTGCAGTAGTGGGTTTAGCCCAGATGCGGCGACGTCTGGGTTGCTGCGCAGATAGTGCCGGGTGTCAAAGTCGGGCGACGGATTCCGTCCTTCGGCGGCGCCCCTGACTAGGAAATGTGCTTCAGGTGCGATTCCACTACCCGAGACATCACTGTACTGGCTGGCGTACCACGTCGCATCGAACCAGCGACTCTCTCGCAACAGATGCAAACTGGAAACGGGCTCTTTCGAAAATGCTCGCCCACGCAGCCAAGCATGCGCTACGCGCAAAGGCATCACGAGTTTCCAGCATCGTCCGGATTGGAGCTCGGCAAGCTTGGTGTCCAATCGCGTCAGCTCGCCTGCGTACAGCTCGTTTGACTGGCGCAGTAGATTGATGCCTTGTTTGGCGCGCTCCAGCGCCTCACTAGCTTCATCATAGTCGACACGCATGCTCGCCAGCTTGGCATTCACTTCCACCGCGTCGGCCTCTACCTCAGCCTTCGCAGCCTGCAACTGCTGTCCAGTATGCTTAGCTTCCAGATACAAGCTCGTTAACTCCGCGACTTCCCTGAATCGGTCGCTCACCTGCTCACGTAGTTGGCTAAGCTGCTTCTCAGTGCTGGTACGGACTGCTTCCGCGCGGTCAATCGACGCGGACTGCATCGCCGCTCGCTCGTCCGCCCTTGCCAGTTTGGATCGAAGTTCAGCAATCTCCTTCTCGAGCGCTTCTTGCTGCGTCGCTCTATCGGAATTTACCGAATCGAGCTCGGCTCTCAGGTTAGCAGTATCCTCTCGGAGTGCAGCTACTTTCGAGTCATGGTCACTGACCAGCCGTTCCAGATTCTCGCATAGTGCCGACAAGGAACTGCATTTTTCATCTCGTCCTTGCAGCTCCTTCCGCGCACATTCCAGCGCTTCAGTGTGCTCCCCCAGACTCTTGCCTCGCTGGGCACTCTCGTCCATTGCCGCCGTCAGTTGCTTCAGTGTTCGGTCCAACTCAGACTTTGAATCTTGGAGTTCGGCTGTGACATCACGGCTACGCTGCTCAAGCTGGGCCACGTCGCCCTCCAGTTTGGCAGTCCGCTCGACCTCTTGGCGAAGGCGCGCCGAGAGCTCAGCGCTGGCTTTCCGGGCAATTTGCTCCTGCTCCTTGAATACGATTCCATAAGTCGATGACGTGCTGTCGAACTGGGTTCGAATACGATCGAGCGTATGAATCTCACTATCCTCCACCTCATCTCCAGATGACCGCTTCTTTAGGATGTGGTACACCGACGAAACCCAAACAGCCAGCTCGTCTTCTGGAGCAATGCGGGGAGCCGGGTAGCCGTAGTGCCGCAGATCTTCCGTCAGGAAGTCAGCGATATCCAACTCGGCTGCCGGAGACCATCTTGGCCATTTAATAGCTAAGTCGGAAGCGAGGCGTGCCACCTCAACTTTCCAGTCTGATACCAATCCTTCGTAAGTCGTGAATGCGCGATCTAACCCTCGAGTGGCGAATTCCGCGTCAAGCACGTGCCGCAGCCACAATAGTAGCGCTCGATTCTTTCCCAGCTTGTCTCTTGCATTCAACGAATGTGCGACATCAAACGGATTTCTTACGGGCAGAATGATTTTTGGCTTGATCTCCTTATGGTCGAGAACCTGTTTCCAGAGCGGAAAGAACCTGCAGATGCGAGGATCCTTCACGAGAAGAAGGCGAGTGCCGCCATACTCTTCGTCGATCACAGCGCCTAGCTTCTCAGAGAACTCGGTTGCAACAGGCGACTTAAACCAGTCCGGATTGAATCTCCCCCAATCGTCCCACCGTGTTCCGGCTGAAGCGAGTATTTGGTCATGCAGTACCATCAGCTCCGTGGACTCCCAGTAGCCACGAGCATTGTTTGCGTTCGCCTTCATCAATGTCCGAGGACTCGTGGCACCGAGCAGCGCAAGTGTGCCAGCCAACGCCGAAGTACCAGATCGATGCATCCCCAACACCATGAGCGCATACTTGGAGCTGGGCTGAACTCTGGTCTTTCGATTCGACGCTGCCATCATCTAGTCTCGCTGGTCAGTAAATCCTGAAAGTCGCGGCCTACCTGTGGCGAAGCGAACGAAGCGTGTCTCGCCACACCTGCACGGAGCCGTCTGACTGCAATGAAGTCGCTTGTACCTGATCTTGCCAGTTCGCCGATTGCGGGCTCAAGCCTTCCATTCCGGACGACAGCAGTTCATCGATCGCAGGCAGCCATGAATCGTGTTGATTTGGGCACAGAATTCCGGTGCCGTCGCCGACGGAAGTCCGATACGCAGGCACATCGCTGTAGACCGCCGGCAACCCCGCCGAAAGATAATCCAGATACTTGACGTTCGACTTGGCCGCATTGAAGTCGTCATCGACGAGGGGCGCGATCGCGAACGTACAGCGGCTCGCCACCGCCCGGAACCATGCCACGAAGGATGGATAATCCGACGTACCCGCGGGGCGGTGGATCGCCTTGGAATGCGAGAGGACGTAGCCGCCACCGATCTGGAGGAACTGCACATCCGGGTGCCGCTGCCGGATCTCCCCCAGCACGGGGTCGATCATCTCCAGGTCGCGCGCGTGCGAGTTGGTCCCCATATACAGGATCCGCCTGCGCCCGTCGGTCAATCCCAGGGGCGCACAGACCTGCTCGATCCATGCCTCGTCCAGGGGCGATTGCCACAGCAGTCCGTCGAGCGCATTGGCGATGACCCGCACCGGCCTGCCGTGCCGCCGCAGCTTGTCCGCAAGCGGCTGCGTCGAGGTGGTGATGATGCTGGCGGTCGATGCGATCCTGTCCATCGACGCGATGGCGTCTTCGTCGATCGAGTGGTCGGTATGCTGTTCCGGGATCTCCCACAGCAGATCGTCGATCTCGAAGACATGTGGAATGCCCTGCCGGGAGAGTGCGTCCAGGACGGCTTCAGTATGTGTAGATGGCACCGCGTCGCGCTGGATCACGACCATGTCCAGGCCTGCCGCGCCACCGGCCACCAGTTCATCCGGGGTGATCGCCCGGAACAGGATGTCGCCACTGCGTTGCAGCGCGGCCATTGGCCGCAGCAGGCGGATATGCGCAGTAGCAGGATGCCGCCCTGTGCTGGCGTCGCCTTTCAGGACCAGGCCGACCCTGGCCGGCACATTCCCCTCGCGCTCGAGCAACCCGTGGTACTCCAGCCGATAGCGGAACGCCATCGCCCTGACGCTGTCGGCGGTTCCTGTCGTCCGTTGCCACGCATGGACCTGCGCGGTCCGGGCGGCATGATCCCCGGGGGCATCGCGGATCGAACGCAACACGTCCAGCAGCTGTTGCGGCGACGAGCCCAGGGGCGCTACCCAGCCTGCGCCCGACTGCCGGATCCGCTCCCCCACCGAGCCCAGGTCCAGGCCGAGCACGGGGATTCCGGAAGCCCACATTTCGGTGAGCGTGTGGCAATACGTTTCCGGGCACACCGAGAAGACGATGCCGATGTCGGGCCGGATCGCCCGCACCTTGTCGGCGAACTCCTCGCGCCCGTACTCGCCGTGGTGGACTCCGATGCGCTTCAAGCCGGCCGCGGTACGGCCCAGGAAGTGGAACTCGATGTCGCCGTTGGCGAGCCCGTTGATTCCCTCGATCAGCAGGGAACCCTTGCTCGGGCCGATGTTGCCCGGCACCAGGACTTTCAACCTGCGGTCCGGCGCCGGCCGCGCGGTGACCTGCTCGAACGCCGGGAAATCACGACCGTGCGGGATGATCCGCAGCCTGTCCCGGGTGGCGGGAAACACCTGGGTCACCAGGTCGGCCGCCGCCTGGGAGGTCGTGACGAAGAGGTCGCAGTCGTCGAGAAAGCCCTGCATCATCGCGCGCCATCTGGGCAGGAAGGCGGCCGGCATGGGCTGGTTGGTCCACAGCGGGTTGAGTCTGTCGCCCTCGATGCCGGCTCCGCGATAGACGTTGTCCACGTCGAGCAGGTTCACAGACGGGCACAGGGTGTAGAAGTCGTGGAAGGAACAGACCACCGGCACTCCCAGCGCCTTGGCCGCGGCGGCGAGCCCCAGCCCATGCCAGGCGATATGGCGCACATGCACCAGGTCGATCGAGTGCCGGAACAGCATGTCCGAAACGATCCGGTCGTACTCGTCGGAACGATGCGGGACCTGGGTGATCCGGAAGTGCAGCGCACGGCACTCCACCTGCTCCAACGCGCCATTGGCGAGCCGGGACAACACCACCTGGGTCGAATCGCACCTCAGCAGGTACCCCTCGTACTGCTCTTCGACCGCGCGCATCAGGTCGAGGTTGGTTTGCGGCGTGCCTCCCGTGGTGGTCGAGATCACGAACAGGATGCGCTTGCGCGGCGGATGCGCGCGTCGGCGGGCCAGCTCGCCCCTCACGGTGGCCCTGAGCATGGCGAACTGCAGGTCGCTGAAGCGTGCCGTCAACCCCTTGTACTCGGGATACAGGATCGCCAGTTGCTCGCCGCCCGCCGCCACGAGCCTGGCCTTGGATTCGCCGAAGCTCTGCGTGCGCAGGTGGTAGACGTAGGCCTTGTCGCAGACGACGTTTCGCCATCCGGCATACATCATCCGCATGCACAGATCGTTCTCCTCCCCGTAACCGGTGGGGAAATGCGCCTCATCGAAGGCGCCGACCTCCTCGAGCGCATCACGCCGGAGATACAGGCAAAAGCCGTTCCCTGTGGGGACATCGATGGGAAAACCCGCGCCCGCCTGGCTCACGAGCCGCGCCGTCAGCGCCCGGTCGAGGTGTGGCGGTATCGGATTGTTCGTCCCGATCTCCGGCACGGAGAAGGCACCCGCATTGTCCGACAACGCTGTGGCAGTGCCGATGTCCGGCTGCGAATAGGCGCAGTACCTCAGGTTGTGGAGCCATCTGTCCGACACCACGGTATCGCTGTTCAGCAGGACCACGTCGCGCCCTTCGGCAAGGGAGATCGCCTTGTTGATCGTCCTGGTGTAGCCGATATTCCGCTCGTTCTCGACGACCGAGAAGCCGGGTACGCTGGAGAACCGGAGTAGCAGCGTGGGAATCGCCTCGTCGGTACTCCCATCGTTGACCACCAGTACCTGCGTCCCAGGCGGCATGGCGGTTCGCGCCAGCGATTCGAGGCAACCCCCGACCGCCGCGGGGGCATTGAACACCGGCACGACGACCGTGACAGGACGCAGCACCCCCTGCCTGTGCGCCCGGAGGAACCAGGACAGCGGCATCTCTCCCCTGGGCCTGGCGTTGAAGAAGGTTGCCGGCGCGCCGTCCAGCACTGGACCTCCGCCCGCGAAACGCACTTCGACCTGTTGCCTGTCGCGGATGGTTCCAGGCAGAACCTGCAACGAGAATCCCGCAGCGGCTGCCCCGATCCCCTCTGCGATCACGTCCGACCGGGGCGTCGACGTCCGGAAGTTCATCACGAAAGAACCGTCCACCCACAGTTCGAGGGTGACTGGCGCGTTGTTCTGGCGGCAGTCGACCGCCCAGCCGGCAATGGTGTCTCCAGCCGCCTTGTCCAGATGCCCTGTGAGGAAGCCGGCTCCCTGGCCGGCCGTCATCCCCAGCGCTTCGTCCGTGCCCGCATTCCAGTCCGCGCCCTGCCTGGCCTCGGCCCTGCCCACGTCAAGATAGTGGAGCAACAGCGCCAATCCATCCCGGGCGTCGACATCCGGATACCGACCGGCGTAGTAGAGCGGATCGAATTCGGGACCAGGTGGTCGCCGCAGCGCAATTCCCAAGGCCAAGTAATGCTGCAGCGGATCCATGCCCGCGTACGACACATCGGGATTGCGGCTGGCATACCACTCGGGATCGAGAATGGCCGAACCGGCGATCTTCTCCCGGGTCTGGGAATCCAGTTGGACGACCATGTGCGCTACGCCCCTCCCCGTCCTTGTTTCAGAAAGTGGGTCAGTGGATCGTCCAGTGCACCCGGATTCTCGGCGATGTACTGCACGATGTCGAAATAAGGACTGACCTGCCGTCCTTCGAGCCGACCGAACAACAGGTAGTGGTCAAGCGGATCCAGCCCGGAGTTCGCCACGTCGGGGTTTCTTTCGAGATACCACCGCGCGTCGAAGATGCCGGATCGCCGGATCCTCGCCTTCCTCCTGCCGAACAGGAATCGATGGTAGCGGCCGGACAGGCGCGCCAGGAAACCCTTCGCTCGCCCGGCCGAGAACGGCTGAGTGGACGGCTGGGTTCCGGTTGCCGCCCCGGACGTTCCAGAGGCCATCAGCACTGCAAGGTCGGCAAGTTCGCGGCAACGCCTGTCATGTTCTTCCCTGAGCGAGGCGTTCCGGGCTTCCAGCGTGCGCACCCTGTCCCTGAGCGCATGCATGGCGTCCAGTTCGTCGTACGCACGGCGCAACCGTTCTTCCAGCTCCCGGATGGTGTCGATCCGCCCAGCGGTCGCTTCCCGGGTAGACAGCTCCCCGCGGGGGACGTCGGGTTTGCCGAGCGCAGCGGCGACTCCGACCAGTGGCTGCACACCGGGCGCCGTTTCCGGGCTGCCGGCGTCACGGCCTTCCTGGTCCGTCCGGAGCTTCATTGCCCGACCCGCCTGGCCGCACCGCCAGTCTCCGAGGGGGTGTTGGGTAGCCTGGCGGCCAGGCTCAGCCTGCAACCGGCGGTCGTGGTGAACTGCGCCTCGACCTTGCCCTTGCCGAAATCGAACATCGCCTTGCCCGTCCTGACTTCCAGCACGAAGCCTACGCGTCCATGGACGAGGCCCAGATGCGCCTGCACGTCGGGGCGGCTCTGCTTCTCGAGCCGGATGACCGCTCGCTCCCGATAGCCGATCTTTACCTTCCAGTCCGAGGGCAACTGCCCGGCCTCGTCGATCGCCCAACCGCGGATCGTGACCACGCCACGATCCTGCGCGACTTCATCGATGCTGCCCGCCGGCGCCAGCTCGCGGGCGCCTGCCGCCGCGCTGGGGCTCTCGTCGGCCAGGCTCGCGGCGAAGCGATCGATCCGCTCCATGGCCATTTCCCGCGGCGAGGGTGCGATACCCATGCGATCCCAGCCCAGGTCGACCACGAAGTATCCCATGTCGCGCAACGACGCCCGGACCTGCTGCTGCCGGGACAGCGGGATGAAAGCGTCCAGCGCGAAGTCGGTACCCTGCGCCTGGCTGGCCAGAACGCGGGCAAGCTCAGCGCCGAATCCTTCGTCGAACGCCGCCTCGACGACCTGGTCGATGCAGTAGGGCGAATACAGCTTCCGCACGAGCGCCGCGAGTTGCGGCGAAGCCGCGACATCGTCGCCCGCGGCAATACGCGCGACCACCTCATCCCCGGAAACGATGCGAATACCGGCCTTGGGAAAGAGGCCGTTCGCGATGCTGCTCTTCCCATAGCCGGGCGGAAGCATCAACAGGTAGGCGGTGGGTTTGCGCCGGCTGACATGCATGACGTGTCGTTCCACCGGATCGCCCGCTTGGCGGACGCTCGGCCCCATCCATTTCCACGCATACGGGGCGAGCACGTCCTTCAGTTTCCGCATCGTGGGGTAGAGGCGGCGGTCGAAGCCGCGGTCGATCTCGATCCACTCGTTCTCGTGGGAAGAAACAATGCCGAGCTCCAGCACCAACACGCCATCCGGGGACAGCAGCTCCACGAGCCTGGAGACCAGCGTCTCCTGGTCGTCGGCATAGTGCAGCGCGGACGCGAGCAGGACGACGTCGAATGGCCCCTGCGGCAGATCGGACCAGTCCTGCTGCACGAATTCGCAACCCGCGAACCTCCGTCGCGCGCGCTCGATGAAAAGCGCGGACTTGTCGATTCCGACCGAACGGCTGGCGCCGATGAAATCGGCGAACCCACAGAAGAATCCTTCGTTGCAGCCGACATCGAGGAAACTGCGGCCGCCGAGGTCTGGCAGGTTCAGTGCCTTGAGCTTCTCCAGCGTCTGGGAGGCGCCGGGGCTATCAGGGAAGGACTGGTATTGCGACATGTCGTTGTCCAATCGTCTTGGAGCGCTGACGTAAGCGCTCAGTGGGCCCGGACGCGGCCCATCGCCGCCAAGACCGCCGGTCCCAGGCGCAGCGGTGCGTCCGCCTCTTCCGCGGTGCGTCCGCCCAGCACGTTAGCTCCGACCAGATCCTGCACAGCCGTAGCCTCGGGCACCTCGACGATGGCGTGGAACCCGCACTCCTCCTCTGCGAGCCCGAAGTGCCTCACGACATCGCCGCGCTTGATCCTGGCCTCAATCTGGATTGCGTAGCGATAACCGTTGAGCTCCAGCGCGGCGCCAGAGGGGATCGCACCCTCATCGTCGATCATCCACCCCTTCACGAAAAAACGCCCTGCGTTATCCAGCGCGCGGATCTCCTCCACCGCGCCGTAGATCTGCGCTAGCGCGCGTTCCTCTGGCGTCGCTTCCACGAACTCGTTGTTGCGTACCTTCGCCAACAGCTCATGGTACGCGCCAAGCGCGGCGGCGATATCGCCGGCAAATACCTTGCGCCCGCCTTCGAGCACGATGCCCTTGTTGCATACGTCGCGCAGCAGACCGACGCTGTGGCTCGCCAGCACCACGATCCGGCTGCCACTGACGCGGTTCTGCATGCGCTCTTTCGCGCGGGCCATGAAGTTGGCGTCGCCGGTGCCGACCCACTCGTCCATCAACATGATGTCGTGCTGGACTGACGTAGAGATCGCGAAACCCAGCCGTAGCCGCTGCCCCGAAGACAAGGTTCGCAGGCGATGTCCTGCCTTCTGACCGAGGCCTGCGAACTCCAGGATCTCCCCCACGTTGTCGCGCAGGTATTCAGAGCGCAGACCCATCGCCACGCCCCGAAGGAAGATGTTCTCGCGCACGGTAGCTTCGCCGTTGAAGCCGAGCGACATGTTGAGCAGCGCCTGGCAACTGCCCTGGACGTCGATCCGCCCGCTGGTCGGTTGGTACACACGATTGAGGACGCGAAGCAGGGTGCTCTTGCCCGCACCATTGCGGCCCAGGATCGCGACCCGGTCACCATCGCGGATATCCAGATCGACTCCATCGAGCAGTCTCGCCAACTTCCGTTTGGGAGGATCGAAAGCGGCCCCGAGGAACATGTCCAGCCAACCCGAGGACGCTCGTTCGCGCTGCAGGAAGACAGGGACGTCGAGCGTCAATTTAGAAGCGCGGATATAGGCGCTCATGACGTCAAATCCATAACGGGACATAACGCGCATACCTGCGGTACAGCCACGTAGCGAGCAGCAGTCCGGCGATGGTCATCACGCCCACTACGGCCACGCTCACCGTTTCCACGGGCTTGCCCATGATAGGGGAACGAAATACCTCGACGAAGTGGTAAAGCGGATTCATTTGCATCAGTCTCGCCCGCAAGCTGCCCTCCGGCACCGATTCGGTGTACCAGATGATTGGGGTCAGGAGGAACATGAACAACGACACATTGACCAGCAAGTGGCCGAAATCGGTGAACCTAGCTCCGATAACCGCGAAGGCGACACTGATCCAGAGCGCGTTGAGATAGATCAGGAACATCGTTGGGACGGCGAGCAGCAATCCCTGCAGATCTGCGCCTCCGCGCAGTGCGAGGGCCACCGCCGTCACTGGGAGGAACATCAGCAGGTCGAAGCTCGTACGCGCGAGCGACTGCAGGATATAGTCGGTCAGCCGCATGTGGCCGTCCAGGATGAAAGAGTGGCTGCTGCTGAAGACACCAGCGCTTCCAATCAGGGCGGACATCAGCAATCGGAACACGATCATGCCCAAACCGACATGCGTGGCGAACTCCGAGATCCGACTTCCGTACATGCCCGCAAAGAATGCGCCTATGCCGAACACGTAAACCACAGCAGGCGCAAGCAGCCAAAGTGGACCGAGGAAGGATTTGCGCGAGCGCACCAGGATATCCAGCCAGCTGGACATCGCCCAGAATCCCGGGTTACGGAAGCTCTCGGCCAACTCATGCCACAGCCTGCCGGCGACCAGCAGCTGGCCGCTGTCGCGGATGGTGGATGTACTGCCCTCCGCAGGCGCGCTCACGACAGCGCCGCGTCCAGGTCCGCGCGCAGGTCGCCCAGCGCCTCCACGCCCACGCTCAGCCGCACGAGGTCGTCCCCGATCCCCAGTCGCGCGCGGTTTTCCGGCGGCACCGAGGCATGCGTCATCACCGCCGGATGGTTGACCAGGCTCTCCACCCCGCCCAGCGATTCGGCCAGGGTGAACAGCTGCGTGCGCTCGCAGAAGCGCTTCGCCGCCGCGAACCCGCCCTTGAGGCGGACCGAGACGATGCCGCCGAAGCCGTCCATCTGCCGCTGCGCCAGCGCGTGCTGCGGGTGCGAGGGCAGTCCCGGGTAGATCACCTCCGCCACCGCGTTGTGCGCCTGCAGGAATTCGGCGATCGCCTGCGCGTTCTCGCAATGCGCGCGCATGCGCAGGTGCAGCGTCTTCAGTCCGCGCAGCGCGAGGAAACTGTCGAACGGACCCTGCACCGCGCCGCAGGAGTTCTGCAGGAACGCGAGCCGCTCGGCGAGCTCGGCATCGTCGCCGACCACCGCGATGCCGCCGACCATGTCGGAGTGGCCGTTGAGGTACTTGGTCGCCGAGTGCATGACGATGTCGGCGCCGTGTTCCAGCGGCCGCTGCAGGATCGGCGAGGCGAAGGTGTTGTCGACCACGACGATCAGGCCGCGACGCCTGGCGATCGCCGAGATCGCCGCGATGTCGACGATCTTCAGCATCGGGTTGGTCGGCGTCTCGATCCAGACCAGCTTCGTCTTCGCCGTGATCGCGGCTTCGAAGGCGGCCGGAGCGGTCATGTCGACGAAGCTGAAGTCCAGTCCGGCGCTGCGCCGGCGCACGCGCTCGAACAGGCGGAAGCTGCCGCCGTAGAGGTCGTCCATCGCCACCACGTGGTCGCCGCTGTCGAGCAGCTCGAGCAGGGTGGCGGTCGCCGCCATGCCGGAGGCGAAGGCGAAGCCGCGGCTGCCGCCCTCGAGCCCCGCGACGCAGCGCTCATAGGCGAAGCGCGTGGGGTTGTGGGTGCGCGAGTACTCGAAGCCCTGATGCACGCCCGGGCTGGCCTGGGCATAGGTGCTGGTGGCGTAGATCGGCGGCATCACCGCCCCGGTGCTCGGGTCGGGCGCCTGCCCGGCGTGGATCGCCTTGGTGCCGAGCCCCCAGCCAGCCGTGTCGACCGCCTCGCGGGGGTCCGTCATGTCGCTGAATCCGTTGAATTCCGGGCCGAGATTCTAGCATCGCGCCCATCCCGGCCGGGCCTTCAGTGCACCCGCCTTCGCAGCCAGTTCAGCAGGTCGATCCGCGTGATCAGGCCCAGGAACCGGGGGCCGTCGACGACGATGGCGACATGGCCGCGGTCGAACACCGGCAGCAGCGACTCGACCGGGGACTTCACGTCGAGGATGTCGAGCTTGCGCACCATCGGGGTCGAGACCGGGTCGCGGAACCGCAATTCGTCGCCGTACACGTGCAACAACACGTCGCTCTCGTCGAGGATGCCGACGATCTGGTCGCCGTCCATCACCGGCAGCTGCGAGATCTCATACAGCTTCATCCGCTGGTAGGCGGTCACCAGCAGGTCGCCGGGCGCCAGCACCACGGTGTCGCGCTGCGAGTACGGACGCAGGATCAGGTCGCGCAGGTCGCCGTGCTGCTCGCGCTCGAGGAAGCCGTTGTCGAGCATCCAGTAGTCGTTGTACAGCTTGGACAGGTACTTGTTGCCGGTGTCGCAGACGAAAACCAGGACTTTCTTCGGCACGGTCTGCTCGCGGCAGTAGCGCAGCGCCGCCGCCAGCAGCGTGCCGGTGGAGGAACCGCCGAAGATGCCTTCGGTGCGCAGCAATTCGCGTGCGGCCAGGAAGCTCTCCTTGTCGCTGATCGCGTAGGCCTTCTTCACCCGGCTGAAGTCGGAGATCGACGGCAGGAAATCCTCGCCGATCCCTTCCACCATCCAACTGGCCGACTTGTCGCTGAGCGTGCCCTCGTTGATGTATTCGGCCAGGATCGAGCCCACCGGGTCGGCCAGGACGAGCTCCACGTCCGGGGCATGTTCGGCGAAGCAGCGCGACAGTCCGGTCATCGTGCCCGAGCTGCCGCAGCCGAACACCACCGCATCCAGCCCACCAGCGTCGGCCATCTGCCGCAGGATTTCCGGCCCGGTCCCGTGTTCGTGCGCCGCCGGGTTGTCGGGATTGCCGAACTGGTTGACGAAGTAGGCCCCGGGCGTCTCCGCGGCGATCCGGGCGGCCAGGTCCTGGTAGTACTCCGGATGGCCCTTGGCCACGTCCGAACGGGTCAGCACCACCTCGGCGCCCATCGCCTTGAGGTTGAAGATCTTCTCGCGGCTCATCTTGTCCGGGACCACGAGCACCAGCCGGTAGCCCTTCTGCTGAGCCACCAAGGCCAGGCCGATGCCGGTGTTGCCCGCGGTGCCCTCGACCAGGGTGGCGCCGGGCCGGAGGTCGCCGCGCGCCTCGGCGGCCTCGATCATCTTCAGTCCGATGCGGTCCTTGATCGATCCGCCGGGGTTCTGGCTCTCGAGCTTGAAGTACAGCTCGCACACGCCCGCGTCGAGGCGCTGCGCCTTGACGATCGGGGTCCGGGCGATCAGCTCGAGGACGGAAGCGTGGATGGTCATGCGCGTTCGATGCGGCAGCCGGAGGAACGGCGATTATCGCACCGGGCCGTGCGCAGCCATACGGGGCGGGTCGCGCGACGACCAACAGCACACGGGCGACGGCGGCCGACGAGGATGGCCGCCGCCGCCCGTGACTTCGGAAAACGTCAGTGTTGCAGGGTGTCGTAGAGCCGGGTCAGGCGGTCCTTCGCAGCGAGCTTCTCGCGCTTCATCTGCGACAGGGTGGTGTCGTCGATCGGGAGCACGCCGAGTTCGGCATCAAGCACCTTCTTGTCGAGTTCCTTGTGGCGCTGGTAGAGCTGCTTGAACTCCCGGTTGTCGTTGATCAGCTTGTCGAGTTCCGCCTGCGGTTGCCCTTCGAACATGGAAATCCTCCTGCGAACATGCAAACGCCCCGGCCGGTCAGGGCACGGGGCGTCGTCTCGGGTGGCAGACCGGGCGCAAGCGGCAACCCCCACCTGCACGCCCCGCCCGGCGGACTGCGCTGCCGGTGCTGGGGAGCTGGTGCGGGATCGGCTCGGTCATCGTCGGTCTGGCTCGGTCGCCAGGCGGCTGGAGCGAAAAGCTGCCGCCTGGGTATCCGACCCTACTCCTCCCTGCGGGGGTCGACAAGGGCCACCGGCAAGGTCCCGACCGGGCGCGGATCACGAATCGGCCGGCCTTGTGCAGGCGTTCAGATCCGATCGCCGGAACGCAGCGATCCGGCGCATGCGCCGGACGACAAATGGTTGAATTTGAAAGGGATTAAGCCGGCGAGTCAGGGCTGCGGCGGTGCCCCGTCCCCCTCCAGGCTGCGCAGCAGTTCCTCTTCCTGGCGCTTGAGCTCGGCGGCCCGCTCGCGGGAGGCCCGCAGGCGGGCGGCCTCGCGCGAGGAGACGCCCTGGAGCACGGTTTCGGCTTCCTGCCGGGCCATCGACTCGGCCTCGGCCGCCTCGCGCAGGCGCGCGGTTTCCTCGGCCTGGATCTGGGTCTGGATGCGCAGGCGCTCGGCCTCCTGGCGGGCCCGCGCGGCCTCGCGCCGACTGGCTTCCAGCAGCAGGTCGGCACGCTCGCGCTCGAGTCGGTCGATCTCGCGTCGCGCGGCTTCGGTACGCGCCGCGATCTCGGCGGTTTCCACCCGCCACTGCGCGATCTGCAGCGCCGATGGACGCGTGCGGGCGCGTGCACTCACCAGTGCGTCGACCGCCTGCCGCGCCTGCAGGCGCTCCAGCGAAGCGAAGCCGCTGAGCGAGGCGTCCGCTTCGATCGCGACCAGCCGCTGCGTCAGCTGCGCGGCCTCCGGGTCATCGGCCGCACGCGCCATGGGCAGGGCCAGCAGCAGCGACAGGCAGGCGGCAAGCCGCAGTCCGGTGCTCATGGTGCGTCCTCCATCCGCAGGCGCTGGCGCAGGTCGGCGATCTCCGCGCGTCGCTGGCCGAGTTCGGCCTCCGTCGCGGCTTCCCGGCTGCGCGCCGACGCGAGTCCGGCGAGCGCGGCGGACCGCGTGGCGAGGTCGCGCGCATCGCTTTCGCGACCCGCCGCCATCGCCGCCTGCGCCTGCGCGAGCAGGCTCCGGGCGCGCCCGAGCTCATCGGCGGCGTACTGGTCGGCATCGGCATCGGCGGCGCGCGACACCGCCTGCTGGGCGGTGTTCAATTCCGCCGTCGGCGGCGGCATGCTCGCGCAAGCCGTGAGCACGAGCACGCATCCGCACACCAGTGCCTGCAGCGTCAACCTGAATTGTGCGAAGCTTGCCGGCATTGGGGGGCCGTCCCGCGGGGTGGGTGTCCGGCCATTGTCATCAGCCTTCGCCGGATTCGCAAACGCCCCGGCGGGCCATTGGGGGTTCATACATGGACATCGGCTATTTCCTGAAGCTGATGACGGAAAAGAACGCGTCGGACATGTTCCTGACCACCGGCGCGCCGGTCTACATCAAGGTCGAGGGCAAGCTCTACCCGCTCGGCAACACCGGCCTGCCGACCGGCATGGTGAAGAAGATCGCCTATTCGCTGATGGACGAGGGCCAGGTGCCGCAGTTCGAGCGCGACCTGGAATTGAACATGGCGATCTCGCTGCAGGACTCGGGGCGCTTCCGCGTCAACGTGTTCAAGCAGCGCGGCGAGGTCGGCATGGTGATCCGTGCGATCCGCAGCACCATCCCGACCATCGAGGAGCTGCAGCTGCCGCAGGTGCTCAAGGACATCATCATGGCCCCGCGCGGGCTGGTGCTGCTGGTGGGCTCCACCGGTTCGGGCAAGTCGACCTCGCTGGCCTCGATGATCGACTACCGCAACAGCACCACCTCCGGGCACATCCTCACCATCGAGGATCCGATCGAGTACCTGCACCGGCACAAGAAGTCGATCGTCAACCAGCGCGAGGTCGGGCTCGACACCCACGCCTTCCACAACGCGCTCAAGAACGCGATGCGCGAGGCGCCGGACGTGATCCTGATCGGCGAGATCCTGGACGCGACCACGATGGAGGCCGCGATCGCCTTCGCCGAGACCGGGCACCTGTGCCTGGCCACACTGCACTCCAACAACGCCGACCAGACCATCGAGCGCATCCTCAACTTCTTCCCCGAGGCCGCGCACAAGAACGTGCTGATGAACCTGGCGCTGAACCTGCGCGCGGTGATCTCGCAGCGCCTGGTCGTCGGCGTCGACGGCCGCCGCATGCCCGCGACCGAAGTGCTGATCAACACGCCGATGATCCGCGACCTGCTGCGCCGCGGCCAGGTGCACGAGATCAAGCAGGCGATGGAGGAGTCGCTGGAGGAAGGCATCGAGAGCTTCGACCAGTGCCTGTACCGGCTGTTCAAGGAAGGCCGGATCGAACGCGAGACCGCGCTGCGCGCGGCCGACTCGCGCGAGGGACTGGATCTCAAGTTCCGCCTGTCCGAAGGCGCGACCGGCGAACACGATCCCTACGCGGACGTGTTCGGCTCCTCGCACTGATCCGCCGCAGCCGCTACCCACGGCGTCACGCCTGCTGCGGCGCGTCCGGCTGGCGGTCGGGGGCCGCGTCGCGGAACTCGGGCAGCTCCAGGCAGGCCTGCTCGATCGCGACGATCGTCGGGTAGCGCGCCATGTCCACGCTGAAGCGCCGGGCGTTGTAGACCTGCGGCACCAGGCAGCAATCGGCGATCGTCGGCATGTGGCCATCGCAGAACGTGCCGGTCGCCGGATGATCCTGCAACAGCGCTTCGAAGGCCTCGAAGCCCTCGGTGATCCAGTGCCGGATCCAGACGTCGCGCTCGGGCTGCGGTACGTTCCAGTCCTGTTCGAGGAAACGCATCACCCGCAGGTTGTTGAGCGGGTGGATGTCGGCCGCGACCAGTTGCGCCAGCGCGCGCACGCGCTGGCGTTCGCGCGAGGTGGCGGGCAGCAGCGGCGGCGAGGGCCAGACCTCGTCGACGTATTCGAGGATCGCCAGCGATTGCCGGAACAGCCGCTGCCCGTGCTGCAGGACCGGCACGAGCTTCTGCGGGTTGGTGGCGGCGAATCCGGGGGCGAGTTGCTCGCCGCCTTCGCGCAACAGATGCACCGGCACGGTCTCGTAGGCCAGCCCCTTGAGGTTGAGCCCGATGCGTACCCGGTAGGCGGCACTCGACCGCCAGTAGGAATACAACCGCAGTTCTTCGTTCACGCCGGCGCCCCCTGGGCCAGTGGTCCACTTCCGATCATGCCGCCTTCGAGGTGGCGCCCGTACCGCGGCGGCCCCGCGCGCCCGGCCGCAGGACCGGTGCGCGCTGACGCATGGCAGTGCACGCGTGCGGCATGTCGTGTCGCGCACCCCTGCGCGTCCCCGCCTTCGCGCCGCACCATCCACCCCATACGCGTTCCGGCGCCCGTTCCGGCCGTCGCGCAACCCAACGGGTCATCCTGACCGCGCCGCGCGAGTCGCGTTCGCCACTCGTCGCGCCAACCCCCCGCCCGTCAGGGCGCCGCCTGACGCTCGATCCGCTGCTCGATCGCGCCGAAGATGCTGCGCCCCTCGCGGTCCAGCATCTCGATCCTGACCAGGTCGCCGAACGACATGAAAGGCGTCACCGGCGCGCCCGTTTCCAGCGCCTCGACCGTGCGCCGCTCGGCGAAGCAGGACGCGCCGGTGGACGTGTCCTGATTGGCGATGGTGCCGGAACCGACCAGGGTCCCCGCCGACAGCGGCCGCGTCCTGGCCGCGTGCGCCACCAGCTGGGCGAAATCGAACTGCATGTCCACGCCCGCCTCGGGCGCGCCGAACCACTCGCCGTTGATGTGGGTCAGCAGCGGCAGGTGCAGCTTGTTGTCGCGCCAGGCATCGCCGAGTTCGTCCGGGGTGACGAACACCGGGCTCAGCGCCGAGCGCGGCTTCGACTGCAGGAAACCGAACCCCTTGGCCAGCTCGCCCGGGATCAGGTTGCGCAGCGAGACATCATTGACCAGGCCGACCAGCTGGATGTGCGCGGCGGCCTGCTCCGGCGTGACCGCCATCGGCACGTCGTCGGTGATCACCACGATCTCGGCCTCCAGGTCGATCCCGTACTCCTCGCTCACCACACGCACCGGATCGCGCGGACCGTGGAAGCCGGCACTGGTGGCCTGGTACATCAGCGGGTCGGTGTAGAAGCTCTCCGGGACTTCGGCGCCTCGCGCCCGGCGGACGCGCTCGACGTGCGGCAGGTAGGCGCTGCCGTCGAGGAACTCGTAGGCACGCGGCAGCGGCGCGGCCAGCGCGTTGGGGTCGAGGTCGAACACGCCGTCGGCATCGCCGGACTCGAGCGACTGCGCCAGCGCATTCAGGCGCGGCGCGGTGTTGCTCCAGTCCTCCAGCGCGCGCTGCAGCGTCGGCGCGATGCCGGTGGCCCGGACCGCGCGCGCCAGGTCGCGCGAGACCACCACCAGGGTGCCGTCGCGGCCGCCTTCCTTGAGGGAACCGAGTTTCATTGCCGCTCCAGCCGCCGGATCAGGATTTCAATTGTAACGAGTCGCCGGCGCCGGTCGTGGCGATCGCGCCGCGGACAGCCGCAGGGACGCCGCGATCAGTCGTCGCCCTGGAAGCCACCCGCGCGGTAGGTCAGCACCAGCGTGTCGCGGTAGCCGCCGGCGTCGTCGGCCGGCTGGATCGGGGTCGACTCGTGGATCATGCGCGCATCGTCCAGGAACAGCAGCGACCACGGCTGCAGCAGGGTGAAGCGCTGCCCGTCGGGGCCGTCGGCCTGGAACACGCGGGTCTCGCCCCCCTTGACGGCGTGGCGCGCGACCAGGATCACGGCGACGAAATCGACACCGTCGCGATGCGCCCCCTCCGGCGTCGGCCGGCCGATGCCGTCGGTGGTGTCGATCCGGAACTGGTGCGCCTCGACGTACCACGGCCGGTCGCCCTTCAGTGCCGAGCACCAGCGCCCCAGGCCGCGCAGCAGCGACGACCAGGCCGGCGCGGCGACCGTCTCCGGCGCGATCGGCTCGAACATGCGCAGCATGCCGCCGTGCAGCGCGTTGTAGTCGAGCGACTGCCAGTGCGCGCGGTGCGGCGCCTGGCGCACCTCGTCGCCCTCGACCACGAAGCACGAATGCCGGCGGCTGCGGTAGCGGCCGCCATCCCTGAGGTAGCCATCGGGCGGCAGGTCGTTCCAGCCTTCCTCCAGGCGCGCGAAATCCTCACCGCGCGCCTGCGCCAGCTCGGCGAGCGCCGCCGCCGGGAGCACGGCGAAGCCGCGCGCGCGAATGTCGTCGAGCGCCTGCCGGACCTCGGACAGGGGCGGGGGGAACGGAGCCGTCATCGGCGGATTATCGCCGGATTCCGCCGTGCGGCGGGCCCGAATCGGGAGGCGGGCGTGGCCGCCGGGGCGGTCGGCGATCGCGACCGGGTGACGCACGCCCTGCGGCGGCGTTCGCCTGGATCGAGGCGCCGCACGGGCCCGACGCACCGGCAGCCTCCGCGCCAGCATCCGTGCGTCCGGTGCCAGTGCACGCGCCGGAGACGAAAAGACCCGCCGGAGCGGGTCTTTTCGTATCGCGGATTGGCAGCCCCGGATGGATTCGAACCACCGAATGCCTGAGTCAGAGTCAGGTGCCTTACCGCTTGGCGACGGGGCTATGGAACCGATTGTAACGCCACCGCGGCGCGGTGGCGTCGATGCCGATTAACGCTTGGAGAACTGGGTGGCGCGGCGTGCCTTGTGCAGGCCGACCTTCTTGCGCTCGACCTCGCGCGCGTCGCGGGTCACGAACCCGGCCTTGCGCAGGTCGTTCTTCAGCGTTTCGTCGTACTCGACCAGCGCCCGGGCGATGCCGAGGCGGATCGCGCCCGCCTGGCCGGTGGTGCCGCCGCCGGTGGTGGTCACGAGGATGTCGAAGCTTTCCGTGTTCTTGGTCAGCTCCAGC
This sequence comes from Luteimonas saliphila, assembly GCF_016774335.1. Lineage (GTDB taxonomy): Bacteria > Pseudomonadota > Gammaproteobacteria > Xanthomonadales > Xanthomonadaceae > Luteimonas > Luteimonas saliphila. Next base: position 170,097 of record NZ_JAETWA010000037.1, on the reverse strand, counting down.
GGCTGGCGCACGATCATGCGCGCGGTCTCGCGGCCGAAGAACTCGTCCAGCGGACGACCGTTGACGGTGATGCTGCCGCTGCCCTTGCGCAGGAACACGCGGGCGGTGGAGGACTTGCGACGGCCGGTGCCGTAGTTCTGGGTGATAGCCATCGTTTAGATATCCAGGGGCTGGGGCTGCTGGGCGGCGTGCGGATGCTCGGCACCCTTGTACACCTTGAGCTTGCGGTACATGGCGCGGCCGAGCGTGTTCTTCGGCAGCATGCCCTTGACCGCGATCTCGATCACCCGCTCCGGGTGGCGCGCCAGCGCCTGGGCCAGCGACTCGGTCTTGAGGTTGCCGATGTGGCCGGTGAAGCGGTGGTACTTCTTGTCGGCCAGCTTGTTGCCGGTCACCGTGATCTTCTCGGCGTTGATCACCACCAGATAATCGCCGGTGTCGACGTGCGGGGTGTAGACGGGCTTGTGCTTGCCGCGCAGGCGGCGCGCGAGTTCGGAACTCAGGCGGCCCAGCGTCTTGCCGGTGGCGTCGACGAGATACCAGTCGCGCTGGACGGTCTCGGACTTGGCGGTGAAGGTCTTCATCGAAAATGACTCCGGGCGGGGTGCCTGGTCGGGCTGGTTCCGGGGCCTCGGGGGCGGCGGAACGTCACCACGCGTTGTGATTGCGGGAAAAAGAAGCGGAATTCTAGCCTTCGGCGCCGCCACGCGCAAGTTGGGTCCCGCCACGCTGGCATCCCCGGGGCCGACGGGCGACGATGGGGTCCCCGCCAGAGCCGTGGCCGCGCAGGTCCGCGGCCACCCGGAGTCCCGATGCCTGCCTCCCCCGCCCCGCAGTTGCCCGCCACCCGTCCCGCCCCGCCTCGCGCCTCCCCGCGCCGGCTGGAGCCCCTGGACCAGCTGCTGGTGGAGGCCCAGCGCGCGCTGGAAACGGTGTTCGGCCAACCCGCGGCCCGCCGCGCCAACCCGGCAGCCGACACCCCGGACGTCGAGCTGGACCCGGCCGAGCGCCGCCATGCCGCCGGGCTGATGCGAATCAACCACGTCGGCGAGGTTTGCGCCCAGGGCCTGTACTTCGGCCAGGCCGCGGTGGCGCGCGAACCGGCGACCCGCGAGCACCTGCTGGAGGCCGCGCAGGAGGAAACCGACCACCTGGCCTGGTGCGCCGACCGCCTGGGCGAGCTCGACAGCCGCCCCAGCGTGTTCAACCCGCTGTGGTACGGCGGCAGCTATGCGCTCGGGGTGGCGGCCGGCCTGCGCGGCGACGGCTGGAACCTCGGTTTCGTGGTCGAGACCGAACGCCAGGTCGAGGCCCACCTCGACGAACACCTGCAGACCCTGCCGGAGGCCGACCAGCGCAGCCGCGAGATCCTGCGCCAGATGAAGCAGGACGAGGCCCGCCACGCCGACAGCGCCGAACTCGCCGGCGCCCGCATCCTGCCACAGCCGATCCCGGCGCTGATGGCGGCGGCATCGAAGCTGATGAAGACAGTGGCCTACCGGCTGTGATCGATGCCGGCCGGGGCAGACCCGGGGTCAGAGTCGAGTTTTCGCCCGGAGAGC